>DASSXL010000106.1:0-151678 GCA_035703825.1 Candidatus Angelobacter sp.
TGTGCAAGTCACCGCCCATATCGAGAAAACGCTAACTCACAGCGGACATTGATGTTAGTGGGCCTAAAAGACGATTGCCAATTGCAGCCGGTGTTCGTTTTTGCAATCGGATGTGCGAACGTGAACAGTCAGGTTTGTCAGACTGGGACAGCTTTGCACAAAAAAACCAAAACCTCACCGCTGATAACGCAGATAGCGCTGATTTACACGGATCGGAAAAGTCAAAAAAGGACCGCTTTGAATTTGTAAATTTGTGTCGTCGGTGGTGCGATTTAGATCGCCGCAGTTGGACATCACTTCAGTTAACTAATGCCAGAACCAAAATACAAAAGCGCGGCCAGGTAAAGCCGCGCCCTTGTTACTGAAGAGGCAAATAAGGAGCCACAATCCCAGGTCCGGCGGTGACACCCCCTTGGCAACCACCGCCGATCCTAGTTTGTGCTTTTTCCGTTCATCCTGTTGAGTAGTGCAGAAAAGTGACGAAGCGTTACAACAAATCTGAATTTTTTTTGGGGCCATGGGTCAGCTGCGAAAATGGTGGCCGCCGGTCTCTCTGGAGACGGCCTGTTTACAGGCCTTGAGTGTCTTCCTGGCCACGAGGCGGGATGAGGGACGATGTCCAAGTTCGCGCTTTTCTTTCGCTCCAGGCAGCGCTAGGATACAGCAGGTTTTCAGATCGCCGGAATCGCCGACATCGCGCTGAATGCGCGTGATCGGGAAGGCAGATCGTACCGCGGATTAACGCGGATCAGTAGCAGGTCCGCAAGGCTGAAACCTACGCCAACCTCCACCCCAGCCGACCCAAAACCGGCGTCGTCCGGGGTTCGGCTGGGATGACCTGGGATGAATTGGGATGAACCGGGAGGGGTAGGGCAGGAATCGCCGACATCGCGCGGAATCGCCGCGATCGGAAAGGCAGCACTGATTTACACGGATGGCACTGATCGGGTTGGGATAGGTTGGGATACAGTCATGTAACTCCTTTCGAATCCTAGTTGAAGGCAGGGGGGGTGGGGGTACCCGGCTGTTCATGTTCATGGTCACCAAGTGTTAACTAAGAGGGGTAATTTTGGCCGGATTTGGTAATTGGGTAAGTTGGTAATTGAGTAGCCGCCCAGGCGGGGAACAGGTGTTCTTTGACAAATAGCTGCTAGCTGCTGGCTGCTAGCTCCGAGCCAAAGCAGAACTATTGCCCCTTGCGTGATTCTGAGGCCCAGCGGAGCCGGTCCCTCGGCTTCGCTGAACCCGGGGCGAAGTTAGAAAATGAGTCGAGACTCACGTCGGGATGGGGCAAGGTGTGGCATAGAGCATGGGCGATGCCCCTTAGTCCTAGGTCCTACTTCCCACCTCCAGCCGTCTTTGATTCGCCGGCAGGCGGCGCGTTCTTCACCCATTTGTCGAACCACGTGACCATTTCCCAGAGAGTGTGCTCGGTGGATTCGCGTGCGAGATAGCCGTGAGCTTCATACGGCAGTTGCACGTAACGCACAATGCCGCCATTGCCCTTGATGGCCTGGTACATGCGCTCACTCTGTATGGGGAAGGTACCGGAGTTGTCGTCGGCCATGCCGTGGATCAGCAGGATCGGGTGCTTGATCTTATCGGCCTGCATGAAGGGCGAAACCTTGATGTACATTTCCGGGGCTTCCCAGATGGTGCGGCGTTCGCTCTGGAAACCGAACGGCGTCAGCGTGCGGTTATAAGCGCCGCTGCGCGCAACTCCTGCGCGGAAGAGATCAGAGTGCGCCAGCAGGTTGGCGGTCATGAAGGCTCCGTAGCTGTGGCCGCCCACGCCGACGCGGTTGGAATCGGTTACGCCCATCTCGACGGCTTTGTCGATTGCGGCCTTGGCGCTGGCCACAATCTGCTCCACGTAAGTATTGTTCATGGTTTCCGGATCGCCGACGACCGGCATGGTGGCGTTGTCGAGGACGGCGTAACCCTGCGTGAGCAAGAACAGATGTGAAATGCCGGTGATGGTGGTGAAGCGATATTGCGAGCCGGAGACCTGGCCTGCCGTATCGGCGTCATTGAACTCTAGCGGATAAGCCCACACGACGGTCGGCAGGCGCTCGCCCTGCTTATAGTTGGCGGGAAGGTAGAGCGTGAAAGAAAGCTGAACGCCATCCGCCCGTTTATAGGTCACCAACTGTTTGGTGATGCCGCGCAGTTGCGGCGCTGGATCGGGGAAGTTGGTGAGCGCTTTTTTGTCCGCACTGCCTGCGGTGCGAATGAAGTAGTTCGGCGGCTCGGTGGGGCTTTCATGCCGGGTGAGAAAGCGCGAGCCGTCGTCACTGAGCAGCGCGACCGGCGTTTCATAGCGGCCTTCCTGGCACTGGAAGATGCGCTCAGCCTTGCGCGTCACGAGATCGAAGCGGTCGAGGAAAGGGAACTCGCCCTTGGGCGAGGCCCCGGCGCCGACGAGGAAAATGGAGTTGCCTTGCTGGCGCAGAACGCGTTTGCCGTTGGGTAGAGTACGCGTGAGCGGCGTGCCGGGATCGCGGTAACGATCGCGAATGGAGCGCTCCCAGATGAGCGTAGGCTGCACGCCAGGTTTCGCGATGTCGAGCAGGAAAGTGCGCTGCCAGCGACGGTCGCGATTGTAGTCATGGGCCAGGCCGAGACCGTTTTCCGTCCATTCGATGGCGGTGCCGCGACCGGCGCCAAAGCCCCCGCCAGCGGGAACAAAGCGCTGCTCAAAGCGGGCGAACTCCTGCGGCTGATCAGTGAACGGAGCGCGCAGAAGCATGAGCTTGTCGCGGAACTCGGCTTTGGCTTTGGGATCGCCGCCATCCAGCGCTTCTGCCCAAACGAGTGTTGCCGGCTGCGTGGGCACCCACTGGTAGTCGCGCGGGCCGGTCAGCACGCCTTCAGTGGGAACATGGTCCGCCAATGGAAGGCTGGCAACTTTGTGCTCGAGCTTTCCGGTGAGGTCCCAGATTTCGACTTCGCGCGGGAAGTCGCTCTCCGGCATGATGTAGGAATAAGGATGCTGGAGGCGAACGACGAGCAGGTGCTTGCCATCGGGCGAGGGATCAGTGCGGGAAAAAATTCCGGGCTTGCCGATCCTGGTTGCTCCATTGATGTCAATGCTCGCGTGAATTGGACCAAGATGGCCCGCGTGAGGAAGATTGACGCGGGTCAGCTGCGCCGTGGCGTAGTAGTCGAACAGGTCTTCATCATGCCGGTTTTCGAGCAGGTCTTCATAAGTGCGGACTGGGGCCTTTTTTCCGTCGCTCTCCTGAATGATGGGACCGTCGGGCGTTTTGGGTTCCGCTGGAGGATTTCCGTGGCTGCCGGGTACGGTCTGGACGAGAAGCGATTTGCCATCGGGCATCCATTGCACAGGATCGCCCAAGATGGCGCTGATCCTTAAGCCTTCAAGCTTCTCGGCCTTGGCGGTCTCAACATTGCCAACCCACAGCTCGATGCCCTCGGCGACGGTGTTGGTAAAAGCGAATTTGGTGCCGTCGGGCGACCAGTCAGGAAGGTTGAGATAAGGATTGGCGGGAAGACCGGTGACCTTGCGCGTCTTGCCCGTCGCGACCTCAGTCAGACTCAAGGCGATAAGGCGGGGTGGATGGTGACGGCCGTTGGTCGCGGGATTGATGCGTATTCCGGCTAGACGCAGCATGGGCTGCGCCAGATCGGCGACCGGCGGATTGGCCAGACGGTCAGCCGCGAGCAGCCATTTGCCGTTGGGACTTAACTGCACCAGCGGTGTGGGGCGCGCGTTCAGAATGTCAGAGATCGGCTGCGGAGCTTTCTGGTAGCCGTGGAGCACAGGCTGGTCTGCCTGCTGCGCCTGTGCGCACCAGGGCTGAACCGCAATCGAAATAAGAAATACCACAGCCGCGTGACGTACCAGTTTCCGCATATGCACCGCCTGGCTCTAGAGTTTTGGAAGGGATGAGTCTATCCAAAGTTGAGGGTTATTTGAAGGAATCTATGCGGCATGGGCATGCTCTGGTCGTTGGTCATGGGTCTATGATCTGCGGCCTATGCGCCGCGAGCATTGACAGAGCGGGCTTTCGGGTGGGGACTGGTTTCGGCCAGCACAATGGCGGCCGCCAGCGCAGCCGTCTTTTCGTCCTGCGTCCATGGCGGACCAAGGACTCGTCCCATGCCATCGATGTTCCTGCGAACCTGAGCGGCGAGTTTTCCGAATGCTTGCTGTGCGCGCTCGTCAAGATCGCGTTCGCGGATGCCGGTGACAGGAACTTCCAGGCTTTCAAAGGCCGTGCGGAAGGCCTGGCGGAAGAATTCGCCTTCGGCGGTGTGGATCAGCGGGTGCGCAGCGAGAATTTTGTCGAGGGCCGGCAGCGGTTTGGCCGAGCTGAGCAGGATGGCGGCGCCGATTACTGCAAAACCACGATCGCGCAACTGGGCGCAAAGTTCAGTGAGGGCCTTGACAGCGATGCGGCTGCAGTCGGCGGCGGAGCGGGCAATGTGCTTTTCCGCCGCGGCAAGCTCCCTGGACGCAGCGTAGTGATAGGGCTGCATGGCACCGGGGGATTTTGGATCGATGATGGTGATTTTCGATCGTTCAATGATTGCCGGCGAAGCGGGCGAGCTGGCAAGTACCACAATAGCGCCCCATCCGGAGTGGACGCGCACGCCGATGGCTGCTGGCTTCATCAGTGAATACTCTACTCCTGGGCAGGCTGAAGCAGTAAGGGCGTGCAGCAGTTCTACGATGGTCGATGGACGATGATTCCGGCAACTCTCCTTAGATTTCCGGCATCTCATCATCATCCACCAGCTATAAGAAGTATTAGACTTTGGGTAAGGACCGCATCCGGCCAGGAGGGTAGTTGTGAAGAGATTCGCTCTTGCAATGATGATGGCGGGCATGTGCCTGCCGCTGATTTCCGCCCATGCTGACACGCTTGAACTCAAGAACGGCAGCGTGATCAAAGGAACGTTTATCGGTGGCTCGGAAGCGCAGTTGAGCTTTCGCGTGGGCTCAACGGTGCAACACTATGCGGTGGCAGACATAAGTGCGCTGAAGTTTGATTCCGATTCCGGACGCTCTTCGACCGACAACGTTTTAGCGCCTCGTCCCCGCCCGGAACCGAACTATTCTGAGCCGGCACCGCGGCCAGCGCCGAATTATCCCGAACCTGCGCCGCCTGCGCCCGTCCGCTCAACAACGCCCGCGCCAGTCACAGGAGACCGAGTCAGCGTTCCAACTGGAACGCGCCTGACGATCCGGACGATTGACTCCATCGATTCTGACCGCAACCAAGTGGGCGACAAGTTTTCCGCGACCCTGGACCAGCCGTTGTATGTAAATGATGTCTTGGTCGTTCCCAAAGGCGCTGACGTTTATGGCCGGCTGGAAGAAGCCAAGGAAGCAGGACGCCTTGCCGGCAAGGCTCAGCTCAAGCTGTCACTCACCGGCATTGTGGTGAACGGACAAACCTACGCGCTTTCCACCGGCAATTACGAGTTAAGCGGCAAGTCGCGCACGGCGAATACAGCAACGAAAGTGGGCGGAGGCGCAGCGGTTGGAGCGCTGATAGGGGCCGTGGTCGGAGGCGGGAAAGGCGCAGCCATAGGCGCTGGGGTGGGCGCAGGCGCAGGGACGGCAGTCCAGGTGGCGACTCAGGGCGATCAGGTGCATGTGCCCAGCGAAACGCTGTTGGAATTCGCGCTGGACCAGCCCGTAACAATTCCGATTTCGCGCGTCCGTTAGACAGGAAGACCGGCAGGATACGGCCCAGCCCCACGGTTGTCCAAAACCTGGTTGGGCCTTTTTCTGTGCGGCAGGGACGGAACTACCCATCGGTTACCAAGGTCACTAACGTCTGCCGCGGAAGTTGTACTACTCTACCTTTACAAGGTACATGACCTTCCGGAGTGCCCAAAAAATGACGGATGCAGTAATCAGAGAAACAGCAATTAAAGAAGCCAATCAGGCTTTTGGTAAGCAGGTAACAAATCAGGTGGCCCGCATTACCGGCGAACTCAACCGCCTGGAGCATTTATTGAGCGCGGGGATGGTGGATCGCCGCGTTTTAAGCGAGTTTCGCTATGCCGTGGACCGCGCCCGGCAGACAGGATGGCAAGTCCAAACCTGGCTCGATGGCGACAGCCGTGAGCTTTCCACGATGATTACCGAAGAGCGGATTCATTGCATTACACGCATGGCCAACCAACTGGCCTCGGAAGTGGAAGTTGAAGGAAGACGGTTTGCCGGCCTGGATGCGTTGCGCGTGGCGATGCAAAAGCTGGACTCGGCGCTGGCGAAGACAGCGTAGGCCGCTTCTGGCGCGGGCGCGAGGCTGGTAAGATGTTTCACAGAGATGAAAAGCCTTGTCGCAGTGACTCTTGCCTTGCTGATTACGGGCGCCAGCCTGGCCCAAAAACATTCCGCCTCTAAACCGCAAGCGCAGCAGTGGAGACCCTACGTCTATCCTGACGACGGATTCGCCATAACGCTGCCCGCCCAGGCAACTCCGCGGAACGATGGCGGCGATCGTCACATCCATGTGTACTCGGTCCGGCTTGCCGATGGCGCGGTCTTCAGCCTGCGGGCAGTCCATCGACTCACGGATTGCGAGACCACGCTGGCCGATCTGTGGGACAAGGCAGACAGCAACAAAGATCCGAAGGAGCCGGTGATTCGGGGAACGCTCAAAGAAGTGAGCCTTTCCGGATTGCGAGGCCTGGAGTACGAGACCGGCTCGTCCGATCAGCGCAGTTTGCACCGCTTCCACTGCGGAGACAAAATCTTTTACATCATAAGCGCCGGATACAAGGGAAAACGCCCGGCTGATGTGAACCGCATCATCAGTTCGTTCCAGGTGGTTAATCCGGCGCACCAATAGTAAGTCAGCATTCCGCCAAAGCACATCGCCGCAGATTTCGCTGATGCGGCAGATCAAAAACAAGTGACCGCGAATTAACGCGAAATGTGCGAATCGCATTTAAGATTCTAGTTCTTGTGCATTCGCGGGATTGGCGGCAACGTGTTCTTGATCTGCGCTCATCTGCGTGATCAGCGGCGACGCATTACAGCACCGCGGTTTCGTGCAGCAATTCTCCTCGAACGAAGCGCTCAAAGGCCAGGACAGAAACATCATCCACCACATTCGTCTTTCCATGCAAAATCAAGTCTGCAAGGATCTTACCTGTGGCGGGTGAATGCATTACGCCGTGTCCGCTAAAGCCGTTCGCAAGGAAAAAACCGGGCACCGCGTCAACCGGGCCGAGCACGCAGTGATGGTCGGGAGTCATTTCATAAAGGCCCGCCCAGGCGCGTTTTGGGTTGATTGGGAGATTTTCGAAGGCAGGTACGCGGTCGGCCGCGTGCATCAGAATTTTCTCGATAAAAGAAGGTTCGAAGTCGGTCTTATAGCCCGGTGTTTCCTCGGGATCGTTCCATGCCAGCAAAAAGCCTCGGCCTTCCGGACGGAAATGGAAGCCGGTGCTCATGTCGATGACCATGGGCGACGAGTGCGGAAAGTCGGAAAAAGGCTCCGAAGGCACCAGCATGCGGCGCAGCGGTTCAACCGGCAGATCGACGCCGACGAATTTTGCGATTTGCGCCGCCCACGCGCCGGCGGCGTTGACGACCGTCCGGGTTGTTACCGGGCCGCGGGCGGTTTGCACGGTGAATGCGCCGTGTCCATCGGAGGTGATGCTCGTGACCTCGGTCTTCTTCCACAATGTTGCGCCGCGTTCCACGGCGGACGCCATAAAGCCGTTCATCACGCTATAGGGATCGACGAAGCCATCAGTCGAGCAGAAGCTGCCGCCGAGAACGTCGTCGGAACGAAGTTGCGGCAGCATGGCGCGAATCTCCTCGGCAGCAAGCAAGCGGGCGGTGGTGAGGCCCAGTTTCTTTTGCCGCTCGAAATTGTCACGCAGGTACGCGAGATGTGAATCTTTGGTCGCGAGGAAGAGATATCCTTGAGGGCGATAATCGGCTGGATGGCCAACGACTTCTTCAAATCTGGCGTAGAAGGGAATCGAATACAGCGACATTTGAATGTTCACGAGCGTGGAAAACTGCGCGCGCACTCCGCCCATGCTCTTGCCGGTGGAGCCCTTGCCCTGGGAGCTTTCACGCTCAATAACCAGCACGCTCTTGCAGCCCGCGTGCGTGAGGTGCCAGGCGATGCTGGAGCCAACAATGCCGCCGCCGATAATGACTACGTCCGCCATATGCATGCTATCTGGGCTTTAACGCCTCCCACTGCTTGAACAGTGCCTGCGCCTGGGCCAGCGTTTTTTCGGCGGCCTGAGTTTGCTGCGTCGTGGGGGCCGCGTCCGCGCTGTCTACGCCGACAATGAGCTGCGACAAATTGCCAATCACCTGTGCGAACGCAGGCTGCTGGCCCGGCGGACCTTCGGGTTCGGCTTCTCCGCGGCGCCGACGCACGCCTGCCAGTTTCTTTTCATCGTCAGCGCTGATCTTGCCCGCCTGAGCTGCAGCGTGAATATCTTCCACTGCCTGGTTAGCCTGCCGCAAAGTTTGAGCCAGCTTCAATTCCAACGCGAATTGCTTTTCTAAATCCTGAGGCGTAGTTTTAACGCGCGGATCCATGATGAGTTTGAAAGGCTGGGTATAGGCCTTGCCATCGACCGTTAACCGTACTTGATAAGAACCGGGAAGCGCCTGCGGCCCAGAAGGCTCTCGCGGCACGTCACGTCCGGCCACGGTAAACATGCTGTATCCGGGCTGGGCGACCGGCGGCGCGGAGTAGCGGACATCCCAAAGGAAGCGATGCATTCCGGCGTCAGGCGAGAGCAGGTTTTCAGGTTTGAACCAATACATCGGGAACGCTGGCGGCGTGGACGGACGGAATGGCTGGTCTTTGCTCGAATACGAGCGCACCACATTGCCCTTGTCATCCAGTACTTCAAACTTTACTTCACCTTGCGCGGGTGACTTCAAGTAATAGTAGAAGATTGCGCCGGGCGGTGGATTCTCTCCGGCAGACTCTTCCGGAGGCAAGGGCGTGTCACCATGGGTGGTGGCGCGGATACGCAGGGCGGGTGAAGGCACAAAGAGATGGGCAGCGGCTGACTGCACATCCGCGGTGAGCTGGCGCAATGGCGCGATGTCATCGAGAATCCAGAAAGCCCGGCCATGCGTGGCAACAACCAGGTCATTGTCTTTGATTACCAGATCATGCACCGGCGAGACCGGAAGGTTAAGCTGAAGAGGCTGCCACGAGTCGCCGTCGTTGATGGAAAAGAAGACTCCGAGCTCCGTACCCGCAAAGAGCAGGCCTTTCTTGACGCGATCTTCGCGGACCGCGCGAACATAAGCGCCGTCGGGTATGCCGTTGTTGATTCGCGTCCAGGTCTTGCCGAAATCGCGGGTGCGGTAGATGTACGGACCAATGTCATTGAGCCGGTGGCGATCGACCGCGGCATAGGCCGCGCTGGCAGCAAAATGCGACGCTTCGATAATGCTGATCTTGCTCCAGTCAGATAGCCCTGAAGGAGTAACGTTGTTCCACGTCTTGCCGCCATCGCGCGTGAGCTGAATCATTCCACTATCGGTGCCGGCCCAGATTTGTCCTGCGCTCACGGGCGAAGGCGCGATGGTATACACCACGCCGTGGCCTCGGGGTTTGGCATTCTCAACCGTCAAAGGTCCTTCTTGGGACGCCTTGGGGTCTGTGCCAGTCAGGTCTGGGCTGATCTTTTCCCAGCTATTGCCGCGGTCTGTGCTGCGCAGCACGTATTGTGATCCGAAATAAAGCGTGTGTGGGTCCTGCGGCGAAAATACCACCGGCGATGTCCAAGTATAGCGATGCTCGGGATGGGCTTCGCCGAAGTTGCGGATGGCATCAGGCGCAATGATCTGTGCCTGGCCGGTGCGACGGTCGTAACGGAAGAGTTCTCCATAGGTCCCGCCGCCATAGATGATGTTGGAATCGGAAGGATCGGGAGCGATGTAGCCGCTTTCGCCCGCGCCCGCGGGGTGCCAGTCGCGGAACGTGATGGAGCCGTCATTGCTGCGGCTGAGAATGTAAACGCTGCCGCTATCCTGCTGCGCTCCGTAAACGTGGTAGGGGAAATCGTTGTCAACCGCCACGTGGTAGAACTGCGCTGTGGGCTGGTTGAACCAACTGCTCCAGGTGGCGCCACCGTCCACGCTCACGCCCGCGCCCTGGTCGCTGCCAAAAATCATTCGCTGCGGGTTGCTGGGATCGATCCACAAAGCATGATAGTCGTCGCCGCCGGGCGCGCCCTTGATGGCCGCGAAAGTTTTTCCCGCATCAGTGGAACGATAAATAGATACGTTGGGAACGTACACCGTGTCCGCGTTTTTGGGATCGACGTAAATTTCGCCGAAATACCAGAGGCGGCCAAGGCGCGGATCTTTACTGGTGCGGCTCCAGATCTGGCCGCCATCATCGGACTTGAACACGCCGCCCTCTTTCGTGTCGATCAGCGCATAGACGCGCTGGCCGTGAGTGCCGCGGGCAACGGACAGGCCCACGCGGCCCCAGTCGCCTTCAGGAAGGCCACCTCCAGTGACGGGATTCCACGTTGTGCCGCCATCAGTCGATTTGTAGATTGCGCCGTTGGTTGTGACCGGAGGATAAGCGCTCCAGGGCGGCCGCTGGTCGTGCACCAGAGCAGCCCACACGGTTTGCGGATTGTCGGGGTCAAGCGTGATGTCGATCGCGCCGGTATTTTCGTCTTTGAACAGGACCTTCTGCCAGGTTGCGCCGCCATCGGCGGAACGGAAAACGCCTCGCTCAGCGCCTGGGCCGTAAGCACTGCCCATGACGGCTACGAGAACCATGTCAGGATTGCGAGGGTCGACGGCAATCCGGCTGATGTGGCGCGAGGCGGCCAATCCGATGTTCTTCCACGTTCGTCCGCCGTCGGTCGATTTGTAAACGCCGTTGCCGTAAGTCAGGTTGGAGCGGAAATCGGCTTCACCCGTGCCGACATAGATGACGCTTGGATTCGAAGGAGACACGGCCAGCGCGCCGATGGACGAGATTGGCTGGCTGTCAAAGATCGGATCCCAGGTAACGCCGCCGTTGGCGGTCTTCCACACGCCGCCGCCAACGCCGCCAAAGTAATAAACGTTCGGCTGGCCTTCAACCCCGGCCACGGCTATGGTGCGTCCGCCACGATGCGGGCCGATCATCCGCCACCGCAGTCCGCTGTAAAGATTGGGATCGATCCCCTGCGAGAAAGCGACGCCGGATAAAAAGACGAGAAGCATGCAAAGCGGGACGAAGCGCACGAGAGAAAAAGTTTTCGACATAGGCAAGAGCATTGTACTGAAGACGCCCTTCCGCGTGCGTCAGTCAATCTGGTAAATTCAAAGGTACTCCATCCTACAAATTCACAAAGGACCGCAAATGAAATTCAGCGAAATCCGTGTGCCCGGGTATGAACGTGTGGTGCTTGGATTGGACGAGGCCGCAGGATACCGCGGAATTGTGGTAGTCCACAGCACCGCTCTGGGGCCGGCGATAGGCGGCACGCGTTATTGGCGTTACACAACGCAAGAGGACGCCATGACCGACGCGCTCCGGCTGGCGCGCGGCATGACCTACAAGAACGCCCTGGCCGGCCTGCCATTTGGCGGCGGCAAATCCATCATCATGCGCGATGAGCAAGCCCGGGACCGGGAACAACTTTTTCGCGCCCATGGCCGGATGGTAAACAGCCTGGCGGGCAAATACATCACCGCGGAAGACGTGGGAACCAGTCCGGCGGACATGGAGTACGTGCTGCAAGAGACAACATATGTTGGCGGATTGCAGGGACGATCGGGCGATCCTTCACCCCATACCGCGCGCGGCGTTTTTCGCGCGATGCAGGCCACCGCAAAATACAAATGGGGAAGCGATGACCTGGCGGGGAAGACTGTGGCCATTCAGGGCTGCGGGCACGTGGGTTATTTTTTGGCCGGAGAGCTGGCCCGGGTGGGCGCCAAGCTGATTGTGACCGACGTGGATGCGGCGAAGGTCAAGCGCGTAGTCGGCGAGTATGGCGCAACGGCGGCGGAGCCGGAAGAGATTTACTTCGCCCAGGCAGACATATTCGCGCCGTGCGCGCTGGGTGGCGTGCTAAATGACCAGACGATCCCGCGGTTGAAGGCCGCGCTGGTGGTGGGAGGGGCCAACAACCAGTTGCTGGAGCCGCGCCATGGCGATCTGCTGGAGAGCCGAGGCATTATTTATGCTCCTGATTACGCTGCCAATGCAGGCGGAGTCATCAATGGAGGTTGCAGGGAGCTGCTGGGTTGGGGCGTCCCGGAAACGCTGGCGAAGACCGATGCGATCTATGACACGCTGCTGAAGATATTCGCTCTGGCCGAGCGGGAGAAGATTCCAAGCTATCTGGCCGCGGACCGTCTGGCGGAGCAGCGGTGGCAAAAGCAGGGATAATTCTCGCGTTCCGCTTGCCTTCAGCCCGATCACGGGATAAGATGCCTCCCGCAAATTAGAGCATTTTAGAACGGAGGCTTTACTGTGAAACCAAACAAGCTATTCGCCCTTGCCGTGCTTCTGATGGTTGCATCCCTATGTTGTCCTGCGCAATCCCCACAGAGCCCGAGCAGCCAACTGGACTCGACAGGCACGCCCGACCTGATCGTAAATACCGAACTGCTCTCGCACCAATGGGTGGTCCGCGACGAGAAGCTGGATGCGGTAGCGTGCAGCGTGGAAGAAGGGGGCGTCACGCCGGGGACCCGCACCATCGTGCGCTTTACCGTGGAGACGCCGAACATCGGCGATGCAGATATTTTTGTGGGCGATCCGAACGTGCACGTAGCCAACAATGATGGCCTGTTCGAATTTGCCAGTTGCCACCACCATTACCATTTCCGCCACTACGCACTCTACGAGTTGATCGACCCTGTCAGCGGCTTTGTCTGGAAGGCGGCCAAAAAGGGTTTCTGCATGCTCGATACCGATCCCGTGCCTGCGGCTGACGGAACCGAGCCGCCGCGCAGTTCGCAATTCAGGAATTGCGGCGCCATTGGCATTCCCGGCAACCAGGGCATCAGCCATGGCTGGGCGGACACCTACCGCTTCTTCCTGGGCGGACAGTATTTTGTTCTTGACGGTGGCGACGGCCAGCCGGTTGTGCCGCCGGGGGACTACATCATTCGCATCACGGTAAATCCCCCGTATACGCCTACGGCCAATGAGCCATGCCGTTTCCTGGAGAAAATCGATGCCAACGGAAACCAGGTTTGCCATCAGCTTCCGGAGTCAAATTACTCCAATAACGTGGGCGAGGTTCTGATCTCGATTCCAGCGCACCCAGGCAAGACCGGTGTTGGCCCGGCGGTTGGGCAGGCAGCGAAAGAAGATTTCGACGAGCACGACAACAAGATTCCCAACTAAACTCCCGGCACGATTGTGAACATGGTCCGGCCCTTGAGGGCCGGATTTTTTTGGCTCTAAGCTTCTTGTGGCTTCTTCTTGATATAGAGCAGCTTGTCCACCTCAGCCACCACGGCTCCTTCCGCGTCCTTCACCAGCACCTGGAATTGAGGTTCGACTTTAGGCTGGGTGTCTGCGGCCGCTCGAATTTCGGCAATCTTCTCTTCCGTCAGGTCGAAAGTTGCCTTCATCACGCCCTTGCCCGGTTTCTTGAAGCGGATAGTAGCGGCCTTGTCCCACACAATGTACCCCGGCCCGAGGATATTGATGAGCATGAGCATGTAAAAAGGGTCGCACATGGAATAAAGCGATCCGCCAAAATGCGTGCCGACATAGTTGCGGTTGTAGAAGCGCAGCGGCATCTCGACTTCTACGTGACGGAAGTCGGGGGAGACGTGGGTCACGCGCACGGCTGCGCCCAGGTAAGGCGGATAGAGATTGACCCAGCGCTGCAACTTCCGGCTCCTGGCGGCCTGCGAACGGTCGGCGGCGCTTTTGTTTTTCATGAGTTCTTCGCGAGCGGTCATGGGCGGCTAGCGTTCCTTTTGCACCTGAATATCTTGAGCAGGTGGAAGGGAATGGTTCAGGTGAACGATACGCCACACGCCATTGCTCCTGTGGCAGAGGGCCGTTCCACGGGCAACGATCATCCGCTGTCCCACGGCGATTTTCAGATCATACTCCACCCAGGCGGCATCGCCGATCAGGTGATGCGCGCGGGGGACAGTGGTGAGTTGCGCGGGCGGCCTCTGCTGAAAATAAGCCTTGCGATAGTAGTTAAGGTTTGCGGCGCGGCCATAGAAGTCGCCGGCGGGCGTGAACGTGACTACATCCGGATCAAGGCACTCACTGAAGGCGCGCTCATCCGCGCGGTTGAAAGCGTCTTCGCAGCCGGACAGGCGCTGGTGCAACTGCTCCAAGGCAGATTCCGTGCTTTGCGCGTCGGGCAGCAAGTGGGCGGTATGCTCTTTGAGATCGACTGTCGCGCCGAGCCTCGACAGCAGGTCCACGCCCAGTATGCCGTCGATCCGTTTGCCGCAGCGGTCGCCAATGGGAGAAAGGTCGACCGCGGGGAGGCGCAGGTCTTTCAAATGATGCTGGCCGATGATGAGTTCAGGAACAGTGACCGTGCTTGCCGCGGTTTCCACGGTGCCACGCCATGAAGTGACGGCAATCTTGTTGGGATTGCCGGAGGAAAAAGACTTGCTGTTGAGAATGGAGGTCGCGGCGGTATCGACCAGGAAGCGCATTTTGGATTTGACGCCGGGCGCCGTGACGTCAATTACAGGAAGGCGGTCACACGTGCCAAGCTGAACATCTTCCGCGCGCGCCAGCGCCGCGGAGTTGAGGATAAGAAGGAGGAAGAAGCTGCGCAAAACAGGGTGCAACATGGGGGCCCCTCCGGGAAACGCCAACCATTATGGCATAAAAACGAACGTTCGTGCTATTATGTTTCTTGCGTTAAATTATCCGCATATGCCGGCGCTCCAGGACGCCAAACCGCAGCCTCGTCCCCGCAAAGGGGTGCGTACGCGCGAAAGTATTTTGCGCGTTGCAGTGGATCTGGCGTCGGTAGAAGGGCTGGAAGGGCTGACCATTGGCCGGCTGGCCGATGAATTGAAGATGAGCAAGAGCGGCCTGTTCGCCCATTTCGGATCGAAGGAAGAGCTGCAACTGGCGACGATTGAGATGGCGCGCGAAATTTTTGTGGAGCACAACGTCCGCCCGGCCCTGGCGGAGCCCGAGGGAGTGCAGCGGCTTTTGCGGTTGTGCCAGGGCTGGCTGAAGCACGTGGAAGGGCGCGTATTCAAGGGTGGCTGCTTTTTTACGGCGGCTTCATTCGAATTCGACAGCCGCACCGGGCCGGTGCGCGACGCCATTGCCGCTGCGATGAAAGCATGGCTCGGCACGCTGGCGCGGGCAGTGGAAGCGGCAAAGAAAGCCAGACATATCAAGGCATCGATCGATGCGGAGCAGTTTGCATTTGAGATCTACTCGCTGGCCATGGGCGCAAACTGGGCCTTGCAGTTGCTGGACGACAAGACAGCTATGAAGAAGGCGCGGGAGAACATCCTGCAGAGAATCAGGGCTGTGGCCACTCCTTCCTGTCCGCCGATCAAGATGTAAGAAAAGGGCGCGCCGCAGCGCACCCTCGGTGGAACACTACCTTTTCCTTCTTTTTATTTCTTTTTGGCCGTGCCGCCCTTCTTCGCAGGGCTGGCCTGCCCGTGGGTCGGATCGTCGGACGGGTTGACGTAGACGAGCTTGAAGGGGCCGGTGGCATTGACCTGCACCACGCTTTCACCTTTGGCCATGGCGTAATGGTTGTGGTGCGTGGGGACGACGGCAACGGACCCGGCAGGTAACTTGAGCATGGAGCTCTCATCGAACTTGTCGCCCATGCCGACGTGGAATTCGCCGGAGATCACCGTCACGTTCTCGGCTGTGGGATGCCAGTGCGGCATTACCCTGTAACCATCGGGAAATTTAAGACGAACGACGAAGGGGCCGGGCTTGCCGGGATCGCCTGCAATCACGGCAAATTGCGCGCCGGCAGGGAAGACGGGAGGCGCGGGGCCCCACTGAATCTTGTCTGGCGTGACCACGACCGGAGCAGGCCCGGCTGGTTTGGCTTTTGTAGCAGCTTTCTTCGGCGCGGCGGTCTGCGCCAGGGAAATCACAGGCAGCAGAAGCAGGACCGCCAGAAATTTACGCATGTATCCTCCAGAAGGCAGAATTGTTGCTAGCTGGATTCAGATTTTACCCTGCGGGAGCGGGTAGGTTAAGAAAAATGAATTGTGCGGGCCTGCGCGCGCATCTGTTGCAATGCAGGCCACTCAATTACCGGAGGAACCATGGCGGCACAAGAGAAACGTATTCGATCAGAGCGCACCACGCGCAGCAACCTGCCATTCAGCGATGCGGTATGGCACGGTGACACGCTTTATCTCAGCGGGCATCTTGGCCTTGATCCCAAGACCGCGCGTCCTCCGGCGACCGCCGAGGAAGAGGCGCGGCTGGTGATGGATGGCATAAAGCAGACGCTGGAGGCCGCCGGCCTGGCCATGGAGAACCTCTTGTCACTGCAGATTTTCTGCTCCGACGTGACGCTGTTTGAGGCGTTCAACACGGTCTATCGAAGCTACTTCCAGGGCGAATTCCCCGCGCGGGCGTTTCTGGGATCCGGCACGCTTCTGTTTGACGCGCGGTTTGAAGTGCAGGGAATCGCGGCCAGGACGTGACAGGCTGCTTGCCGGGCGCAGGCGAGGGCGCCTGCACTCCGGCTACTCTGCTGTTGTTGGGTCAATCATGGTCTTTACTTCCGAGACCTTGTTGGCCGGGAAGCCGCCCTGGCTCGCATGTTCACGCACCATGTTTTCATTGGGCGCAATGTAAACGCAGTAAATTTTGTCCTGGGTCACAAAGCTTTCCACCCATTGAATTTGTGGTCCAAGGTTCTTCAGCACGCCGCATGATTTTTGTGAAATGGCCTGGAGTTCTGCCGGCTTCAGGTTCCCTGCGCCGGGGATTTCGCGTTCGATGACGTATTTGGGCAATTGATCTTCTCCTGTTTTTGAAATTAATAGAAATTGTCTACAAGCCGGGGCCTTTCGGCAAGCTGCGAAAGAAAAGCCTTGTCACCACGGAGGCACAGAGACACGGAGAAAAGCAGGAAAGACAAACCCCAAAACCTTGAAACACTAAGGATAAAGAGGAAGCGGAGGTTTGGTTTTCAATTCTGGCACTTGCCCGTGCCCCCGGCATGCGCGGTTTTCGCGTGACGGTGGCTTACCCCGTTTTGGCAATTCTCAGTGTCTCCGTGCCTCCGTGGTGAGATTTAATTCGCGGTGAAATCTCAGGTCAGCTTTTCGCGAGAAAGGCATCGCGGCCGTACTTCATCAGCTCGCCGATGCGATCGATGGTCAGATCAGCCGGAGGATAAGCGGCAACAATTTTGGGATCGAGCGCGTAATGCCCTTGTCTGGGGAAAACGGTTGTTACCTTACTGCCCCAGATCTTCTTGACCTCCGTCAGGATTCGGATCTTATCGTCGATGAGCACGTAGTGATCGGCAGGGAAGCGGCGTTCCACGTCGTCCAACTCTTTTTCCTTGTGAATGTAGATCAGCACGTTGCCGTTGACCGACTCGGAGATTCCGGAGCGCTCGACCTTCAGCGGCTGGAAGACAACGTCGCCGTCAGAAAGAATGGCGGCCGTGCCCCATTGCTTGACGTGCTCGACGGCATCCAGCGAATCGGGGTAAAGCCGCGTGGCAAAGGGATAGCTGATGAGAAAGTGCGAGACTGTAAGCAGGCTGGGGTCGCGCGGATATTCCAGGCGGTAACGCTGGAGCGCGCCGAGATAATCCGCGTAGCCAAGCTCGGTGCGGAGCTGCTCAAAAAAGTCCCAATAATGCTGCTGGCGTTCCGGGCCGACCTGCTGCTCCAGATGGCGCTTCAGACCAGCAGTGACGCGGTCGTTATCGAGCAGCGTATTGTCAACATCAAAAAGAAAGACGAGATTTGGCATGCGGTTTCAGAGGCGCAAAGAAATTGTACAGGGATTGGGCAGACTTATGATGGGAGCCGTGTCAGTTATGCAAGCAAGGGCTGGACAGTGGGTCAGTTTGAAAATTACAGCATCCACCTGTAGTGGTGAGCGAAGCCCGAACGATTCCGCGTAGCGGGAGAGGCGAGGGCGAGTCGAACCATCCCGAGGATGCCTCCGTCGCTCATGCCGCATCAGGGAATTCTCCCCAGGCTTTTCTCAGTGCTTCAATGCGACTGCGAGACAATAAATTGCAGAGGAAAATGTTTTTAAGAGAACTCCCTGCTGCAGCATAGACAAGGATACATTCTCGGGATCCTTCGACTTTGCGCTGATTCCGGCTCCGCCGGAACTCGCGCGACGCTCAGGATGACAAGGTGTAGACGTCTTTTGAGGAAATTTGACTTTTCTGAGCTGTGGAAATCAAGCTGACTACTACCCACGGCTGCCGGCGGCTGGTGCGGAGGTTGCAACCACAATGCTGCTCAACGGCGCGACTGCTGGAACCGTTCCCGCGTTAACTCGTAGCGAACTGTCTGCACGCCGTCCTCAAGGGGACCATTGCCGGCAAAGACCAGGCCGCATTTTTCCATCACGCGGATGGAAGGCAGCAGGTCCGGCAAAGTGTGGGCGATGACCAGGTTTACATCCGGATGCTGAAACGCCCAGCCAATCAGGGCGCGAACGGCCTCAGTGCAATAGCCGTTGCGCTGATGTTCTTCCAGCATGCTGTATCCGACTTCCACCAGACCCTCGGCGGGAATGCCCTTGAATCCAGCGCTGCCGAGCAGGACGCGCGGCTCACGGAGAACGCAATACCAGAGCTGCCAGCCGGCGTGGTCGGGCGCGGCGTTCAGCAGCGCGTTTAGGAAATACTTCTGCGATTGCTCATCGTTCAACGGAGGAGGCCAGTGCGCGGGAAGAGGAACATTGAGCATTCGGGCCAACGCCGGCAGGTCATCGATCTCAGCTTTGGCCAGTGCGATGGTGCCCGCTACCAGTTCAAGTCGAGTTGTAGTCAGGTGCAGGCCGTTCATGGTCAAAGGAGGAGCGTTTCTAAGATCGTCCTGAAAAGAGTAAAGGGACGGGCATCCCGTCCCTTTGCCGAGTGTCGTTAGGGGCTTGCGTTATGCTGACGCGGCGCGGACCTGAGGAGCTTGAAACGCTGCCTTTACTTCCGGCTTGAGCAAATACCAGATGATGAGGGCGTCTATCGCGATCCAGAACAAGCTCCAGACAACGGCAAACAGGTTGAAGTGCGCCAAAGATCCCAGTAAGCCGAGCAACTGGAGGGCGCCGCTTATTCCAGCCAGAACGATGCTAACGATGCGCGCCCACCCCTTGAGTTTCCATAAGCCAAATCCCACTAAAGCGCAGACTCCACCGATAATGATGATGAACACTCCGGCGACAGCGCCAAGCCCGGCGAAAAAACCGGCTGCGCCGGCACTCTCCTGGCCGCCTTGTTGACTCATCATCGTGGCCATGAAACCGCCTCCCAAGATCATGCCAATTCCACCCAGAAGACAAAAGGCGGCCCCGATAAAGTCGAGAATCGCAAGAATCGTAACGCCAACAGGTCTACCCATACGCATTTCCCTCCTCTTGAAAATGCTTTGCTGCCGCGTATTGTATCCACACTTGCCCCATGGCAAGCGAATAAATTTTCATGCCGCACCGCATTAGCAACCCTAGAGTGCCATGGCTTCCGTCACTGTCCAGCGCGGGGAGCCGCCGGGGCGGCTGGCGACGAGAGCGCCCACGCGGTTGGCGAATTCGGCGGCCTGATGAGCGGGCCATCCTGAGCTGATGCCATGCACCAAGGCGGCGGAAAAGGCGTCGCCCGCGCCGATGGCATCCGCCACCTGGATGGGAAAGCCGCCCGCCTCAACATATTCGCCTTCCAGCAAAAGCACACAGCCTTCCGCGGCGCGGGTAACGCAGACGGATTCAAGCCGGAATGAGCCAGCGACCTCACGGCAGAATTGCTCAAGCGACGCGCCTTCGATTCCGCACATCGCTTTGACCAAGGGGAGTTCCTCCTGGTTGAGCTTGAGGGCGTGGGCCTGCTGAATGAGCGTACGGACCAGATCCGGGGTAAACGAACCGGCACGAAGGTTTACGTCATAAAAACGTCGGGCCTCGGGGGCTGCATGCAGCAGCCGCCCGGTGAGATCGCGCGCCGGGACACTCATCTGCTGCAAGGTGCCAAAGTAAATCCAGGCGGGCGGCGGCGCGAGCAAAGCATCCAGTTCGGCTGGACTGAGGGTAGGGAAATCATAAGCGGCGGGCCGATGGATGCGGTACTGCGGCCCAGACGGATCAAATGAGACAGTGACGGTCCCGGTCGGATGGTCTGAAGTCCGGTGAACGAAACGGGTGGAAAGGCCGGCTTGCTCCATCAAGTCCAGCGCGCGGCGGCCATGCTCATCATTACCAACAGCGCTGATAAATGAAACGTCATGCCCCAGATTGCGGGCGTGCAAAGCGAAGTTGAAAGGCGCGCCGCCAAGATGTTCGGCGCTGGGCAGGATGTCCCAGAGGACTTCGCCTATAGCGGCAATTTTCATCAGGGAAGGGTATCGAGAAGAAAGGGTTCAAACAAGTGTAATCGCGCCTAACGGCGCGTGGGTTGGCCGTCACTTGCAACTCCGGTAGTCGCTTTGGCTGGAGCCGCAGGGAAATCGATTCTCGTAAGAACTCCCTGAAACGGTGGTTATGAAGAGCAGCCTCGAGATCCTTCGACTTCTCCTCGGTTCGCGTTGCTCCCTCGGAGTCGCTCTTTAGATTCTGTCGCTTCGCTCCAAAACCGCTGAAGAGCTTGCCATGTGGCAATCTTTCGTAAGCTCCTGACGCTGCGGGCTCGGCGGGTTCTGGCCTCGCCCGCTCGGAAAAGCTTCCGACCTAGACCATCTTCAGCAAGCGTTCGCGGCGAGCGTCCCAGTCGTCACTGGAGAAGATGTCAGGGCCGACTTCAATCAGGCGAGGAAGCATGTTGAAGACTGAGACGGGTGTCCAGTGACTGCCTGCTCGGGTACGCAGGCCGCGTTTGTTGAGTTCAGAGGCCACAAGAGTGATGGAGTAATCCTGCACGATCAATTCCATCATCTGGACCAGCACGCCGCGCTCCTGCGGATCTTCTTCAAGGCGGCTACAGTCAGGAGCAACGCGAAGGCCGTAGGGGATTTCTTCCAGGATAATCGGCTGCTCTGTTTCGTCGCCGGCGATTTCGCGGCGCCATTCCATAGCTACCAGTTTCCAGCCCGCCTCAGTCTTCTGGCGGACGTACTCCAGATCAACCGAACCTGTTACCACTTCACGAATGCGCTCCACTTTTGCCATAGGATCTCCCCCGTCCGATTGCTGGGTAAAACCCAGACATTTGCAGCATGGGCCAAGAGCCGCACAATTTCGAGCAAGCGGGATGCCAATTATGAAATGGAATTCAAGTGTTTTAGGGGCGCACACTTAGGTGCGCGCAGGCGGCGGTAAGACATCTCACAGTTTGACCGTTTTCGAAATGGCGCGTGCGAAAATGAACAGTGCAGTTCGTCCCTGAACAGAAAGAGGAGGTCCTATGCAACTCACTCTTGATCCTGACGTGACAGCGGATGGATCGCGATTGAGACCCATCCGCTTTTGTTCCAAAGGAAAATCGGGGTGTACGCTTATTCCTTGGATGACGCCAGAATTTGGGACAGACGCGCCTGCCGCTCTTCTTCCGTGGTCTCCTCGACACGCGTTGCAATTGTCCATACGTGCCCCGAGTGATCCATGACCCAACCAATGCGGTCACCCCAGAACTGATTCTGTACCGGGAAGAGCACTTTGGCTCCCCCGGCGATTGCACGCTCCACGGTCTTATCCACGTCCTCAACATAAACGTAGATCACCACCGGCGAGCTGCCGTCTGAGTGGGAGGATGGCTTGGCAGCCCGGGCCATTCCGCTTCGATCATAAGCATCGCTGGGCCGATGGTCAGCATCGCATGAGCGGCGCGCTGGTCAGGGCCAGGACGGCGCACGCGCTCCACCGCGCCAAATGTGTTCACGCAGAAATCAATTTCGGCCACGACGTCGCGGCAGAAGAGCCTCGGTATGATGGCCGAGGCGCCCTCGGGTATCCCTTTGGCGGCACTTGTCATGAACACCTCCGGACACCAGAATAGAATCCCGTGGGCGTATCTGTATTGTAAAAATCTGAAGTAGCGGAAGAATCTCATCAGGGTGGCTCGACCTAGATGCTGTCGCGCTGCCCGCGGCGTGATCACAATAAAAAGGCGACACGCTGCCTGACGGCGATCATCTCAAACACTGAACTCTGAGGAAGCCCATGATCCGGAAGCTGAAGTCCGGCGAGTACCGATTGTATTCGCGTAAGAAAAATCCCAAGACCGGCAAGCGCCGCAACCTGGGGACTTTTTCATCGCTTGAGAAGGCCAAGGCCCATGAGCGCGCAGTGCAATACTTTAAGCGCCATTAAAGGAGAGGACCATGCCGAGTGAGAAACAGCGCAGCACCGCGCGCAAGAACATACGCAAAGCTGCAAGCGCCGCCCGGAAGAAACGCACGATTGCGCACTTGCCCAAAGCAACCAGGACCGCGCTGGGGAAGCAGGCAGCGAAGGTGGCAAAAGAGAAGCGCAGGCAGAAGGCGGCCTGAAGCGTTAGGGCTGTTGCAATCCCGCCATCGACACCGTGCCCGGAGATGGGCTGAAGATCACGGTGGCGTTGGTGCGGTCAAAGAAAACAGAGTGAAACGGAGCGGCGGGAAGCAGACCATCCTGCGGATCAGACGCTTTTTGCAGATCATTGCGCAGGACCACGACTTCCGTATCCGGCAGGAGCGCTTCATTGATGGAGACATCATGCAGCAGCACGGTCGATGCCGAGTGGTCGGCAAGATTGGTGGAAACCTGCATCAGACAATTGGCTTTGCCGCAGGCGCTTCCGGACGGCGTCACGATGCGTTGCTGAAAGACCAGGAACTGAGCGATGCCGGAGTCGAGCGCGAGCTTCCAGCTTCCGCGCGGAGAAGCGCTTGAGGCAACTTTAATCAGCAGCCGCGACTCATTGATTTCCACCGGAACACGGAGGCCCGCGGGCGCGTTGGCGGCTTCAGGATCGGGATACAGCTCCAGCGTTTGGCGATCGTAATTAAGGCGGAATGAGAAATGGAGCAGAAAATTCATACCCAGAACGCCGCGAATCTTGCGATCGAGAGCGGTGATCTGCGGGAGAGGCACGGCCAGCGCTTCCTGATTTGAGACGGAGGCCGGCCCAACGCGAAAAGTCTGGAGATAATATCGCGGCACATTCGTCGCGCTGGCAAGGCTGGCGAGTTGGAGACTGTCCTTGGCAACGAGCCCGAGCTCCTTTGCCAGTCCAGGATCGATTAAAGTCGTGTTGGTGCCGGTATCGACCAGAAAATCAAATGGGCCGCGCTCATTGATGGATACGCTCACCACCATCAGATAGCCTCCAATGGTGCGAACGGAAAGATTGGTGTTTGTGGCTGGATCAGGCGTGGCAGATGCCGCCTGAGCTGATGCGGCACAAAACAGTAGCAGAAAACTTACCGCCAGTTTCTTTGCCGCGTGTGTCATTGGGCCTTCCTTCGAGCTTTTTCGAGCGGCCCGAGGGAAGCCGTGAGAAACGTATCGTCGCCGGGATTGGGCGCACAAAAAAGATGACTTATGGACGCGGTACTTGTGGTGGCAAGGTAACTTTAGCAGGGATCAGAGCGGTAGCAGCTGGCATCTTGCCCGTGCAATGAGCGTCACCGCAGCATTCTTGCCGCATGAATGCTGGCGTTTTGGCGATTACGAGATGACGACCAGCGGGCAGAATGAAAAGAAGCGGCGCAGTTAACTACGATGGTTACGTTACTTCGCGCCGAGCCTGAACCTGCACCTTTGTTACCAGCGATGTGACAGGCGTCACCGAGAATGATCGGGCGTCGAGGCAAGACGCCAACATCTGCCGAGAAAATCTCATGCCCGCGGCGTGATAGAATCGCGCGGCCTTCACGCATTCCATGTCCACTGAACTTAGACGCTCCATGGGACTCACCGCCGCCACCGCAATGGTGGTTGGGATCATTGTGGGCGCGTTCATTTTTGTGCAGCCATCAGAGATGGTACGGCTGGTGCCCGATGGACGCGGCGTGATTCTGGCGTGGCTGGTTTCCGGCTTGCTTACGCTTTGCGCGGCACTGGTTTGCGCGGAACTTTCCTGGCTATTTCCTGAAACCGGCGGCGTGTACGTCTTCCTGAAAAGAATCTATTCTCCGGCGCTCGCGTTTCTCTGGGGCTGGGGGATGTTTTGGGTGATGCACGCAGGGATTCTGGCGGCTATCGCGGTAGTGCTGGCGCGATATGCAGGATATTTCTTCGGTTTAACCGACTCTGGCATTCGCTGGCTGGCGATCGCGGCGATTTTGTTTGTTTCGTTCATTCAATATCTAGGAGTGAAACCAGGCAGCGCAGTGCAGGTAACGCTTACCGCCGCGAAGCTTGGTGCCATTGCGTTGATGTGCGCGCTGCTCTTTTCGCTGGGAGCGACTGCTCACCACGCTGTGCCTGCTGCGACGGGACAGCCGATCCTGCTGCGTTCCTTCGGGCTGGCTGTTGGCGCGGGACTCTTCGCGTTCGGTGGTTGGCACATGAGCACATATTCCGCCGGTGAGACGCTCAATCCCGAGCGCACCATCCCGCGCGCGCTCATCTTCGGTGTCCTGATCGTGACTGCCTGTTACACGCTCCTGAACGCCGCGTATCTTTACGTGATGCCGCTGTCTGCCGTCGCAACTTCCACGCGCGTCGCGGCCGACGCCATGGAGCGCGTTCTCGGCCCTCTCGGCGGCAAAGCCATCACCATCGTGATTATCATCTCCGCGCTCGGCGCGCTCAACGGAATCGCCCTGGCTGGCCCTCGGGTTTACTACGCCATGGCCCGGGACGGCTTCGCCTTCCGATGGATGGCCGCTCTTCATCCCAAGCGCCAAACTCCCTATCTTGCGATTGCAGCGCAGGCGGTCTGGGCCTGCGTCCTGGCCGCTACTAACTCTTATCGCGCGCTTTTCACGCGGGTGATCTATACCGAATGGCTGTTCTTCGCGCTGCTCGCCGCGGGGATATTCGTGCTGCATCGCCGCGGCCAATACACGCCACGGTTTCTCGCGTTCGCCTATCCAGCCATTCCTGCCATTTCATTGCTCACCTCGGCTGCCATCGCCGGTAACCAGATCTGGGCCGCTCCGCGCGATAGCTTTTTCGGACTGGGCTTGCTTCTTTCAGGCCTTCCGATTTATTTTGTCTGGTCTCATCGCAGTACGAATAAACGAGCAGCAGCGGAGACGTAGCGGTGCTACGTCTCTACGTTGAGATTTGTTTTAATTTGCAGACGGTCATCGCTGTGCGGCCGAGCAGGTAGCAGCGCGATGATTCACCGCAGCACGAGAATATAAATGTAGAGACGTAGTGGTGCTACGTCTCGACGCAATGGTGATAAAACAAATTCAAACAAAGATGCGAAACCGAGAGATCTTGGTTACGACAGGGATTCCTCGCTTCGCTCGGAACTTCGAAAAACATGCCCACGATCGACTTCCATAACCATTACTATCCGCCGGAGTACATCAAAGCCATTGAACAGGGGCCAAGCGCGGTCCGAATCACGCACGACTCCGCCGGAAATCCCTGCCTGCATTATCCCGGCGACTACAACGTCGCAGTCCCCGGCCATCGCGACATCGACTATCGCGAGCAGGTCATCAAAGACTCCGGCGTCGATACCCAGGTCATCACTCTCACCACGCCCGGCACGCATATAGAAGAGCCCGCGACCGCCATCCGTCTGGCCAAGCTCACCAATGATGCGTTTGCACGCGTCGTGGCCGATAAACGTGGCCGCTTCGTTGCTCTCGCCACGCTGCCGCTCTGTGATCCTGCCGCCAGCGTCACAGAACTTCGCCGCGCCATGGAGCAACTCAAGTTTCGCGGCGCCATGGTCTTCAGCAACATCAACGGCACGGCGCTCAGCCATCAGCGTTTCTGGCCGCTCTGGGAAGCCGCGAATGAACTGGGCGCTATCGTCCACATTCATCCCACCAATCCTGTCGGCGTGGAAGCCATGCTCGACTACTGGCTCATGCCGCTGGTCGGCTTCCTCATGGACACCACGCTCGCCGCCGCCAGCCTCGTCTTCAGCGGCGTTCCGGAGCGCTTTCCCAACATCAAATGGGTCCTCGGCCATCTCGGCGGCGCAATCCCTTACCTGTCTGAGCGGCTCGACCGAGGCTATGAAGCTTTCCCCGATTGCCGCGCCAACATCTCACGCCCGCCCAGCTCTTACCTCAAGCAATTTTTCTTCGATACCGTCAACTTCGATCCACGCGCGCTCGAACTGGCCGTCAGCTTCGCCGGCGCCAGCCAGATTCTTGCCGGCAGCGACTATCCGCACCAAATCGGCTCGATACCCAAAATGCAGCAGAGCCTGCAAGCCATGCGCATCTCTGAAGACGACCGGCAAAAAATCCTCGGCGGCAACGCTAAGAAGCTGCTGGGAATTTAGAGCAAATCCACCACGGAGACAGGGAGACACGGAGCAAAACAGAGAAGGGAATTTCCTGTTGTAATCGTCGCCTTCTCTTCCCATTCCGTGTCATCAATGTTATCCGCGGTAAGGCTTTGTCTTTCCGATCACCGGATCATCCGATCACGCGCGATCACCCGATCTTTAGCTCCCTCCGTTTCTCTGCATTTCAAGGTTTTGCTCTTCCGATTACGGCGATCTCCCACCTCCCGCCAAAACTCCAGCACCGCGTTCCGGCAGGCTTCGGGCTGCTCAAACCACATGCGGTGCGTTGCTCCGCGGAGAATAATCCGCCGGGCGTGCGGCAGCAGCCGGGCCAGCTCCTCGTCAATTAGCCCAAGAAAGCCGTAGGATTTTTCACCGGAGAGAATCAGTGCCGGAGCGGTAATCTTGCGGACCGCCTGCGTTTGAATCATCGGGAACAACTCACCGGTGGTCATCATCACGTCCCACTCGCCGGCATGGCTGAGCATGTCCTGCCGCGCCGCTTCCGGCATCTTCTGCCATGCGTTCGCGTCATTCAAAACATAATTAATAAATGCGCGGCAGCCGGCCTCGCGATCGCCCTTTTCAAATGCGGCCTTCATCGGATTCACCATGCGTTCCTGTATGTCAGCAAACGTAGCCTTGCCCGTGGAAGTGCGGTCGCCTTCCAGATGCTCCAGCAGAGGCACGGCAGGGGCCTCGGCCAGGACCAGCGTTCTCAGCAGCTCCGGATGCCTGATCGCCAGAAACAAAGCGGTAAGCGCGCCGTACGAATGGCCAACCACATGCACCCTGCCCAGATGCAGCTTCGTGATCAGCCCGGCCAGATCGTCCGCATCCACCACGGCTGAGTAACTAGGCTGCGCCTTGTTCTTGTTGGGCGGACTGTGCCGCCGGCTGTACGCAATGGCCCGATAGCCCGCCTGGGCAAACGCATTGACCTGATCGTTCCAATAGCTGCCGTCGCTGAGTGACCCGTGAACAAAAACCACCGGCGTTCCCGTTCCGCGATCTACGTAATGAAGTTCAACGCCATTGCCGACGATTACCTTCCGTACCGTCAAAGGCGCATCTTGCGCCGTCTGCGCGCCAAGGCTCGACGAAAGCCCTGTCACCATCAATAGCAGGGCACACAATGTCCAGCGTGAAAATCGGGTCATGGGCCTCCATTCGGTTGGACCATAAGGTCAGAATCGCGGAGACCCGCCCTTTGGGGCGGGTTCCGGTTGGGTTAAGAGCAGGCGGGCCCGATCATTGTTTCTTTTGCTTGCGTTTTTTAGCCAGCTCTTTTTTTCGTTGTTCGGCTTGAATGAACACGTCGTCCGGGTCGCGGAGCCGCTTCTCGTAAGTTTGCCGCACCTTGCCGAAGCGGCTCCAATCTTCAAGTTCCCGATCATGCAGATGATCCAGGATGTCTGAGTTTATTTCCGCCTGCAACTCGCGGGTGAAACCGCTGAACAGACGGTTGTATTTTGGAGTGATGACCCCGGCCTGCTGAATGGCCTGGATGTGATGCACTATTCCGGCAAAGGCCGAGTTGATGGTGGACAGGCTTTCGTAGATATCCATCTTTTGAGTAACATCAAGGACAGCCATAGGTCGCCTTTCTATGGAAGGTGATTTGTGGTCAGGGACCGTCCGTGCGCAAACACGGGCGTGTCCCGTTGTTTTTTTGTGTAACCGATTTTGGGACGCGATGCAACGAAAAAGAAGCGAATCATGAAGAAACGAATTTTGTTAAGCGGATGGTTAAGATTGTGAAGTGGGGAGTTTAATTCTTGTGCTTTGGATGACGATGAGTCTGACTGCGCCTCCGCCGATTGTTGAGGTCACAGCGTGCGGGTCGGAGGTTTTGTAAACCCACCCTTTGCGGCGGAGACAGTCAGGTGCGAAGGGCAGATCGGTGGGCCGCAAAGGATGGGGCACCCACATTTTGTGTCAGGGATGAATGTGAAGGCTGAGGTTTTTGTTAACCCACAGTTCCTGCGGGACGGATCCGAACGGCAAAGTGAGTGGGACAGGCATTTGTCTTAGTTCGGCGCCCGCGGTTTCACTGATCAGCACTGATTACAGTGATCGGAAAAAGAAGCCGCCCAGGTGGCAGATTGAAAGAAGTTCTTTGACAATCCGAACTTGATGGCAAGAGTTTGCTCTGTGACGCAACTCCTTTGATCCTGAAGAAAAGCGCGGGATTACATTTTGGCGTGAACCCAGCGCCGGAGGCGCGTTGTGCCTCCAGCGCTGGCTGTTCTGTCGTTGGTCGAGACCTTTCGCGGCACACTCCTGAATTTGAGTTTTCTAATGGAAGAAGGCGAGCCACTTCCCCCGATATCGACGCGGAGGAGCTTTAGAAATGGCTACCTTTATGATATGGATAGCATCATAAAAACTAGAACTTGATTGAGAGTTTGATTCTTGTGTTCGGGGGGCATGGGATGCCCGGAAAATCCATTCCCGGAAAAGCTAAGACCCGCAAGACGATTGACTCCGCAAATGACCTTTGGGTCGCGCCGCGTTCAACCCGGCAAAAGCCGCCTCGCACGTATGAGCCTGTCACCGCCTCGCGTCTTAACCGGTATCTCGAGTTTGCGGATATCGCCTTGGGCTTGAAGGGGTCAGGGACCGGCAAGAGGAAGTTCGCCAAGCCAGTGCATAAACCCGCCGCCGAAAAGCCTGGACCGAAAGTGGTTTCAATCAACCATCCCAATGCAAAGCGCGGCTTTGGCGCTTTTCGCAATTCGCGCTAAAAAAGGGGATGCTGTTCCGCATCCCCTTTGCTTTCTCTGAACGTGCCCGGCAAGTTTGCGCTAAAGCCCGGCTCTAGCGGTGGTGATCGCCGTGATCGCCGTGATCGTCTTTTTCACCGTGGCCTTTATCGCCATGGCTGTTGTTCCCGTTTCCGTGATTTCCGTTGTTTCCGTTGTTTCCGTTCCCATGATTGCCGTTTCCGTTGTTCCCGTTTCCATGGGCTTCGGGGCCATGATTGTCATGCCCGTAGTTTTCGTGTCCGTGATTTTCGTGTTCGCGGTAATCGCGTCCGCGGTCGTGATCGTGATGTTCAACCCGGGCATGGTCTTCATGGCGTTCTTCGCGCCGTTCTTCTCTGGCATGTTCTTCGCGGCGCTCTTCCCGGCGTTCTTCATTGCGCTCATGGGCGCGGTAGGCCACTTCGTGTCCGTGGTTTTCATGTCCTCTGACATAGTGATGTTCAGGATAGTAATGGACGGTATAAGGATGGTGATATTCGTGCCGGTTCACCCACGTCCGCTGCCAGGGAGCGTTGTTGATGAAGACCACGCGACGGTCCCAGGCAATCCTGTTGTAGCCCCAGCCCCACGGCCGGAAGGCAACGCCCACGCCAACGCCAAAGCGGAAGCCAATTGCCGCGCCGATGAAGATCCCAGGGCGCGGACGCGCATAGACAACGACCGGATCGTAATAAGGAACAACAATGTAGTCCGGCCGCGCCGGCATGATCGTAATGTAAGGACCGCCGGCCACGACGATCTGCGGACCGCTGCGCAAATAACCATAATCACGCGCGCGCTGACGCATTCTCTGTACCGCATACATCACTTCCTGCTGCTGGCCCAGAAACGCGTCGCCTATATCTTCGGTCCAGCGCATGTCAGAAGCCATCATTTGCAGCACGTTAGGAAAAGGAAGCAGCGCCTGCACAGACGGGTCCCAGGGCAACTGGTCGCCTTCAATGGCCGCGGCCAGTTGGCCGCCGCTGAGGTTGTGGTGCTCATCCGCCCATGCTGCGGCGTCGGGAATGTCATTGGGAAAGGTGGCCGCCGCCAGCACCTGCGCGAGCAGGGGATCAGGATAAAGCGCTACGCGTGAAACCATCCGGTCAAGCTGCTCAGGCGCGTAATAAGGCTGCCCCTGCGCCGCGGCCGGCGCTGCCCACATGCAGCACATCACCGCTGTGGCCAGAACCATGGCAAAAATTCTGCCGGTTGCCTGCTTTGCTGTTTGGGTACGATTGCAATTCCGTCTTTCTGACATCACAACTCTCCTTGTGGTTCTTGGTTGAAAACCCCAATGCAGCATAGGTTTGCCGAGGGGACCGCGCACTTCTTCCCGGCGCCTCCAGGGGGACTGGAAGCGGCGTCATGCGCATTCTAACCCTGCATGGGAAGGAGAGTTGTTGACGGACGTGCCTGTCCTTTCGTGCTGTTTCGGCCTTATCGAATGGCTTCGACTGGCTGCTCCGCCTTGGCGGTCGTGGCGTTCCCTTGCTTCAGGAAACTTAACATTGCCTGCACCACGCTTTCTTCGCCCGCCGCTGTGTTCAGCATGGCGTGATAGACGGCGCGATTGGGCCAGTCGGCATGAAAGTAGTTCTTGATGAAAGCGGCGCGCTCGCGGTCCACCGTATCCACCAGCGCTTCAGCGTGCGCTTGCTGATGGCCTTCAGAAACCAGGCGCCGGACTTTATCGCTGGTGGGTGCGTAGAGAAAGAAGCGGAGCGTGTCCCGGCGGCTTTGCAGGAAGTGTTGCGCTCCGCGGCCCAGGATCACGCAATTGCCAGCTGCCGCTGCTTGTTCCACCACGCGCTGGGAAAGCTTGAAGATACTGTCGGAATCCAGCATGGCGACGGGCGCGCCGCCGCGATAGCCTTCATAGCTGCCCAGAGCAAATGATTTGAGCAGGCGCTGGTAGAGCGGGTCGCGCCGTTCTTCGCGTTGCGCCACCTCGGATTGCCGGCAGTGCGCGAGCCGGGCAATTTCCTGGGTCAGCTCCTGGTCCCAAAGTTTCCAGCCCAGGCGGGCGGCAAGTTTTTCCGCGATCTGCGCCGCGCCGCAGCCGTATTCCCGCTCAATGGTAATGGTCCGGATCATACCTGCTCCAGATTAGTAAGATGCCTGCCGGGGCCTATCAGCGCACGCCACGTTCCGCCATTTTCCACTCCGTACTTTACGGCATTGCCGGCGGCCAAACAAGCCCAAGAGGCAGCCCGAGGGGTCCGTGGATCCAGCGCCGTTTCCGTGTTTTGCGAAATCCGAACTACCACGTCCGAGACGCACAAATGTGCGGACATTGTGGCATGATTCAGAGCAGCCGCTTTCGACAATCAGCATCTAGACTATTAGGAGTCCGCACTGCTATGCCTGTCGTGCTTAAGATCGATCCGCACCGCAAGGTTGTCTACTCCGCGTTTTATGGGGAGGTCACCGACGCGGAAGTGCTGGCCCACGGCAAGGCCATTGGCTCCGACCCTGATTTCAATCCCGAGTTCAGTGAAATTGTGGATTTCAGTTCTGTGACTAATGCCGCAATTTCCGAAAGCACGCTGGCCGCGCTGGCGGCAAATCCGAGCCTCTTCAAGAGCTCGGTCGTGCACATTGTGGTTGCGCCGAGTGACGCTTTATTTCAACTGGTGGGCAAGTACAAGGACTTTGCCCAATCGTCACGGCCAAATCTCTTTGTTGTGCGGACGCGTTCTGAAGCCTATCGGCTTTTGCCTGGCCCGTCGAAAGCCTTCTAGGCGTTGCTGAGCTTCCACAGAAGATGCGTCTTCACCGCGGGCCACTCGCCGGCAATGATGCTATATACACATGTGTCGCGGATGTTTCCGTGGGGCAGGACCTGATTGCTGCGCAAAATTCCGTCAAGCTTCGCGCCCAGGCGCTCGATGGCCCGCCGGCTGGCATGGTTGAAGAAATGCGTGCGCAGCTCCACGCAAATGCAATCCAAGGATTCAAAGGCGTGCGTGAGCAGCAGCAGCTTGCACTCTGTGTTGAGCGGGGTGCGCTGCATGCTCTTGCGGTACCAAGTGCCGCCGATCTCCACGCGCCGGTGCGCCTCTTCAACGTTCCAGTAACTGGTCATGCCCACGACTTTTGACGTGCGCGTATCCCGGACGGCGAAGGGAAGCATTGCGCCCTGGGCCTGGCGATCAAGACGGCGCTCGATCTCCTCACGCATCTTTTCCGGCGGGGGAATCACCGTAAACCAGAGCTTCCATAGGTCGCCATCCTGAACGGCCTCAACCAGATCGTCGTGATGGGCAAGCGAAAGCGGTTCCAGAAGCGCGTGCGTCCCGCGAAGGGTGATGGGCTCAGGCCATGCCATGAAGGTCCTTATGAATGGTCTCAGGAAATATCGTTCTAAAGAGAATGTAACAAATCCGGCTGCCAACGCCAGCCCGAAGCCAAGCCATGCTAATCCAAAGCGGCGATCGAAGGAGGCAGCATCAGCGCCATGCTAGCAGCAAAAACCGCCATGCTGTAATTGTCTCACCCGTCAAGATTCTGAATCAGCGCTTGCTTCGCAAAAGCAAGCAAGTCTCACCACGGATGAACACGGATCATACCGATTTACAAGTTCAAAGTGGGTTCTATTGAACTTTGATCCGTGTAAATCAGTTTTATCTGTGGTCAGGTTTGGGTTTTTTGTGGAAAGCCATCAGCTCTAGCCGGTACATCTGGTATTCCTCGCCTGTGCCGCACCAATTTGGAAAGCCGCGAAGAAAGACCGCGCCAAAGCCGGCGTTGAGCCGCTGGCTCGCGCCCGGACGAGCGTAACCATACACAGCCTCGAAGCCCATGGCTGCGGCCAGTCCCAGCCAGTGGGCCTTGAGGATTTTTCCCAGTCCCCGATGCTGAAACACGGGAAGAATAGTATTGGAGTAACAATGGATTCCGGATTTCTTCTCGCCATCAGTCAGGTCGGTTAATCCGGCGATGGAATTTTGCAGAGGGATTCCGTAGGTTTCGCCGGCGAGTTCTCCATCCAAAAACATCCAGACAAAAATTGCCCCCGGGGCATCGCGGATCTGTTGCTTCTGAGAGAGATCAAGCTGCTGGCTGGAATGGTACAGGGCTTCAAACGCCATGGTTTGGTCAAGCGGTAGATCGTACTTAAAGCTGATTACACTCACTCGCGTCTCTTATGGTACCTGTCCGCGGGGCGAATTCACCACTACCATCTGAGGCAACAGGAAATCCAGGACGCAATTGCGCGCAGCAGACTTCGCCGCTGTATTTTTGTCTGATTTCTGAAGACCATCAGGTCCAGCAGCTTCTCAGGACAATCGATTGAACTTTTTGGATCCGTTTCAATCAGTTGTCATCAATGTTGATCAGTGGTGAGATTTGCGGTTTTTCTGCTAAGCCGATGGCTCCTGATATAGACCGATCACGTTTCCGCCCGGATCACGGAAGCGCGCGGTGATCTCAGGCGCGTCTCCGCCGATGGGCTGCACGATCTCGCCTCCGTTGGCCTTGATCAGTTCAATCGTCGCCGCGACGCTATCGACCATCACGTACATCAAAAGTCCGGGCTGGGATGATGGTGGCCGCTTGAGCACCCATGATCCGCTCACCTGGCCGGTGGCATCGTCAAAGGCGGTGCTGCCGTTGCCGCGCGTGCGGACATTCCATCCGAACACGCGTTTATAGAATTCAGCCGACCGCGCAATGTCAGTGGTAGGCATTTCGATGTAGCAGATCTTGCCGTTTGTTGGGCTGGGAGGCATGGCATTTCCTCACGGAGGGGTCCATTCTAATGGGCAGTTACAAACGGCGGCAACTGGTTCGCCCGCGGCGGCCGTGACGTTCTGCCTTGACCTAGTTCGCGGGATTTAGTTTCAAGACGATGTTTGCATCGGATTTGATTTCAACTTCCTGGTTGGCCATGCGCCATTTAGCGAGCTCCACCGGGACTTTCTGCTCAGGATCGTTCATCTGAATGAAAGTTCTTACTACGTAGTGCCCAGGCGGAACATATCCCATGGTATATTCGCCGTCCTCCTCATGCTGATCCAGGTGGTAGGCGAGTTCGTCTCGGTCAGGGCTGTCGATCCTGACTCTGAGATTATCCAGGGGAACAGGGCTCCCATCAGATGACTGAATGCGAAACGTAACTGTGTAAAGAGGTTCCTTTCGGACGGTAAAGTCCAGGTTTCGCAATTTTGCGCCGGCCTTCACTTCTATTATTGTGGCGTCCGCGTGTTTCCACACACCAGCGTAATAGCCCATCCAACGAAAGTCGTGATCAAAGTCCGTCGTCTCCGCGGTGAGCACATACTTGCCCGGAGAGATGCTAGGTATGCAGAAACTCCCGTCTGGTTTCGACATGTCTGGATCTGAAGCCGATTTGGGCGGAAAAGGTTCGTCGCGCACCTGCGTCATGTCGACGGACGCTTTGGCCAGTGGGCTTCCATCCACCTTGGTGACCCGGCCGCAAGCCGTGCCATATTGTTGCGCCCTGAATTTTTCATAGTAGCTTTGCGGATCCAGCAGATCATCGGGAGTTGGCGCTTCACCCCGAAGATATCGCAGCGCCGGGCCAGCCTCCTCCAGCGACGACGTTCCACTGCAGATGCTTGTGAAGAGAATCTCAGTGTTGACTCTGCTGGCATAGACCAGGTAGTGCTTGCCGGTTTCAAAATCAAAGCCGCAATCGCCGCCACCCAGGCCGGTGAGCACTGTCGCGCTTGAGGCAGCCAGACCCCGATAGGTATGGAGAACATTAAAGGTAACAATGCGATGGCTGCCGAAAGTCGTCATGGACATTGCCGTGGCGGGAGCGCCAGGGGAACCGGATTTTAGCTCCTGCTTTTCGACGGAGCCTTCAAAAATAACCTGAGTTGCTCCTGCGCTATAAGCGGCAACAGTCTCTCGCATTGTTGACTTGGAGTTTCTGCCGCCACAAAAACATGCAAACGCGTTGACCGTTCCGAATATCAAAAAGGCGGCGATTCCAAGTGAAAAAGAAGTTCGATGACGTTTTGCCATAATCTATCAAGCTCCGTTGGGCACCCCGTCGGTTTCAGTTATGCTTTACATCTTAACCCTTCAGCAGTGCGGCGAGGCAGCCAGCTTTATCAGGGCTATCCGCTTATCGGCAAGGTTCTGCTAGAATCGCGCCAGTCCCGCGATGGCCCGCAAAATATCACTCTTCGTGCCGTGCTTTGTTGACCAGCTACAGCCACAAGTGGCCGTGGACACCGTGAAGGTCCTGCGGCGCATTGGTTGCCAGGTGGATTATCCGCAGGACCAGACGTGCTGCGGACAGCCGGCATTCAACTCCGGCTTCTGGGATGAGGCGCGTCCATGTGCGGAACGCTTCCTGCGTGTCTTTAAGGATGCAGAAGTGATTGTCTGTCCTTCCGGCTCCTGCACCACCATGGTGCGGGTCTTCTATCCTGAACTGATGGCTTCCGGCGCGGCGCACGATGAAGCCCTGGCCGTGGGCAAGCGTACATTTGAGCTTTCAGAATTTCTGGTGAAAGTAATGGGCCTGACCGATGTGGGCGCGGCCTTTCCGCATACCGTCACTTATCATGCATCATGCCACGGGCTGCGCGAATTGAAGCTGCGCGACGAGCCGCTGCGCCTGCTGCGCGGCGTGAAAGGCCTGAAGCTGGTGGACATGCTTCGATCAGAAGAGTGCTGCGGTTTTGGCGGGACGTTTGCCACGAAGTTTGAAAGCATCTCCGTAGCCATGGGCGAGTCGAAGTGCGATAGCGTGGCCGTGACCGGCGCGGAGTACGTTACGGCCATCGATCCCAGTTGCCTGATGCATGTTCAGGGGATACTGGGCCGTCGCAAAGACCGCGCACAGGCCATTCATATCGCCAGCATATTGGCGAGCGAGGCGAATGCATGAGCACCACCCCCACGCCCGCCGGCGAGACACCTTCCGCCCTTACAGCAGCCCAAAAGTTCCTGCGCGACGCCGCCACCAAATCGGCTGACCTCGTCCATCGCGAGATTATCCGCAAGAACATGGATAGCTACGATGCCGCGCACATGCGCGGGCGCGCGCGAATCAAAGATTGGGAGGCGGCGCGGCGCAAGTGCCAGGAGATTAAGCGCGAGGCCATCAACAATCTGGATAAGTACCTTCTCCAATTTGAGCAGAAGGTGCTGGAACGCGGCGGGCACGTTTTCTGGGCGGCCAACGGCGATGAAGCCTGCTCCTACATAAAAGACCTGGCCGTGAGCCGCGGCGTGAAAACCGTGGTGAAGTCCAAATCCATGGTCACCGAGGAAATGCACCTTGCGCCGGTGCTGGAACAAGCCGGCATCCGCGTTTGGGAAACCGATCTGGGCGAGTTCATTGTGCAGCTTCGCAATGAAGCTCCGTACCACATCGTAACGCCGGCCATGCACCTGAACCGCGAGCAGATCCGCGATCTCTTCCGCGAAAAACTGGGTGAAGATGTGCCAGACGCCGATCCGCAGAAACTGGTCGCGCTGGCGCGGCGCAAGCTGCGCGAGGCATTCTTTGCCGCCGAGATGGGAATTTCCGGCGCGAACTTTCTTGTCGCTGACAGCGGCGCGGTCGCCATTTCGACGAACGAAGGCAACGGTCGCCTGAGCACGAGCCTGCCGCGCATCCATGTTGCGGTGACAGGAATCGAGAAGGTGATTCCGCGACTCGAAGACCTGGGCACGCTGTGGCCGGTGCTGGCGACATCCGGCACGGGGCAGCCGATCACCACCTACAGTACGCTGATCGGCGGACCAAAGCGCGCCGGTGAAGCCGACGGCCCGGAAGAGTTTCATGTTGTCCTGCTGGATAATGGACGCAGCGGCCTGCTGGCCAACTCCGAAGAAAGGGAAGTGCTGCACTGCATCCGCTGCGGCGCGTGCCTGAATATCTGCCCGGTGTATCGCAACATTGGCGGCCACACGTACAACACCACATATCCCGGACCGATTGGCAGCGTGCTGACGCCGCATCTGCGCGGCAGCGAGTTCCAGCATCTTTCTTATGCGTCGTCGCTGTGCGGCGCCTGCACCAGCGTTTGTCCGGTGAATATCAACCTGCATCATCATCTGCTGCACAACCGCCGCGATTTCACCAAAGCCGGCGGAGCAAAGACTGCTGGCGAGCGTACGCAATTCAAGCTGTGGCGGACTGCCATGCTTCATCCGCAGCTTTACGCGCTGGGCGGATGGATGATGCGCCGCAGCCTGCGTTTGATTTACGGCATAGGACTGGCCGGAACGGTGCTGGATCCGATGCGGGCATGGAGCCGAAAACGCACCCCGGTTCCGCTGCCGTCGCAATCGTTTCGGGCGCGCTGGAAAAAAGAGCTAAAAGAGCTAAAGGACGTGAAGTGAATTTGTTTTTCAGGACCAAAGGTGGGGTTTACGTCGGCCCAGACAGTTCTTTTGAATTTGTGGCACAGGCACTCTTGCCTGTGCCGATCGAATACGAAAAGTAAATGAGGCGCAGACAGGAGTGTCTGTGCCACAAGGAGAATATGGCTGTTGCTAATCCCAGCCGCGAGGCGATCCTGGCGCGCATCCGCGAAGGGCTGCGCACGCCCGCACCACCAATGGAAGGCCACACCTTCATGGGGCCGATTTTTGAACCCGTGGAGAATCCGCTGGACCGCTTTCAACAGGAGTGCAAAGCCAACCTGATGGAGTGCCTTTTGACCGCCGACGCCTCTGGCGGCGCGCGGGCCCTTGCTGCCGTCCTGCAATCGTTGCCGCCCGGAGAGATTTTTGTTCAAGACGATCCAGTGTTGCGGCGGCTTATGACTGCTGCAGGTTCCCAGCGCCAGGTTCGCTGGTCGAGCGAAGGCGGCCCGCGCGAACAATCACAAGCTACTGTCACGCTGGCCGATGCGCTAATCGCCCAGACAGGATCTGTATTTGTGAGCGCATCGTGCGGCGGACGCGGGGCGTCCGTGGTGGCGCCAACGCATATCGTTTATTCCTACGCGAAACAGCTTGTCCCAGACGTGGTGACGGCGCTGCGCAACGCCACGGCTGACGGGCGGCTCGACAGGAATTCCTTTGCCTGCGTCATCAGCGGATCGAGCCGGACGGCGGACATAGAAAAAATTCTGGTGCAGGGCGCGCACGGCCCGATGCGGCTGGTGGTGATTGTGGAAACAGGCGCGTAAGCGAGATCGCCCTGGCCGTTAACGTTTTGGTAAACTTTCCTCATGGCCAGAAAAAAACCAGCTCGCAAAAAGAAAACCCTCAGCAGGAAAAAACCAACCCAAAAGAAGATTGCCAAAACTAACAAGAAAAAAGCCGCCAGGAAGAAATTTTCGGCGAAGGCGAAGCCGATTGTGAAAAAGAAGCGGGCGGCCAAGAAGAAATTGGCGAAGAGGACTACGCGCCGCGCGCAAGTAATAAACCCAGTTACTCCCACGGGACGTCGAGGGCTGGGCGCGGCGTCAGGCGGCCAGTCCGGCGATACGCAGGGACTTTCGCGCCGAGAGTATGACGACTCCGAGAGCGTGGAAGAACTGTTGGAAGAAGGCCAGTATGCCGAGGCTGAAGCGGTAAGCGGCGTGGAGAACGCGCGCGACGCCGACCAGGGCGAAGTGCGGACAACGCAGTTTCCTGAGGACGACGTGCCGGAAGAGTACCAGAACGAAGACTAAGCTCTTACCACTGATGACACTGATCAGTGGGAAGCTTGCCAGAATTGGGATTGCAACCGGCGCCACCCCTATTAAAAGTCACCATCTGCGTTGAGATCGGTTAGGTGGCTTTTCGAACGATTCGGACAACAATCGGGTTCTGAGCATCCATGAACATGAAGCAGCGACCGAACAGTGCTTTCTTGCCGAAGTCGTCAAATTTGTTCGGGCCTAAAGGTGTGATCAGGACTTCGCTTGTGGTCAAAGCGCGCAGATGATTTTGATCAATCTCATTCCAATGTTGCACCACATGATCAGCCAGGACCACATTGGCGGCGGGATGGTTGTATCCGACCAGGATGTTCCCGTCGTCCATCGCTTGAGGGTTCATGTCTGGGTGAAAATAAAAAATTTTGTTAAGGATTTCCTTCGCCCTAAGTTCCGCTTTCTGGTCCGAAAGACCATCTTCCAATATCGCGCACGTTCCATTTCGGAACACCGCGAGATCTCGACTCCCATCCGTGTAATAACGCATCCGGTCAATGATTTGATCTAGCGGCGGCAAGATGTCAGGTTTCCAGTCTGGTGTTGGCGGGAACTCTCGAGCCGGCTTCTGCGTCTCCGTTGTAGCGTCGTATGGTTTTGGTCGCTTCTTGAAGAAGTCGAACATAAGACACCATTGTGGGATGGATACACAATACTATGACGTTAACCTACGTGACGCAAGGGGCCTCAGTGCAAAGGTGCAACACCGGATTTGAGACGGGAAGCGAATGGCATCACGTGCCGCACGATTGGTTCTCGCCGACACGAATCATTCGTTCGAGGATGAAAGATTTATGATCTGCAAGTGATCCCTCGCTGCGCTCGGGATGAAGGAAATTGGTGGAGGCGGTGGGAGTTGAACCCACGTCCGAAAACGTCACTGGTCAAGAGCCTACATACTTAGTCCAGTTCACCCAACGGGAATTACCCCGCCAGATTCGCGTGTTGCGCTTAGAACGGACAAGAAACGCAAAACGCTAGCCCGTATGTCTCGTCCTTCCGCCCTGGCTTAGCAAGAAGGACCAGCCTACTGTGTGACGCCCTTGCACAGCCCGCAGACAAAGCCGTGTAGAGCGGCTACTTATTTAATTAAGCAGCGTATGCAAACTGGTTAGAGTTGGCAATTATTGTTTTTGCACCACTTACGGGGGAATGCGCCCCGGTATGCCTCTTGGCCGCAAGCATTTCCGTCGAAGCCGTGACGCCCCCATTTTTTACGGAAAGGACTGTGGCCAGTCCTGGTTGTCAAAGATCGTTTGTTCCAGAAGCTCTTTACCTACCATAGCAGAAGGCAGAAACTCCTCAAAATATTAGATGAGCGCAGCAGGTTGAGCGATTCAGGCTGAAATGCTGAACTTTTCTTGCGACTTGTGAAACTCGTTGCATCCTGTTCAGCATATTTCGCCGCACGTGAAACTTTCCCAGTGGCCAAGTCACCAGTCGACAAGAAGCAACTCAACTTTCAAGAAAATTTGAAATGGAGATTTCAATGAAACGCAACTTCTACTTCGTCGCTGGCCTTGGCGTTGTAACAATCGCGGCAATCGCCATGCATCTTGCGCCGTCTGTCTCTGCAACTGGGTTTCAAAGCACCTCAACTCCTCCCATCCACATCTCGCAACAAACCCAGTACGGCATGTTCTCAGTCAACGAGAACACCGGGGCCATCAGTTTTTGCGCCAACAACACCGTGGTTCCGGGCGGCGGGGGCCAGGCGCCGATTGGCACATGCAGCGCGTCGTCCGTCGGGAGCGTTACGCCCACAGTCGGATCCAACAATAGCCTGTCAATAGAGGGCAGCGGCGTTGCCACAACTGGCAGCGGGACTGCCGCGTTGGTGTACAACAACCAGACTGGCCAGGCCGTGCTGTGCGCGGGCTCCGGCGTGGTGAGCGGCGGCGTCGCGAACGTCGTTGCATCGTGCAAGTCGGTCGCGAATCTGCACTAAGAGTCTGGTAGGAACATTTTTCTCGTTCGATTTTTTCACCAACAACTGGCTGATTGCGAGGCAGGTCGGCGGGGCCTGCCTCGATTTCTGCCCGCAGGACCTTTCCGCAGAAGGATTTGCCGCAGAGAGCGCTAAGGACGCAAGGAAAACGGTTAAAGGAACAGCAGCGGACAAAAAAGCTCTTGCGCTCTCGTGATTAATTCATCATAATTGAAGAAATGCCAAAGCGAGCAAATCTCGGCGATTTTGAACTGATGGTGATGCTGGCGCTGATGCGCCTGGGCGACGATGCCTATGGCGTCCCGATCTCGCGCGAAATCGAGTTGCAATCAGGCCGCGAGGTTGCGCTGGGTAGCGTTTACGCAACCCTGGAGCGGTTGGAAGCTCGGGGGTTGGTTTCGTCGCATCTGGGCAAGCCGACAGCCGAGCGGGGAGGCAGGGCCAAGCGATATTTCCGCGTGACGTCCAACGGCTTGCGCAAAGCGCGGGAGACTCGGCAGGCGCTCATCAAGTTGTGGCGAGGGCTGCCTGAGCTGGAAGGAGCAAGTTCATGAATTCAGCGAAGCCACCTCGTCTGGCTGAATGGCTTCTCCAGGAGTTCGGCCCCGATCTCAATCACGAAGCGCTGACCGGTGACTTGAACGAGGCCTTTCAGCAGGGCCGATCAAGCGGATGGTACTGGCGCCAGGTGCTGGCGGCGGTCCGGTGGCGTCGTCTGCTTCGTGCGCTGCTGTTTTCGGCGTTCATGGCATGGTTGATGTCGTCTCCTTTCAATGGGCCTGCGCTAACCTTCGTGCGCCGGCCAGTAGGATTGGCGGTGTTCACCGCAGTCTATTTTGCCAGCCTTCTTGCGCCTGGCATCAAGCGGCGGAGGTTAAGGGTCTTACTGAGCTCGTTGATCGCGGCGGTCTTTGGTTTGCTTTGCCTTTACAAACCCAATCTGTTGGATTATTGGTCATTCCTTTGCTTGGCCGCCTGGAATGTTGTGCTTAAACGGAAAGCACTCGGGCCTGCATCCACCTTGCGCCAACTGGCTTATGGCAATCCGGACGCCGAAAGGCAAAGGCTCATGGAGAAGCTGCACCTGGCCATGCTCCAGGAGACCGACCCTGAAAAGCGCCAAGCCTATGCGGAGTCGATTGCCGCTTTGAAGAGAAATGCATCTCCCCCGGTCAAAGCCATGCAGTAACGCGCAAATGCAATTTGGCAAAGACCGGTTTTTCCTACCGCCAGGACGGCCCTTTATCTCCCAAAATCCGCATTCATCCGCGTTGATCTGCCGTGAATTCGCCTTCTTGATCAGTTCTGTCCAGGATCGCCATTCGCCGGAAACTAGTTACCAGAAGCTGAGGGAAAAGCAAAAAGGCGAAGCTCAGGGCCGCTCTGCGCTTCGCCTGGAAGAAGAAGAATAAGACTTCGTCACGACCAACCAATCCCAACTGCTATTTGCTGAAAACTAAGGGACCATAATCGGTTGAATATCCGTATAGGGTTCCGCAACCCTGATCGGATAGCGAATTGGCGACGCACCGGGCCTTTGCGAAGTCCAAATTTCAAGCTGGTAGTCACCCGGGCTCACGTTTGGCAGATAGTACATGCCTTGAGCATCAGTGCATGCTCGTGCCGACCGTACTCCACCCGCTTTAATAACCGTGACGCAGATGCCGCCTGCCGGCGCGATGCTTGCTCCATTGTGGTGGTTCAACTGGCCCCGCACGGTTGCGGCGGCGGCAGCCATTGCAAAGAGAAAAAGCATGCAGCCTGTAGCCAGACGGCACGTAACAGAAATTCTCATGGTTGCAGTCCTTTCGCGGCGACCAGGTTTTGTTCTGCACGCGCACCCGCGGAGTACTCAGGCAGCCTCTTGAGGCGTATGGGAGGAATCCTGATGCGGTGCTCTCTTTCATCCCTTACCAACTCCAGATGGGCCGCCGCTGCATCTGAGGGGTCTAGAGGGATGGTCGTGCTTTGAAAGTTCGGGTAACCCACCATCACGCGCGGGAAGGCTCTGCCGCCACCCTGAGTCGGTATGGTTGAAACGGTAAGGGTAAACGTACCGTCGGCGTACCCATTGAAGTTATTCGGAATCAATCCGATGTCCTTGGGATCGGGTTGCTGAATCACGGTCCCGTCCTCGGCTACCAACGTTCCAGAGACCTCCCATACTTGTCCTGCTGGAACGGGATTCCAGATATTGTGTGTGGAGAAGACAAGGACCAGCAGGGCAAAATAGCCGGCGAATGCTCCACCCAGTTTTATGTTCAGGCCCTGCAACGGTCCTGAGACATCTGCCGTGCCCGGTAGTGCTTTAAAGAGCACGAATGCCGGGACCATCGGCAAAAGTATTACCAGCCCCAGATTTATCAGTGCTCTCAGTTCATCTTGCGGTAAGCTCATGGTGACCTCTTTCCAGTTGTCGTGCGGGCTGTTGGCAGCAGACCGGCCGATCCTGTGCAGCCGGGTCCTTCTTCTTTTGGCTTGGTTGCGTAAGAGTGGATTGGGCCGCGTTCGTTCTCACATTTCATATAACGTCACAAACGCCCATTACCCTAAAGACACAATAGAAATACTGGCTGGAACCGGGCGCCACGGGCTTCCTTCCAATGGAGATTCCCCTCCATGAATGCTCATCGCGGGCGGTGGCTTACCGCTCCCGCCAGTTATTCACGTGACACTCGACACGTGGGTAACCCCATCCTTTCGCGAGTCTTACCGAAAGGGTCGAATATCATGCGGTTTACGCGCGAAATCTAATCTTCGGTTTAGAATTGCGCCCCTACTGACATCCTTCGTGATCCTTCGATTTGCCAGGCACCATTGCTACCGCGGCGACGCTTAATCCATATCCGCAGATTGTCCTGCCCTCCCACCGTAACGAAAACTCACTTTCGGCAGTTCTACTGAATGGGAGATTCGAACATCGAAACCCTGGTTTGGGTACTGGTGTCTATCCCGCAAGGCCGGGCACGGCCAGACGCGCGCAATTCCACCATCTGAAAATCGCGCAAGTCTGGGCCTTGCGCAACGTTCCAAATATGGGCGAGAAAAGCACGGGTGAGGCAAAACATGAAAGCGTATTCATTTCGCATAATCACAACAGCATTGCTCATTGCCGGTCTGGCAGGTTGCGCAGGCGCAAGCGGCGCAAATTCCGCGTCAGCCGGGGCTGAATCGGCGACAAAGAAGAACAGCTACGCCGCAAAAAAGACAATGCGCGCATTCCGCTCAGAGGCAGAACTCAAGAGCTACTTCCACGAAATTGCGGAAAGGCAGAAAGCGGAAGCGCGTCGTTTTGCCGAAATGTCCAATTCCATGCCTGCACCAAGCGCGCTGGCCAGTGCAGACAAAGCGGGCAACGGCGAATCGGTCACCAATGTGCAACACGCCGGCGTGGACGAGGGCGGGATAGTGAAGGTCCACGGCAACCATCTGGTCATGCTTCGTCGTGGGCGGCTGTTTACTGTGGCCATCGGAGATGGAGCGCTGGAGCCGGTCTCGGCTGTTGACGCGTACGCGCCCGACGTGGACCCAAGCGGCACCTGGTATGACGAGATGCTTGTCTCAGGCGACACAATCGCTGTGATCGGCTATAGCTATAGCCGCGGCGGCACAGAGGTGAACCTGTTTCAGATCGATGCGGCAGGCATGCTCAGCTACAAGTCGACCTATCACCTGCGTTCCAACGATTACTATTCCTCACGCAACTATGCCAGCCGCCTCATCGGCAGCAAGCTCATTTTCTATTCACCGTTATATATCAACACCGGCTTGGAAGATCCGTACCAGAGTTTCCCGGCGGTGCGGAAATGGCACAAGGGCGCGCGCCAAACCGAATTCAAGCGCATTGTTTCGGCAACCGAAATTTACCGGACGGAACGTCCCCTTGGCAGCCGCTTTGGGACGGTGTTGCATACGGTAACCATTTGCGACCTGGCGCGGGGCGAGTTCGATTGCAAAGCAACATCGGTGCTCGGGCCTCCAGGACGTGTATTTTATGTCTCTCCGGAATCGGTTTACGTCTGGGTCAATGACTGGGTGGAGAGCGGTCCGCAATGGCGCGCGCAGTCCATTGTCTATCGCATGCCGCTCGATGGCTCTGGCCCCAGCGCGTTGAATGTCTCGGGCAGCCCGGTTGACCAGTTCTCGTTTCTCGAAAGCGAGGATGGCCACCTCAACGTTCTGGTGCGGTCTGATACTGCGGGCGACGGCATGTGGGGCGCTGAAGTCGCAGCCGGTGATGTGGCGCTGATGCGCGTGCCGCTTGCTAGCTTTTCTGACGGTAACGATACCGCACCGCTGTCCAGCTATCGCAGACTTCCCAAGCCGGCGGGCTACACATTTCAAAACCGGTTTGTTGGCGACTATCTTCTGTACGGCACGGGGAGCGGCTGGGGTTATCCGCAAAAGGCAAGGCAAGCCAATCTATATGCAGTGCGCTGGGCAGGAGGCGGTCCACATCAGCTTTCCCTGCGGCACGGCGTGGACCGGATTGAGCAACTGGGCAACGACGCGCTGGTGGTGGGAACGGACGGCAACAATCTTCACTTTACGGCAGTCCGTCTGGGACGGTCACCTGAGTTGGCGGATGAATATGTCCGGAAAGACGCATCGCAGGGCGAACTGCGCAGCCAGGGATTTTTCTACAAGCCCGATGGCCCTAACTCCGGTTTGCTGGGGCTGCCCATCAGCCGAGCTGGGCGCGTGGGATATGCGCACTTGATCGAGGGGTCGGCGGCCATTCTATTCTTGAGGAATGATTCGCTGCATTTTCAGGAAATGGGAGAGCTGGGTGCGGGCCCCAAAGTCGCATTGAATGACGGATGCCGTGCCTCATGCGTGGACTGGTACGGCAATGCGCGGCCATTGTTTCTGCGAGGACGCTATATCGCGCTTCTGGGTTACGAACTGGTGGAAGGCAGCATGGACGAAGGACAGATCCACGAAATGCGCCGTGTGAGCTACGCGCCAGGGAGCGTGCAAGCGCTGCGAAAGTGATGTCGCGCGGATTGCGGCAGGCTTCAACCTTAGCGCGAATGAACAAGGATTACGCGGTACAGAGCCAAAATGTAACTCACCAAACAGCCATCTGGTGGGGTTGTCGCATAACGTTGCACAGCCGAGGGCGGCCGCGATCCACATTTTTTTGCGGACAAAAAAGCGGCAGGCCCGAAGGCCTGCCGCGATTTATGTTTCTCTCCCCCAACTTACTGCTTTTTGGCCGGGGCTTTCTTAGTTGTTCCCGGTGTGGCGCCGGTTTTGGGAGCGGGCTTCTTGGCCGGAGTTTTCTTTGCGCCCGCGCCGCCTACGCCTTTGGGGTTGATCAGGTTGAGCGCGTCTTCAGCGTTGAATGGGAACTGACGCACTGAAGTCTGCCCGGTAGTGCTAAGGGTGACGTCAACGCGGCGGTTCTGGGCCAGGGCCAGGACCTTGGCGTTGCGGCTGAGCTGCGCTTTTTGCGCCGCCGTGATGCTCTGGTCCTGATCAATGGCCTGCTTGACCTGTTCAGGGCTCATGGACTGTTCTTCACCCAGACCCTGGGTCTCAATGGCATCAGCGGAGACGCCCTGCTGCACAAGGAATGCCTTGGTGCGTTCCACTCGACGGTCAGACAGCTTCTTGTTGTATTCCGGACCGCCACGCGGATCGGCATGGCCTTGCAGGATCAGGTGAGCATCCGGCTTGAAGGCCAGATACTTTTTGAAGTCGCCGGCAAGGGTGACCATGGTCCGCTGCTGGCTGGCCAGCAGTCCGCCATTGGGATTGGCAACCGTGGGCTGCGCGGTTGGGAAGTATATGCTGTGAAGGGAAAGCCGCTGCTCCAACTGGACCTGCTCCTTTGGCGGAGCGGCTGGCTGCACCGCCACCTGGGTGGTTGCGTCTTTCTCGCCGCCGCGGCCGTCACTCACGTGGCAGGTGACGGTATAAGTTCCAGGAGCCGCCCCGGTGGAATCGAACTGAACATTGGCTCCGGAGCCGGTAACCTTGCCGCCGCTGGTGGTGTAAGAGTAGGTCAGCGGATCATTGTCTGGATCACTGGCCGTGGCGGTAATGCCAGCATGTTGTCCGGCTGTGATGGTCGCCGGATTTGCCGCGCAGGTAATGGTTGGCGGAGTATTAGATTTCTCTTCGACCGTGAAGTCAGAGGATGCGTTCGCTGTCCCGCCGTGGCCGTCTTCACAAGTGACGGTGGCTGTGTAAGTTCCCGCTTTCACGTCTTTGGAGTTCCAGCGCACTTCAGCTCCGGTGCCTTCAATGGCTCCCCCGGTGGCCGACCACTTGTAGGTCAGCGGGTCATTGTCAGGATCTTTGCACTGGGCCTGGAGGACGATGCTGTCCCCTGAGCCGGCAAAAACCTTGGCCGGGTTGGCAGTAACGGCGGCTGTAGGCGGATGGTTGGGCGGTGGCGGAGGCGGATTTCCGCCAAAGTGCAGGACCAGTCCAGCTGAGGCGCGCAGGTTGTTCTGCTTGTTGTCATTGCCGTCAGTAAACCGGGTCATGAGATATTCAGCCTGAAAAATGCGGGCGCCGATGTGCTTGTTGAAATTCACGTCAACACCGCCGCCAAGGGCCGTGGCAAAAGAGTTGGCGGAAAAGGACCGGTTAAAGAAAGCGGAAGGGCTTGGAGAAGTGGAAACCTGGATGTCAGCCAGTGTCGCGCCGCCGAAGAGGGCATGCACGAAGGGAGTCCAATGCTCACCGCGATGCGAAAATTGCGGACCAAATAAATATGTATAAGCGCTGCCGGTGATGGAAGGAGGCAGGTCCTTGATGCGATAGGCGCCGAAATCGCCCACCAGGCTGAACCAGCGATTGACGTTGCCAGCCAACGCCCCGGTCAGGCCATGCCAGTTAAACGTCTCTTTGCTCGTCGTGGCGGAACTCACAAAGGTATTGGTGCTGAAACGGACGAATGAATAGCCAACAAAGAGATCAACGGCGGGATATGTATCACTGCTGCCGGAAGAAGATTTAACTTTGGTCTTCTTGGGTGCCGGAGTCTGTGCCGTATCCTGCATCGGCATGGGAACGGCTGGGGCCAGATAGCCGGTGGCGCTGGCGGTAGCGTTTGGGGCGCCGGCCTCAGTCGTGATTGAGTTGACCGCATTTGCAGAATCGTCTGCAAAAGCAGGCGTCAAAAGAAGGGACCCCAGAATCACTGTCGCAACAACACGCGGCACGAACCTCATTTTGCCTCCTCTAGCAATTGAGTTGGATACTCGGCCACCTATCATACTAGAGAGCTGCGGAAGATGCTGGAAGGAACGGCAATGGCTGCACCGAAATGCAAGCGACTTGTTCGAGACCCCGACGAGCTAAGACGCGTCTCAAGAGCGGCAGATGGTATGGTGATCTGGATATGGATGATTTGAAAAAATTTATGATCGGCATTGTTCCTTACTGGCAGACGCTGGGACTGGAACTGGTGGAGGTCGAACCAGGACGGTCAGTGTTTACGGCGAATGTGCGTCCCCAACTGATGCAGAATCGGGTGCTGCATGGAGGCGTGCTGGCGTCCATTGCCGATTCAGCGTGCGCCGTGGCGGCGATTTCGCGGGTATATCCGGCAAGCTATGCCACGACGATAAATCTTCAATTGACGTACCTGAAGCCGGTGCGGGAAGGCAGCTTTCGCGCCGAAGGCAAGTGCCTGAAGGCAGGGAAAAATGTGCTGTTCAGCGAAGCTCAGGTATTTGACGACCAGGAGGCGCTGGTGTGTAGCGCGTCGTCACAACTGCTGGTGATTCCGTGGTCGGAACCCAGGGCGGAGCGGTAAGCGGCCATCTTATAGAAGGGAAGGAGGTTATCGGCGGGTAGGGGGCGGCCAGAAAAAACAAGAGATAGCGGAGAAAAGGCGTTGCAAATCTGGAAAAAGTCCTTTATCATAAATGGTTTTTGCAACAAGCTTTGATTCCCCACGGGCGTTTTCCAGGGCCGGTTTTTTCGGTCAGATTGAAACCAAAGGCTGCTTTCAGGAATCCAAAGAGTAAGTCATAAGTGTAAGCACTCTTCTATTTAAAGGCAGGTCAAAACCGACTATGGCAAGGCGACGCGGTAATCCTAACTGGGGCAAGCCTGAGCCCATCGGGCCAGTCATCCCCGTTGTCACCTCCTTTGAACAGGCCGTCAAGGAATTTAAGCTGACGCCTGATCAATACATCCGTTCTACTCGTCTGCGTGAGTGGGCACGTCGCAACAAAAACAGCAAGTACATACCAGAGCCCCTATTGGAAGCCTGGGGGTTTGAAATCGAGAGTACGCTGTAAGCTGTTTAAAATAAAAACCTTATAAAGGCCGCTTCGGCGGCCTTTTCTGTTTTGCAGCCAACATGCCGTCCTTTACCAGCAATGAGCTTGTCGCGGTGGTAGTTGCCGCCAGCTTCGCCGCGGGCTTAAACGTTTATGCCACTGTGGCTACCCTCGGCTTGCTTTCTCATCTTCACGTTTTTCAGTTGCCGGGTGCGCTGCACATGCTGGGGGGCTGGCCGGTAATCGTGGTTTGTGCTCTCCTTTTCGGAATCGAGTTTTTTGCCGATAAAATCCCGGTCTTTGACCTGGTCTGGAATGCCCTGAACACTTTTGTGAAGGTTCCGGTCGCCACGCTGCTGTCTTATGGAGCGGCGCAGCATCTTTCTCCCGGATTGCAAGTGGCTGTCGCGGCATTAGGCGGCGCCATTGCTCTGGTTGCTCACGGAGGCAAGATTGCAGTTCGCACAGCCGTCACTCCGTCTCCGGAGCCCTTTTCAAACATAGCTTTGAGCCTGGCTGAAGACGTTGCAGCCATTTCTCTTACCTGGTTTGCTACAAGACATCCGCTCCTCGCGGCTATTATCGTGGCCGTCTGCCTGCTGCTGGCGGTTCTGGCCATCCGATATTTGGTCCGTGCGTTCCGCCGGCTATTCCAGCAAACGCGGGCATTGTTGCTGTCACCATCGGGCGGTTTGACCTGATCACCGGCACCATGCGATATTTCTCGGTTGACTTTATCGTTCCCTTAATCGTGTGCCAGGAGAACTCCCGCTTACAATGGTCCGCCTTGTTCCCAAAGACACCAAGTTCTTCGACATGTTCGCCGAAATGGCCAGCAACCTGGGCGATGGCGCCCGGTTGCTCAAACAGATGCTGGAAGATTTTAAGGACATCGAAGCTCGCGTCCAGCAGCTCAAGGACATTGAGCATCGCGGCGACGACATGACGCACAATATTCTCACCAAGCTTAACCAGACTTTCATTACTCCTTTTGATCGCGAAGACATATACCGTCTGGCCTCCTCGCTTGACGACGTCCTGGATTTCATCTATGCGGCCGGCGTACGTCTGGTGATGTACAAGATCACCAGCGCTCCTCCGGCTGCGTCTTTGCTTGCCGGACTGGTGGTAAAACAGGCTGACCAGCTTACAGATGCGCTGGCCCGTCTGGGCAAGAAGCATGACAACGTCCTGGAAAACTGCGTCGAAATCAATCGGCTGGAAAATGAGGCAGATAGCGTGGCCCGTGCCGCCATCGCCGTGCTGTTCGAAAAAGAAAAAGACCCGATATCCCTGATCAAGCTCAAAGAACTGTATGAAGTCCTGGAAACCGCCACTGACAAAGCTGAAGACGCGGCCAACGTCCTTGAGGGCGTGGTACTGAAGAGTGCGTGATCAGGCGTCCCGGGGCCCCAGCACGTGCGGTTTTGCGTAATGGAGTGGGAGGCCGGCCACGCGCCAACCCACTTGCGTCAAGGCTGAAAGATCTGCACCAGAGAGAGGTTTGAAAAACGGTTTGGAGCGCAGCGACATAAGGAAAGGACGAGCTAAGTGCACCTGAGCGGATTACTGGTTGCAGTCACCATTCTGATCGCTCTTTCTTTCGACTTCATCAACGGCTTTCATGACGCGGCCAATAGCATCGCCACCGTCGTTTCCACGCGCGTGCTCTCGCCTCGACTGGCCGTCATCTGGGCGGCGTTCTTCAACTTTGTTGCTGCTTTCGTCTTCGGCACCGCGGTCGCCAAGACCATTGCCGGAGGCCTTGTCGATCCGCATCAGGCAACGCAATATGTAATTCTTTCTGCTCTAGTCGGTGCAATTATCTGGGACCTGCTCACCTGGTGGTGGGGGCTTCCGACGTCATCATCCCATGCGCTGATCGGCGGTCTCGCGGGCGCCGCCATCGCTCGCGCCGGCTGGCATGTTCTGGTGCGCGAACCCAAACTGCATTGGCCCATCATTGGCACCATTCCGGGTCTTGGCGAAAAATGGATGTCCACCATCATCTTCATTGTCCTGGCTCCTTTGATCGGTTTGGTCCTTGGACTCGCGCTGATGGTCGCCGTGTCCTGGATCTTCCAGCACGCAGCGCCTCGCACCGTGGATAAGCTCTTCCGCAAGCTTCAACTTCTCTCCGCTGCCGCTTACAGCCTGGGCCACGGCGGCAACGACGCGCAAAAGACCATGGGCATCATCGCCGGTGCGCTCCTCGCCGGCGGATATCTCACGCCCGCGCAGTTCGCTTCCGGATGGGGCGATTACAAGTGGTACATCATCCTTGGCGCCAACGCCGCTATCGCCCTGGGGACTTACATGGGCGGCTGGCGCATTGTCCACACCATGGGATCAAAAATCACCAAGCTTCGTCCCGTTGGAGGGTTCTGCGCTGAAGGCGCCGGCGCGGCTACGCTCTTTGTCCTGGCCTATCACGGCATTCCCGTCAGCACCACGCACACTATCACTGGCGCCATTGTCGGCGTAGGCTCTACCACGCGCATCTCCGCTGTACGCTGGGGCGTGGCCAAACGTATCGTCTGGGCCTGGGTGCTTACCATTCCAGCTTCTGGCGTGGTCGCAGCGCTCACCTTCTGGGCCATTCGGTTTTTTGTTCCGACAGCGTAATCAGAAACGCTCTCAGCGTGGATCACCCCCTTCGGTTTGTTTAGACGCAAGGCGGAGGTAGTGCTACGATTTTGCCGATGACAAATCGGTAGCAAGTCCGTCTGACCTCTTATAAATTCCGCCGAGGCAGGGACCTTTCATATGTTGAAAACAGCAACGGTTGGCACCTCCAGAAGCGTATCCCTACAAGCCACCAATGAGACGCCGGTCCTCGGACGTATTCAGTCAATTGACATTGTGCGCGGCGTGGTCATGTTGCTGATGGCGATTGACCATGTCCGCGTTTACTCCGGTCTTCCCGCCGGCGGCCCAACTCCCGGCATTTTTCTCACGCGTTGGATCACGCACTTCGTTGCACCGGCATTCATCTTTCTGGCGGGAACTTCGGCTTTCCTCCACGGACGCAAGCTGGCGGATACCAGGACCCTGGCGGGCTTCCTTCTCACGCGGGGATTGTGGCTGGTGCTGCTGGAACTCACCGTTCTTCGCGTGGCCTGGACTTTCAACTTCGATTTTGGCCATTACCTGCTCGCCGGAGTGATCTGGGTGATCGGATGGTGCATGGTCCTGTTGTCAGGACTTATTTTCTTGCCGATGCGCGCCCTGGCTACTTTTGGTCTGGTTATTGTGTTGGGACACAACATTCTTGACCGATCTTCGCAGAGTTTGTACACGACGTTGGAGCAAAGTCACTGGAGTTGGTTGTGGCAAGTCCTGTACTTTGGAGGCCCCATACAGATGGGCGAGCACGGGCCAACCCTGTTTGTGCTGTATTCGATTGTCCCCTGGGTCGGCGTGATGGCGCTGGGCTACGTCTTTGGACGCGTGATGATAATGGACGAGCTATCGCGCAGAAGAATATGCCTGACGCTTGGCGCCACCTGCATTGTCGCGTTTCTGGTCTTGCGCGGTTTCAACCTCTATGGCGACCCGCGTCCTTGGGTCGCGCCCGCGCATCCAGCTAGTGTGCAGAGTCAGACTTCGGGCGCATCGGCCGCGGCGGCCGCTGCAAACCCCGCGCCACCTACTTCTCCCAGGCGGCCGCAAGCCCCCGCATGGATTTCATTCCTCAATACCACGAAGTACCCAGCTTCTTTGCTGTTTCTGCTAATGACTCTGGGGCCGTTGTTATTCGTATTGCCTTTGCTGGAAAATGCCGGCGGCCGCGCTGCAACTGTACTGAAGACATTTGGCCGCGTCCCCTTCTTCTATTATGTGCTGCACATTCCACTGATCCATCTGGCTGCGGTGATCGTTTCGCTGCTGCGCACGGGTTCGGTTGCGCCATGGCTGTTCATGAACCATCCTGTAATGAATCCACCTTCGCCGCCGGGATACGTCTGGAGTCTTGGATTGCTCTATCTGGTTTGGGTCATCGTGGTGACGGTGCTTTACGTGCCATGCCGCTGGTTCGCCGGGCTAAAGCAGCGGCGAAAGGATATCGGGTTCCTGAGTTATTTGTAAGCCGGGTGCTCAAGCTTCTCACCGCCCCGGCAAGAACTCGATTCGGTGACCATCCGCGTTCCCCGCGTCAGTGCTTTGTTTTTCTCTGCTCTCGTGGTGACAATTCCGCCACAGCCTTTCATTTCTCTCCCGCCGACTGCGACTTCACCGGCGCAGCCGCAGCTATCGAAACAACTTCCGCCTGCTTCTTGCCCACCATATCTGCCTGCAACATCATTACCAGCGCAGCCGTAACGGAAAGGATCACCGGGCCAACAAACAAGCCCAGAACGCCAAACATCTTTACCCCGCCAAATAGTGCAAAAAAGACCAGCAACGTATGCAGTTGGACGCTTTTTCGAATGATCAGAGGACGCACAATGTTGTCGACCGTGCCTATTACGATAATGCCAAGCGCCACCAGAATCAGCCCTTTGCCCAGGTGGCCGGTCAACGCCAGCACAATGGCGGCGGGCGCCCATACCAGGCCAGACCCAATCACAGGAACCAGGGAAAAGAATCCAGTGACCACTCCCCAAAGCACTGGAGATTCCAGACCCAGCGCCCAGAAACTCAGGCCCGTAAGCGTTCCCTGAAGCGCCCCCACCGCAACGCCGCCATAGAAGTTTGCCACCACCGTGGAAGTAACACGCTCCCGCAATTCAATGAGCCGTTCCTGCGGCAGCGGCAGGGCTGCCATTACCTTGGATATCCCTTTCTCCCCATCGCGATACAGAAAAAACAGAATGACCAGGGCGATGACTGTATTGGCGATAAAAGAAAACGCATTGCTCACCAGGCTGGCGCCCAGCCGCACCAACTCGCCACTGGCCGTCTCCAGCCTGCGCGCCAGTGCTTCTTGCAGGTCAACCACAGGTATCGAGTAGCGTCGGGAGGCCCATTCCATAACGCGGTCTCCGCGCTGCAACAGGTAGGTCAGCAGGCTGCCTGAACCGCTCTTGCTCATCAGCGTGCCATAAAGCTCTGACAACTCACGGCTGATCGCTAGCAGAAGAAACGTAAGCGGAACCACGGTAAGCGCGAATGTCGCTGCCACGCTGATTGCAGCGCTCAGATTGCGGCTGCGAACCATCTGCTGCATGCGCCGATGCAGAGGATAAAAAACAATGGCGATCACCATGGCAAACATGAGCGGCGAGGCGAAAGGCCGAAGCAACAGATAGCACAAGGACAGCGCTATCAGCGCTGAGCAGGCGAGAAAGACGGTCGCGGAATTTTTTCGTTCCATCATTTGCCCGTCTTTCCTGTCGTTGGTTGGAGCCGCCCCTTGTTGTTGATGAGTTTGAGGGCCTCAAACCACAGCACCCCGAAGAAACCCGCGCTCACGGTGATCAATACGTCACGGGGATGCGGAACAGAGAAATGAAATAGGTTTCTCAGCAGAGGTACGTATAAAACCAGCGCCAGCCCAACAATCGTCCCAATTACGATTGCCCACATCGAACGGTTCGTGGATCGTATGGTTTGTAATATCGTCCTGCTCCATGACCGGTTGGTAAAAATCAAGGCCAGATTACCCGCCACCAGAGCAGAAAATCCTACGCCACGGGAATAAGCTTCAGGGCGTCCAAGATGCAAGAAAACTCCGTAAACCGCGAAAGCGGCAAGAAAGACCGTGAATCCCTGAAGCAGGCTCAACACCACACGCTTACCTGCAAAAAGCCGCGCATTTGGATCGCGCGGTGGGCGGGACATTACGTTTGCCTCTTCCGGTTCGGCTTCAAAAGCAATCGAGCATGCCGGGTCGATGATCAGTTCCAGAAAGACCACATTCACGGGAATCAACAGCAACGGCCATCCCAAAAGCAACGGGACCAGCGTCACGCCAGCAATCGGCACGTGGACCGCGAGCACAAACGCAGTGGCTTTCTTCAGGTTGTCGTAAATGCGCCGCCCCAGCCTGATGGCGTTCACAATCGACGAAAAATCATCGTCCAACAGCACCAGCGCCGCCGCCTCACGGGCCACATCCGTGCCGCGATTGCCCATGGCGACTCCGATGTCTGCTGCCTTCAGAGCCGGAGCATCGTTGACCCCGTCGCCGGTCATGGCCACCACTTCGCCCACCGATTTAAGCGCGTTCACCAGCCGCAGTTTCTGCTCTGGGACCACACGCGCAAAAATGTTGACCTCGCGCACGCGTTGCCTGAGTTCTGTATCATCCATTTCCGCCAGTTCAGCGCCCGTGACCACCAGATCATCCCGCCGCAATCCTATTTGCCCGGCAATGCTCTGCGCCGTGACCGGGTAGTCTCCGGTAACCATAATTACGCGAATGCCGGCGCGATAGCATTCCCGGATCGCCTCCGGGACTGACGCGCGCACCGGATCGGCCAAGCCGATGAGCCCGACAAACTGGAATGGAATCATCTCCTGATCAACGGGCAGGTTGCCCCGGACGATTGCTTTCGCAATGCCCAGAACACGCAGCCCTTTTGACGCCATTTGCGCCGTGCCCGCCTTCACCTCCGCCAGTTCCTCGGAAGACAGCCGGCATAATTCTGCAATGGCTTCGGGAGCGCCTTTCGCCGCAACGCAGCGGCTTGCCGCCCCCGGCATGTTCCATGCGCGAGACATCACCATCAGCTTCGGCGACAGCGGATACTCGTGGACCAAAGTCCAGTCAGGATGTACGTGCTCCGTCGATCGCAAAGATTCCTCACCCAGGTCGTGGAATGCTTTTTCCATCGGATCGAACGGATCTCTGCTGCTTGCCAAAATGCTGTATTCAACCGTCTCGTGGAATGCTTCCGGGATTCCATCGCGATCGCGACGGAGACTCCAGGACTGAGCATGGGAATAGAGCTCTTCCACCTTCATCCGATTCATGGTCAATGTTCCGGTCTTATCGACGCATAGCACGGTCGCCGCGCCCAGCGTCTCGATGGCCGGCATGCGGCGAGTGAGTACGCGTTGCCGAGAAATTCGCCACGCTCCCATGGCGAGAAAAATCGTCAATACCACGGGAAATTCTTCCGGCACCATGGAGATTGCCAGCGTCAGGCCTGCCAGCACTCCTTGCAGCCAGTTGTCGTGCGTATAGCCGAAGACCAGGACAACGATGCCGCAGAGCATGACCCCGATTACAGCAAAGATCTTGACGAGACTGTTCGTCTCTTTCTGGATCTGCGTGCTTTCCGGGCGCAGCGACGCCAGGCTGGCGCCGATCTTTCCCAATTCGCTGTTTCGTCCTGTAGCGCGTACTTCAATGATGCCGCGGCCTTTCACCAGCAGCGTCCCGGAGAACGCATTCGGTGTGTTGTCGCCGCCAGGGCGGCCCATTTCCGTACCCGGCGTGCCTGCCACCTTTTGCACGGGAACTGACTCGCCCGTCAACAGCGATTCATCCACAAGGATGTTTCTGCATTCCAGAATGGTCCCATCCGCCGGAATGCGGTCGCCTTCCGCAATAACCACCAGATCGCCCCGCGCCACCTCGCGTCCGGCAATCCGCCTGCGCGCGCCCTCGCGGATCACCAGCGCTCTCGGGCTTGAGAGATCGCGCAACGCATGCAATGCGCGTTCAGTCTTGCGTTCCTGATAGAGCGTGATTCCGATGATCCCAAAAATCGCCACCAGCAGGACCGCAGCCTCCGCCGGATCGCCCAGCAGCAGATAAACTACCCCCGTCCCCACGAGCAAAAGCAGCATGGGTTCGCGGAGCACGTCGATTGCGCTGCGCCACAGGTTGCGGGCTTGGGCCGACGGCAGCTCGTTAAAGCCTTCGTGGGCCAGTCGTCGCGCCGCTTCGTCCTCGCTGAGCCCCTGCCATTGCGGCGCGGCGATTGCCTTGCCGCCCGCCTCCGGGAGAAAGTGCCGTTCAGTTATCGCGGTTTGATTTTTTTCGCTCATTTCAGTTGTCTTCTTGCGCTGCGCCTGCTTAAACCGTGCGCACCGTGAGCACCGGGCACGGTATTTCTGAGATCACGCGAGAAGCCGTGGAAAACAAACCGTGGGTAGCTGCCCTGGTAAACGCCCCGCCGGACCGGACTCCCAGCACCAACAGATCGGCGCCGAACCCTTCAGCCATCTTGACCATGCCTTCGTGCGCCGCACAGGCTTCCACGGCTGCATCCTCAATCTGGCTGCGAAACTCCGGCTCAATCATCTCCGTAAGTTGGCGCTCAATCCGCCGGCGCGAGAGATGCCGCTCATACACGTTGTCAGCTTCCTGTTCGACAAAATGCGCCAGCGTCAGCCTGGCTGCGGGATTTTCCCGCAACAGGAATTCAACATGAGGAAGCGCGATTCTGGAGAATCGGCTCAAGTCCGTGGCAAACAGCAAGCGGCCGAACATTGCGGTATCAGGATGGACTGTTGCTTTTGGCCCCACCACCATCACCGGACATTGCGCGGTCCGATAAACTTCTTCCGCCGTCGAGCCCTCGAACAGACGGCTTATCCCTGTGTCTCCCCGGCTCCCCATCACAATGAGATCAATTTCATGTTCGCGAATGAATTTCTCGATTGCGGTAGAAGTCTCTCCCTCAATCAGCGCGGACTCGACTCTTGTATCTTCCAGATAATGGGTGTGGACAAACTCTTTCATCTGCTCATCCGCCCGCCGGCGAAGCTCTTCGATCCTGGCTGTGGCGGCGGGGCCCGTGTCCAGGGAAAACGGGAAGACATCCATCACGTGGACCACGAAGAGCCTGGCGTTATGCTGGTTCGATAATCGTCTTGCGCAATCCACTGCCTGGGCCGATTCCGCGGAGAAATCAGTCGCGAGCAACACTCTTGAAACCGCCGTTATCGTGCTGCATCGGGTCATAAAGCCTCCCGTTCTATTGGAATTGAAGCGGGCGCCTTTTTGGCGTGATTAGGATCACACGCCACGTCCAGGAGGTCTTAGCCTGGGACGTGCCAACCGCGCGGTGTACCACAAGCGGTTGCTGTCTTGAAGAGGAAGCCGTTTGAACTAGAAGCGAACTGCTTGAATGCGGTCTGCCAAAAATCCTGATCTGCTTTCTCTGCATTAATCTGCGGCAAGCTCGTCAACCCGCCTGAATGCGAATCACCTGATGATCTCCGCAGCCGATGCGCGCAGTCGCTTTGATCTGTTCCACCACACTCGGGCCGTACTTCAACAAGAAGTACGCGGCTCCTACTTCGCGCTCCTGCAATTCCTTGTTGGGATACAACGCGGTAATCAGCTCGTCGGCGTGGCGCAGGACCTCGGTATTCTTCCGGGCCTCGGCGCGCGCGGCTTTATCGCGGACGCCCTGCAACTGATAGCGCATCTTCGATCCCGCATTTTCAGCCGCGTCAACCAACGTCCGATCCAGCTTCGCCAGCGGACCTTGCAGCAACGCCAGCGCCTGCTCCAGGTGCTCCGCGGCCGAATCAAAGCTCTTCAGGATGCTCTCCGGCAACGCACGCGCGGCCACCAACTCACGGGTCTTTTCCTGTGTGTTAAACAGGTCTGCAAGAGATAGCTCGTATCGGTCTAGCAGCTTGGCGATGCGGTGTTCTATCAGCGTGGCAAATATGCGTGGAACAATCGGCGTCACGCGCCCCGCCAGCTTGCGGTAGACCACTTCAATCTGGGCAAAGTATGCGATCTCGGCAGGGCCGCCAATATAGCACAACGTGGGCAACAGATAATCCTGCATGAGCGGCCGCAACAGGACATTGGCGCTGAACTTTTCCGGACATCGCTCCGTCTCCGCCAGTAGCTGCGCCGCTGCCAGCTTCCGGTCGCCAATAAAAAACTCTCCACCCTGATGCCGAACCGGAGTCCGTGCTCCATCTTCAAAATAAAAACAGAGCGTGTGGGAAGGCGTTACTTTTACCTGCGTGTGGTATCCCGCTGCTTCGAGTTCCTGATTGCGCGCGAGCAGCGCCTGGTTGATCTCTTCTGGCTTTTCCAGCGCCGCCCGAAATACCGGCTGTGCCAGGCGGTGCAGCTCCGTGTCCAATGGATTGAGAAATACGATGCCGAGATCGGAAAATATTCTGGCATAAAACTTGGCAAATGCCGTTCCAAACGTCTCTCCTGTGCGATAACTGGCCGCCAGAAGCTCGCTGATCTCTGATTTGCCGAAGATCGCTTCCACCTGCGCTACCGCGGCCGTAATCTCATCGGTGAACGCAATTGTCCCTACCGGTGCGCCTTCCTGGTGCGGCACATTGACCGTGAATTTCTGTAAGTGATCGCCCGCCGGCAGGTTGACCGTATTGATCTCTTCCAGATCGTGGTCTTCCGTCGCCAGCCAGAACACCGGCACCGCGCCGGCTTTTTCCGCCATGGTCACCGCGGTCAGGGCTTTCAACACGCAAAACATCGGCCCGCCAAACAGCCCGACCTGCTGCCCCGTGACCACCGTCGCGGCGCCCTCGCGCAGCCGCTGAATGTTGCTGAATGTCTTTTCGCCTGCGCCGAACTCGCGGTTCTGCCGCTCCAGAATCGCCGCCACCACCGCGCGCCGCTCCGCCGGATACTGGATCTTCTTTATTTCGTCCGCCCACCAATCCTGCCGCAGTGGCGGTCGCGCATAAAACCGCTGCACGCGATCAAAGCCGTGGAGAAAATCGTCAAACAGGCGTGTGGTGTGGGGAATGCTGGAAAAAGGCAGACACTCGGTTTCCAAAGTTTGGCTCTCCACCATCTGCATAGACTCATTGGACGCGCTGGGAGCCGACTGGTTGCACAAAATCTGCACCTGTCCGGCCCTGTCGATTGTAAAGGATCAATCCACAACGCGGGACGAACCGGCCCGCGAAACGGTTTCAAGTGGTGCGACTGGACCCTGTCGCAAAGAAATTTCGGCTTGCCCGAAATCTGAGTGCCGTCGGTGCCACCGAACGGCAGAATATTTGCTTGAATAAAGCCCTTCGAGACGCTGGGACCGCAGCGACCATATAAAATGAATTATCCCGCGCCGGGATGGCGGAACTGGCAGACGCAGCGGACTTAAAATCCGCAGGGCTTAAACGGCTCGTGGGGGTTCGAGTCCCCCTCTCGGCACCAAATACCCATCCCTCACATCGCCAGATTTGCTGATTCCGCGGCGGCCCGATACAGGTCCAGCGTCTGGGCTGTAAAGCCGGAGGGAGCGGTTGTCGGGCTCCAGCCGGCAGGATCAAGAAACCGGCCAGTCTCAAACTTCCACGCGTTCCGTCCGTGCCGCAGGTAGACGAACGCGCCAGGGTTTTCAAGGCGCATCAGGCGTTTGGACCGGCGAATGGCTTGTTGAATCAGCACCGCGTCTTCCGCCAGGTTGCTCTCAGGATAGCGTATGTTTTCGCTGAGCAGGCTCTTGCGGAAAAGAAGCGTGCCGCCGTGAACGTCTCCCACAAACATGCGCCGGTGCAGCTCATCGGCAGTGCTCCAGAACTGGCCGCCCGGCATTTCCAGTACAAAGCGGTTCGTGAAGCCGGTGAGGTCGGCGGTGCCTGCCAGCAAAGGCGCCACTTGTAAATCCAGGCGGCCTGGCGCATACCAGTCGTCGTCATCCCAGTGGGCGATGATTTCGCCCTGGGCCTCCCGGCAGGCCAGGTTGCGCTTGGCGCCAATCGTCAAGCGCCTTGCCAGCCGCCGATACCTCACATCCTGTACGCCCTCCAGCAGGTCGGCAACAGAGTCGGTGCCGTCATCGACCACAACCAATTCTTTCCGGGGATAAGTCTGGTCGCGAAAGCATTGCAGCGCCAGCGGAATAAACGAACGGCGGTTAAACGTGGGCATTACGCATGAGATCAATGGATACCGCGCAGGGTCTGCACCACGGTCTTTCGTTTCAGGCGGTCCGCTTAGGAGCTTCGCAGTGTCCTTGGCCAAGGGACTTGCTGGTTCGGCGAGCAGGGCAAGCACTTGTTCCAGCGGGAACGGAGTCCAATACGCGCCCGCCGTATACTTCGTGCTGGCGTTTGCAGCATGTATGGTCGCGACGCACAATGATGGATCTTTCAGATCATGAATCACCGCGCCGGGCGCGCTCCAGATAAAGCGTGAATCTTCGGCAACCTGTATGTCTGGGAAACGGTGACGCTGCCAGAAATTTCGACGATAGGCCAGCGTATTGCCGGCCACCCAGGACCTTGGACCGCCCTCATAGCGATACAAAAAAGCCTTGGCCGCTTGCGGCTCATAGTAGTAAAGGCGGCTCGTTCCTGAGAGATCAGCGCCGTTTTCCAACATCATCTGTACCTGCCGACGAACGCGGTCGGCAGGATACCAGTCGTCATCATCCCAGTGCACAATAATCTCGCCGCTGGCCCGCTCGCAGGCGTAGTTCCTCTTCGCGCCGATTGTGAGCTTCTGCGGCAGACGAAAGTAACGCACGCGGGCGTTGCTGGGGACGAGGTCGCTGACCGCATCGCTGCCATCATCCACAATGATCAGCTCCATCCTGGGATAGTCCTGGCGCAGGAAACAGCCAATCGCGCGCGGCAGAAATTCGCGGCGATTGTACGTGGGCATGATGCAGCTCACCAGCGGCTGATTCGGCGCTGCGGCAGCCGGCGCGTCACCGCCCGCACTTTGGATGGTTTGCAATTGCTGTGGCGCAATCAACCATGCAGGCGCGAAGTTCTGGCATGCGTCGCCGCGGCAATGGCTGCGATAATCCGCCTTTCTTCCCAGCAATCGCAGTCCGCAGAACTTGTCCTGGTAACGGCGACGGCTGGCTTCAAACCGCATTGCCTCTTGTTGCCGCCGGCGCTCCGTGAAAGGAGCGCGGTAGACATAGGACGCGCAGGCCCACAGTCCGAGAAAGCCTGCGCGGGCCGCGCGGATGTTGTAGTCCATCTCCCAGCAGGGCCCAAGCCCGTAGCCCTCATCAGCTTCGCCAATGGTGTTGAAGACTTCACGGCGCACCGCGTAACAGAAATCCGCCAGGCTGTAGAGCGGCTGGAGCGTGCGCTGCTCAACGCCAAACCGATGCAAAGCGCTCTCCGCGGTGCGCGCAACGGCTTCCTCATCGCCGGCGGCATCCGCAAACACGCCCTGCTCATTCCATGATAGGTTTGTCGAAGGCCCGGCGAGACCGCAATGCGCGTCTGATTCCATGGCTCTGAGCAGGTGCGCAAGCCAGTCCGGCCCCACACGTGTCCCGCTTTCCAGCAGCACAATTACATCAGAGTCAGTATTTCTGGCCAGCCGGTTAAAGCACGCCGCAGCTCCGCGCGGCTCTTTGGTGGAAAGCTGCCGCAGATCGGAAAATTCAGCCAGCGCGGAACCAGTCGCGTCGTCTGCTCCATCGGGAAGCAGCAGCAGAGTAAAAGGCAGCGCCGTGTTTGCCTGCACACTTGCGATCGTGCCCCGCAATTGTTCCGGCTGGGTATGAACGTGGATCCCGATGGCGATGCTGGGCATACAGTCTCCCTACAAAAACGCGTCCGTGCCGTACCACGAAAACGGATGGTGCAGATGCAGGCAGAACAGTCCGGGCAGTTGCTCGGGATACACTCTCCGCCGCCTGCACTCCTGCACAAAAATGTCATCGCAGTGAGCAAAATGATTGATGTGCTCGCTGTAACCAAGGCTGTTGAGCACTGAGCGATGCACGATCTGGGTGTAGCCCCACGGCGCGTTCTCAAAAGGACGGCCATCGGCGGCAGCGGCAAGCTCGGCAAAATCTCTCAGGCCGTCAAGATGACCTGAGAGGAGCCCATCGGTCTGCGTCTCCCCCAAATACCTCCGCTGTGCGTAGAAAAGCCGGTTATTTCGGCCTTCAATCTGATTCAAAACCGTACCAAGACAATCCGAGGGAAACACGCAATCGGCATCGGTCAGCCAGACCCACTCGCCACGGCTGGCGCGGATTGCCGCGTTGAGCATGGTCCCTTTGTTCTTTGCCAGGTCGGGCCCCACTGCCACTTCCCGCACCCTCACGTGAGAAAAGCTCCGCGCCGCCGAAGCCAGCAACTCGCGGGTGCCATCCGGGCTCTGAGGATTCACCACCAGTATTTCAAAAGCGCCGGAAGGCAAGTCCTGATGGCACCAGTTTCTTAAACTCACTCGCAATCGCTGCTGAAAGCGGTAACAAGCCATGATCACGGACACGCGGCACGATGAAGCAAACGTGTTGATCCGGAAGTCTTCGAACAGGACTTCATCTCCGCTGCGTGCCTTCAGGGTGAAGGTCCCGTTCAGGATGTCGTCCGTTCCGTGAATGGCAGAATCCCACCAACAGCGCGGAGTGACTCGTCCATCGATGCGAAAGGTCCATGTGCCTGCCTGCGCATCCACCTCAAGCTGCAGGCGGCGTTTTCCCATTGCTGGTTCCAGTGCGGTTAGAAAGTCTTTGTACGGCCCAAAACTGATGCCTGCTGCGGCCGCTTTGCCGCTCACTGAAACTTCAATGGCAAAGTTCTTCAGCCGCTGAAGTTCATTCGGCCCCAAAGCCAGCCAGCAGCACGCGGCCCATTCCGTACCATTCTTGTGCAGGAGCATGCCTTGCGGCCGCCAATCCCATGTTCCGCCTTCCACAAGCTGCCAACTTGCCATCGCCGCCTGCTCGCCGGCCACGGATTGGCGCCACTGCGCCGGCAGCTCGTCTTCAAGCGGCCGCTCCTGCAGCGTTCCATCGGACGTTGTTATCACTATTTCGCTCATGCGCCCCGCCGATGCCGCCGATTTAGAAGCTGCGCCGCAAGCATTCGCGAAGCGGAGTCGGAGGGCTTTTGCGCCAGCCCCCCGTAGTGGACGCTGGCAAAACCACATGGATTCTGGCTAAAGTCATAACCTGTGGGGCCGCCAGGGAGGCCATCAAAGTACGGATAGAAATAGCGCTGCTCTGGAAGAGCGTAGACCGCGTCGCCGGAGTACTCATGCGCCATAAAACCTTGCTCCCATTGCCATGAAGGAGCGCTCCCGGCCGGCACCGCCAGCAGGCGGGCGGCAATTTGCTCCCGCTTGTGTTTGTTGCGCAACCAATAAAGACCTGTGTTGATGTTGCCCGTGGGAAGCTTCCGCCTCTGCCCGCCCGCCCCCCAGATACCGGCATAGTCGTGGGAATAGTCCGCATCCGGCGCGTAGACCAGATCGTTCGTCTTGAATGCGTCGAGCGCGTCTTTCAGGCGATCGACAATGAACATGTCATCATCCATGAAACAGTACTCGTCCGCTCCGCAAAGCAGGCCGGCACACAGCTTCATGACCTGCCAGTGAGAGAACGCCAACTCCGCCACCCCCTGCGTGAGCGACATCAACTCCTGCCGCACTTTGTCAGCGGGCACAATCTCCGCAAACGGCAGCAGCGCGACCAGCACTCGCCTGGATTCAGCGTCCCATTGATGGTCGCCGAATACATGGACAGACGGAGGGCGATAACCATTCAAGATCATGCTGTAAAGCGACAAGATGGAACGCGCGGGAGCGGAGCTTCCAAAAAACATCTTCAGTGGCGGACCGTTGGGTTTGGCTAGCGCTTTTTGCACCTTTGGCAGATACTCGCTGAAGATTTCGACCGTCGCCGAGGAACCCTCCATCGGCTCAAGCTTGCCCGCCCACATCCATTCGCCATGGTATTGCCAATGCGATATCTCCAGGCAATCGCCCGCGCTAACGGCGATCTCATGCCGGGTCAGGGCATGGCATTCGCGGTCTTCGTGCACTACATCGCCATTCCGCCGCACGATGCATCCATCGTCGTCCCAGAAGACCAGTTTGCCTGAGTCATGGACGCGCAGCTCAAAGGTCACGTGAAAGCGGCGCATTTCACCGCTGCGTCTGGGAGAGTGAAATTGGAGGCCCTGGCTGAATACGGCGCACCAGTCAATCGCCCAGCAATGCTGTCCCTCAATCACTCGTTGATGAAACTGAGGCAGGTGTGGCATCCGCGGAGCGTCCCACTCGGGCGCTGAAATCCAGCGCGCGTCCCTTTCGTCCACAGGACGTGGCCACGAGCAAGACAGGATATCGAATGGCATCATAGGCATCGCTTCCTCTTACAAGGGCCCGGCTTACTTGAAATGAAACGCCACATAGCGCCCCGCTGCTGGAATCCAGCCCAGGTCCCGGTCGAGTCCCGCCATGCGCAGCTCAATGGGATGGTGGTCCAGCGCAAAAGTCACGTCAACATGCGTAAGCGTGAGAACGACGCTCGCGGGTCGGCGGCAAAGCAAGGCCACGGCGTCTTCGCGGCCCAGGGCACGCACTAAGCGCGCGCGGAAGTATCCCGCCATCCAGCCAACCCATCGCTGCAAGCGATCCACTGGGCCACGCTGCTCCTCAGCTTCCTCTGCCACGTTCGACCCCGCAGGCACGTCGACCGCGACGAATCCTGCTGGATGCATTGAGACCATCCGCCCATTCACGAGTTCCGGCTGCGGCACGTTACCCTCAGGAAATGCGGCGAGCCATTCTGTGGAGACACGCCACCCATCGGGCGGATCAAAGCCAAGCCCTGGTTTTAGCGCCGTTGGGCGTCCGGCGAGAGAAGCCAGTTCGTCCCATAATGGGTCCTTGGCAATTTCTCCATCAGTAAGCTCAAAGGCCATTAGAGCCAGAAAGTCCCATATATTCAGTTCCAGGCCGGGCTCTGCTGGGCTGGTGAAGTCACCATATATATAAAGATAGAGAGCCAGGCTCAGGAGAAAGAACACGCCGCCATATTCGGTTTCCAGGGCTATGGCAGGCTCACTCGCCCGCTCGGCTTGTGCTTCAGTGCTTCCCCCTGTGGACTTACTTGACTCATCCTGCCGGAAGGTTGGAGGTAGATTATCAATCTGCCGCGGCTGCGATGGTTCTGCACTGTCAACTGATTGGTCCCTGATAGCCGCCGGCCAGTTCCGCAGGGCTTCACTGTGCGCCGTCGTGTCGCGGGTTTCACTCCCCTTTGCCGCCATCGGCTCCGCAGCCACTGATTTTTCAAAAAGATGTTCCGGCGACGCATCGGGTGAGGGAATGAGTTGCATTTCGGTGACAGGCTTTTGCGCAGCGGTTGCTATCGGCATCTCCGGCGCAGCCGGCTCCTCTTGTGACATCGAGCGTGGCAGTTCGGCTCGAGCTTCTTCAGTCTCGCGATCTTCGCTTACTGCTTCGCTCTCCATCGCTGCCTGCCACCTCAGCAGATCTTTTTGAAACGCCATGGTGCGCGCGACAGCCGGTGCGCGGCGCAACATCAATGCCTGGATCAGCAACATGCTCTGCTCCGGCAACAACGCGGGCGTATCCGCTTCAGGAACCCAGGGCCGGAAGGGAGCATGCCACACCATTGACTGTGGGGCCTTCTTTGTCTTGGCGGTCGCTGCTACTGGTTGCAGCGCCTCTGCACGGTCTGCTGAATTCTTCTGCGGTGCTTTATCTTCTTCTTGCGGACGTGGCACGCTGAAAACAACCAGCATTGCTTCCAGGATTTCGCTCGCGGCCTGCTGTGGCATCCGCTGAACAAACTGCACGGCTCGCGCGCGCTTCGCCAAAAGATCGAGCGCGCCGGGCACATACTGTGGCGCGTCCATCCATTCCCGCCAGAGTGTCGTAATGGCATCGCGCCCTCGCAGGAATTCTCGCCACCACCACTGTGCAGGCAGTGTTCCACTCATCCAATCAAGCGCCAGCGCAGCCAGCACTTCGGCGCGATCGTAAAACAGTACTGCGTCGGTTTCAGCCGGTACCGCGCCATAAGCCGGCCGCGCGGCAGAGGCGGCAAGCTTTTCCAGCGACGCGGTAACCGCCCTTTGCCATGAGGCGTCCGGCGCCAGGTCCAGCGGGCCCGCCCGCAGACGAGAGGGCAGCGGGTCCTCCAGCCGCCGCACCACCAGCGTGGCTGATTCCGGCAGGCCAGATGGATGCAGCGTTGCCGAACGCAGCAACCGTTCAATACGCTGCTGCTCCGTCTGCGGATCAGAAGACCTGCTCCTGATCCGCAACCGTCCAACAAGCGTCGCATTGGTTTGTATTCCGACCATCACTCCCAAAATCAGAACGTTGGCTTGAGTTCACCCTGCTGGCTTAAATACCCGGTTGATGCGGGCTTGAAGCCCGGCTGTTTATTTCTTTGCAGGAGCCAGACTCCGACGCCCATCGCAATAAAAAAGAGGCTGATGAGTTGCGTGAGAGAGAGCGGGCCAAGCACGGGCTGAAAGTCGCCGCGAAAGTATTGCTCCAAGAATCGGCCGACGCCCTGCAAGCAGGCAAACAGCGCCAATCGCAATCCTGGCCGGCCGGGCTTAAAGGAAACCAGCACCACGAAGAATCCGAGCCATACCAGAGTCGCGTACAACTGAACAGGATGGACCGGGAGGGAAAGAGCATCTGCTGGCGTGATCCAGCCGCGCGTCAAGTGGTCGGCATATGCCTCTGTGCCGGACGGAAACCGCACGGCCCATGGAAGGTGCGAGAGACTGCCAAAGTCATCCCCGTTCAGGAAACAACCGATTCGGCCGATTGCTACACCGAGCGCCACCGCAGGAGCAATAACATCAGCATAAGCAAGAAGAGAGATCTTGCGGACTTTGAGAAAAAGCAGAACTGCAATGGCGCCAGCAATGAGGCCGCCGTACTGCGCTTGCCCTCCTGACCAAAAACGAAGCCAGGCCCAGGGACGTCCGTCAGTACCGTAATAGAAGATACCGAGAAGATGGCCGCCCCAGAGCCCAAAGACGATTGCCAGCACGCCGGCCCAATACACGGTACGCGACTCAAGCCCTTTACACCGTGCGAAGCGTACCGCGTAGGCCAAAGCTCCCAGCAGCGCACCCGCCCAGACGTATCCGGGATCGAGGGCTGCCAAGAATTGCTGCACTGTCTGCAACATGAGTTTATCTCCTAAACTACAGAGCTGTTGTTTTCCGTTTCCGCGGCCTATAGATCTTGACGCCAACAAGGAACATGCCGAACAGCAGAATCATTGCGCCGCCGGGAGATTTCTTGAAGCAGTCTTTTTTGACTGGCCCTTCGATGGGCTGGAAGCGCGTGGTCAGCTCCGCAACACCATCCTTGGGGACGCTGACACGGTAGACATTCTTGAGATCGCCTACCTTGGTGAGCCCTTTCCCTTCCAGACCAGTAACCCAATCGCCGACTGCCTGCGCTCCGCTGTGCTCGACGATGGACCCGAACGCGCCGGCATCTTCGCAAATCTCATATTTTTTCTTGAGAATCTCCACGAATTTTCCGGTGTGCCGGCATCCGTTTGCAATCCAGGTCAACCGCGAGAATACCCGGCCGTTGCCCCCATTGGTGGCGCCAATATCGGGATTCCTCTGGATGATTTCCTGTTTCTTGGAGAGGACAAGATCGAAGAGCTGCTCCGCCTGTCCTGCCGGTGGCGGATCAAATCCCTTGGCGTCGATCTGTGCGGGTTTCACCACCTCGGATGCGGTCTGGACCCACATGTTGCGTTTCACGCTCTTATTCACAAACGTAACGCCCGGCGTAGTGGAATCCAGTTCCACAAGAATACATTGGTCCGGATGCATCTTGTAGTTGTTGATCAAGGCCGGGTCCGTGATGTTCCATGAGCCGGTGACAAAACTGCCGGTGCTGCTCGCGGCGATGGACTGCGGACCAACGGGATTCGACGCAACCGGAATCTGTGTCCAGTGGTTCGCCAAGCCAAAATTCGCAATACTAAACTTGGCGGTTATTCCGGTGGCGGCGATTGGAACGCCATTGCGATCCACTGACGTGTTGTGCGGAGTGGCGGTAAAGATGTTGCTGTTGGGCACGGTGACGGCATCAATCTGGGTCTGGGAATGGTTGCTGGTGATGTCCGTACTATCGCCCGGAGTAAGGTAGACCCCATAGCAAGTGGCGGCCGGGTCTTGCGTGCCGTTGCCCCAGGTGGCAACCGGTGGAGTATCGGTTTCTTCAAAAACAATGGCATTTCCGGGCTCGTTGGGCCAGGGATTCGGGGTAACCGTGGTATCGTGATTCACGACCATGATGTCAAAAAAGAGGCCGAAATTTCCTGTCGCGGGAATGCTATAAGCCGCAAGCGGCAGCTTGATTTCAATCACCCAGGTTACATTGCCTGAATCCGGCGCACCCGAGTTGGTGACTTTGATTTCTGTGCCCGCGGGCAATGGAGAAGTCGCTGATGGCGTGTTCCAGGTTGAGCTGTTCACCCAATGCTTGACCTGTGAGGGAGCGGATGTGTTGTTCACGGTACCACTAAAATTCGGGTAGATGTGAATTCGATGGTCAGTGAGCGGGTTGGCGCCGTGTGAAGGACTTATCGTCAGGATGAATAAATCCGCTGCATCGTAGGTCGCGTCATTGTTCACTTCCACTGACATATAAAGGAAGTTGTTGTCCCGGATTCCCTGCACCGCGTTGGACGAGGGCGTGCCATTGTTGAAGACATAGCGAAACGCCTGGTGCCAGCCGGGATCGTTCGCGACCACTCCGTCGATGGTTGGCGGCTGGTTTGGATTGGTGATCGGCAGGCCCACCACCTGCGTATAGCAAAGTTTGTAGTTGGCGAGTTGCGCATGCAGCGGCGCGCAAAACACCACAAAGCATAAAGCGAAGATCGCGCCTGCAAGAACTGTTCTCCGGTTTTTTCCCGAAGCCTGCAAAGGCGTGGCGTAATTGGTAACTTTCATTTTCAATCCCCTCCTCAAAATGTCATTCCTTGATTTTTCCCTTATCCAATCCTTTATCCCTGGATAATCGGCTGGCTCACTTGGCCGGTCACTATCTGACCGCTTGTAGAGCTGACGGACACCACCAAATTGGCAGCCGGCGCTCCTGGCTGCGCCGCAAGCGCAATCGAGAACAGATGCGATCCTGGCGTTGTGATCTGTGCCGCGCTCTTGAGCTGCGCGGTCCACAGGGCCGAGGGCGGCTGAATGGTCGGCGCCGCGATCGTGTAGGTAACCGGAGTGCCAATGTCCTTGATGGTGGCCGTGAAGTCCACCCGGACCTGGCTGTTTGTGGACGGAATCTTCACGGTTCCAGCCGTTAAACTTCCGGGAGCGAATACGGAACCGAACGAGACAACAACCTGGTCCTGGCCGCCGGGGAGCGGGCTTCCTATCGTCAATGGCGTGGAACTGCTGCCGGTGCTCGTCAGCGTAGAGTTGTGCTTGGCCGTAACCGTGATGTTGACTGGAGAAGACGCTCCATTGACGGCGCCGGCCGGGCTGGTCACCACAATCCGAATGTCCTGCGCTGTCCCGTTGGGTGGATCGCCCTTGAGGATCGATACCTCGGCCGGAACGATCGGATTTCCGGAGCCATCCACCAGCACCGCTGTCCACCCGGCGCTCACCGACGGAGTCACCGTGTAAACCTCATCCATTGAGGTGATAGCAGTCACCGTAAATGTGAAGGTGTAGGGCTTTCCGGCAATCGCCAGCGGATCAGCGGGTGAAATCTTGGTCGGGCTCTGGTTGATCTGCAGTGTGCCGGTTGGCGTGGTGGGCTGGCCCTGCAAGAGCAGAAAAGTAATATTGGCGGAGCCCTTGGGATTAGCCACCGTCAGCGTAACGAATTTTCCCGCCTGCGGTATCCCCTGCAGATTGGGGATCTTGATGATCAACTGTGAGTCATTGCTGCCCGCCAGCAGTTGGGTTACAGAAGTCCCATCGATATTGATGCTGTTCGATGAAGGCACGCCAAACCCGCGGCCCAGGATCGTAATCGTGTCCCCGATGTGGGGAGGCGTGGAGGGAAAGATTCCACTGATGGTCAGGGCGCCGCCTGTTGAACCTGTCGCTTCGAGAGCTGAAATTCGGTCGTCGAACGAATTGAGAGCATGCAACACCTGGTTCCAGAAGCTTGACATGATCAGATCGCCCGGCTGGATATCGTTAAATAGCTTGGACATTTTGATACGCTCCCTTTCGTTGCTTGTTACACATAATTCGCGTAGTTCCAATAACTCAGGTCATACTGAGCTTCACCCCGGAACGGTATGTGACCGTTGGCAAAGACCATGTATAACTGTGGCTGATCGACGCCGCTATCAAAACTCTGCTGGTTCTCGCGCACCTGATACAGCCACAGCATTTCCTTGTTGCTGAGATCGATCGGCGGATAGAGAAATGAGGTGCGGATAAGCCTTTCAACTCTTGTCCCTTCCATAAACACAGGGTTGCGATAAGTTCGTCCGCTCAAGAACTGCAAATAATCGAATCCGTGTCCAGGACTAACATTACCAATGGGAATAAATCCCGCTGACGGCAGATATAGGAAATTGTCTGTTACTTTCACAGACAACGCGTTGATAAAAGGAGAACCTTGAATCAGCTCCGCGATCTGCTCCTGGAACTGCAAAAACATCGCCAGCCCCTCAACAAATCTGCGTCTGCTCGCTCCTGGCGCCCATGCGTCCAGCAGGTCCCTGGAAACCAGCGCTCTCCTTACCGACCACATATCCACGAACACCACTCCGTCGGTGGCAGTCCAGTACAAGACGGCCAGAGGCACTTCACAGCCGGTGATGGTTTGGGCGGCGCGAAGCTGATCAATCAGGCCGTGTCCGCCGGAGTGGGTTCCAAACGGATCCGTCACGTCAGCCGCCCAATCCGCAACGCCGAAACACTTGTAAGCCACAAGATTGCGCAGATGATTCACGTTGCCTAATTCGGCAAGCGTGAGGTCGAGCTGCACCAGGCGGAACTGCACGCCGTCAGCCCGATATTTGCTATTGCAGGGCGCTGTGCCGGTACTTACGCCGCTCACCTCGGCCAATCCCTGGGTCGCGGATGCGGGACCAATCGTTAGCAGGTAAACGCCTGCGCCCGCAATGTAGACGCCGGATTGCATCGGGAGGCACTCTTTGAAGACCGATGTTCCGCCGGTGGTGGGGCTTGCCGGACGCACCAGCGAGACATCCGTATCGTTATCCAGAATGAGCGTGCCGCCGTTAGGATTGATGGCCAGTCCGCGTTTCACTGAAAGCACAGGAGATGCGACCTGGCTCAAAGACGCTGACTCCGTCACCTCAAGCCCGTAGGCAACGCCCGAACCCACGGCCTGGCCCAGCAGGCTGTGGGCGACCCGGTTGGCCTGCTGTTCCGCGGTCAGGTCTTCGCCGGTCAACAGCCTTCCGTTAAAAAAATTCACGGAGCGGGTCCGGTTGTTCAGGATTGGCGTGAGGAGATTGTTTGTCATGGCGTTCTCCCTATTTGCCTCCGCGCAGCCCGCTCTGCATCCACTCTTGCAGCAGGCGAGTGTGCAACAGAATCGGGCGCTGGCTTTCATCGATCAGGGTGGTCTTCGTGCCATCGACCTGCCAGTTGAGCCCGGGTCCAACGTTCACCAGGGGGACGTCAACTTCCGCCAGCATCAGGCAATCTTCCGGCGGCGAAGCCTGGCTGGTTTCACCCGCGCAAGAGCACGTCGGCGGCGGCCAGCCGGTGTGAAACAGTGGCCGTATCTCCGTTACCCAGATACGAAATGCCGACTTCAGGTAGTCGCCGATATTGTTCGGATGAACATGAATCGCGCTGAGCGGCGAGCTCGTTTGAAAGAACGTGGATGGCGAGATCGGCGAAGTGACAGAAACAGCCGCGCGCAAAGCAGCTTCAAAGTCCCGTATGGAAATGAAGGGGCCGGAGGTAGTGATCTGGATCTGGTCCAGCCATAAGACGAAGTCGCGAATCGCATCCTCTTCCTGCTGCAGCGGCTGCGTCAACCGAAGTTCCAGGCGGAAATCATCCACCAGCCGCGACGGCGCCATAAGGTCGTCCGCGGAACGGCAAGGCTCGCCCGCGATTGGCACGTTGTCTACCGGGCAGTCGCGATAGCAAAGCGTCAACCACAATTTGATCGTGGAGCCCAAAGGAGAAGTGATTGCTGCCTGCACGTCCGCCTGGTTGGCGGTCAGCCAGTCATTAAGATACGCGCACTGCGCCGGACAAACGCGGATCATCTGTCCCTTCGGGCTCAGCGCATCTCCACAGGAAACAGAAATCCGCGGTCCTTTGGCCGCCACGTCAAGCGAGATCTTCAGTCCGCTGATGGTGCCGTAGCCGATGAGATCGCGCGCCATCCATTGATCGCGTCCGGCCAGGTATGCGAACTCCTGCTTGAAGTCGTCGACACCCAACAGCATGCCAAACGTGTAATTCACGTGCTTGGATGGGTCGGGCGCTACCGCATCCGGCGTAGCGGCGGGTTGCATGACCGCGGTGCTCATCTTGGTTCTCCTTTGCCGCAATAGCGAGCTTTAAGGTCCATGGGCTAACAGCTCCCAGGACGCAGGAAATTGGGGTCCAAAAACTGGCGTTCCCGCGGCTGGCACGGCTGCTCGCGGCTGAGATAGCCTGAGCCCGCATAGCTATCGCCCAGCATCACAGGCCGCATAAGTTCCGGAGCGCGGCTGCCGTGGTCAAGCACAGAGTCCGCCCCCAGCCGGGCTTCGCCCAGCCGGAAAAACGCCCAGTAAAACTTGATTTCAAAAGTCGTGTGCGCCGGCTTCTCCAGCGCCACCACCCGCCGCGCCAGATCGTATTTCGCGCGATGCGCCTGCGTGTCTTGCGCGTCGCTGAGCGGCATGGGTAGAAACACGGTGAACTGGTGGGCCGCGGCCTGCACCAGCAGGATGCCTTGAAACTGATACCAATCCAGCAGCGGTTGCGGCTGCCGCGGCAGCGCTGAAGGGAACGGCACATTCTCAAAGCCGGCGTACGCGGAGCGATATGCGGCATTCAAGGCGCTGATCACGCCGTAACGCGTGCGCAGGAACGTGCTCCACAAGTCCGATCCCGTTGCCGGTTGCGATGGCACGACTCCAATCGTGCTCATGGAAAAATTGCTCCACTGCGAATACAGCGGGTCAGTTGTGGCCATGGCAAGCGGATACTGCTTGTCGCTTGTCAAATTCAGTGCCTGCTGATAGCGCCTGTCCAGATCGTCCGCGCCCTGTGCCGGAGTCCAGGCAACGGTCTTTAACTTCGTGGGAAGCCCGGAGTCGGTTACGGTCTCCTGCAGTACTCCAAGCGGCAGTTGCCGGCTGCTGTATTTCTCCACAATCCGCGGCCCTGTGTGCGCTTGCACCGGAGAACTGAAGATGCCGGGATCGGCGCAAGGCTCCAGCGTCAGGCGCAAGGCCATCATCAGGCCCGGCAAGGTTCCGCGCGCTTCAAAGAAGGCGGCGGCATGGCGGAGAAAAAGCCTGCGCTTGGCCTCGTCCCAGGATGGATCAAGCGCCACCCCAAACCAGTTGGCCAGCCAGTCAAGGGCTTCGGTGGGAGCGCTGCACGCATCCAGCAGCGCCTGCACTGTCCCAATGCGGTCTTCAATCGACGTGTAAAAGCCCTCCATGTTGGAAAGGAAACGGTCAACGAATGACGCGGAGTTCCGGTCTTCCCGATATGCCGACGGCAGGTAATGCTTGAGGTAAGAAAAGCGCGGATAGTAGGCGCGCAGCGCTCGGATTCTCGGCGTGACCCTGCCATTGCCTGCAAGCACGATCTTCAGTTGCAGATATTGCCCGGCAGCTTTTTGAAACAGCAGCTCCCAGGTATCAAGTCCCGCCGGCATCGGGGTCCATGGCAGCTCAGTCCCGTTGCCACGCTGATACGGGCCGGGCTCCGGGTTCCATGGCTGGGTCGAAAGATAGTGGAGATCGTTGTGCGCCCTGCTGTAGACGGTCACGCTCGTGTCCGAGGGAATTGCTGCGTCAAGCATCAGCTTGTGCCAGACGCAATCGGGTTCGTGCCCGTCAAAACCTGCTTTGTCCGCCCCATCGCTGGCAAAGATCGTGTAGAAAGTCGCTTCGTCCACATAGCGCGGGCGGCGCTGGATCACCAGCGGCACAAACCTGTCCTGGGAGTCGTAATAGACCTGGCTGTTTCCCCGCACAATGGCGCGTCCGCCGAAGAGCCGCATGGGATAGAACTCCGGCAGGGGCGTAAGCACAAGCTGATCCGCGTCGAAGCCGGCGGTGAATGCCCATGACTGGTCGCCATTGGCCGCCACAACGTAAAGAGTGTTGTTGCGCTGGCCGGTGGGAGTCTGTTCCGCTGGAATCATGGTGAAGTCGAATCCCAGGAGAGTGAAGCCGTTCCGATCGTCGGGAGAGAGGATATCGAGAACACTTTGCAGTGAGACTGGTTGCCCAATCTCCTGTCCATAGCGGAAACGGTAGATCCGCGAGAACTGTTGCAGGGGATCGCTTTCCAGCAGAAGCACTGAGCCATCAGGCAGCGCCTCAACGGCAATCGCATCAATGTTGCCCAGGGGAGATCCCATTCCGATCGCAATGCCCGTCGGGAACGTGCGATGAGGATGCGCTGGCGCGGCTGAGCCATCCGCCGGTGCAAAAATTTCAACCGGCTCACCGGAAACGTCTACTGAAGCCTGGTCTTGCCGAATGACGGCAAAGCTGCGGTCCAGCGCCCACAAGCGCCGGTTGGCGCGATCAAGAATCCACACGCCGCCGCCGGGAGCGGGCGCCATATCGAATGGCACAAAATCAATTTCCGACGGCCACACGAACTGGCGCGGCGGCCCGCCATGGAACAGATCAAACACCAGGAACCCTTTTGGCGCGACCACTCCTACCACCAGGAAATGCAGGTCCGTTACGGCAAGGCCACTAAAGGCCAGCGGAGGCGGGGGCGGCTCCGGAGACAGAACGCCAAACTTGCCATCCGCGGCGTTGTGACTACGCGCAGCTTCATCCTGTGAAGCCCAGAAGTGCGTGGTCACGCTGGTTCCTGACGAGTTCACCAGCAACTCATTGCCGGAAGCGTCAATCCAGTAGAAGTTTTCGAAGCGGTCCTGAGCCGCGCCCCGGCGTTGATCGATTGTCGGTGGCTGGTTCCCTGGGGCGCTGTGAAACAGATTTACGCGCACGCCCAATGTCACCTCGGAGCGTGCCGGACTCCAGGAGAATGACGGGCCCGCCAGTTGCACGGTATCGAAGATCGAAGAGCCGTCATCCAGCGTGCAACGCGCCCAGTCGTCACGCCCCAGCAACAAATGAAAACGTGTGCGATTAGAGTCCATTAGTTGCACTCCCCTGGAATCACGGGCAACTGCGCCACGCCGGCTGTAGGACCTATTTGGGTGGCGCCGCCACGTAATTCGTCAAGACTCAGCGCTGGGCCGTTGGTCACGCTGATACCGAGCACGCGCGGCAGTTGCAGCCCCGTCATCTCCACCTGCGCCACGGCGGCGCCCGTTTGCGTCAAAAGCACCTCTTGCACAAACTCGACTCCGGACGTTCGCCCGGCGACGGTCATCACTTCCAGTGAGATCACCGGCTTTCCCAGCGGCCATCCTTTGTAGACCGAGGGCGACAACGGGGCATTGAGTAATACTGCTGGATCATCCGGCAACTGCTGTGGCCCGCCCACGATGGGAGCGAGGAACTGCAGCACCGCGGTCTTCACTGCTTCACGCACCGGCGCAGGATTCAGGCCCGGAAGGACCTGAATACCGATGGAAATCCAGATACCCACATACTCGGGGCCGCGCAGGAAAACTTCCGTTGTCACCAGTCGGCGGGTATCAAGATAGCTGCATACTGTGTCGAGAAAATCATTGCTGGGCGAGGGTGCATCCGGCGTTACGGGATCAAACGTGGGCACCAGCATTAATGTGACCGCGCCGGCGGCATCGCCACCCCGCCCGCTGCTTAATTCGGGATGATAGTTGGGCAACACTTCCACGCGGCCAATCTCAACACCCGGCGTCCTGAGCGTTACGGTTTCAAAATCGTAAGCCGTCACCAGCCGGTCACGATGCTGCAAGTAGCGCGAGATCTGCTTCTCTCCGTCGGCAGCGGTTTCCGCGTCCGCTCCGCCCCACGTGCGCACGGGGTTCGTAACTTTGAAGCCTTCCGGCCCTTGATTCATTGAATCTGGGCCAACATTCCCCGCGGCGCCCTGGCTGAAGTCGTACGTTGCGCGCAGCCTTGATCCCTCGGGTGGACGCGCGCCATGCGCTCCATTGCCAAAGGTAATCTGGCCCGCCTCGGGATCGAGTACAAAGACCCTGGCCTTTGATTCGTCGAATGGTGGAACCGGGCTCCCCGGTGGAAGACGCAGGTCCGGCACCGGCACCTCAGGTCCGGCAAGGAATATGTCACCCACTTCCGTCCACGTGTTTGTTACGCCTTGCCTGGAGGTCACCGCGATATTCACCGACTTCGCCAGCACTGGCGCATGCGAGAGCTTCATTATCTGGTCCGGCTCTCCTGTTCCCGCCGGGAGCAACTCCGCCGAAATCCGCTCGCGCTGGCTCACGGGAGCGCAATTGATGCCGATCCACTTGAACTGTGCCGGCGTGACCGCTGAAGGACGGATCCGCAGCCACGTGATTAACCGGTCATTGAGCGAGGTGTCTTCCAGCGACGGCGGCAGCGCGCCAACACCGCTCTCCAGCGGATCGATGTTGTTCCACAGCCTCAAGCTGTTCTTGTCCGGCATGGTCACATCGACAACGCCCGGTTGAGTAAACACGTCAGTCGAGGGGCTGCTGGACAAGGGACGATACTGCGGCACGCGGTTCTGGCTATCGAGCAAGCCTCCGCTGGCGGGAAGATTCGGAATATCGAACTCAAGCGTCACCGGTGAGGGCGCGCTCACCGCGCGGCCTGATGGCAGAACAGCCGTATTGTTTTCCAGGAAGGGAACTACGCCGACCGTGAGTGTCTTACCGGCGATAGCTTCGCGCGCGGCATCCATCCAGCTTGCCGGGGGTTTGTCGCTTTCGCGGACGAACAAAGCCAGCCACAAAAAGCCATCCACGGTCTGGCTGAGCTGTACCGGGTCGCCGCCCGGCAATGGAAATGATTGGGCTTGATACAGCGTAGGCGGAGGGTCCTGCGGCGTTCCGCGGAACGAGGCATAGAGTTGCTGGTAGTAGGCCGTCATCTGGTCCGAAGGCGAATCGATCTTCTGCTTGAAGTAAATGCGGCCTTCAATGGGAAGAACGTCGAGCGGACGCGTGGTGCGGAAAGGCACCTTGCCGGCGCGCAATTCAACTCCATCATTGAGCGTGACCGTCTGTAACAGACCCTTGTCATTTGTGATGGTTGCCAGTCCTTGCGCGCTCGTGGCCGGCTGCAATGGCACGTTCAGCAGCTTCAGGAATTTCTTGCGGTTTCTTTCCGGAACCTGGTTCGCGCGGAAGAGCAGGCTCTCCGTCATGAACGCAAAAACTTCAATCAGGGTGACGCCGGGGTCGCTCTTGTTGAAGTTCGTCCACTCCGGCGTGTAAACCGGGACGCGCGCCAGCGCTTCATCCAGAAGTTCCTGGTAGCGCCGGTCATCGAGATTGGGCATGGTTAACGGCACAGTTGGTTAACTCCCGAGCTTCACGCTTACGTTGATGGTCTCCTTCACCTGAGTGGCAACCAGCTTGTACTCGATCGTCGCGATGGCTGCCTGGGCATCATCCGGGTCCTGTTCCACATTCACATCCGTCAATGAAATCCTGGGCTCCCACAACTGGAGCGCCTTGGTAATCCGGTCCTGCACCTGGAACCGCGTGGCCACGGTGTTGGGCTCAAAAAGATATTGCTGAAGTCCAGCGCCGAATGTGGGCAGATTCAGCCGCTCGCGTTCCTGCGTCCGCAGGATCACCTGGATCATTTCGCGAATGTTGGTCTCTCCTTCTGACCACGCAATGCGGCCATCCTCCCCCACTCGTGGAGGAAATGACATGCCGCGTCCGTAAAGTTTTCCGCCGTCCATGGCTATGAATCCTTGGCCGAAAATTTCGGCAATGGAAGACAAATCTGGAAAAACGGCATCCAGAAGAAAATGATGTCCAGCAATTTCACAAAGATGATGAGCAGGATCAGGGCAATGATGGTGATGATGGGGATGGAGAACGAGCACACCATCCCGGCGGAAATTCCATCGCCGCATGGCTTGCCCCCGCCCGCGTCAAGGTCTTTGTGGAACGGGAAGGGAAGCACGGACATGATCAGGTCGCCGAAGCTCACTCCGCTCATCTTGCTTACCTGGCCGCACAGCGTATCGGACATTACGAATGCGGTGTTTTTATCGAACTTGCGCAGGCCCGCCGGCGTGGTGTCAATGGGAAGCCCAATGCGTATAGGGCGCGCTGGAGCGTCGGGATCAAAGAAAGCCGCAAGCTGAAATGCCGCCGTAGGCTCGCTCATTAAAGGTGGAGTTAGAGCATTGCAGTTTGGACGCTCCAGCACGCAACGGACCGTGAACCATACCGGCCCCTGCGGGTTTGCATTGGCCTGGGCCACAACTTGCGGTGGCAGCGGATTGGATGGAGTTGGCGTAAGCGTCTGTAGTGCCGCGATAATTTTATTTTCAAAATTCGTGCGGTCGGTCTTATTGAAAAGGCCCGTCAGGCCATGTTTGCCGCCAATATCCACGGTATAAAACGGAAACAGGAAAGACGGCCAGCCAGCAGTGCCATTTGATCCATCTTTGGTTACAGTCTGGTATGTGGTCTTCACGCTCTCCAGAAGATTTGCAGCCCCATAGGCTTTTTGCAGAGCTGTAACCATTGTGGTGCCGGCGTACGTAATGCTGGACAGCATTGTCCAGAGCGGCACAAGAGTGCTGTTCAGGCTTGATCCGTCCCCGCTCTGAATCGCCTTCCAAAGGTCGTTGAGATACGTTTCAAAGTAGCGGGCCAGATCGAGCAGCACATACCAGGAAACCTGCTGAATCTGGTCATTTGCGCTGCGCAGAATTACAGGGATGGAGATCTGTTGCTTTGCTTTTTCCGCGTCGGTCAGATCGGCTAGTGCCGGGTCAGGAGCAATTGCCGCGACTGCTCTGTCAGCTACATCTTGCAGATTGCTGAGCGGCCCAATCACTTGCGTCTTTAGCAGCATCTGGCGTGAGTCAACTTGCGGCGGCAGCGGACCGGCCCCGGCGGGATTTGGTTGTGGAGCTTGCAGCAGCCGCTCACGGTCACCAACTGGAATCAGCCCCACCAGCAAGCGTCGCCGCCGTGAATCTTCCTCTATATATGCAGCAGGCGATAGCGCATGTTTCTCTTCACCATCCACCAGAGTCTCAGGATTGTTCACAACCTGCCATTGCTTATTGACCAGGGCAAGCTCGTCACAATCCCGCGGATCAGGTGCAATCTTGTCAGCCCCTGCACGTGGTTGCAGCATACGCATTACAAAGCTGGCTTTTTCCTGTGCACCCGCGTCAATTTTTCTGTCAGGAAGCCCAAGCATGCGGCAAACCAGACAGGTGGCGATCATGTAATACCGCTGATGCACAGGCTGATACAACTTCAAGATTCTGCGGCCATCCAGATTTGCCGATGATGCCGTTGTAGCGCCAATCACCCGGCTGCCTCTGGCCTGCAAGCGCTGCACCGCGATGTTGCGCGCGCGCGTAAGCGTGAGGGCGAGGCCGCTTTTTTCCGGAGAGGGCACAGGTTCATTCGGAGGAGCATTCCACGTTTCGGGGGCAACCACATATTCCTTCAGCCGCTGCGGCTCGGTGTTCAGAAGGTTGTGGAACTCGTCCATAAATGAGTCGCTGGCGAAGCGCAGAATCGTGGGCGTGCGGAACTTCACGCGGTTTTGCGTTACCTTGGGATCTCCGGTGAGCCGCCACAACGGCGCTGCCGTCGTCCACTCGACATGTCCTTCTGTGAGTTGCTTCACCAGATATTCCCCGCTCCCGGCGTATATGACGCGCTGATAATGCTGCTGCAGATCACCGTCTGGGCCTGAACGGTGCCGCTAAAAGTTGCCATGGGCGCATTCACAGTCACCACGCTGGCCGTGATTTCAGCCTGGCTTGCCGTTACCGTGACTTTGGCTGATGCGTTCACGGTGATGCCGCTGGCTTCCAGTTTGATAAAGTTTCCGTTGCTGTCTTCAATGTTGATTGACCCTGGCCCGTCCTGCATCGTGATCTTCTGTCCGCCGGGTGTCTCCGCGATAAATTTTTCCTGTCCGTTCTGATCATCGAGAGTGATCTTCACGCCGTTGCGCGAGCGCAGAACCTTTTTGTTGTTTTGGCCGCCGCCATCCATCGATTCCGGAGGCGAATCGCTCCCGTTCCACAGTCCGCCGAGCACATAAGGACGGCGCGGGTCACCGCCTTCAAAAGCCACCAGCACTTCGTCATTCACGTCAGGAATAAACCAGCTACCGCGGTTATTGCCGCCCATCAGAGTCGCAATGCGCGCCCACATCTCGTAGCGGTCTGAAGCCGTATCCGGAGACCAGGGCAGAGTGACCTTGACGCGCCCGATACCATCGGGGTCTTTGATGTCGCTGACGAGCGCGGGATAGATGCCAAACCACCGCCCCCCGAGCGCGGGGTTTGCGCCTGATTGCAGCAGCAGGTCAACCGGCGAATTGTCTAAAATGCTATGCATTTTGCTCTCTGCTCATCTATTGCGCCCGCCCAATGCCAGGACGCTCGCCGGTGAACTCGGTGCGGAAGCCATCCGTGCCATCGAAGACGTGCTTGACATGCGTCAGGTAGTATTTGCCGCTGAAGAGCGGCCCCAGGGCCTGCAAATCAACGTATGTGCCAACGCGCAGCTTGGCGTTTGCCTGGGTCATGCCGTGCGCCACGACAAAACGCCTTGCCGTCATCTTCAGCACGCTCTCTGCTTCCACCTGCGCCTCATTGCTGTTCAGCGGGACCGTATGCACCAGGGATTCCTTGCGCTCACCAAAGGCAGACTTCAAAATGCTCAGCCCGCTGGTGTCGCCATTCAGTTCGTTGCTGATTGCCTGGTCGGTAGCTTCGTGCTTCAACGACGATTTGCCGGCAACGTCCCAGCCGTTCACGCTGACCGTGGTGCGCTGTCCGGCGAGATCGGCAATCACTGTGACCTCCCTGAGTTCGCCGCCATAATTCAACGTGACCGTGCCGTTGTTGCGGCTTGATCGCTGCTTGGCATAGAAGTTCCGATCGTCCATCCAGACCTCAGCGTCAATGCTGCGGGCGCGGTCACGTACAAATGCCAGATCACTCTGGTTTACCTGGGCCAGCACTTTGTAGGTCGGTCCGGAAATATCGATGTTCGGCTGCAAGCCGTGGTCCTGGGCGATTTTGTTCATTACGTCCGAGTCGCTGGCATCGGGAAACGTGCGTGTGCGGCGCGTCATACGCAGGTCCTGGAAGCGGTCTTCCAGCAGGACCGCGATCTCCGGAGGGCTGCCTTCTTTGAACTCAGCTTCAATGGCCGATACGCGGCCATCAAACATCTTGTCTGAATCCAGCTTGATCTGAATTGCCTTGCCGAAATCGAGCTTCTGGCGATCAAAATAAAGAAAGTCGATGGAGTTGCCTTTGGGCCCCCAGTTGCCGAAGCGCGCATCGCAGTGGTACATGCCGTGCACGTTCTCCGCGATCAAAAGTGAGAGCAGCCCCTGCGCAAGCGACGAATCGTCCTGACCGCCCACCACAATGGATGGGCGCGAAATGCGAAGTCCAGACGAGGTTGCTGTAGCGCCGGCTGCCATGGGATCAGTAGGCCTCCAGGCGATGCTTACGCTGCTGCTTTTTGTGTAAAGTCTTTTCCATCTGCTTCAACTTGTCCTTGCCGCCTGCATCGCCGCCTCCCCTGGATTGCTGGGCCCCGGCTTGTCCAACAGGTTGGGGCGCTACTTCCATGTCATTAATCACAACTGCCATGGCATCTCCTTCCGCGTTAGCCGATCTGCGCTCCCGCGCTTATATCCACGCTGGCGCTTGCGCCAAAGTCACCGCTGATGCTTGCGCTAGCACTCAAGCTGGGCGGGTTCAGATCAATCAACTGGCCCGGATCCAGCAGCCGTGGATTTTCAATGCCGTTGGCTGACGCAATCGCCTGCCAGCCCCCAGAAAGTCCAGATCCGCCGCCAGCGCCGCCCGGCTGGCTGGCAGCCATGTTCTGCAAGTTCGAACCCGAGGGCGCTTCCGTCATGGGGGCCGTTCCGGGAGGCGATCCGCCTCGCCGCGTCACAGCCGGAGGGTCCGGAATGTCTTTGATAGCGAATTCCGTGATTTCCTGTCGCGTAAGAGAAATCGCCACGCTGGCCCGCAATGGGCGACCGTCGGCGGAAAACATCTCCAATGTCTCCTCCATCGATTCCATGACGCCGTCGAATTGGAAACTCCCCCATACAAAGCGCGTGCCAGGCGGGACATATTGCGCCGATCTGCCACTCCCCGTTTTGGCGGCCGTTATGAAATAAGCAACGCGCTTGGTGAGCTTGCGCACGTCATTGACCTGGGGAAGATCGGTAGGGAGCGTCGCGGTCACATCAAAGTACAACGTCACCGTAAGCTTGGTGGTGCCGGCGCCTGCAAACTGGATTGCCTGGGGCCCGTTCTGGTCGCCGCCTTCATTCGTCTTAAGACTGTTGGAAAAACTCACCTTGAGCGAGTCCGGATTGAACTGCACTTTGGTGGTGTGTTCCGTGCTCGACTTGGGGTTAAAGTGAGCATCAAGTTCACGGAGTTCGGCTTTGGCCAGCGCTGGAGGCATCTATGCACCTCCCTTGGGAGGATTCAGCGTCATGGATTCGTAGGCGAGCTGCATCTCTTCAACCGCAACCATGCCATCTTTGGCGTTCAGCGCCGGAGCTTTCAGCTTAGTAATCAGGCAATTCTGCAAAGAGAAGCTCACCAGCTTCTTTACGTGATCGGCCGCCAGCACCACCACCTCGACGTTGCCGCGCATGTCGTTGCGTAATTGCGTGGTGTTGCCACTCTGCTGGGCGTCAAACCACTCCCAGAGAACAAAGTTGTTTGTCATGCCGCGCTTGAGGGTCAGTTGCCCGTAGTTCACCGGACCTATCAGCTTGATCTGTCTCGTGTTGTTGCCCCCTTCGCGGATGGTCTTCACGTCCATGGTCATTTCCAACCCGTCGCATTCTGAAAAGGCGGCTTCAAACTTGCTGGAGCCAAGAAAAGGGACATTGATCTCCACAGAAAAATTGAATGCCGTAAACGGATACACGGGGAAGGTCGCCATGGCTTAGCTGCCCTCCGTAACAAAAGTGCGATCGGCCTGCTGTAACAGCCGCACGGTGAGAAAATGCAGCGGCAAAGAAGGAGCCACGCGCAACTCCACGTAGAACCTGCCCTGATCGGCAGTGATGGGTGTGTTCAATCCGCCCTCGATCACCACCTGGAACTGCTCGTTCCGAGTATTGCCGGCGAATGCGCCGCGATGGGCCAGATCATCAAGGAGGTTTTCAAAACCCCGTTGCACTCCTCTACGGAACACGTCGCTCAACGGCTCAAACACATACTGATTGCCCTCCCGCAGAGCGGTCTTGCGCAGGAACGAGAGCAGCCGGCGGACATTGATGGGAAGAAGATCGTTGTCATCGCTCAATGTGGAGGCCGAAAGGCAAAGGAAGCCGGCCGCTTCCTGGCGCACCAGGTTGACTTGCGCATCCTGGAGGAACTGCCAATGATCGCGCGAGATCGAAGGCGACAACGCCACCACTCCGCTGAGCTTTTCATTCGCGGGTGAAATCCACGGCCCGCGCTTTGCCGATCGCTTGGCCATAACGCCTGCCATTGCGCCCTCGGGCGGCGTGGAGCGCAAGTTGCTGAGGTCATTCTCTTCGCGCCCTATCAGCCACGGATGGTAGATCGCGCCGTAGCTCAGAGTTGCGCCTTCACCGGCGAGCTGTGCCTGAAGTTGCAAGGCATGGGCCGCCGTCTCACGTTCGCGGTAATGCTCAGGCGTGCCCAACACGGCAAAAAGATCGCCGCGCGCGGAACTCATACGCAGCATGGCGTATTGAACGTCCAACAGCGGCTGATCGTTATATGCGCTGGCTTTTATTTGCTGCCAGCCAGTCACTGCCCCAATGCTGATCGCCACCCCGTTTGAGTAATCGCTCGATCTGGAGCCGATCTGGCGGCGCACGCGATAGTAGTAGTCGGCCGGAGGCTGGTCATAGATGATGACATTGCCCGTGGCGGTTTGCTGTTTCACGGCAGCAGTGGCGAAGTACGGATCCACTGCTTCTTCCAGAAAATCCACAGCGCCGGGCAATGTATCCCAGGTGAGCCGGTATCTGCCGCCGCCCAAATCCTGGAGGCTGAGCACCGGTGGCGTGATAGGTTCAAGATCGCACACTTGGAACTGTCCCGTGGGCAGGTCCTGAGCACTCACGCGCGGAATGTCCTGCTTCCGGTTGCAGTCGGTGAAATGCCACCATTCTGGATGCTGAAGCGGTGACGATGCTGGCGGTGAAGACAGTGGATCTTCACCTGTCCTGATCCAGCCGCGGTGTACGGCATCGGGCGCGGCAATGATGGTGGCTTCTTCAATTTCGAGCGCCGCATGGATTCCCGCGAGCTTGCCGGTGAACCTTACGCCACGCGTTCCGATTGCCGGGGGCTGGGGAGCCGGACTTTGATATCGAAGGTAGAAGGCCGTGTTGAGAAGGTCGATGGCAGGGGTTTCGGCCAGAGATGGGTCGAGGAACAATGCTGAGTTGAAGTCTGCAAGTCCATCACGGTCAAGCGTGCTGGCGTTGGAATGCTGCGGCCCAACCTGGGGAAAGAGACGGGGCGCCAAGTGGTCTTGTGCCAGCGGGCTCGTGTCTGGCTCAGATACTCCAATAGGAAGATAGAAGCCGCCATCGGCCGGACCGGCTAGCGGAAAGCGCGGATGCAAAGCTTCAACAGCCAGCCCGGCTGGAGTGTCGGTAGCAAAAAGGGCCGCGTCATCGGGCAGGTTCCCCCAATAACGCGGGTGCGTCGGAGCCAGGCCGAGATCGGTCATGCTCCACACTTCGCCCGAATTGCCCTGGATAAGCAAGTCCATGGTGATGCGTTCACAAACCGGGACCACTCCCGAAGGAGGAGAAGATGCAAGTGTTTCCCAGTACCGCGTGGTTCCTGTAGCGGAAACCATTTGTCCGCGGCGTGTGCTCAGAGGCGAAGTATTTTCAACGCCCGTCACCGAATCCACAAAGAACCAGAACACATCATTCGTGCCGGGGAAAGTGAACCGCAGCAGATCGCCTGCCGTGACTTCTCCGGTCGAGTTCAAGGCAAGAACTACCTCAGTGGAACCCGCTGAAAAGCTGGCTACCACCACCGGATGTGAGCGCAGGAAGAGACCCGCCACCAGTGAGTCTGACCAGCTACCCGGCGAACGCGCTGGGGCATACGCCTGGGTAAGCGCGCCCGATTTCAGACTAAACAGCCCGGCGAGAGGGAACAAGGCGGTTTCCGCAGTCTTGGCGTCCGCCACTCGAATCACCCAGCAGCGCTTGCCGCCATTGCGAAAAAATGCGCGCACTGCGGAAGGCAGATAGGCATACACGGGCTGGGCCGAATCCGAACTGGTGGCCAGCACCAGATCGTCGCCGAAAATCTCTTCGAATTGCGCGATGTCTTCCACCATCACCGGCAGGTCCAGGGGCCCGCTGGCGGCAAAGCCCACCAGCGCAGCTATATCCATGCGGACCAGCGTCTGGCCTGAAGGCGGCGCAACCACTTCGAATTGAATTCCCGGCAACCGGGTGGAGGCGACCATGGGTTTGCCTTATTCCATCTCCAGCCGTTCGTATGCCAGAGTCAGCTCTTCCATGGCTACGTCTGTCCCCTTGGCATTGAAGGGACCGTTCACGTTCTTGATGATGCGCGCGCGCAACAGCTTCCACGTGGCCACCACCGCAGTGTGGTCTTCGTTTTGCAACTGAATAGTCACCGTGCGGAAGGCTTTCTGGTCGCCGTTGCGAATGTCGTTCAGCCATTGATAAAGATTCAATGAGCCGATCACGCCGCGCTTGAGCGTCACGTCCGTGGCTTTGTTGAGACCGGTAATCTTCATCACGCTGTTCTCTTTGTGATTGCCGGTGCGGTACTCGGAAACGGTGACTTCCATTCCGATGCCGCTAACTTCCTGGAACCCGGCTTCCGGCCCGTTAGTATTGCCGGTGCCCAGGTCCACCAGAAAGTTGAATTGCACATAGGGCCGTTCGCGTAAAGTTGCCATTCAATGCCTCCTATTTGTTGCTGTCAGCGGTCCACTGGCCGATGCGGAAGATTACGAACTCTGCCGGGCGCAGGGCAGCAACGCCAACCAGGCACACCAGCCTGCCGTTATCGAGATCGTTTTGTGTCATGGTGGAGCGGTCGCAGCGCACAAAATAAGCTTTCTCCGGCTTATCACCCAGCAGCGCCCCATTTTGAAATTCATTTAGCAGGAAGTCAGATACGGTCCGGCGAACGTTGGCCCACAGCAGGTCGCCGTTCGGCTCAAACACGGCCCACTGCGTGCCCTTGTCGATAGAGTGCTCCAGGTAAGCGAAATACCTGCGCAGGTTCACGTACTTCCATTCCGGGTCGGAGCTGATGGTGCGCGCTCCCCAAAGCCGGAGCCCACGGTCCTCAAAAGAGCGGAAGCAGTTAATGCCGAGGGGGTTGAGAATATCCTGCTGGGCCTTGTTGAGGACTTTTTCGAAGTTGATGGCAAGAGACACCACTTCATTGGCCGGCGCTTTGTATACCGCCCGCTGGATGTCATTGCGGGCGTAGATGCCGGCAACAAACCCTGAAGGTGGCAAATTGATTTCTTTCCTTGTAACCGGATCAAGGACTGTGATCCAGGGATAGTAGAGCGCCGCATACGTGGAATCCAATTTGGCTCGCAGCGCGCGCACATCGGCAATGCTCTGGTCGTCACCGCTGTCAAGCACGGCTATGCGATAGCGCATGCGTTCGGCATGCGAGATCAGAAGCGTGAGAATGGTGCTGGCGTCATCTTTGTAAGCCGGCCCGTTATAACCAAAAGTCGAGCCCGGAGCGGCGACAATGGAAATCTCGTCGATATCTTCAAATGACATCAGTCCGGTCTTGGCCAGGGTCTTGTCGTCGCTGGTTCCCTCGTAGGCGTCCGCGGGCGGCCTCTGCCCGTCATTGCCGCCTTCCAGCACAATGTCAATCGAGCGATCGACGTCAGAAGACTTTGGGTCAAGCAAGCTGTTTTGCAACGTGCTCAAAGCGCCAAAGAAATTGCTCAGCAGTGAGAGGCCGCTGGTGTCTCCGGTCATCGTGATGATGATGGGCAGCGAGCGGGCCTCACCCAGACTGTTGGGTTTTTCCGCAAACTGCGCCACAATTGAATCGTTGAGTCCGTTGAGCTCATGGTCCGGATCAAGCGCAAGCCCGGAGTAGACCAGAGAGGAAAGATTGAGGTCGACAGGGAACACCGAAACGGTGGCTGTTATCACCTTTATCTGATCGCTCACCAGCGGATCAGGATTGGGATGCATGTCTGCCAGCAGCTTGTCAGGCCCTGTGGCTGGCGTGAATTTCCAGGTATTCTCGCCGGTGGCAGTGTCAAAGAACGAATGCGCAGTAGCGAACACCGCGTTCAAGGGGCTGCCGAGCGGGCTGGAAACCGAGCGCAACAAGACAACGTCATTTTCAAACAGTCCTCGTGCGCGCGGAATAGGATGAGCAGGGTCCGGGCCCTTGTCCTGGCCGAGGACGTTTTCCCCGAGCACCAGCGTAATGCGCACACGCATGTTTCCCGCATCCCCGGGGAAACGCGCTATCACGTCGACTGTTTGTGCCACGGGGCTGCTGAGCGTCATGCTCGCCCGGGCGCGTCCATCCGCCTCATCGTTGGGGCCGGGCGATTTCATCGGCGTGAACACGCGCGAGATGTACAGGCGCGTGCCGCCGTTATCAAAGAACCCGCGCGCGGCATGCCACATGTAATTGTGAGTGGGCGACGAGCCCTCGAACTGCATCTGTTGCCGGTCACCGTAGGTGCGCTCGAACTCGCCGATACTGGTGACCACGTCCAGGGGAAGATTCACCGGACCGTAACGAGTGGGCCCGACAAAACCGGTTGTTGTGGTGCTCAGTCCTTCAATCGACTTGGCGCGAAACGAAACTTCTTCGACGTATACTCCCGGTGCTAGATACTCAGGCATTGCATTCTCCTCACATTTACAGCGGCAGCTACGCCGGTGTGATTAGCAAAACTGGCAATTCGCGGCCGGTGCCAGAATCGAGCGACCGCAAAACCAGGTCCTTTCCAAATTGAAGCGTGAAACTACTGGCCGGGGCGGAGTGCGCGGTGTCCTTCCACGCCGTGGCCGCGCCTTGCCCCAAAATTGTCTGCAGGTCGTTCAGAACGGCATCAGCCGCGACCGGACTGCTGAGCGGAGATCTATAGAAAAACGAAATCGTGAGCGGCCATGTCTGGTCGCTCAGCTTCAGTGACCCCGGCCCCAGCGGAGACGCAAACGGGGAATTGCGCGGCTCAGGATATGGCAGAGTCAGTGACACCACGCCGCGGTCATCCGCAAGCGCCGCCATCCCCAGCGAGCCCGGAACTTGCGCCGTCATCAGAGCCCACGCCGCCGGCGCCTTGGCCGTGTCATCCATCAACTGTGCGCGGACCACCGCGCTTGGTCCGGGCAGGGCCCGTGCTGGAGTTGAAAATACGGGGAGCCAGGTCGCGTCCGGCGTGAGAGACAGCAAAAGCGGGCTTTCCGCCAGGCCGTACAGCCCGTGCACAGGCAGCAACACGGAAAACTGATAAGGAAGGTAGCGGTCCTGCGCGTCTGACACTTCAACCGTAAACGGCACGGTAGGCGGATGAGTGGTCCAGAAATCTTCATCGCCGATGCCGTTTTCAAATCGCCGCATGCCCGGCAGGCCATGGAAGAAATACACGCCTGTGCGGTTTATGTCGGCCGCCGAACGCAGGTCAGGGAACCCATCTGGATAGGCAACCACCGTAAGCCCTGCTCCCGCCGGCGCCATGGCGGCAACATCCCAGAAGCGCACGCCGAAGGGCGCAACCCAAGTGAGTTCTTCAAGCACCATCACGTTAGGGTTCATGGCTGCAACACCTTGCCGGCGCGCAACACCCGGGTCTGGACGTTGCCGGCCTCTACCAGCTCCAGCGGAGATTCCAGGCCGATCATGCGGGCAACGTAACCGATGGAAGGCTGCACGTTGGGCTTGGCCACATCCCAGATTGCGCCCATGTCATAAACGGAAATCGACTCCATGATCACATCCACGGTCTCCGTAGGCCGGAATGTGTCATCTTCTGGGCCGCCCTGGTTGAGAATTCCAGCGGGCAGCACCGGAGTGTCTTCAAGGATGCGCATTGCCTGACCGAGCAGCCGCTGCTGCTTCAGTGCCTCGCGCGCCCACGATGAAAGGATGTAATGCAGGTTGATGGGCAACAACGGACGGTAACGCCGCCCGTCAGGCGAGATGCGCGGCGGGTAATTTCTGATTTCCCCGGCCGGTGTAATGCGATAAAGGTATAAGGAGATTCCTTCTTCCATCGGTGTTTGGAAATTGCGTGCCTGGTAGAGTTCGAATTTCGCCGCAGGGAACTCATCACGGTCAATGCCGGCGGCAATCAGGGCCAGGATGGCTTGCCCGGTGGCGGCGATGGCGTTGGGAGTGGCCATGCGATCAGGCATTCCTTTCCGGCACCGGGCCAATTGTGCTCTCGTATTTGCCTACCATCTCCTGCAGCATTTGCAGCAGCGTCTTGGCCGAGCGGGGCGTCATGATGATTCTGGTGTGGACCAAAGCTTCCCCGGATTCTCCATAAGCCTGACCAAAGTCGATCAGGAATTCGTATTCCGTATACGCCAACTCGAAGTGGTTGGAGGAGCGACCTTCGACCGCCAATTTTTCCCCTCCCCTCGCCAGGCTCAACAAGTCAGGCACGGACACGCATTCTCTTTGAGCATGAGTCTTGCCAAAGAGAATGCGGGCTTAAGTGGCGTATCTTCAATGTTGGAGGCGCGCAGCGGGGAGTGATGTAACAGGGACGCGATGTTACGTGATGTTACAAATGATGAGGGCGGCAAGCAGGGAACGGATGCTTCTTTGGAAACTCAGCGGCTTTCATTTCGGCAACGGCGAAGTGCCGCAAGGTTTGCGGGCGGGGAGATTTCATTGAGCGCGGCGTAGATGTCTTCAACATGCTCCGGCGAAAGGATCTTGCTGTTCTGGGCAAAAAGAAGAGGCCACGCGTCTATGCAACAAGCGGCTAGAGAGAGATCAAAGTATTCATCCACCGAGAGTTCCAGCGGCCGGATGGATTCGGTCCCGCCTTCGATTGACCTGTAAGCCAAGGCCGCTGCTCCGTTCTCATTGAAGCGAAGAACAACCTGGGTCACCGCGCTCCAGCCATCAAGGGTGCGCCAGCGCCCGTGCCACGGTTCGTGAACGTTCAACTCCGGGTCTGCTTCATAGAGCAATGCGAGCGGAACGAGTTCCATGCCGCCAAAGAGCGGCTGGATCGTTCCTCCGGCTCGAGTCTGCCAGCGAAAGGAAACACTGCGCGCCGCCAGGTAAAGGGCGCGCAAGGACTCCTGAAACTTGAAGTTTGGCTGGCCGGTGACGCCGGCAAAATAAGATTCTTCGTTCTGCATCTCCTCGGAGGAAAAAGGCTCGCCGATCTTGAGCTGGACATCGATCGGGCGCAAAGACAATGCCGCTGCAACATCACGCAGCCGCTTGAGCCAGGCGGTATAGTCTAAGGCCATGTCAGGTCCATTGCGGTGGGCTGAGCTCCATTGATCACAAACTGAGTCCGCTTCGCGAGCAAAGCCGCTTGGTATTGCACGTAGGTCCTCGCCGGAGAATAGATTGTGCGCAAGGCCGTATCCACTTTCGTCTTGAAATCCCCTGGTCCGCTAAATCCGCTGCCCCCTTTGGCGCGAACGATGGCGCGGCAGAGGTCCTGCGGCAGCCCGATTTGCTGCTGAAGCTGCGTGAATGAGAGCGCGCTGAGGTCGGGTGCAGCTACGGTGCCTGGGCCAATAAAAGTCGGCGGAGTAATTGGTTGTGGCGTGGGCTGGGTGGGAATGACCACGCCGGGCGGTGAAACGATCGGGGTCCACGTCGCGGTGAGTGTGTTTGGGAAATTATCGATAGGGCCTCCGGTATTGGGATACCCCACAGTAACGTGGAAATTGAACGTGGCGCCGGCGTCCGTTGCATCCTTCAGCGGTATTTCGATATTCGGCTGCATAAATCCGATGTTGTACGACTGTGGCGCTGGCACCAGGTTCCAGGCCACTCCGGGGCCATGCAACAAGTGATAGAGCAGGTGCATGCGGACATAGGAACTCGGGTTTGCAATCGCTCCCGCAGTCACAGAAGCCCACCCTGGAGGATTCGATGAACCCGTTCCTGATCCTGTTGTATTGCCGGCGCGTGAACTCAATGGATTTGCCGTAACAGAACCTGCTTTCATCGGCCCCACCGTAGTGTAGGTCACATTGCTCAGAGGAGCATCCATTGCAATGCCTCCACGCGTGAGTTGCTGAGCCAGAGTGTCGAGTAACGTCTGGATTTGAGGGCGAATCGTATCAGTTTCAGGGCGCGCAGCGCCGCTAGGCCGCGTCAAAGTACGAATTGAACCAACGGTAGTTTCCGCATCGCCCAATGCCTGCCGCTGCCTTGCCGCATTCGCGCTCGTGCGCGAGGCTAACACCGTGCGCCGGGCATCAATGCGTCTTGTGACGGAATCCGGCGTGTGGCTTGCCATCATGACGTCAGCATTCTCTTCGGAGCCCTGGAAGTAAAGCTCATGCTGCTGGCCATCATCTGCTGTGAACGTTTTACGGATCCCCAGCCATCCCGCCACCGCCGCCGCTCCGGCCCGTAACCGATCCAGAAGCCATCTTCCCGCCGCCAATGCACGGTCAATGAGCCACAATATGCCCTGGTCCACGCGTTCGCGCACGCCATCGATGATTTCGCGGATTCGTTGGCCGATGCCGCCCAGGCCCGCGTAATTGGCCAGGAAGCCGATTACAACCGGCATGATCATGCGCAAACCGGTTTCAACCATCCCCGCGGCCGGGTCGATCACGCCCTGGGCAATTTGAATGATGGTGTCGAAGACGGTGATAAGGACCTGGATAATGCGCCGCGCATACTCGATGGCCGTCTGGATTGCCTGATAGGCGGCATATACCGCTTCAAGAATGGCGCTCAAGCCGGCGGAAGCCGCCATGGCGGCCAGCCGCGCACCCACAATGGCCATGATGCGCGTCATCACCCAGCGCACCGCGGTTTCCAAAACCATGGTGCCCAGATCGCGGAGCCGCTCAACTATCATCCGCCAAATGCCGGCCGGCCCTTCCTGAATGGCAACACTCACCCACTCCCATACGCCGGTCAGTACGCGGATCACCGTGCGAATGCGCGCCACGGCGGGCCGTCCGATACGGGTGGCAAGCAGGTCAAGCACGTGATCGAGCGAGATGCCGAGCACGTCAAGCACGAAGCCGAAGACGGCGCGAAGATCAGTCCATGAAGAAGGAGGCGTAATGCCGCGTTCACTCACGGCATTGAAGAGCCAGCCCTGCACACCAAACCATAAGTGAGAGAGAAAGTTGCCGACAAAGCGTCCCAGCCCGCGCAGGATGGCCTGCAGGGCGCTCCTGATAAAGCGTATGGGCGCGGCAAGCACCTCGCTCCAGGCGCGCGAGGCCTTTTCAATGAGTTGCCGTATGAGGTCCATCGGGATGCGCAGGGCACGGACCACAATGCCGAACGCCGTGCGCATGGCTCCCCATATATCAAAGTCGCGGAAGATCTGCCGGATCAGCAGCATGATGCTGGCGCGGGTCTGCTGCCAGGCTTCCGGAGTCGATCCAAGTTCAGCGAAGAATGGAATTTGCCTCAGGATAAGCGGTATGAAGAAATCAATGAACGGATCGCGAATGCAGGCGGGGATGGCATTCCAGATGCGCGCTCCAAACTCGTAGCCAATCCGCATGACGTTGCGAACCACGGCCGCCACCCGGCGGAGAAAGTCGAGCACCGGCTGCAGGAAGGTGACCAGGCGCTGCAACACGCTGCCTACCCATGTGACGAACGACATCACGTGGTCCATCACCCAATTGACGAGCTCACCGAAGCGTTCGGCCAGCCACGTCAAGCCGCGCGCGATGAAGCCGATGATGGTACCGGCCACCGCGCCCGCCGCGTTCCCCAGTCCGCCAACAATGCTGTTCAGCTTGTCGGCCAGGAATTGCGCTTTTTCGCGGAGGAAAGCGGCCACGCGGTTGATGGTGCTTACAATGCCGGGAATGATCTCGTTTTGAAGAATATTGCGGCCATTGACGATGCCGCCGCGGGTGCCAAAATACTGGCGGATCGCCTGAACACCGCGGATCACGCCATAAGCGATGGCGCCAATGGCAATGATTGGCCCGGCAGGCGACAACATGAGCAAGATGCCGCCCACCACCAGCAGAGGTCGCTTGAAGCGCTCGATGAACGGAAGTATGTAGTCGTCCCATGCGGTCTGCGCCTTGCGCTGCACCCATTGCAGGATTCCGTTCTGGCCTTCCGGGCCCTCGCCGATGCCCAGCTTGTTCTTGACCCATCGCCATGCCCGCATCAGGGCGCGGCGTATGGGCGCGGTAATGTCCCAGATCCAACTGGCAAAGGACTGTATTCTTTCCCAGACCGCGCCGCCAATGCGCCGGAGGAAGGCCCAGACCGGAGCGCCGAAGCGGTCCCACAGCCCGCCGAAGAAGTTGCTCACGCGCGATGCCAGACTCTTGATGCGATCGATAATGGGCGAGGCGATGCCTATGAAGACTTCGTGAATTTTGTGCGCCGCCTCGGTGATGCTGCTGCAATCGCCGCGCGCGATCTTGGCAGCGGCATCGCGCAGCCAGGTCAGCAGGTTGGCAAAATGCCCGCGCAACGAAGAGGCCAGCCCGGTGATTGCGCGTACCGGCGCCATGATCGTATCGACGATCGCATTCACGGCGTTGACGATTTTTTCCTTAAGCCACTCCAGCGGCCCCTTGCGGATGATCGGCGCCAGATCGGGCGCAAAGCGGTTTACCAGGTCCCAGGCGCGGTCCTCAATCCAGTCGACGATCTGTGAGACGGGCCAGAAGCCCTGAACGCGCGCGCCGCCGGTGCGCTTTTCAACCGTCGCCCGCCGGCCCTGCTGCGCTGCGCTGGAGACGCGATGCGCCTCATGCTCAAACGTATCGCCCGTGGACGCGGCACTGTACATTTGCAATACCGGGCGGCCCTGCTGCTGGATCACGTGCGTAATTTCATGGGCCATCAGCGCAAGATCAGACACGCTGGCCTGGGAGCCCAGATAGATATGCAACCCATAGGTAAAGGCGCGCGAACCGGTGCCATCAACAATGGTGCGCGTGCGCGCATCAGAATGGACGCGCACCAGACTCAGCGGGACATCCAGCGTAGTTTCCAGTTGCGCCATGATGGTAGACGGCAAAGGCTCGCCGCCACTCTGGCCGCCGACGAGCTTTGTTATCTCAGGCGTCATTACGCCGCTTGCCGCTGGCGTGGTTACAGGAGTGAGTACCACAGCAGGAGCGCTTGCTGGCGACGGCGATGAAGTTGGCGCAGGTGCGCGCACTGGCGCGGGGGCCGACGTCTGCGGACGAGCCGGGGCAGCAGCAGGCCGCGCAGGCGTAGCTGATCGCGACGGCGCAGATCCAGTGACCGTAAACACTGGACTCGAACTAGCGAAAGCCGTGTTGTAAACAGGCCCATCCAGCTTGGGCGTGGCGCCGCCTTGTCTCTCACCGATTGTCGGAACCGTCATTCCCGGACCGGCGTTCGCCGCCTTCCGCGCGGCGCTATGGATGTTGACGATAAAATTAAAACCCCAGGCGATGTTCTTGAGGAATTGGATAGTCTGCCGTGTGCGATGCCGCGCAATTAACCAAGCCACAAGCGCAAAGCGTCTTGTGATGCCAATCAATGCATTGACCGCGCCGGTTCTTGGGTCGTCCCACGGGGCATGGAAGTCGGGCTGGTCGTCCATCGAGACACCCCGTTCGACCCCGGGCTCCGCCGCAACCCACCTGCCATACCATGGTCGCGCTGAGCCCGGCAGCGCATCACGAATCGGAACCGCGACTGGAAGCTCCTCAAGGGTGCGCTTGTATCGAACTTCGAAGAAATGGTCGGTAACGGTCTGAATATAGCCAATATCCCACTTGGCAACTTCCCGGCCCGCAGGGGCCCGTACTTTGGCTGCAGATCTAAAGACCGGAGACTCTGCATACATGTCAGCGCCCGGCTTAAGAGAGGCGTTTCCTGCGCCGCTGGCGGAGACCCCAGTCACTGTGAAGCTGGGGTCACTTTCTGCAGATCGACTGGCAGGAGAAGCCGCCGGCGACGGTGGCGGCGTTGGCGGCACAGGGGGGGCTCCATGCCCATGCCTTCGGCCAGTTGCCGAGACTCCGCTTAACCGCACCGACGGTGCATCATCTGCACCGTACGACGGACGCGCGGGAGCACTGGCCCCGGTCAACTTGCCTTGGCTTCGACCGGGTCTTTCTTCTGCAGCCGTCTGCTCCGCCTGCTTCTGCGAATTGGTTCGATCAGCCGCCATCTGCCTTCACTTAGCTTTCCTGCATTGACTGCTTTTACGGCAGTTGCTCTAGTTCGGGATCAGGGAAACGCGCGGCTGGGTATCCTGGTGGACACCCGGCCGTGAAGCGTTGGGTGTTGTCTCTGACGGAGTCAAGAGAAGCTTCACCAGTTCCTTGGCGTCCAGGCCGCGCGATTCCAGACCCAGGTCCTTGCGAATTGCAAGAAGGGTATCGGCAAACTTAGCGCGTGCTCCCTGCAGATCAAGCGTTTGCATTGCGGCATGGGCTTGCATCACCGCGGTGCAACCATGCAACAGCAAGAGGTGGTTGACGTCCTGCATCTGCCGCGACAACTGGGCTATGGCTTCAGCGGTCTGTCCCGGACGAAGCATGTCTTCCCACAGGCTGATGAAGAATTTGTAGGCTTCGGCCTTGTCAGCTCGAAGTCGCAATCCTCTGCCAGCTGCGGCGGCGCGGCGAATGCTGGCGGCAATAATCATTGCCGCCAGCAATACGGCCACGGTGGCAGTCGCGGTAACCATTGCGACGGTGAAGTCGAGACGGGCAAAGAGTACGGCAAAGCGCTTTGCCGCGATGAATCCGTAATAGCCGAGCGCCGCCGTAAGGGCCAGCGCCAGTACGGCTCCGAAAATGTTGCCGAGTATCGTTCCAAGAGCTTTCATAAAACCTCCTTAGATCTGAAATTCCAACCAGGTACTCCGTCGTCAAAACTCAACTAGGTTCTTGCAAAAGATCGCTTCCAAATCCTTACCGCCAAGGCATGCCATGGCAGAGTTAGACGGTCGCGAGCAACTGCTTATAGACCTTCCAATCGATGTACTCTCCTTTACCGGATTCAAACCAATAACCTTCCCCGTGCCCCGCCGGCTGCTTCTTGACGATCATTTTTCCGGATTGCAAGAGGACCATATAATCCCGTAAAAGACCGGAAAAATTTTCGCTAACCAATACCACATCGGCTTCATTGACATTGAAGATCAGCTGCCCTTGCTTTCCCTTAGGACCTGGAATGTAATCCAGGAACAAGTAGGCCACGCCTGACTCGTTATGGGCGATTGGTATTCTGCCGGGATGGTATAAAACATTTCGCACTCTGCCTTCCGGGTCAGATTGCTCGTACCCCATATCGTCGCGGTATTGTTGAAGCTCCTGCCACAAGGTGACAACATCGGCAATTGAGAGAAAGGCGATCTGGTCCGGAGGAAAGGTCAGCGTGTAAGGATCGCTTTGTCCGTCATGCGAGCTAAGAAAGGTCTTGTAATCTTCAGGCAGATGCACTCCCAGGGAATTCTCCGCGTTTTCTATCGCTTCCGGAGAGCACCCAGGGTTGAACGGAAGATGATCGAGTTTTGTCTGGCGCACAATAATGCCGAACAATTCATTGACCAGCAAATTACCAGAACCAGTCACTTTGCACCCCCTCTGACCAGTCGCTATCACCCCGGTTACGGGCTTCTTTCATCCACATTTTGTAAACTCGCACAGCCCCGCCCTGCGCCCGCGCGGAAGTTTGCGAATGAGGATAAAATCTGAATGACAATGACGCACCGCCGCCCGCCAAGGTATCCGGCGGCTGGTGATCGGGAATCCAATTGCCTTTTCCTGCCTTGCCCGAATCTGTCGATGGCCTGCCTTTTGTGCCGGGGTCTTTGATCGAGGGATTGCTGTGATCTCCGCTTGCGTATCCGATGGGGTCCAGGGCATTGTACGTGGCATCGGAAAAACCTCGGCCGGCATGTCCGGAAATGAAGGCGCCGTGGCCTTTCAGCAGGCTCTTGTTGCCGGCGCTCATCTTGGCCATGACTTCGTCATGGGCCTGCTGCGCCGGTTTATCCGGCGCTAAAGTGGCTGTTCCGGTTTTCTTCGTCGGATTGATCGCTCCTTCGATATGGACGGTTTCCTGGGATTCGGTTTTGGAGTCCACGGCAAGTTCCAGAGAAGCCATCTTGTACTTGGTCTTGATAGCGAGCAGGCCCTTTTTGATTTTGTCCTCGGTAATTTTGGGTTTCTTCTGCAGAGCGTCTGCTTCTGCGATCGCTTTGTCGAGATCCGCCTGCTTCTGCGCGTCCGTCCGCTCATCCGGCTTGGCATCTTTCTTGCCAAACAATGCCTTGAACAGGTTCTTCGCTGTCGTAACAATCCAATTGATTACAAAGTCAATCGCCTTATCCACCGGCGCGCGGACTTTGGTGTTGATGATGTTCATTACTTTGTCGGCGATTTTGTTCAGGCCAAGGAAGCCCGCAAGGAAGCTGATGGCCAGCACCAGAAGCCCCGCCAAGACGCTTTCGACCTTGGCGGCGGCAGCGCCGATCACGCCGTTGGCGATGGCCATCATGGAATCCAGGAACGCCATTGCCACCTGGATGATCTTCTTCAGCTTGGCGATGAAGACCATGATGGTGTCATAGATGGAAATAATGGCTTGAATAAACGCGCCGCCGGGAACCAGCAGGCTCAGCACTTTGGCCACGGCCTTCTTCACCACCGTCTCGATGATGAAGTTCATGATGCCTTCCATCACCATGTCTTTCAGGTTGGACAGTTGGCTCTTAATCTCTTCCCAGGCTGCGGCCGGGCCTTCTGTAACCAGTTTCTTTACGATGGCAAAGCCTGCTTCCAGCCCCTTGACGATGTTTTCACTGGTGGCCTTGACCAGCTTCTGGCGGATGTTGGCCCAAGTGATGCCGAGCACCGACAGAGCAAGCAGGGCAAATTCCTTGAGACTGAGCGCCTTTGGAATGTAAATCCCCGGCAGGGAACCAGTCAGCCACTCAAGGAAGGCCCTCTTCAGATGCGTACCGATGTTGCTGGCAAAATTCTGGAAGCCGAGCTTGCCGGCCTTTACGAGGTTGCCGACAAAGCTGATTGGGTCTTTGAAGATCTTCTTGAGCGCCCCGCCGACCTTCTGCAGGTAAGGCATCGCTCCGGGGGCAACCACTTCAAAGATGATTTTCAGCAGGTCCCAGATAGTATCGCCGGCCCAGCTCACGAACTTGACCAGGAAGCCGCCGAAGGCCGTGCCCACTTTGATAAACGCTCTGGGCAGGACAACGATATCCATGATCTCAAGCGATCTGAGCGTACTCATGAAAAGCGATGGAATCTGTTCAACAAAGCTCAGCAGACCGGCCAACGCGCCCTTGAACCATGCCCAGCAGCGCGCCAGAGCGTTGGCCTTCTTGATGTTCTCCCAGATTTCTTCCTGCCCGATCAGAGTCATAAACGGCCCGATCAGGTTTTCGGCGGTCTGCGGCACGGCTTCGCCGGTGATGGGATTCTTGCCCAGCACGGCAGTCAGCAGCGCCCATCCGGGCGTACCTTCGGCCAGGGCGGCCAGCGGTTTCAGGATCGCATCCTTGATGAACTGGACAATTCCGTCAAACAGCCCTTTGGCAAAGTTAATGAGCTGGTCAATGGGCCCGGTAAAGATTGCTTTGGCACGTTCCCAGGTATCGCCCGGATGCAGGAAGTCCGAGACACCCAAAGAGTGAATGAAGTCCGAAATGGCCTGCGCGAAGGACGATCCGATCATGCCCAGCGATTTGATTTGCTGGGCAACCCAGTTACCGATCTTGTCGAAGATGCCGTAGTTATCAAGCGCCTGGGTGATCAGCCCGCCAAAGGGAATGAATTCAATGATGGCGCGCAGCACATTGGCGGGGCTGCGGTCCACGTCGGCTCCGTTGATCGGATTTACGCCCAGAACGATGGTGAACATGCGGAAGCCGGGAATGATGTTGGCTTTGTCCGCGATATAGTCGCGAATATCACTGAGACCCAACCGCTGCACGCGGGGCTGCGTGCGCTGCTGCACCTGGAAGGTTTCGCCGCGCACCACGGCCGCCGAGGCCTGGTGCGCCTCAAGTTCGTATGAGTCGCCGCCGGGCGTGTAGCGCTGGATGATGGGCGCAGCCTGTTGCTGCACCACGTGCGCTCCTTCATGCGCCATCAGCCCAAGGTCGGTGGAGCTTTCCCCTCGACCCAGAACAATATTGTTGCCATAAGCAAAAGCCCGCGCGGACAAGCCGGCGGCGGCTTCTTGCGAGCCTGAATCTGAATGCACACGGACGCCGCCCATATCCACTTGATAGCTTTCTTCCAAAGCCATTCGGACAGCGGGAGCCAATGGCTGGCCGCCTGAATTTGCCGTAGAGATCGGCAAGTTGTCGGCGGAAGAAGTGGAGGCTGTGCTCATCCTTACCGCCGGAGCAAGCCTGCGAGACACAGCAGCCGGAGTTCTGGTGGAGCGTGGCGGGGGAACAGGCGTTATGGTCCTGGGCGGAGGCGCTGGAATTGGAACGTGGACCGGAGCGCGCGCGACGGTCGCCATGGGCTACCTATTGTCCAACCATGGCCAGCGGCAGAGTACGGCGCAGAGGGCAGACCGCGCCCAGCTTGCGATACTCACGATGCACCGCCGCTTCCAGGTGCATAGACTTCATTACCCCTGATTCTTCGAGCGCCAGCACTGAGGCGTGCAACGCGGCGTTACGAATCTGCCCTCCCGTCATTACACAGCGTCCGGCGATTTCATTAAGCAGCGTTTCATCGATCACATGCCCGGCGGGGAGGTGCATCTGCCATATGTTCCAGCGCTCCGCGGCGTCCGGCGGACGGAAGTCAACCACTACATCCATGCGGCGCTGGAACGCATTGTCGATCCGGTCCACCGCGTTGGTGGTTACGATCAAAATCGATTCAAACGATTCCAGGCGCTGCAAAAGATAATTTGTCTCTAAGTTGGCATATCTGTCATTGGAGGTCTGCACATTGGTGCGTTGCGTCAGCAGCGCGTCGCCTTCGTCAAGCAGCAGGATTACGTCAAGCTCTTCAGCACGGGCAAAGAGTTGGTCAAGATTTTTTTCCGTCTCACCGATGTACTTGTTCACCACCGCGGAAAGATCCAGGCGGTAAAGGTCCATTTGCAGTTCCGCGGCCAAAAGCTGTGCGGCAAGAGTCTTGCCGGTGCCGCTGGGTCCGGAAAAAAGAGCGCGCACTCCGGGATTGCGGTCGGCATTGAGCGGAGCGCTGCTCCATTCATGCAGCCGTTCGCGATGGCGGCAGCGGCTCTCCAGGTTATAAAGCTCGGTAAGCGTTTGCGTGGTGACCGCAAGCTGGTCCCAATCGCCTGAAGTGTTTACGCGACGGGCCAGCGTCTCCAGGGTTTGGCGGCTCAAGGCGCGGCTGGCCTGCTGCACGTCCGCCGTATTTGCCTGCTTGCGATTCTCAACCGCGGCATACGAAAGCGCCAACCGCGCCGTGCGGCGGATGTTGCCGCTGGTCAGGCGGAAGCGTTCGCTGATTCGATCAAGCTGCGCCGCGTCTTCGACCTCAAGGGCCTGGCTCCAGTGCAGACGCCGTGTATCGACATCCGGCATCTTCAGCGCCATGGTAAAGGCGCGCTCCACTGGCGGCCCGCCCACGCCGCCGCGCTTATCCAGCACCAGCCCCACCGGACCGTTAAAGCCATCCAGGTCCGGCAGCATAACGGTCTCACCCGGCGCCGGCTCAAGCACGATCACCGGCATGGCGTGCAGCAGCGTTGCCAGCGGCCCAACTATCTTCCATCGTTCGTCGTCAGGCTTGCTGGGGCCGTTCACTTCAAGCATGGTCCGGCCAAGCAAGCCGGCAATCGCACCCATCAGGGTCCTGCGCCCGTTGTGTTGCGGGCCGCGCACGATCAGGGTATTCACTTCACCCGACGCGAACAGGGGCGGCAACGCCCGGGCCTGCCTTGCGATCTCGGGCGGCAGCGTGAGTTCATCCAGTTCCAGCAGCTCCGCCTGCGGGCGATACCGCGCCCACGATCCAACCCTTGCGGGCCGCTCACCGCGTATCGCATCCCAGAGAGGCGTTGGAACTTGAAGCGCGCGCCCGGAGCGCGGAACATCGGCATTGGTCACCTGCGCCAAGCCAACTTCCTGCATTCGCCGGATGCTGGAACGCACAATATCTTCCGGGCCAAACCAGGAGTGCAGCAGCCCTTGCGTGGGCCGGGGCTGGCCGGTGATGCCCTGAAGATATTCGAACATGAAGCCGAAACGAGCATCCTCTTCCACCAGACCAATGGTCATGAGCAGAGCGAGCGTCATCTGGTCAAGCCCGGCGGCCTGGCAAAGCGCGCGCAAAGGAAGGTGACCTTCGGCGGCCGCCTCCCACTGGTTGAGCGATGCGGTCCACCACGAGCAAGCGTCATTGGCGGCCATGCCCGCCAATCCGCGCTCGGCCAGCTCATTGTTGTAACCGGCAAGGAAGGGAAATTGAGAAAACGCCGCATCAAACGAGCCCAGGCTTCGCGCCACCTGCTGGATAGCATTCAGCACCGCGCGGTACAAACAAAGTTTGAAATGGTTCGCCGGCGTTGGCCGGAGATCGGCAAATGGGTTGGCGCGCTCCTTCATATCTTCATGGAGGGAAGAGCACGGCCCGGGCCAAACTAAAATCCAGTCAAGACATTCATTTTCAAGCGGAAAGCCTTCAGAGAACGAGCAACGTAACGGCCTGTGCTGTTACATGTTGTTACATGCGGGCCAAAAGGCTCACGACATCGGGATCGAATACTTCACCATCTTGCGATAGAGGGTCATGCGTGAGCAGCAGAGGATTGCGGCGGCCTTGTTCCTGTTCCAGTCGGTCGAGGTCAGCGCGCCAATGATCCGGGAGCGTTCGTCACCCTGGCCAGGACCGGACGAGCGAAGCGTATGTTTCACGTGCGACGGCAGATCGGAGACGCCCACCGAGCGCGATGACGAGAGCACCACCATCGATTCCAGAAGGTTGCGCAGCTCGCGCACGTTTCCCGGCCAGTGATACGTCTGCAATTTCCGGACAAGGTCGTCCTCGATCCGGCGCACCGGCCCATGGTGGCGCTGTTGCAGGTCGCGCATCGTGTGCTCCACCAGCTCCGGAATGTCTTCCAGCCGCTCGCGCAGCGGCGGCAGGGCCAGACGCACCACGTTTAGCCGGAAATAAAGATCTTCGCGGAATTTTTTCTCGCGGGTAAGGGTTTCCAGGTCCTGGTTGGTGGCCGCCAACACGCGCACCTGGACGGGCGTATCCTGGTTGCTGCCCAGCCGCTGCACTACGCGGCTCTCCACAGCGCGCAGGATCTTGGCCTGCGCAACCAGAGACATGTCCCCGATTTCGTCCAGAAAAAGCGCGCCGCCTGAAGCATGCTGAAGCTTGCCCTCGCGCGAGACATGGGCGCCCGTGAAGGCTCCGCGCTCGTGGCCAAAGAGCTCACTTTCCAGCAGGGTATCCGGGACGGCCGCGCAGTTGATGGCCACAAACGGACGCGCGCTCCGCCGGCTATTACGATGGATCAACTGGGCCGCCAATTCTTTTCCCGTGCCGGTCTCGCCAGTGATCAGCACGCTCACATCGGCGGCGGCGATCCTGGCGATCTGGCTCCTGACCTGCCGCATCAGCGCCCCGCCTCCAGCGAGTCGCCCTCCATCGATCAAGTTGCGGCCCTCAGCGTCCGGATGCTCCCGCTCCGGATGCCGCCCGCTCAACGACCTTAAGGTGGCAACAATCTTTTCCCGCGGCGCGTCCTGTTCCAACACGTCTGAAACTCCGGCGCGCATGGCGCAGATGACCGTTTCAGTGGATATGCCGGCGGTCATGATAACCAGGGGGCAACCGTTGGAGATGCTTCTAACGTGTTGCGCCACCCGCATTGCCGCCGGGTCCATGGACACTGAAGAAAGCACAACGATGCACTCTGGTGAAAACCGGTCAACCGATTCCAGGAGTTGCGCTTCAGAGCAGGCAAGCAGCACCTCACAGCCGCACACTTTAAGCGCCTCGCTCAAACGGGAGGGAGGAGGGTCACTCTGCGCGAATACAACAGCTTTTTGCAACACGCGGTCTTCCAGTGGTTATGTCGCGCCAAGCCCAAATGGGCATTTTTATATTTTCGTCCTTGCGGTCCCTTCACCAAAGAACGGTCTCTGGGTGCCAACCCTGTTTCAAGTTTCCGTCGGGTTGTACCAGTAGTGCGCCGCGCTCGCAAACCGTTACTTATTTTTTTATCACGCAATCGGTCGCGGCGAAGTTAATTCTGGTTGTTGAATTCGCGAAAGATTACGAGAACTAAGGCCGTGGCGAAATGGCAGCCTCATGAAAAAATTTGCATATCGCCCCACATGGTCCAATGGAGCAGCAAATTAAATTGCAGCCTATGATCGCTGCTGGATTGGAAGGGAATCCAGGGTCGCAACTAATTACTAGTGTTCTTTAATCAAATTGGCAATGCGTTCCATTTTGGGAAAATCAAGTCGCGGTTAGCGAAGATATTTTGATCTTTCAACGAACACTCGGGTCCTATCCGCCCGTATTTGACCTTCTGATCGTGGCCCTGTGTGCCCGGCGTCTTTGTTTCTTCTTGGCCAGCCGGACCTCGGCATATTTATTAACCACCTGCGGCGAAGCAGCCTGCTTTTCAGATTTTGGCTGGGTCTTCGGCGGCGTGTTGGGTTCCGATCCTTCTACCGGTGTAGTACTCATATTTCTTCTCCTTGATTGTGCAAAATGGGTCGATTTTCATGTTTATTTCTCATGCGGACCAGTGGCAATCGACAAACGCCGCTCGGCAGCATACGCAACTCTGAAGCTGGAAGACTGTACAAGAGTGAACATCATTTGCCCGGCGTGCTGACAAAGTGCCCGGTCAAGAAACGCATCGTATTCATGTCGTATTCCCGGCTGTGACCGCATTTGCAGCAGGTGCGGGTGGTTTTGCCCTCAACCGTAATGGGAAAGGAATAGCTGTTCTCTCCATGGGTGCATTTCGGGATGGCGCGCGCGCACAGCCATGCGGCGCCGCCCAGCAGCATTAAAACTCCGGTGGACAACGAGAAGGCCTTGCTGATTACACGCATGACAAATCCGTGGGATAAAGACCAGATGAACAGGGAAGAGCGCAGTGATCATTCGCGCAATTCATGCTGATCGTAATGGCTTTCCGCAGTGCAGGCAGTTCGCTTTGTAGCGGGCCGTGATAGAGCCGCAAGTTGGACACATGGTCTGTGATCTGTAACTTGCCACCTGGGCCCTGACCGTTCTCATTCTGTAAATCCGGTACATAGCGACCATCGAAATGAGTCCGACAAAAACACCGAGATAAATCGTACTAGAGTCCATAAAAACACCTTTTTCAAGCGTGATTCGAGCCGCACTCGACGCTGCAACGGAGCGGCTACGTACTAAAAATGGAGGCCGGTTCCACGATGAACTTTCGACTGCCATTGGTAGGCAAAGAGGGCCGCCGCGCGAGTGGAGGGATAAAGTCCAGAAATGCGACGGAAGAGATTGACTGCCTTCTTTCAGGTTAGTCCCCGGCAGGTGTTAAAGCAAATGCCTTCGCCCCAATCATGGCGCACATTCGGTGGACTCCAACATGCTTAGACGCAGAACTGCCCGGAGAGCTGGTTTGCATCTCCGGGCAGTGATTTGGTTCTTACAGTACTTTTACGTTCTCGGCCTGCAAGCCCTTCGGTCCCTTGGTCACGTTAAATTCCACGGCCTGGCCTTCCGGCAAGCTGCGGAAACCGCTGGACTGGATGGCGGAGAAGTGCACAAACACGTCTCCATCGCCGCTGTTGCGGGTAATAAATCCAAATCCTTTTGCGTCGTTAAACCACTTCACAATTCCTTGTTCCATTTGTAGTTGTTCCTTTGTTTTTTTGATATTTCCTGCTGAAGAAGATTGACTGGTATTTGTGAGGTGGGTTGTCGCTTTGAGGCTGGACCGGCTCGCTAACCGTTGGTGAATCACTTAACGGGAAGTCCTAGTATACCATCTGGCTGACGTGAAACCTAAGGAATTATGCCGACGACCCTGAAATCATGCCGCACTGTGTGTCTTGCCCTCTGGAAAAGCCTTTAATATCGCGCCATGTCGATTCGTGTTGCAGCACGGCTTTAGAGCGCGTAGCGTGGAGGCATGACTCCACCCAATGTGAATACTCCTCCGGCTTCCCGTCCAAAAGTTGTTGTCAAAGGTCCAATTCGCTGTCATAAATGCCAAATGATGTGTCAGGACGCCGAGCAGTATCTCAGCCATACGTGTATCCCCAGAAAACCGCAGCAGTAAGGAAGCCTGAGCCGCTTGTCTTTCTTCCGGCGCTGTCTTGAGTCACCCATGCAGCTCTTCGGCAGTTTCTGTTAGAACAACTCGATGATCGCCGCATGGCCGGGAGCGGCGGCGAGCCGTCCATCGCGCGTAATTAATGGAGCCCCGAGTTTTTCGGCAAGTCCAATGTAGACCGCGTCATATGCAGAAAAATTATGACGGAGTTGCCAAACTCTGGGCAACAGCATGAAATGGGGATACCGTGTAAGCCTGAGGTCCAGCAAGTCCTGCATGGCCTCGTCAGCGCGATTTGCAGGAACCGTTTCTTCCCGTACCAGCCGCCGCAGTACCTGGGCCACCTCAAGGTCCAAGAGGTGCGGAGCATGCAGCGATTCCCTGGCAGAATACATTCGATGCTCGATGTGCCGCCCCGCAGATGTCTGAAGAAGCCAGTCAACGGTGGCAGACGCATCCAGAACAATCATCGAGCATCACGCTCTTCTCTCACCAGGCGAGCAGTATCGAGCTGCGCCGCAACCGGCTTGCGCTGATGCAAACGCTCGCGAAACTCCGCCAATGTTGGCCGCTCCGCGATTTCTCTGATCTCAGCCAGCAAATAATCTGAGAGCGACATGCCCGCCATGACCGCGCGCGACTTCAGGGTGCGATGCAAAGCATCAGGCACGTTACGAAGCTGAATCATCTTTGACATGTGCTGAGCATACTTTCATGTTTAGCACATGTCAACATAATTAGGCCGATTTGGCGTTGTGTCCGGTGACGCGTATAGACTAGCGTCGGAAGCTAGTTAGCTATCTGCCATTCGTGAAATGCACAAAAAAAATGACAGCCCTTGGGCATCAGGACCGGCTGAGCTGCTGAAGCATGCAGCAAGCCTTCTCTCCAAAGACTCTGACGCCAATCGCCGGATTGCAATGATTCTCATCGACAATGCCGTAGAGCAGGCGATGAAGACATATTTGAGCCTTCCAAAGAGGGTCTCTCGTATCACGATTTCCCGGCGTCAGTTAGCCGAACTTACAGAGAGCTTTCCCGCTCTACTAGACGCGATGGAACAGTATGCGGCTGACAAGCTCGGGGGGATTGATCTTGGTGCCATCGAATGGTACCACCGACTACGTAATGAGCTCTATCATCAGGGGTTCGGACTGACGGTTGAACGCGACAAAGTGGAGATTTATGCGGAACTTGCTCAATTGCTTTATCAAAACCTTTTCGGGCACGCTGTTGCTATAACAGTTGGTCGCGATGCAGAAATGATCGGGCGAACAATTGAGCTCTGGAATCGGTTGGAAACCGCTCTCATCTCCGCTGCTTCGGATCACGTAATAGGACGACCGCGAGGCGTAGCAGACGCATTAAGAATTCTCCGAGGGATCCCATTACTGTCACGCGAAGATGTCGCATCGATCGACAAATTTCGTAAAGCTCGAAATCAAGTGGTTCATGCGCAGGGTGACTATAAAAGCCTTCTAAAGGAAGAATTGATGGCCCGAATTGAAGAGCTCACCAAATCCTTCGAGCAAGCAGAGGGGATTGAAAATGACGAAGCATAATCTCCATAAATGGCGGTCGATTGAAAAGCCCTAATTGCGCTTGAAATCCCCCACCGGATAACCATTCAAAACAAAAGCCTCCTGTGACCCTCGTCACAGTCTGTGCAAGTCCTTCCGTCTAAAGTCTTACTTTTGTAAATATGCGCCTTCAGGAATAATGTTTCTCCTGGATATTGCGGGTGTTACCATACCCAGTTTTGCGGAGAGCGAGTTTTGCAGAGAGAGGAAACGGACATATGAGAATTGCGGTCCCACGGGAGCAGCAGCAGGGTGAAGCCCGGGTGGCATTGGTGCCAGAGTCGGTGAAGAAGCTGGTGGCTGCCGGAGTGGAGGTGGGGATTGAAGCCGGCGCCGGCGCGCGCGCTGGGTTTCTTGATGCGGATTATGAGGCAGCGGGCGCAAGCATTATGGGGCGGGCCGATCTTCTGCCGGAAGCTGACGTTATAGCCTGCGTGAACCGGCCTGAAGCGGCCGATTTTGCCAAATTCAAGCCGGGCGCTGTGGTCATTGGATTTCTCAAGCCGCTGGACGAACCCGCCGCGCTGGAGCCTGTGATCGCCCGCAAGCTGACCGCATTCGCGGTGGAGCTTGTTCCGCGCACCACGCGCGCGCAATCCATGGATGCGCTCTCTTCCATGGCCACCGTTGCGGGCTATAAAGCCGTGCTGATCGCCGCTGCACGCCTGCCACGGATGTTCCCCATGTTGATGACGGCTGCGGGGACCGTTCCACCTGCCAAGGTGCTGGTGCTGGGCGCTGGTGTTGCCGGATTGCAGGCCATCGCCACCGCGCGCCGTCTGGGCGCCGTGGTGGAAGCCTATGACGTCCGCGCCGCCGCCGGACAGGACGTGAAATCGCTGGGCGCCAAGTTCCTGGAGGTCGACCTGGGCGGCATTGAAACGCAGGACGCAGGCGGATACGCGAAGGAACTTACTCCTGAAGCCCTGCAGCGCGGCCGCGATATGGTAGCCAAGCGCGCGGCGGTCTCCGACGTGGTGATTACCACGGCGCAGGTTCCCGGACGCAAAGCGCCCCTGATGCTGACTGAAGAAGCTGTGAACAGCATGCATCCGGGCTCGGTGATTGTGGACCTGGCAGCTTCTACCGGCGGCAACGTGGCTTACACCAAAGCTGGTGAGGACGTCGATCACAACGGCGTCACGATTCTTGGTCCGTTGAACCTGCCCGCTACCGTTCCCGGGCATGCCAGCCAGCTTTATTCGCGCAACCTGACAAGTTTTATGGCCCTGATCAATGACAAAGGCGCGCTGAAAATCGATATGAACGACGACATCCTGAAAGGAGCGTGCGTCGCTTATCAGGGTGGCAATGTTCATCCGAAAGTGGCCGCGGCCCTCGGACATCCCGTGGCGTAGTTGAAAGAAAAGGAGACCTGCATGGAGCACTTATTGTTTCATCCCGTAGGATTCATCGCCGCTCTGGCGCTGATAGAAGGCAACAAGGAGCTGTCTTTCAACCCGGCCGTCCTCATCGCCTCGCTGTACGTGTTTGCCCTGGCGGCCTTTCTTGGCTACCAGGTGATTTCGCGCGTGCCTCCGCTGCTGCATACGCCGCTGATGTCGGCCACCAACGCTATTTCGGGTATCTCGCTGATCGGCTCAATCGTAATTGCCGGATCGCATTATGACCAGCACCAGATGCTGGCCTCGATCCTGGGCTGCGCCGCAGTGACTTCCGCCATGATCAACGTGACTGGCGGCTTTCTCATTACCGACCGCATGCTGAAGATGTTCCGCAAGAAGGAAGCAGTCAAGCCGGAGGAGAAAAAGTGAGCCACGCGCAATATTTTCTTGAAGCCACATACCTGATTGCTTCTTGCCTCTTTGTCCTTGGCTTGAAGGGACTCAGCCATCCTGACACCGCCCGCCGTGGCATGATCATGGCCGCCGCCGGCATGGCCGCCGCTGTGCTGGGCACGCTGTTTCATCCCGACATTCATAACTATATCTACATCGCCATCGGCCTGATCCTGGGCTCGAGCATTGGCATCCCCATGGCCATGGTGCCGATGACCGCCATGCCACAGCGGACCGCGCTGTCGCATGCCTTCGGCGCTCTGGCCGCATCGATGGTCGGCATTGCCGAATACGTGATTCACGGTAGCTCGCTCGGCGGAGTCAAAGTCGGTGCTCTTGGCCTGGAAGTCATGCTCGGCTCGCTTACCGTCACCGGTTCGCTGATCGCCGCCGCCAAGCTGCAAGAACTCATGCGCGGCACGCCGATCATGTTTAAAGGCCAGCAGATTTTTAACCTGGCGCTTTTTATCGTGATGATTGGTTCATTTATCACATGGATCGTCAACCCCGCCGCCCAGATGTTTTTCTACACCATGGTGGGCTGCGCTTTTGTTTTCGGAATCATGCTGGTGATTCCTATCGGCGCCGCCGATATGCCTGTGGTGATGTCGCTGTTGAATTCTTATGCCGGCCTGTCTTCAGCTGCGACCGGATTTGTGCTGGGCAATAACGTGCTCATCATCGCCGGCACGCTCGATGGCTTTTCCGGATTCATCCTCTCCATCCTGATGTGCCGGGCCATGAACCGCTCCATCACCAACGTGCTGTTTGGCGGCTTTGGCGCTCCGGTCACGGCAGAGACCGCGGTCTCCGGTTCCATGCGCGAAGTCGGGCTTGATGACGTTGCCGTCCAGCTTGCCTATGCCAACCAGGTTGTTTTTGTCCCCGGATACGGCATGGCCACCGCCCAGGCGCAACACGCCTGCCGCGAGCTTGGCAATATCCTGGAAGAGCGCGGCATCTCCGTGAAGTACGCCATTCACCCTGTGGCCGGCCGCATGCCGGGACACATGAACGTGCTCCTGGCTGAGGCCAACGTACCGTATTCGTCGCTCTATGAGATGGAGCAGATCAATCCAGAAATGCCCGCCACCGACGTGGCTGTTGTGATCGGCGCCAATGACGTAGTGAACCCCGACGCGCGCGATAACCCCAAGAGCTTAATCGCCGGTATGCCAATCATAGAAGTCGATAAGGCGAAATCGGTGGTGGTGCTCAAGCGCGGCAAAGGCAAAGGCTTTTCCGGTCTGGAAAATCCTCTGTTCTTCAAACCCGTTACCGGCATGCTTTACGGCGACGCCAAGAGCAGCCTCACGAACCTGGTCCAGGCGGTGCAGAAGGTGTGAGCCGCAGGCTCCCAAACATCCCAATTTTTTGCCGTGGCATTCGGGGCTGCCGTGCGGACACGTCTGGCGTGTATGTTCAATCCCGAATTAGTATGAATCCATGAAGAAAAAGGAATCAAAACGCGGATTCTCCACCACATGCATTCATACGGGGCAGGAGGCGGACCCCTTGACCGGCGCGATCACGGTGCCTATCTATCCGACCTCCACTTACTTGCAGGAAGAGCTGGGCAAGAACAAAGGCTACGAGTACGCGCGAGTTTCCAATCCCACGCGCACGCGCCTGGAAACCAATCTGGCCGCGCTGGAAGGCGGAACTTCCGCCCACGTGTTTGCCAGCGGCATGGCAGCGGTAACGGCGGTGACGCAATGCTTCCTCAAGCAGGGCGACCACCTGATCTGCGGCCACAATGTGTATGGCGGCGTCCCGCGTTATTTCAACCAGGTGATGGCCAATTACGGCGTGGAATTCAGTTATGTCGATACTTCTGACCTGGACGCGGTTAAAAAAGTGATGCGCCGCAACACTCGCATTGTCTGGGTGGAAACGCCGACGAATCCCCTCATGGTGCTCACCGATATCAAGGAAGTCGCGCGGATTGCCCATTCCGGCGGCGCTGAGCTGGTGGTTGACAACACGTTCATGTCTCCTTATTTCCAGCGGCCGATTGAATTTGGCGCGGACATGGTGATGCACTCCACCACGAAATTCCTGAACGGCCACAGCGACGGGCTTGGCGGCATGATCGCCGCGACGAAGCCCATTCACGCGGAAAAACTGGCCTTTATGCAGAAGACTTCAGGCGCGATTCTCTCGCCTTTTGAGTGCTGGCTGGTGTTGCGCGGCGTGAAGTCGCTGGCGGTGCGGATGGAAAAGCATGACGAAAATGGCCGCGCCGTAGCCGACTTTCTTCGCAGCCACTCCAAGGTGAAGCAGGTGCTATATCCCGGTTTTTCCGATCATCCGCAGCATGCGCTGGCCAAACTCCAGATGACCGGTTTTGGTTCCATGATCACCTTCGAAACCGGATCGCTCAAAAACGCCAAGAAGATGCTGGCCAAGGTTCGCGTCTGTTCGCTGGCTGAATCGCTGGGCGGCGTGGAAACGCTGATCTCACACCCGGCCACCATGACTCACGCTGCTCTGGGAGAAAAGGGAAGAAAGCAAATTGGGCTCACGGACGGCATGGTGCGCATCTCGGTCGGCATTGAGGACGTGGACGACCTGCTCGCCGATCTGGACCAGGCGCTTGCCGCGATTTGAAAAGCTTTTACCACCGAGGACACAGAGGAACACAGAGGGAACAACAAAGCTGAGAAGACGGCAAAGCCTCTGAACCGCGAAAACTCTTCTCGAATTTCTCTGTGAACCTCTGTGTCCTCTGTGGTTAGGTAGTGTTTTCGGTGATCCAGGCGAGATATTCCTGGCTGCCTGCCGCCACTTCCAGCATCACGCACTCCGGGAGATCATAGGAATGCAATTCTTTCACGGCCGCGCGAACACGCTCAAAGGATTCGGACTGGGTCTTGATCAGGAGCAGCCATTCTGTGGCGGTCTCCACCTTGCCTTGCCAGCGATAGACCGATTCGATCTGCGGAACAATGTTGACGCAGGCAGCCAACCGGCGCTCCACCAGCGCATGGGCAAGTTTTCTGGCTTCTTCCTGCGAACCGGCGGTGGTAAGGACGATGCGGGCATTGCTCATAAGAAATCTCAAACCGAGTGTATCAATTGAGCGTAGCATTTGGACGCGGCATTTAGACATAAGATCCGGACGTAAGGTGGTGGTACAGTTTTGTCGACAGGCTCATCGCTGGCGCGATGTCGTCTGCTATCGGATTTTCATCTCATCATCAACCGTGCTTAAAGATCAGCGGGGCATTGGTAAAACCATTCCGGAACGGACCGCAACTAACAAAAGTTCTGTAAACAAGGGTTCTATAAATGAGCGCGACAATCAAATTCGGAACTTCGGGCTGGCGCGCGATCATCGCGGAAGAGTTCACGGTGGCCAATGTGCGCCGGGCTGTCACGGGGATTGCGCGGTACGTCGCCGGCAAAAAGCCGAACGGCGCGCGGGTAATCGTGGGCCGTGACCCGCGATACATGGGAGAACGCTTTGTCCAGATCGCGGCTGAAGTCCTGGGTTCTTTTGGGGTGCAGCCGCTGGTCATCGCCGAACCTGCGCCTACGCCTGCAATTTCTTATGAGGTGATTCGCTCAAAGGCCGATGGCGCCATCAATTTCACCGCGTCCCATAATCCTCCGGAATACAGCGGCATCAAGTTCTCCACGTCTGATGGGGCCCCGGCGCTTCCTGAAGCCACCAGCGCCATTGAAGCGTTGATCGCCGCGAACGGAAATATCGTTGGCTCGGCCAAGGCCGCGTCGCAAAGCATCGATCCCAAGCCTGCTTATCTGGCCCGGCTCAAGGAGATCGTTGACCTTCCGCTCATCCGTGCCTCGGGCTTGAAAGTTGTGTTTGATCCGCTCTGGGGCGCCGCCCGCGGCTATTCAGACGAACTGTTACGGGAGGCCGGCATTCCTGTGGCCACCGTCCACGACGTGAGCGACGTGCTTTTTGGCGGCCATGCGCCCGAGCCTGAAGACCATTTGCTCGACGATATGCGCCGGCAGATGAAGGCCACGGGAGCCCGCATCGGCATTGCAACGGACGGTGATGCCGATCGCTTCGGCATCGTGGATGAAGACGGCACGTTCATCCAGCCCAATTACATCATTGCAGTGCTGTTCGATTATCTGGTGGAAAGCCGTGGCTGGAAGAACGGCGTGGCAAAATCTGTCTCTACCACCAACATGATCAATGCTCTGGCGGAACACCATCACGTCCCGCTGTATGAAACTCCGGTCGGGTTTAAATATATTGGTGAACTGATCAAGCAGGACAAGATTGCGATCGGCGGTGAAGAGAGCGCCGGGCTTTCCATTCGCTATCACGTTCCGGAAAAAGATGGCTTGCTCGCGGGGCTGCTGTGCTGTGAGGCGGTGGCGCGCCGGAAGAAGTCCCTGGGAGAGCAGATCAAAGATTTATTTGGCAAAGTTGGTTCCTTTTACGCCCGCAGAGAGAACTTCAGCTTGACGCCGGCGGTAAAAGAGAAGTTCACTAGTAAGATGAAGAGCAATCCGGCAGAGCTCTCAGGCCGCAAGGTGAAACAACTGGTGCGGTCAGATGGGCTCAAGCTCATTTTGGACGACGGATCGTGGGTTTGTTATCGCGTTTCCGGCACGGAGCCGGTTGTGCGCGTTTACTCTGAAGCCAAGTCAGAGCAGGACCTGGCAAGACTGGCGGCGGCAGCAAAGGATTGGATAAGCCAATGATCTCCGGAATGTTGAGAAGCGGAAGGGAAGTCCTCTATCGCTCACGGCGCAAAGCCGCTGCCGCGGGAATCGGCGTTCTACTCTGCGTGGTCGGATATTACGCGGTGTTCGCGGCGAATGGGCTGGTGGACTACCGGCAAAAGCGCCAGGAGTCGCGCGAGCTGGACCGCCAGATCAAGGCCTTGCAGCAGCAGAATGCCGGAATGGAAAAGGAAATTAAAGCTTTAAAGAGTGATCCGGAAACTATTGAAAAAGAAGCCCGAGAGCGACTCCGGTATGCCCGTCCCGGCGAGGTTGTCTATACGGTTTCAGCCCCCGCGGTTGCGCCCGCACAGCAAAAGAAGTAGTTTTTGTCCGGGCGGTGCGTACCCGAGAGTCGAGTCGCGATCGGTTGAAATTTGCTGTAACCTTTTTCTTTGCCGGCGCTCCGTAGCTGCAATCAAGGGCAAAGTTGCGGCAACGCAACTTCCCAAACCATAATTCCTCTGAGGAGATAAATTCGCAATGAAGAAATTGCTGTTAGTAGTGTTTGCACTTGCATTTGTAACCACCGCATCCCTGGCCAAAGATAAGGCGCCCAAGGCAACCAAGATGAGCGGTTGGGTAAGCGATGAAAAATGCGGGGCCAAGGACATTGATAACGCTGATTGCGCGAAAAAGTGCGCTGAGGCCGGATCCAAGCTGGTGTTTGTCTCTGAAAAGGACAAGAGCGTCATCAACGTCGATAATCAGGATGCGCTGAAAGGCCATGAAGGGCACCATGTGAGCGTTACCGGCCATTTGGATAACGGCACGCTGCACGTTGACAACGTGGCCATGCTGAAGCAGGCCGACGAGAAGAAGAAGTAAGTCTCTTGCGGAATTGCGGAGGCAGAAACCGTAAGGCGGCCTGGAATGGGCCGCCTTTTTTACATTTCTTAATCCGTTTCTTGTTACTTTCGTTTCAAATTTAGCCGCACGAATGGCCCATTAGAACGTTCATAAACTAGGTTATGATGAGATGAGAATGGACCAGGTATTCAGATCAAAATCCCGCTTGATTGCGGTACGCCTTTTTGCGGCAATATTCAGTCTTTCCCTGATGGTGGGTTGCGTCATTTCGCCCCGGCGAACACTTGGCGGTGGCACGCCAACACCAACACCCAGTCCAACGGCGACCCCGACTCCGAATCCGGCCGCCACGGGAAAACTGTATGTATCGAATAGTGGCAACGCGTCGATACTGCGCTTTGACAATGCTTTTGTGGCGAATGGCAATGCTACGCCCGCGGCTACCATTTCCGGCGCGAATACCACGCTCAACTCTCCAAGCTTTATGACCCTGGATGCAGCGGCAGACCGGCTCTACGTCGCGAACACCGGGGACCTTTCGGTGGTGATTTTTGACGGAGTCAGCACGAAAACCGGCATTGTCAACATTGCTCCAACGCGCACAATCGCCGGCGTGGCGACCGGGCTGCTGCAGCCCACCGACGTTGCCCTGGATAAAAGCAGAGACATGCTCTATGTGGCGGATGACACTGAGATTTTTGTGTTTAACTCGGCTTCTGCTGCAAGCACAAACGGAAATGTCGCCTTTGCCCGGGACATAAGCCCAGGTTTTGCCGTATCGGCGATCTTTATCGATTCCACGAATAATCGGCTGTTTGTGGCGGATCAGGCAGCGGATGCCGTTGCAATTTTTGATAACGCCAGCACGTTAAATGGTCCAGTCAAGGCCACGCGCGCGGTACAGGGCACGGCCACTCATCTGGCCGTTCCATCGGGAGTCACGGTTGATGGTGCGGGCCGGCTCATTGTGAGCAACGTGGGAAATGGGACGACGATTCCGCCCACGATTACCATCTATGCGAATGCCGCAACTGCCGATGGGAACCTTGCTCCGGCTGCCGAGATCACTGGAAGCAATACCGGGATGTCGACTCCTGACCAGCTAGTCGTGGAAAAAAATGGAACCGGAACGTTATACAATGCCGATCCTGGCGCTGCCAGGATTGCCATCTTTGGCGGTCTGAACACGGCCAACGGCAATAATGCGCCTTCTCGCTCCATCAACGGAGCAAGTACCGGTATGACTGTGGGCAGCCAGCCGGTTGGCGTGGCGTTCGATAACACCCGCTAAGCTGCGGCGGTCGGCAACCTTGGAAATAATCTCAGCGGACCACGCCCTGCAACGGAGAACTGGCGGTGGCGTAAAGTTTCCGGGGCATTCTGCCGGCAAGATAGGCGGCGCGTCCGGCAAGCACGGCGTGTTTCATCGCTTCTGCCATCAAGACGGGATTTTCCGCGTGCGCTATTCCGGAGTTCATGAGCACGGCATCGGCGCCCAACTCCATGGCGATGGCTGCGTCAGAGGCCGTTCCCACTCCGGCGTCCACAATGAGCGGGACCTCCGTGATCATCTCCCGCAGGATTTGAATATTTGCCGTGTTCTGAATGCCCATGCCGCTTCCGATGGGCGCGCCCAACGGCATGATCGCGCTGGCTCCCGCGTCCAGTAGCTTCCTGGCAACAACAATGTCGTCAGAGGTATAGGGAAGAACAGTAAAGCCTTCCTTTACCAAAATCCGTGTCGCTTCAATCGTGGCCTGGACGTCTGGATAGAGCGTTTTCTGGTCGCCGATGACCTCAATTTTGACCCAGTCAGAAAGGCCAACCTCCCGGCCCAGCCGGGCTGCCCGGACCGCTTCTTCCGCCGTGTAACAGCCCGCCGTATTCGGCAGCAAAAAATAAGTTTTCGGGTCGATAAAATCCAGCAGCGATTCCTTGCTGCGATCCAGATTGACGCGCCTTACGGCAACCGTGACCATCTCTGCTCCGCTGGCTTCAATGGCGCGCGCTGTTTCCTGCCCTGATTTGTACTTGCCGGTGCCGACGATGAGTCGTGAGCGGAATTGCCGGCCGGCAATGATAAGAGGATCCATGCCCATATTGTAATGAATAGGGCCCTAAGAAGGCATGAGTCGAAGAATATTCATTCGTCACCCCGCCAAAACTGTCATGGGTTTTGGGGCGATGGTCCATCAACAGTAAGGATTGCGCTTTCGAATTACTCGATTAACAGATTGCTGATTGAGCAAAGCCGCCTACCCCACCGGCGCGGTTTCGATTGGGTGTGGTTCCTGGTAGAGTTCTTCAATCTGTTGCTTGTATTTGTCCTCAATCACGCGGCGCTTGAGCTTGAGTGTGGGCGTGATCTCCCCGGAAGCCACCGTGAATTCGTCCGGCACAATCACAATCTTTTTGATGGTTTCAAACTGCGCCAGTCTTTTATTGAGGTCCTCGACGATTCCTTTGTACAGCTCACGGACCTTGGCGTTTGCTACCAGTTCCTGCCGCGACGAAAATGTCACGCCATTGGCGCGTGCCCAGTCTTCCAGCAGAGGGAAATGCGGTGAAAGGATCACTGAAGCATACTTTCGCTTGTCGCCGATGACAGCGGCCTGGGCGATCAGGACATTTGATTTCAGGGCGTTTTCGATCGGCTGCGGGGCGATGAACTTTCCGCCGGAAGTCTTGATCAGGTCTTTCTTGCGGTCGGTAATGCTGAGAAAGCCTTCGCTGTCCAACTCGCCGATGTCGCCGGTTTTAAACCAGCCATCAACAAACGCGTTGCGCGTCTCTTCCGGCATCTCCCAGTAACCTTGAAACACGGTTGGCCCCTTGACCAGGATTTCGCCGTCTTCGGCGATCTTGAGTTGCAGCCCGTCATTCACCTTGCCGACCGATCCGATCTTGAATGCGCCGCGCCGGTTCACGGAGAGTGTAGGCGAGGTCTCGGTCAGGCCATAGCCTTCCATGATCGGAATTCCCACCGAGCAGAACCACTCGGCCATATCTTTTCCCAGCGGCGCTCCGCCGGAGAAATAAGCCCTGCTGCGGCCGCCGAAACCGTTGCGGATCTTATCGAAGACGAGACGGTTCGCAATTTTCCAGACCATACTATTCGGCGTTTCTCCCCGCGCGATCTCCTCACGATGCTTTGTGCCCACGCGGACGGCCCAGTCGAAGATCTTTCGCTTCAATCCATGGCCGGCCCTCCGCTCGGCTTCTCCACGGACCTTTTCATACACGCGCGGCACGGCAACGATAATGGTAGGCTTGGCTTCCTGCAGCATCTGCGGGAGCTGTTCAAACACTGCGCAATAAACGATGGTGACGCCGTCAAGGTAGCACACGTAATCAACGTGGCGCGCGGTGACGTGTGACAAAGGAAGAAACGAGAGATAAACGTCTCCCGGCTCCCACTCTGCCTGCTTGCTCGCCATGATGGCGCAGGCTGTGAGATTGCCGTGGCTGAGCATCACGCCTTTGGATGTTCCCGTGGTGCCCGAGGTATAGATCAGAGTGGCCAGATCCTCAGGCTTTATCTGATGCGCCCTCTCGTTAAAATCATGGTCTGCCTCAGTAGATGCGCCGTTGAGCAGCCGCCACATGGGAATCACATTTACTTCGGCCACATCGTCCATCACCACAATCTTTTCCACCGAGGTCTTTGCCTGGATGGATTGCACTTTCCGCAATTGCTCCAGCGTGGAAACAAAGACAACCCGGGCGCGCGAATTCTGTAAGAGATAGAGAGTTTGTTCCGCTGTCAGCGTGGCGTAAATAGGTACGTCGATGATTCCGCTGCTCACGCAGGCAAAGTCCGCGATCATCCACTCTGGCCGGTTTTCGCTGAGGATTGCTACCCGGTCGCCCTTTTGAATGCCCCACTCCCTCAAGGTGCGGGCAAGCGTGGCCACGTAGCCATAGAGCTGGCGTGAGGAGATGATCTGCCATTCAGAGCCGCGCTTGAACATGACGTGACGCTGTACGTCATGCCCCACGGAAGCAAAAAAAACGTCGACCAGAGTCCTGGTTTCCATACCTAAGAGCCCGTTTCCACCCCTTGCAGGACGATAGCCACGACCGAATCAGTCAAGCTGGAAAGATGATAGTCGCGGTCCCGGTCGCGATCTGAAAGGATCCACGTAGTTACTATCTCATCCACTGCTCCAAAGAAGCAATGCGCCGCAATGGTGATGGAAATATCGGCGCGGAACACGCCGGCTTCTTGGCCTTCGCGCAAGACGCCTTTGATTACGTCAAAATATTCCACCAACAAGTTGTGCGAAAACTGTCCCAGAAACTTGGCGCTGTGCCGCAGTTCGGTCTGGAAGACGATGGCCAGGCTGCGGTTTGAGCCAAGGGCTTCCAGGTGAAGGAAAGCCATGCGGCGGAGTTTCTCCCGGGGATCGGCAACCTGGTTGAGCGAGCTGCGGGCCCGCTGAATAAAGCGGTGAAAGGCCGAGTCAATGGCGGCCATCAGAAGCTCGTCCTTGTTCTTGAAATAAAGATAGATTGTGCCATCGGCCACGCCGGCGCGGTCGGCAATTTCCGCCACGCGCGAGTGAAAGAAACCATGCTCGGCAATCACTTCAATGGCCGCATCCAGAATGCGCTGGTACTTATCTGAAGTGCCGTTCGCTGAGCGCGTAGCTGCTTGTGAAGGCCGTTTCGCCATGAGAGAACCTTGAATTTACTTGGATTTATGGGGCAGCGCAACGTCTAAATTTTGGCCAATTTCGTCGGCCATTGACCCAAATTTCCTCTTGATAAACCCCATTCAGGGTGTAGGATGCGGAAGCCCGGAAAGAGGCTGCGGTGGCGCACCGCAACCTTGCGAGGCACTGGTGGTTCAGAGGTGAGGCTGTGAATAAGTTAGTGGCTTTTGCCGTTCTTTTGGTCGCCATCATTCCGGTATCAGGCTTAAGTTCCGCACTCCATCCTGCTCAGAATAGCGATCAAGACATTTTGATGCTCTTCGCCAGGCAGGTGGAAGATCCCATCCGCATTGTGCAGGCTTCTTTTGGGGCCGACAACCTGCTTCTGGATGCTCGCCTGGAAAACAAGAGCCATAATAAGGTCCAGACGTACCGTCTTGGCTGGGCAGCCGTCAAGAAGGAAGACGTCAGGATGGGCAAAAGCGACGTAGTAACCGTACCGGAGGGGGTGGATACCACGGCAACTTTTGACATTCCAGGGCAGGGAGTTCCCGGCAAAGACGAACTTTCCCGGCATCCTACCGGCGTCATTGTCTATGTGGCCGAGCTGCAGTTTCAGGATGGAACCAAATGGCAGGCGGACCCAAAGAAGATCAGGAAAGAGGCCATAGGAATGGTGCGATAAGGACGCGGTTCGTGGTTAGCTGCTTTTGCCGTCAGCGCGGCTATCTTACATACCAATCCAGGAACTTGCGGAACGCCTTGCCGCGATGACTGTGCTCACGCTTCTGCTCCAGTGACAGCTCGGCAAATGTCTTTCCCAGAGCAGGGAAGTAAAACAGCGGATCATATCCAAATCCCTGCGTGCCCCTGGGGACAGTGAGGAGCTGACCGGGAGCTTCTCCGGCGAAAGTCGCCAGGGTTGCGCCGTCACGCGCCACTGCGATCACGCACACATACTTTCCCATGTGTGCAGTGCCGCCCAGTCGCTCCAGCTGAGAAATCAGCGCGCTGTTGTTGGCCTGGTCGTCAGAGTTTTGATCAGACGCCAAGCCCGACCGCAGCACCGCCGCGTATCGCGCGGAATATACGCCCGGGGCGCCGTTGAGTTCATCGACGGCGAGGCCTGAGTCTTCGGCCAATACTAGTTCGCCGGGAGCAAAGCGGCTGTAATACTCAGCCTTGATCCGCGCGTTTTCTTCGAAAGTCGTGCCGTCTTCGATCGCCGGCGCAAAGCCTGCCATACCCGGCAGTGGGTCCAGCGCGACGCTAAGTGCCTGGGCAGCTTCACGAAATTCGCGGACCTTGCCGGGGTTGGAAGTCGCTAGATAGATTCTGGACATGGAAGGCATTCTGGAAAGGGCGACGCGGCGCGGTCAGTGTAGCCCCAGCATTCCCCATAACGCCACAACAAGGCCGATAATCGTGGTGATGAAAGAGAGCTTCCAGAAAAGCTTCATCTCCGCCAGCAAGGCGATGGAGCAAAGGACGATGGAAATTTCCAGAAAGAGTTCGGCCGCGTCGTAATAATTGGCGCGGCGTTCCACCAGCTCTCTCTCGCGTTCCAGTTCGCGCGCGTTCTCCTGGATATCGACCGCGCCCGGTTTGCGATTAGCGGGTTTGGCTTCTTTGTTTTCCTTGGCGTCGGGATTTTCCTTCTTGTGTTCCTTGGGCGCGTCTTCCTGGGCGGAAGCCTTATGGCCGGTCTTGTCTTCAGCCGCTGCGGCGCTTGGCGCGAGCAAAGGACGCAGGACCGCCGAATCCTTAACCGGGCTCCCGCAGCCATGCTCGGCAGGCGTGCCACATTCTTCCTCCAGCGATTTCTTGTAGTCCTTCAGCGCAAGGTCTTTTCCGTTGGGCAGCAGTGCGGCCACTTCCGCGATGGCGCCATACTCGTGGGCGCGAATGTGTTTTGCCTGGTAAAAGTTCCACTCGTCCACGATCTTGCCTTGCAATAGTCCTACTTCGGTGTGGGCACGGTGGCTCAATAGCGTTGCCATGGCCAGCATCACCGCCACAACCGCCATTGTCAGGCCGATACCTTTTTCGCCGCTGCTATGAGCGTGCTCCGTGCCTTCCTTCAGCTCTTCTATGTTCATTGCTTCCTTCTATTCATGAATAAGAATCGGTAGCGTCGGCCCGGGCAATGCTCTTCGTTCATTTTGCGGGTCCGCAGCCACTTCCGTTTTGTATGCCTCTTTAATTCCGGTGCAAGAACTTAAGCCGCTTTTGTGGCCGCGCCTGGTCCGGAACGTCATCATATTTCAGCACGCTGAAGGAGCCGTCCACTTCAAGCACCACCAAGGCAGCGTCATCCACAGAGGCAACCCCGTGCTCGCGCAGGGCGCGATTCAATTCGTCCATGGAAATATGTTCTTTGGCCATATGCGTGGCGATGCAGGCGCCATTGTGTACCAGCAGCGTGGGCGAGCCCTGGATCATTTTGCGGAAACGGCGATTCAAGCCCGAGACTTCCGCCAGCAGAAAATTCAGCGTGAGCAGCACCAGGGCCGCCGCCGCGCCGCCCATCAGTGACGTGTCCGGCCCGGTCATGGCGTTCTGCACTGAGTTGCTGAGCAGCAAAAGAAGGGTAAGGTCAAACGGCGTCATCTGGCCGACTTCTCGCTTGCCCGTAAGGCGAATTCCCAGGAGCACCAGGACGTAGACCGCCGTGGTGCGCAGCACAATTTCCAGGACCGTATGCCAGCTCGTCAGCATTCCCGCCGATTGTAAATTTTCGGCATCAAATTGCAAATTTCATTTTTGGGCCCGTTTTCCCCGCGGAGCGGGACAGATTTGTGGGCGTTTGCTAAAATGAATGAGTTGTTTCCTCAAGCCACGCGCCCTTAGCTCAGCTGGATAGAGCGTCTGACTACGAATCAGAAGGCCGGGAGTTCGAATCTCTCAGGGCGCGCCATCAAATCAATAATTTACCGAGTTTCTGGTTGCGGCACAAAATCGTAGTGCGCCGTAAAATGTGCCATAACATCGTTGAATCGTCATCGTATGCGTTGCGTTAAGTGGGTCGCCACGACGTCCAGTTCAGGAAGTTGATAGCGCATTGCCGTTCTAACGTCTTTGTGGCCCATTGATTTCATCACGGGGTCGAAGTGCTTTGCAAAAGGCATTTCAAGTAAAAAAAATCGACATTTAAGCTCCAGCGATGGTGGATTGCTGGCGAGCCTGCAATTGATGCAGCCGCCAATAGAAACCCCGCCGGGCAAGCAGCGTCCTGTGATCTCCCGATTCGCAGATTTCGCCTTGATGCATCACCAAGATCCGGTCCACTGCTTGAATGGTCGACAATCGATGGGCGATAACAAGCGCCGTACGTCCCGCCATGATTCTTGGAATCGCTTTACAAATATGGCTGTCAGTGTTGGCATCAATCGAACTTGTTGCTTCGTCCAATATAAGGATAGGGCGATCGAAAGCAAGTGACCTGGCAAAGCCTACTAACTGTTTTTGTCCTGTCGAAAGGCCTGTCCCGCGTTCGAGAACTTTTGATTGATAGCCGTCGGCTAATTTTCCGATGAATTCATCTATACAGGCTTCCTGTGCGGACGCTCTTATCCGATCTTCAGAGATAGATTGGACTCCCAGTCCGATATTAGAAGCAATATCGCCGGGAAAAATGAATACATCCTGCGGCACAATGGAAAACTGGGAGCGCAGCTCTTTAATGTCAATCTGACGGATGTCAATGCCATCGAGCAATATCTTGCCGGCCTGAATTTCGTAAAACCGCAAAAGAAGGTTTGTAACGGTAGTCTTACCCGCGCCTGTCCGGCCAACAAAAGCAACTTTTTCCCCAGGTTCGACAGTAAATGAGACATTTTTCAATATCCAGATATTGTCTTTGTACGCGAACGAGACGTTGAGAAATTCAATCCGGCCTTTGGCTCTACCTAATGTGATCGGCTTAACCAGTGGCACGATTGCAGTTGGCTGGTCGAGGAGGTCAAATATCCGCTCGGACGCCGCCAAGCCAGCTTGCAAAAGATGGTACTTTGAGCTGATCTCTGTAATAGGATCGTAAAATGACTGGGCCAGTTGAATAAAGGCAACCAATGTGCCCAACGATATGATTCCGTGCATTGCCTGGCCACCGCCATACCAGATGATTAGCGCGATTCCGGTCAGCGCCACGGTTTCTATTGCAGGGTAGAGCAACGTGTTTCGCGCGGTCGCCACAGTGGCTGCTTTCCAGTACGCAAGATTCACGCGGTCAAAGTTTTCCAGTTCGCGAGTTTCCCGGGTGAAAATCTGGATGACCTGCATGCCGGTCAAGTGCTCTTGCAGAAAAGTATTGAGGTCGGCAATCTTTTCGCGGAAGTTCCGGAAGACTGGCCTGGCTATCCTTCGAAACCAGATAGCTAAAGCTGTGATCGCGAATAAGGTGGAGCAAGAAACAAAGGCCAGGGGCGTGTTAATACGCAACATCCAAAACGCAACGTAAAGCGCTACGGCGGCCTGACTCAGGATGGTCACAATTCCAGAACTCAACAGCTCATTGAGGGAATCGACGTCGTTTGTCAGGCGGGTCATCAACTGGCCTACGGGATTTTCGTCATAAAACCTGACTGGGATTTTCTGCAGATGGCTGAATAGTTTTACCCGCAGGTCATGGATCGCTTTCTGTCCCACGTTTTCAGTGATGACGACTTGAACATATTGCGCCGCCGATTGAAAAATATTGGCAGCAAGAAACAATATGGCAATAAAAATAAGCCCTTGGTGTCTGGAACCACCCAGGCCTATCCTGTCCGCGCCATTTTTAAGCAACATTACGTAACTGGCCAAAGATCTGGAAGGGTCCGGGGCGAGAAATAGATCGATAGCCGCTTTTGTGAGCAGTGGGCCTGCGGTTGCAAGTGGAGCATTCAGAATGGTCAAGGCCGCAGCGAGACCAAGGGACCATTTGTAAGGATATAAATATTGAATCAATCTGGCAGCCAGCCGCCAGTCGTGGTTGCCACGGTTTTCCGTCTGATGGACTGGACCGATCATGGGTTTGGAACAAAAGGTTCTGATACGGTTTTGCTGCAAGCTTCGTCTTCTATATGCTCTGGCGAACCGAGCGGATGCGGGCTGGCGGCCAAATCTTCTTCCAACAGTTGTGTCAAATACATTTCCGCGTATACTCCTCCCGCGGCCAGAAGTTCATCATGGCTCCCTCTCGCAACAATCCTGCCTTCTTGTAGGACGATGATCAGATCAGCATGAGTCAAAGTTGAAATTCGATGGGATGCGATCAGGCAGGTCTTTCCCTTCATCAACTTCCGCAGACGAATCAGGATGTCCTTTTCTGTATGGGAATCGACGGAGGAAAGAGCATCGTCCAACAGAAGAATTGCCGGACGCGTAAGCATCGCACGGGCAATGCTGATGCGCTGTTTTTGTCCGCCGGAAAGCGTTGTCCCGCGCTCTCCCACCACGGTCTGATAGCCTTGGGGAAAAGTAGAAACATCGGAAGTCATGCCGCAATCCGCTGCCGCCTGTTTGATTTCCGCTTCCGACGCCTGTTCCTTTCCAAAGGCCATATTCGCGGCGACGGTATCACTGAACAAAAAAGTTTCCTGCGGAACGTAGCCGATGGAAGAGCGCAGCACCCTGAGGGGAATCTGGCGAAGCGGCGTTCCATCGATCAAGATTTCGCCTGCGACGGGGTCAAGGAGCCTGGGTACCATATTCAAAAGCGTGGACTTTCCAGCGCCGATGGCTCCCACCAACCCAACTATCTCTCCAGGATTGATCCGAAAACTGACGCCACTTAATGCCGGTTGGGCTGATCCTTTGTAATTGAAGGTTACATTGCGAAACTCCAAAGCGCCTTGGATTACGGACAGATGGAGCGGGGAAGGAGAATCCTGGATAGCCGGCTCCAGAGACAAAATGGACTGTATTCTGCCCATGGAAACAATTCCTTTCTGGATTACAGTCATTTCCCATCCCAGTAGATACATGGGCCAGGCCAGATATCCGAGATACAGGACGAATTCTAAAAACTGTCCCAGAGAAAGCCTTCCGCCGGCAGTCAGCTCGCCGCCATACCAGAGCACGGTGATAAAACTGAGTCCAATAAAGAATTGGAGTAAAGGAGATAATGCTCCGGAAAACCGTGTGTGCCGGAGATTATGTCTGACATACTGCAAGCTCAGCTGTTTGAAGTTCTCAATCTCTGCCTGCTCTCGTGTGTATGCCCGGACGGTCCGCACGGCCCAAAGGGCCTCCTGCACGCGAGCGGAGATCTTTCCGAAAGAGTCCTGGACTTTTTCAAACCTGGATCGCATCCGCTTCTGCAGAAACAATGTCGCGATGGCCACTACCAGCAAAGGAGTGGAGGCCAGAGCTGTGAGCTTCCATGACAATCTCGCCATGAGCGGCAATATGACCATCAGCGCGAGCATATTATTCAGCGAATACATAAGCGCTGAGGTAGTGGCAATGACGGCGGAGCTTATGTCGTTGGTGCATCGCGCCATTAATTCGCCGGTGCGGTTCTCATGGAAAAATTCTAAAGATAGCTTCTGAAGATGCGCATAAAAATCACGTTTGATGTCGCGCTCGATGTGTCGCGCCATCCCCAGGATCAGCCGCTCTTGCGCGAACATGAATCCGCCCTGGATGAAAGCGACGGCAACAATGGCGCCGCTATAAAAAAGGAGCAAAGAAGAAGTAAGTCCATTCTCCAAATTATCCACGGAATGCTGCACGATTATTGGGCTTACACCCTTCAATAAATTAGCTCCAAAAAGACATAATATTCCCCATGCAAGCACAGTCTTGTGGCGTCCAGCATATGACAATAATTTCTTTAGCTGTGCCATGGTTGGTGAAAGACTCTCTGTACTTGCGAAGACCTGGTTAGCGCGCTTGCCGCTGCCGTGTCGTGCCTTATTGATAAAGGCACATTTACATGCTCAGATTAGGACTAAGTTCCATTGTGCCTATGGTGTACTCGCTGTTTGTCCAATGCCTTTTGTATGCTTCATCACCGTCTCCAAAATCAAATTCATGAACTCCCATTGCGATTGCCTGCTGGATGCCGAAAGCAATCAGCGCTGTTCCCGGCGACCAGCGCTCTATTGCGGACAAAAACCCTCCATTCCAAGCAGTAAGCCCGTTGTTGGCAACAAAATAAATATCCATAGCCACAATCTGTTTCTCTTGGAGCATCGCAAACACACGCATGTTCCTCTTAATGAATAGAGGCGGTAGCACCTCTCGGACGAAAGCTTGCGCATGAGGTAGCCGGAAGAGGCACTTGTCATCCTGACGATCGAGGATGAGCCGAATAAATGTCTCTGGAATGCCGGATGGATCGAACTCTTCCGGGAATAGTTCGCGCGAGGTTAGCCCGTTTGCATGCGTTTTTCGAAGTGCATATTTGATATTTCTTCGGGATAGTTTGCCGCGAGACATCAAATAGTCATCGAAAGCGCCAGAAAGTATTATGCGGAAATATGCCTCGGTTTCATGATAACTGCATTTTACTCCAGAGTTTTCAGCCAACCATCCAGCAGTCCGCGCGCAATTCGACTCTGGCCTTAGCTTGGACAAGATGATACGTCTGCAACCAGTTTGTAGTGATAAGGCAAACTTCAGCAAATCTGCTGCCAGGGCAAAGTTGCCGTCCCGGAGCAGAATATCGTTGTAATCATTGGCGAAATGAGGAAATATCGCCGTGCCGTTTTGGGTATTGAGCGCAAGGGGGAGGAGGCACACCATTTTCTGTCCGAGGCTCGCCGTCACTAGATAGGGAGACAATGAACTCTGAACACGGCAACTTGCCAGATACCATTCCAATGACCCAAATGCCTTGTTGCAGCTTGATTCTTCCAGTAAATCGTTCCATTCGCAAAAAAGTCCGGCAATTTCAGATAAATCGGAATAAATCTTGTACTCCCATGGGACGGAGCCAAGAGAAGTAAACAGCTTTGGTTTCGTGATCGTCGTCATAAGGGCCACCGAGATCGATCGCCGTGCCATCGGCAAATGATGTTGTCATGTGGATTCCCATGGACAAAATATCAGTTTATGCGCCGATAGTTGGGCCAGGACCTATTTGTCGCGACTTGCCGGCAGAGCAGGCATCCTGCTATGCAACTCTCTGTGCATAGAGCATTCCTATTTCTTTGCATGACCTCTTTTCGCTGACTTGAAATTGATGCGCCTCTAGCAACTCCATCAGCTCACGGCTTTTTCGTCCATTGTGCTCATGATATTCGACGGCTATGGTCGATATCTTTGCTAGCGTCTGGGCCGATGCTGAAGAGAACAAGTCGAATTCACTACCTTCACAATCCACTTTAAGAAAATCGCATCGTAAAAGGTCGGTGCGAACAAATAAATCGTCCAGTGACAGGCAGGGCACGCGCTCGGTTCCGGTTACATTTTCATTTCCTACCCACTCCCTTATGACCGAGTCGCCCAGTGAGCCTGAGTCCAGATACAGCCCTGCCTCTCCCGTTGTCGCTGTTACTGCATATTTATGGCATTTGACATTCGTCAACTTGTTTGCTGCCACATTTCTTTGTAACAAGGCAAAAGTATCGGATGCGGGCTCGAATGCATAGACCTGTATGTTCGGAGATATGCTGGCCGCAAACAAGGCGAACATGCCAATGTTGGCCCCGATATCCACCACGATATCGCCTGATTTAATCGGCGGGATGCAGGAGTTCACATATTCTCCGTGTTCAAAGACATCGATAAACAGCGAGTGCAACGGGGTTCGTGCATTCGAATGGATAAGCAAGCCATTCGAGAGACAGCACTGTGTCATGTAAATGTCCAACGGTTTCCTCCTGTTGGGAAAGTCCTGCCCTCACCGCTTTCCTGTCTGCAGTAACAAGTCCGGCGCTATGGCGGCAGGCTGGCATACAAGCAAATTGTTGTATCTCTCAGCGATGGCAAGGCTACCGCCACGAATGAAATCATGCTCCCAAAAGCCGTCTGACTGCGTATTGAATATTATTTTTCCTTCGGGATTAAGTTTTGAGATAAACAATCTGAGCACTCCCAAATCATCCAAGGGAGCGTAAGCGGAATTCAGGCGGGCTGTATCCAGCGTCGGGGTTCCGATTCCCAATGTTTTCGAGTATGTCTGCTCGTCATAACAATCTCCCAGATGAAACAGCGTGATGAGATCGAACGTGGGCAGCATTTTAGAGCTCAGAGTGTAGATATCCGCATATAAAACTTTATAACCGTTGGCCGCTTTAGGGTTGTCAATGATGAAGTTTATATAAGCTTCATATTCTTCTTTAGATACGGTTATAGCGAGTATCTCATTAGGATTGCCTCGCTCATAATTGTCCTTGCCGACCAGATGGTGTTCTCCTGTGCCAAAATGAAATATGAGATTGTTTTGGACCTTGTTATCTTTCAGATATTGGGTAAAATGCAGATCACAAGGATGGTCCTCTTCGAATGGCCAAGGATGGCTATAATAGTTTAGCTTCACAGCTTTATTTCTCCTGGCTAACATGCCCGGAATACGTCTTTATGCGAGGTCAGCCTGGTTGGGGTTCTGCAAGATCTTCAAAAACTTTATTTGGCAACCTGCCTTCTCGCTTCTTCAGGCGGAGGCCAATTGCGATCCCGATCTTGTGGGAGTCTCATCTTTTCATTCATCATCCATTGATCCACAAGCGCGCCTTCCCGAGGTTCGCCCGATCTGATGTCCGGCACGCCACAATATTTGTCATAGTCCAGTTTCAGAGATACGAAATCTGCTTGGGAAACGCCTTTCAACAATCCCGTCAATACTTTCTGATCATCATCACGCGCCAGATCAGGCCGGTTGGGAGGAGGCGGAGGAGGAAGATGTTGTATATAGCTCATGCATTTTTGCGCCCACTGGGTGATGATTGTATCCACAATTCCGCCGGCTGCTCCCTGGAACACTATGAGGCCCCCACATATATGGTGCTCGTCGGGGGGGGAATTCTTGTCGGCCCACCAGGGGCCAGCGATCACTTCAGCATTCGGATCAAGTTCAATATCCAATGGACCGTTTAAACGCGCATCGGCATCCAGCCAAACCAGGCGATTGTGTGGCAAGTGTGTCAGCTCTTTCAGATTGCGCCAGACCTCGGCTATCCACCACGGCTTCATCAGGGCGATTTTGGCCCAATCTTCCTCGCTTGATTTTCTGCTCCCATTCAAATTAAGAGCGACGGGCAGGCTCCAATGGCATTTGCCCGACGGAGATTCGACTTCCAGGGTCGGCATGTCAAAGCCGGCAACCGGGCCTTTGCCGGTCACAATCGGCCAGTCTGGATGGTGCTCTCTTATGGTCGGAACCATGCCATCCAGTTCGCGAATGTATTCGTCCCTGTATGCGTAAGACGTCAGTACCGTCGCGAGCTTATCGATTTTGCTGGTCATACAGTCTCTCCGTGGCTCAAATCCTCCGCATTTTGTGTGCCCGGCTGCTTGCTGGCGCTCGAGCCCGGCACCGGCGTTCCAATGGCAGCGGTTCGCCTGTACTCTTCTGAAGGGGGCCAATTCCGGTCACGCTGCTCCGGCGGCGTTTTCATATGTGTTCCCATGTCCCAATGATTGATCAGAGATTCGCGCATGAATTTGCGCTGGGAGATGGGACAACTCCCGTATTTTTCTTCGTCCAGTTTGAGCAATGTGTAATCGCCGTTGGAATCGGGGAAGGTTTGCAGAATTTCGGTTAATACTTCCTGATCGCCATCACCCCATGGCACAGTGGTTGGGGGAAGATTTTGAATACGGGCCAGGCAGGCTTCAGCCCATTTCGTCATTATGTGTGAAACCTTCCCCTGCTGGCCTCCTTGAAACAGCAGCATGCCGCTGCAGATATGCGCATAACCAGGTTTTTGGTAATCGGCGTGGCACCATGGACCCGCGATCACCTCGTCCTCGGGAGGAAGATTGATATCCAGGGGGCCGTTCAGGCGGGCATCTGCATCCAGCCAGATGATTCTGTTCGTCTGAAGATCTTGAGAGGAGCAAAGGACTTTGAGGTTGTTCCAGACCTGGGCCATCCACCAGCCTTTCATCATCGTGACCCTTCGCCACGTTTCCTCATGATTCCCATCTCCAAGCGAAACAGGCAAGCTCCAATGATATTTTCCGGATGGGGAATCAACTTCGATAGTGGGAAACTCGAAACCTGCGACTGGTCCTTTGCCCACAATGATGGACCAGTCAGGATGATGCTCTTTTACGGTAACCAACATGCTATCGAGTTCTAAAAAGTATTCGCTTCGGTAGGCAAAGGAGGTAAGAACAGCCGGCAACTGATGGATTTCTTTCATAGCTTTGGTGCTCCTTCATTCTTTGACTCGATCCTATAACCATCTACACATGCCAACCACCTACCGTTAATGAAGTGCGGATCGATGTGATGCATTCCCTGGCGGCGCCAGAACTGTTCTCCTGCGGAGAGGATTGGGCTAAATTCCAGCTCCGTCTCTGCATAATTTGAAGTCGTAAGCAGAGAGACTTCAAATGCGCGGACCCCTGTGCCATAGAGAGGAACACAATCCTGCGTAAATCGAATTGGCCGGCCGTTTAGAATGATGACTCTTCCCCCGCCCCTGGCCATACGTTTATTGCCGGTAATCAACGGACTCATGGGGTGCTTTTGCCACGGACCCGTAACCGCGTCGGCATAAAACAGTTCAAGAACCTGGTTTTCCGGTTCCACAGGATTGGAAAATACCCACCATCTGTCCTCAAAAAAGAAGATGGAAGAATCCACCCATGGTCCTTCCAGCAGAGTTTCAACATAGGACCATTTCAAGGGAAACGGATCAGCCCGATACAATCTCATCGAATTGGCTTCATAACTCTCGGGAATCATGAAGTACTCTCCGCCAGCCTGAAACACATACGGATAAGAAAGATGAAAAGGCTCGCTGAGTACGATCTGCTGGTAGCTCCATTTGAGGCCGTCCCTGCTGCTCGCTAATCCAATATCGCCTTTTTGCGTTTTCTCATTCATGACTTCAAAAAACATGTGCCAGGTATCCTGCTTTCTTGTCATGAATGGGTCGGCGAGAAACTCAGCCGGAATGTCGCTTACATCTTTTGCAGAAAGCACCGGCATTGTGATTCCCGTGACTGGTTTGAGATCAGACAATGTTGACCCACAGAAGATCCCAATGGACCAAACAGAGGTTTTCCCCACTTTTTTGGTGACCTGTTCGATGCTGGCTTCTGCTTTCATTGTCTGATGTTCCTCATTTCCGCCTTCGTGCGGAGCTGCTGCCGGGTTTCTTCGGGCGGAGGCCAGTCGCGGTTGCGATCTTTAGGCCACTTCATCTTTCTTGCCATTACCCATTGATCTACCAGGGCGCCGGGCAGAGGCACTCCGTCTTTGTCCACAATGGCGCAGTACTTATTCGAGTCCAGCCGGACAAGTATGTAATGCCCGTTGGACAGGGGACGCACTTTCAGGATCTGGTTCAGTACTTCCTGGTCGCCATCTCCCCATGGAACTAGAGGTGGGTCGGGTAGTTTCTGTATGTGGGATAAACACGTTTGCGACCATTTATTCAGGATGCTCTCAATGGTTCCCTGGCTGGAGCCCTGGAACAAAAGCAGGCCGCTGGCAATGGTGTCATAGCCTGGATGCCGGGCGTCACTCCACCATGCTCCGGCAATCACTTCGCTCTGTAAATCAAGTTCGATATCGAGTGGCCCATTCACCCGCGCATCGGCATCTATCCAGAGAATTCGCTTGGAACATCCGGTCAAGTGTCCAAAAGTGTGCCAAACGCGGGTAATCCACCAGGCCTTCATCTTCGTGATTTTCCGCCAGTCGTCCACAGTGCCATCGAGGTTCAAAGGGACCGGCAGGCTCCAATGCTGTCCTCCTGTGGGAGCTTCCACGGCGAGAGTAGGCAATTCAAATCCGGGCCGGGGGCCCTTGCCTGTCACAATGAGCCAATCCGGATGATGTTGCTTCACGCTGGCCACCATGCCGTCCAGCTCGTGAAAATATTCCTCGCGGAAGGCAAACGAGGTGAGTATTACGGGCACTTGATTGGTCTTTTTAACCATTGCACTTTCCTCCGCTCAGCCTGTGCTGGCCGAGAAGCTAATTTCTCCAGGGCTTCGAATCTTCTATGGCATTCTGAAAAACTGTTTCCAGCCGCGGCAGGATCTTTTCCGTGCTGAATCGAGTTCCCGCGATTTGGAGACTTGCATTTCCCATATGCTCCCTTTTGCGCGCGCCCGCCGACAACATTGTCCTGAGGATTTCACATAAGGCGCTTATATCTCCGGGATCGAAGAGAGCGCCGTTTCCCTCCGGTTCGACACATTGCTCGTTCGCGCCCGTTCGCGACAACACCAGTGGAATTCCCTGAAACGCCGCCTCGATGTTTGCCAGGCTGCATCCTTCCAGTTCTGAAGTTTGTACATAGATATGGAATCGCTGGAGAAAAGCCATGACTGAGCGCCAGCTTTTGAATCCTGTGATTTCCACGCGGTCCGTTATGCCGAGCCGAAAGCTCAATGCCTGCAACTCCGTAAAGAGCGCACCACCGCCGACGATCTTCAACCTCAGACCGGGAAAATCCGGCGCCAGACGTGCCACTGCCGCAATCAAGTCCGGAAACCTCTTGATCGGTACAAGGCGCCCAACTGCGCCGACGACCTGCTGGCGGTTGCTTTGTGCCACCGGCCTGGCCGAAAGATATTTCTCCGGCAAACTGTTGGGTATTACATGGAGCTTCCTGGAGACAACACGGACCGGGAGGCCCTGCGGTTTTACCGTCAAGGTGCGCTCACCGACCAAAACGTCCGCCAGGAACTGGCTCATCGGACAGACCGCCGATGCATGACGCACAATTTCCGCCAGCATGGGCGAGGTGTTGGAATGAACGTCTCCGCCTCGCATCCTGACAGCAAACGGAATGCCGCTGGCCAGATGCACTCGGCAGGCTGTTTCGGCAGGCTCCCGCGCCAGATGCGCATCAATCAATTCCACACCATGTTTGTCAATGAATGACAGCGACTCCCGGACCACAAGCTCACTGTCCATGTTTTTGGAGTTCAACTGCAGGACCGGTACATCGTCGACGCCAAATTCCGTTAAATCCACGTGGTCTCGAGTTTCGTTCCTGAATCCATGAGCGCCGCCAATGCCCAGAGACAAGACTGCCACGCTATGCCCACGCTGCCGCATCCACTGCATTTCCCGCAATAGATACGCTTCAAACAATCCGGGCCAATGATCCACCAGGTATAAGAGCCGCATATGAGCCTCTATCTGTTCACTCCGGGCTATGCGGCCCGTAGATATAATCTGACAAGGTGGCGCTTGCTGGTTTCCGGCAGCGCGCCTCTGCCGTGCAACATCCGGCCATTATCGATAAAGATGGTGTCGTGTTTCTTGATAGGCAGCGAGATGAGCCCCTCCTCTTCCAACGCGCTGACATAGGCCGCGAATTTTTCCAGCACACTGGCAGCCTCGCTGTCATACGAATCGCGCAGGAGCCATGGAGCGTAAAACAACTTATATCTGCCGTTGTTCCGGGAAAGCATGGGCATCGGCGTAAGGGTTTCCGGTTCAGCCTCCGACTTCCTTGAAGGAGACCACAAATCTACCCGGCCTAAGATTTCCAACTCGTGTTCAGAGAAATGTTCTTCCAGATTGCCGGTGTCCAGCATTATCATGGGGCCGCCCGTTTCATCCTGTTCAACGCAGTACCATGAGACCAGATCTGCATTGGGGTCGGTGTGCAGGTGCAGGGGACTGGGGCTGTAAATTCCTCCGCGTCCGCGGAGATGCCGCACCTGTTCCTGATTACGCGCGCGATCCAGATCCACCTTGACGTCAGACCGTAGGACGATTGTTCCCAATTGGCCCGCGACCTGCTCATAATGCTCCATTGACATAGGCCATGTGAGATGGAGATAGCCCTTGGCTGCCAGCACACTCCTGATAGCTGCGCTGATCTCCTCCAGGGTTGAGGGAAGTCCTTCGATCAGTTGTTTCCACGCTGCCCCTTGGATTACCGCCTGTGATTGCATAGTCTCCTCACTTGCTGTTCTTGGTCGTTCCTAAATAAATGAAGGCCTTGGCTTCGTTTGTCTGGATATAGTCTTCAAAAATCAGGTCTGGATTACGCTTGCAAAATTCATGAAATGCGCGCCGCTCGCCTTTGTTGGGATCGCCGTAGAAGCAAAACCAGTCATCGAAGACCAGGATGGTGCCCTTTTGCAGAAAGTCCCGGGCGAAATTGAGCGCGGACGTTGTGGAGGAATAGAGGTCGCAATCGATGTAAACAACAGCGGCCTTTTGGGGCAATAGCTGGTCGCGCAATTCCGGCGTGAGCGATTCGTCATAGAAACCTTTTACGATTTTCAGCTTCTTCCGCGGCATGCCGTGCTTCACTACTGTTCTGGTAAAGTCCGTCTCGCTGGTCTTCAGGTCTCCCTTTTTCCATATGGGCATGCTGTCTGAAGGGTCCATTTCGGGCAGACCTTCAAATGAATCGAAGGCCACGTAGGTCCAGTCATAAAGCGAGTGGAATGTGTCCCAGGCCAGCCGCATGGTACGTGCCTTATGGCAGCCGAATTCAAAGTAATAGCCATTGAGCGGCTGATTGTGATAGCAAAAAATAGATATGCTCATGAAGATGCTGCGGCGCGCCTTGGCCCGGAATGCTTCATGCGGGCCATGTATCCATTTGTACTTTCTCAATTCTGCGCTGGTTAGTTTCTTTTGCAGGCTGTTGATCATTTTCTGCGGACCTTTCTGGCTCAGTACTTACTCACCGTTACGGCTTCAATATTTGCTGCTTGCTTGGGCGGTCGGCATGGCATCCGCCCGGGCTGCGATTGCAACTTCCTTCTGCCGGACCAACGGCAAAACCGCTTTTCCGAAATAGACCATCTCTTCAAGCTTCGGCCATCCGGAAAAGATGAATTGCGATATTCCAATGGCCTTGTATTCGAGAATGGCGGAGGCTATCTCCTCGGGCGATCCGACCAGCGCGACCGCAGTGGGCCCCTGCGCACGAACAGCGCCCGTCCAAAGCGTAGGCGTGAGCCACTCGGTGTCGCCTAGCTGGTAGGCCTTCCTGAATGAAACCGAATCAGTCTTGGCAAAGAACTCACGATTGCCCGCCAGCTTTCTGTCATGGCCGTCTTCTGAGACGAGAGCCTGGGCGGCGCACAAGGCCTCTTCGCGTGTGGGCCTGACGATCAGGCAAACGCGCAAGCCAGCTTCAATGCCCGCGGCCAGCGCCGCGGAGCATCCCGCTTGGATTTTTTCCGGCGTGTCCGCCATCTGCATCCAGCATGTCCCCTGCCGCACGGCAAGCTGCTGGGCGGCAGCAGAGCCGCCGCCGATGATGATCTCGGGAAATTTTCTTCCCGGAGCTACGAACGGCGTCTTGAGCGAGCCCTTCTCGATGCGGTAATGCTTGCCGCTGTAATTGACTTCGCCGCCTTCCCAGAACGAACGGCAGACCGCAAGAAACTCCTCGGTCCTTTCATATCTTTCATCATGCGAGAGAAAATCTCCGTAGGCCCGCTGTTCTTCTGGCGAGTAGCCGGCCACGATGTTCAGCAAGAGGCGTCCTTGAATAAGTGCCGACAAGGTGTTGATCTGTTGAACAAACATCGTGGGGGAGAACAATCCTGATCTATAGGCCAGGATGAATTTAATTTTCTTGGTTACCCGGCCAAGGACCGCAGCTAAAAGCATGGGATCGGGTTTGGCGAACCCAAAATCGACCAGCAGGGAATCAATGCGGCTTTCTTCCGCATACCGGCAGAAGCTCGCCTGCAAATCAGGATCAGGCAGACCGATGGCCGGAGCGGATGATTGGTCCGCCATCGCCAGAGCTGAGCTCTCGCCGGCATAGGGAAGCCGCCAGTGAAAGCGCAAAGGCTTGTTGGCTGAAGTCGCAAAACTTTCCGTTGCATCCTGACACGTTGCCATAGAAAACCTCTTTACCCGCGGACTTGCTGGACCAGTTCCGATGCCTGCTCTTTTTCTCTCACCAGGGGGAGGACTGCCCGGCCGAAATATGTCATTTCGTCCAGGTCGGGCCAGCCCATGAAGAGGAACTGCGAAATTCCTGCCTGCTTGTATTCCATCAGCGCCGTTGCAATTTCTTCCGGGCCGCCCACTAAGGCAATCGCCGGCGATCCCAGATAAGGAATTGCGCCGGTCCAAAGCCAGGGGGTCAACCAATCTGATTCGGATTTTTCCGCCAATTCCAGGGTCGACCTGTAAGCGACGGAATCAGTTTTCTGAGCAAATTGCTTGCCGAACGCCTGCGGTTGCTTCGCGATGAGCGATTGCACCATCTCGTAGGCGTCGCGCACAGCGGCTTCCCGCGTGGGCCGTGCCAGGATAGAGACTAGCAATCCCACCTCAGTGCCGTGCTCGGTGATCCGGGGCACGATCCGCCGGAGATTTTCAGGCGTATCGGCGAATCGCCAGAGGCACTGGGCATGCTTTATCGCGAGTTGCTCAGCTTGTTCGGAATTCCCGCCGAGAAAAACTTCCGGCGATGATCGCTCGGCGGAGACGAAGGGTGTATTCAATCTTCCGTTCTCGATTTCGTAATATTTGCCTTGGAAATTGACTTCTCCATTGCGCGCCCAAAAGGCCCTGCAAACTTCCAGAAACTCGTCCGTGCGCTCATATCTCTGGGTGTGGTCCAGAGAGTCGCCGTAGTAACGAAGTTCATGGGGAGAATGGCCAGTGACGATGTTGATGTGTACGCGTCCGTTGGTGAGCGCAGATACAGTGTTGATCTGCTGGACAAACACGGTAGGGGACATCACGCCGGGGCGGCAGGCGATCATGAATTTAATCCGCTCCGTGTGCATGCCCAGTGCGGTGGCCAGCGCCATAGGGTCAGGCCGGGTGAAGCCGAAGGCCATCAGAAGTGAATCGATCCCGCACTGTTCGGCGGCACGGCAGAATTCAATCTGCGTCTCGAGACTGAAGAGCCCCTTCATGTCAGCAGTGGCGTTTGCCCGGCGGAATTTGTCGCCCACCTGGGACAAACTCCAATGAAATCTGAGAGACATTCTTGCGCTCCTCATCAGTTCTCGACGTAAGAAAACTGCCGTCTGAGTGGCCAAACCGCAACCGGAATACGCGCTATTGTTCTACGCGGTAAAAAAATTCCTTGGAAAAGTAATTGGACCGCCCGCTCGAGTCTTTGAACCTGTCAAACTTGGCGATGATCAGCACACCTTGCCGCACATGGGCCTGAAGCTGGGTTTCCATGAAACCAAAATCGTAGAAAGCGCTGAAAGCCATGGCTTCAGTGGAAGAAGCATCGGCTGCGAAAAGGCTGGCCGCACTCTCTCCCCAGTCATGGGGGCTGGGATCGCCGGCCGCCACAATGCGCACCGTGATTGACCCGCTTTGGCGCGACAGAATGGCGGTGGTAATGCCCTTGCTGGCCGCGTTCGTATTCAGCCATGTCCCCAGTAAAGGTGCCGGAATGATTGGCCCAGCGGCGCCTGTCCGCTCTTCAGACCGTAAACACGTCAGAGATGTCATGGCTTCCTCCTTCTTCGATCGTTAGCGGTGAAAAAATTCTCGAGAGAAGTAGTTGGAACGGCCGCTGCCATCTTTGAAAGATGTGAAACTGGCAAGCACCAGCAGTCCCTGGTTCCAATTTGCCTGCAAGTTAATTTCCGCATGATCTAAGCGATACCAGGCGGAAAATCCAGCGGCGTTCTGTGAAGAGATGTGGTTGGCATAAACGTATTCTGCGTCGACCTCACCCCAGTCGCAGGGGGACGGCTCGGCAGCACCAAACACACGTATCTTGAGTGTGGGACCTTTTGAAGAGATGACAACCTTAAGGATGCCGCGGGTGTCACCGTCGGTGTTCAGCCAGATACCCGGCAGGGCGTCCAACTGTAAGGAACTTTCTTGCTGCGTCGCGAGGGGTTCTACACGATCTTCAATCTTGGCAAACTTCAGGGCTTTCATGGTCTTGCACTCTTACTGGTGAGCGGCTTGCGCGTAATCCGCGGCAGGCCGCCCAGGGTTATTCAATTCTTGGATAGCGGCGGCGCAAGCCGGCTGGTGATGTTCTGCTGAAATTGTGTGCTGCTAATGTTCGACTGCTCATTCATCTCCCGGAGCCTTTTGACATAAGCAAATGCGAGCTCCCATTGAGGAACATTCGCGCCGAGTTCGTCGTCTAACATCCAGGTCAATTCATAAAGGTGGAAGTTCCCTCCACATTCGTTCAAGCTTTCGGCAACATCCTTCATCGGCACGATAACGTTGAGATAGGAATAAGCGGGAAACAGGAGCGTTCCTTCACGCGCCCGTTGCTGCCAGTTGCGTATGATCTTCATCGCGCGGTCATAAGCCTCGGCCGGTATCTGAAGCCGCAGAACGGTATCATCCGCAGGCAAAGAGTCGGATGTGAATCGTTGGTAAAGATCTTCAGGAATCGGACCGTTGATTCTCTCGCCATTGCGATAAAAGAGACCGAAGCTCTCCACTTCAGGCTTGGCCTCGCCGGTCTTGATCAGCGTCATAAAGGCAGGCCCGCCCTGGTGCGGAGGTGTTCCGCGATGGGCCGCCAGAACGACATAGTATTGATTGGAATCTTTCTTTGCCCAGGCGATGCTTTGACCGGAACTTAACGTGGTGAAGCTTGAGCGATCCTCCTGAGTGATCTCCATTTTGATCGCGTGCCAGGGAAAGGCCTTTGTTTCTGGCTTGAATTCCAGTGTTCTGGCGGCTTGCGCCTCATGCAAACGATACTTGGCCGTGCCCAGCTTCTGAGGTTCCTGTCCTTTTGCAGCAGTGGAAAAAACAGTAACCATGCCATCTGCGGTAAAACGATAGAGATCGGGGCCGGTGTGACCGGGTGCGGTTGCCTCCCAGTCACCGGCGATATTGAACTTGCACCCTGCCTGGCCGAATAGAGTTCCCGCCGCATCAAGAAAGAAGATGCAGGTAAAAACCAGAAATGTATGCCGCCTCATAGTGTCCTCACAGCAAAATGGATTTGAGTTGCTACCAGCCGGGCGCACGCTCCGGAAAGCGTTGCCCCCGGCTGTCTTCGGCATTGCTCCGGGAAAAGTGCGGCTGTTGTTGCAGACCGCGCTTCTCCCGGAGATCGCATCCGGAACGGAAGTTTTCTGGCCAGCATTGGCCGGCTTCCGCGGACCGGACTGGTTTAGGACTCACTCAGCGAACTGAGCCAGGTCGGCAATGCTTGATTTTGCATCTTGTCGATCTTGGCCTGGATGATCGCGTTCTCCCGCATCCGCTCAGCGAGTGGCTTGGTGTTCTCCGCCCAGCGGATTGTTTGCACAATGGTTTCCACGCTGGCCTGCGATGGGCTGCAGAACCACCGGTTATTGGCATCGTTGATGACCCGAATCATGCCTGTATGCTGCTCAATGTTCAGGTCAATAGCCGGATGATGTTCCGTCAAAAGCCGGAACCGCAAGGTGTCGACATCCTCCTGGTGGCCGGTCAGGAAGAGCCAGCCCGGCTTCGTCCGGTACATCTGTGCGTATTCCTTGAGCGTGGCCGGATTGTCTTCTTCCGGCTTGAGGCTGATGGAATACATGAAGATATCGCGGCCGATACGATTTTTGAGCGCCTTCTGGACTCTCACCAGATTGGCGGTTGTGATCGGACAGCTGCCTTCGCACCGGGTGTACATGAAGTTGATCACCACGTGCTTGCCTTTGATCAGATCATCATAGAACCTGACCTCTTTGTTCTCATGGGTGCGGAACACCGCGTTGGTGTAGAAGTCGGGTCCCAGAGAAGCGGAAACCGAACAAGCCGCGTTCTTCACGAAGTTGGTAAAGAATTGTCTTCTGTCCATCTGAATTCTCCTTTCGAGTCGCAATACTCCGCGTTACGGAACGATGTCCCACCGCACCATCATGAATATGTCTTCATGATCCATGTTGTGGCAGTGGATGAGATACCGGCCCATGAAATCCCGGAACTGGAGGAAGAGCTCAACCTTGTTGCCGGGAGGCATCCGGATGACGTCTTTTCTGCCGGTTTCAAGCGGATTGGTGGGCGGGGCTCCGTTGCGCGTGAGCACACGGAATTCCTCGAAGTGAATGTGAACAGGGTGCGTCCAGTTGGACTGAGGAGCAACGTTCTCGAGTGTCCAAATTTCCGCGGTCCCTTTCTTCACCTGATGGTCAGAGCGGTTCGGATCGAAGGTTTTGCCATTGATCTGGAAGTTCAGACCTTGCGGGTCGTTGTTCTTGCGAACGAATTTCCAGTCCATGGTGTTGGCAATGGGGATATTGCTGATATCTGGATAGGTGGTCAACGTGGCGGGTACCTGGCTGTTGTCGGTTTCATTGCCCACCACGTCAAACCGCATAGTGACCTGTTCGATGGACACGCCAGGCGGCAGCGGCGACGGCGAAGGCTGGCCGACGAACTGCGGATGGCCATCATCGTCAACATTGAGCAGGTAGATTTGGTCACCGATGCTTCTCTGGGAGAAGTCGATGATGACGTCATACCGCTCGGCCACGCTGTGCAGGATGCTGTCGACCTGTATCGGATGCTCCAGCAGGTTGCCGTCGGTGGCGATCACCGTCAAAGGCATGCTGGGATCGCTCAGCGCGTGCGTCCAACTCCGGGAAGGCCCGGTGTTCAAGAAGCGGAAGCGGTACTTGCGGCGGTTTACCCGCATGAACGGCTGAATAGCGCCATTGATGCACCACTTATCGCCTTCCGGAACATTGCCGTCGGGATTCATGAACAGCGTTCCGTCCGGGCAGAACGACTTGTCGCTGAATTCCAGCGGAATGTCGTGGACGCCGTATCCGCTGGGCAGCCGCAGCGCCGCCGGATTAGTGTCGTTCTCATTGCCGCTGTCCCGGTTGTCGAATAGCCAGTACATGCCGGCCAGGCCCTTGTACGTATTGGGAGCCGTGGCCATCGCGCGATGGTCGTGGTACCAGTACGTATATTGCGCCTCGAATGGATCGCCCAGAGTGCCGGGCGAGTTGTCATAGCCGGCATAGATGTTTACGTAGTGATTATCTTTGAACAACCCTGTTCCAAAATAATCGCCCGCGAACCCATCGCTCTCGGAGGCCGTATGGCCGTTGTGCAGGTGCACCGTGATCTCCGGCACCCCTGGCCCGGTATGGTTGCCGTTCAGCTCGTTGTAAAAGCGAACGATTGTCGGCCTGCCATACCTTTCCAGAATCGTTGGGCCCTGGACCTGTCCGTTGAATCCCCAAACATAGCTGGGAGGCAGATCGGGGTGGAAAGTAGCCAAAGCTGGTTTGGTGTGGATCGCATATTGCCTCTGCGGCAGGAACTCATTCCAGCGTTGATGGTCGGCGCGAGGAGCTTCGCCGGCGGCAGTATTGGCGGATAGTGTAGGTGCGGGGTTGAGGTTTGTCGTCTGTAGCACCGGCGGAATCGGAAGCTGCTGCACAAAGGGATGCGTCGCAGGGCTTCCAGTGAAGGTCGAACAGATTGTGGGCTCAGTCGGCACGGCTGGGGCCGTGGTTGCGCCTAAAAAGGGCGGCACAAATGCGTTTGCCGCGCTCTTCCTCGACGTAAGGACGGTCACAGCGCCTGCCGCTGCTCCCATCTTAAGTACGCTTCTTCTGCTCATGCCGCTTTTCTTGCCCGACATAGCCTTCTTTGCATCTTCTTTCGGTCTTGCCATGATGCTCTCCTTTTTACAGAACTGCACCTGAATGCAGTTCTAGAAGCGGCATGGTGTATATCACTCGCTTGAAATATGAGTCAATACTCAAGATTAATGTTTATTTATCTAGTTATCCCGCATTTCTAATTTTCGAGCGGACAAACACTATAAAAACCACTGTTCCGCTTCTAAGTGCTGCAGACCCTCTGTTTAATTAATTACAATTACGCCCTATTTTTCAAACACATAGTAGTACCAGTCAGTAGTCAATATGTGGCTCATCTTCGGATAATCATCCCCCTGCAAGCCAACACATCTAAATCCATATTCACCCACCTCGGCGATGGCCCTCTTGGGTGTCCAAAAATGAGTTAGCAAGTTTTCACTATCGACCATATATCCATGTCCGCTCCAAAATGGAACCTTAAGCCCATACTTAAGCACCCTGTGAAAAGACCAGCACAGAAGTGAGAAAACATTTGCAGGTTTATTCCTGGCTCTCTGGGATAGATCAGATTGGTTGCCAGGAATGCCCGTCTGCTCTGATTGGGTGGTCTTCTCCGGCTCTTGTCCACTGCGCACTATAATCGCGCGCGGATTATGTGACGAAAACATAAGCAATCCTGCTTCATGCAGCACCCGGTAACATTCTTGAAGGCATCTCTGGCGGCTTTTGTCAGGTATCAGGTCGTCAATCATGTTGTAAGACATAACAACCACATCAAAAGACCCGTTTGCGAATCGCGAGAGATCTGTTGCTGAATCTTCAAAATATTCCCATTGTGGATACCGCTTCCGGCATAGCCGGACCATTTCCGCTGAGTAATCAATGCCAACGTAGCGGGAAGCATTTCTGGCGAGGTATTGAGAAGTGCGTCCGCCACCCACCCCTATGTCCAAAATGGCCATGCCTGGTTTGATGAAGGCATCAAAGAGCAAGCGCTCGCACGGCGTGATGTAGTCCTGCCGTCCGTAACTGGCAACAATGGCCGGGCTGCTGTAATATTTATGGATCTCCTTGGCGTGATGATGCTGCGCTAACACCACGCGATCCAATCCTGGCATAAGTCGATCCCCTGTCCCTGTCCGGCTGCGCCATAGACCAGGTTCTTTGCAATTAGCTCTCGTCAGCGCCAAAGAGCTTTTGCGACTTTCTGCGGGCCTGACAGCACTACTGCTGAACTCCGCCAATTATCTATACGGCCAAAAAAGAAGTGGCCCGCCTCTGCTTGTTCTGGCTTGTTACACAGTTGCCATCTGACTAAAAGGCTGCTAATTTTGCGCCTTAGACTAGAAGAGAGGCACAGCATATTTTTCTGCTTACTATTTCCGAAATCGAGAAAGCGCAATGTATTACGTACCTGTAATTCTTGGCAGTATTCGCAGAAACCGGGAAAGCATTAAAGTCGCCCGCTTTGTGCTAAAAGCACTTGCGGAATTCTCGTTGGTTCAAACCGAACTAATTGACTTAAGAGAATTGAATATCCCGATGATGGAGGAGCGGCTCAGATTCAGAAGTGATGCTCCTGCCTCCGCCGCAGAACTTAGCTTCAAAATCAGGCGGGCAGATTCACTTGTTATCGTCACGCCGGAATATAACGGCGGATATCCTGGCGTTTTGAAAAATGCTCTGGATTATTTGAAAGACGAATATAAGTACAAACCCTTCGGAATCATCACTGTGTCTTCCGCATGGTCGGGTGGCATTCTTTGTCTGGCAGCATTACGACAGGTAATTTTGCATCTGGGCGGAGTTCCGATTCCGACCACTCTACCAGTCCCTATGGTGCAGGATGCTTTTGATAATGATGGTAATCCCCGCGATCCAAAATGGAACCACCGTGCCAAAGACTACCTTGATGTGCTTCTCTGGTTTACTAAAGCACTGGCCGCGGAGAAGCACACAAGCAAGGGCGAAGATTAGTCAGGAATGCATTTCTCCATGTACTCTCCAGCGGCCAATCGAATAAGTGGCTGACCACTTTGGGCAAACCCGTTCCATGTGCAGAACAAAAGCTAAAAGGATTCCCATTCTGGTATCTCGTGAGTGCAGTCAGTTAATTTCTGCTTTAGCTCTTGACAGTGTTGTTATCGAAGCAGTAGCTTCCTTCCTGAAACAACCGTGAACCTAGGTTCACAGTTGTCTGAAGCCTGTGTCAGTGAGACTCCGCCATAGACAAGAATAATTCGCCATGTTAGCGCGTAAAAATATATCTGTAAGTATGCGGGTAAGTGCGCGTTAGCCTCACTAAATGTTGATAGAGATATAGTTATGGATGCAGTTGAGCTAGTCGCAGCCGTAACAACGCCTCCGAGTTCCATGGAACTCTGTGAGGTCCCTAGAAATATCAGTTGGCTGCAAATCAGGTCAGACCTTATTGGAGATGTCCCCGCGGATTGGTTACGCGCACATTTTCCTGGGCGGCTGCTTTTTACGTTAAGAACGTCTTCTTCAGGCGGCCGGTTTGATAGGTCCAATCTGGAACGCAAGCGACGGCTGATTGCAGCAGCACATGAATACGATCTTGTGGAGTTGGAGGCAGGTGGTGACTTACAGGCTGACTTGCTGGACGCGGTACCGCCCTCCAAACGCATATTGGTATGGCGTGGTCCCGCATCCGATGCTGGACGCCTGCATTCCCATTTCCTGGAACTCTCAAACGTAGCGGCCCGTTACTATTGCATGGTTTTGGCAGGCGCTAGGCCCAGTGATGGGTTGCAACCTCTCTCATTGATGAAGACTCTTGGGCGAGGCGATGTTATCGCTTTTTGTGACGGACTCTGGGGAGCATGGAGCCGGTTGCTCTCTCCTGCTCTGGGTGCCCCGCTTCTTTTTGGCCAACTTGAAGAACCTGCTCAAAGTGCCGGTGATTTTAGCGTGCGACAGCTAATTGCAGATTATGGGTTCCCCACTGTTCGACCCCTGAAGAAGCTATACGGCATGGTTGGCAATCGCATTTTTCAATCACCTTCGCCACGTCTGCACAATACTGCGTACAAATTGCTGGACCAACCGGCTCTTTTTCTACCCTTCCATGCGGAAAAGTTTGAAGAGTTCTGGAATGAGATGGTGCTGTCCAGAGCGCTCGATGACCTTTCCATTCCGATCCAGGGATTGGTGATTGTGTCGCCTTTCAAAGAAGCCGCGCCTTCGATTGTAAACTCCTGCAGCGACATGGTAGCTAGAGCGGGATCGAGCAATGTGTTTGCGCACCATGACGGCGCCTGGACAGCTGAAACGACTGATCCTGAGAGCATTGCCGCAATTAGAAATTTCTGCCCGGCAAAGGCGGCTGTAATTGGTTGCGGGGGAGCAGGGCGGGCGATTGCGGCTGCGCTCCAGCAGACCGGCTCTGACGTTACATTAGTGAACCGCGGACTGCGGCGGGCAGCATACGCAACCCAACTGCTGAAACTTCCTTTTGTTCCGCTCTCAGAATTTCGAGCGCATGGGTATGACGTGATTGTGAATGCCACTCCGGTCGGCAGAGACAATGATGGCTTTCCATTTGTCATTGACACTCTGAGTGACCGGACACTTGTAATTGATCTGGCGTATGGCTCACAGCCGACACCGCTTGTTTCGGCCGTCCTTTCACGGGGAGGCACCGCCATTGATGGACATGACGTGCTCCTCTCCCAAGTGCGGAAGCAATTTTATTTAATGACAGGGTCTGAAATGCCTCCTGAAGTAGACAGGGACATGGTGATAGCCCGTGGCCCCAGAGATTTTGCTCTTCAGTCAGCATTCGGGATCTCAAATGCTATAGCTGGGGCTTGTGAATATTCGACATGATTCGCCGTGGAAAATGGTGGCGTCGGCCATCGACAACAAATGCGTCGTGTCGCACAGAACAGCCGTGAAGTGAGGTATGGGAATGAACTCCGCAATGCTTGCCACGCTGAATGCCACACAGCAGGAACTAATAGCGTGCGCGCATGATCTGGCGCAACAGCAATTTGCTTCCCGAGCCGCTGCATATGATCGGGAAGCGGCGTTTCCCGCTGAGGATTTTGCTGATCTTTATCGAGCAGGACTGCTTGGCACGGCAGTCCCTCGGGAGTTCGGTGGAATTGGACTGGGGCCGTATCAAGGCAATGTAATGACGCTGTGGATGATGACCAAAGAATTCGCCAAAGCTGACCTTTCTCTGGCCCGATGCTGGGAAGGGCATTGCAATTCCATGGTCCTCATTGGCGGCATGGGCACTGAAGCCCAAAAGCAACGCTGGTTTTCCGGCGTCGCGAACAAAGGCGAAACGTGGGTCGCCTGGAGCGGTGAGCCACAAGCGCGAGCATCTTCAGAAAAAGTGGCATTCGGCACCACCACAACAAGAGTGGACAACGGCTACATAGTTGATGGCAATAAGGCGTTTGCTACAAGTGCCGGGGGAGCACGATGGGCCATTTTGCTGGTAAGCACAGCTGGTCCCGGCGGAGCCAGACACATTGGGGGAAGTCCAGACTCGCTGCTGCTGCTGGCGTGCGATCTCTGTAGTCCCTCGGTGCAAGTTGACCATTCATGGTGGGACCCCATTGGAATGCGGGGCACCGCGAGCCACGTGGTCAAGTTCAATCAAACATTCATTCCAGATGAAAACGTCATAGGGCGCCCAGGACAATATCTTGCCGAAGGCTGGCAGACTTGCTTCATTCCTCACTATGCGGCCACATTTCTGGGGGCAGCGGAGGGGGCCTACGAGTTCGCGCTCAACTACATACGATCGCAGAACAAGGTTGGGGACCCGTATGTTCAACACCATCTCGGACAAAGCGCGATAAATGTAGAAACCGGATATCTCTGGTTGCGGCATGTCGCGGAAATGTGGGAGACAGGCAGGCATGACGAGGCGCAATCAGCGGGCAGCCGCGCACGCCACATCATGGAACATTTGGCGGAGGATACCGTCAAGCGGAGCATCCGGGCATGTGGAGCGCGGAGCTTGAATCGCCCCAGTCCCCTTGAGCGAATCTATCGCGACTTATCATTTTATGTCCGCCATGACAACGACGACCATTTGCTTGCCACCATTGGTAGATCTCTACTGGGACAGCAGCATGATCCATCTTTTTTCAAACCATAACGAAATGGAAACAGCCTTGCGAAAGATAAAATCGGCATCGGGAATACTTCTTACCCAGGTAATCAAAATGATGGGGCTGGCGATACTTCTGCTCCTCGTTAGTGCGACCCCGGCGCTTGGCGCCAGCCCTTTGCAAGACCGAACCATTTCCGTTCTCTATGCCGGGTCCCTTGCCACTGTGATGGAAAAAGGCGTTGGTCCGGCCTTCGCGAAAAATACTGGGTATGCCTATCAGGGAGAGGCTCAGGGATCTCTGGGGGCTGCGCAACTGATTCGAGGCCACTTGCGCACGCCCGATGTTTTCATCAGTGCTGACCCGTTGGTCAATGAGAACCTGCTGATGGGACCTCAGAACAGCTACGCCGTAAAGTGGTTTGCCGTTGTCGCTTCATCGCAACTGGTCCTGGCCTACAATCCCCGGAGCAAATTTGCGAAAAAATTCGAAGAGGCCGCAGCCAACAAAGTTCCATGGTATGAAGTGCTGGCCACCCCAGGACTTCGATTTGGGCGCGGAGATCCCACGGTCGATCCCAAAGGTTATCGTACCCTCTTTATGTTTAATTTGGCGGGCCGGTATTATCATCGGTATGACATTCCCAAATTGTTGGGCCAGCCTTTAAACCCTGCTCAGGTATTTCCTGAAGTGGTGCTTCTGGCGCGGGTTGAATCCGGCCAGTTCGATGCAGGGATTTTTTATAAACATGAAATCATCGCCCGGCAACTGCCGTACATCAGCCTTCCATCGGAGATCAATCTCAGCGATCCGCGTTTTTCCAGTTCATATGCTCAGGAAACCTACACCACACCTTCCGGACAACAGGTTTCAGGAGCGCCGATCCTGTTCACGGTGACCATTCCGGAATCGGCTCGCCACCGCGAAGCTGCCCTGGCCTTTATCCAGTTTCTGCTCAAGTCCAGCGAACTGCTGCGGGAGTTTGGCTTGGAAGAGGTGGAGCATCGCATCGGGGGAGATGCAGCCCAAATCCCCCCTGCGCTACGAGGCCTGACTGCAGGAGTTTTCAAGCCATGAGCCGCTCCATCAAGCCGACATTTCTGGTATTCGGGTTGTTGGGCAGCTTCCTTCTCATTGACCTCGTTCTGCCGATCGCAAGCCTCTTTCTGGATGCAAACTGGGGGGAATGGATTGCCGCTCTGAAGCAATCCGAGGCCCTGCGGGCACTGGTGATTTCACTGGAGGCCTCAGCTATTTCCATGATTGCCATGGTCCTGCTGGGCGTGCCGTTGGGTTATCTGTTGGCCCGCGCCGATCTTCCGTTCAAACGGCTGTGGATCAGCCTTGTTTTTCTGCCGATGGTTGTTCCCGATCTGGCTGCGGGCATCCTACTGTTGAAGACTTTTGGCCCTTACGGCATTGTCGGCCGGCCGCTCGATGCGCGAAACATTGCTTTGACCAACAATCTTGCGGGGATTGTGCTCGCGCAATTATTTGTTGCCGCCCCTTTTGTAGTTGTCTCTTCATTGGCGGGCTTCACCGCCGTGGATCCCAAGCTGGAGATGGCTGCTGCCACGATGGGAGATTCACGATGGCATATCTTCCGCAGGATCTCGCTGCCTCTGGCGTGGCCGGGAATTGCAGCTGGACTAACTCTGGCATGGATACGGGCCATGGGCGAGTTCGGTTCCACGCTCATTGTGGCCTATAACCCTCACTCCTTGCCGGTCTATATGTGGGTAAAGTTTGAATCCGAAGGGCTCTCTGGAGCACTGCCAGCGGCATTTTGCCTGGTCGCTTTGGCAACTTGCGCTGTTGTAGCTTCCATGCTCTTCAGCCGATTGACGGGCTTCGCTGATGTTGTAACACCTTTCGGCAAAGCAGCGGTCGCGGAGAACTGACAACGTGAGCCTTGCCACCATCCCTCTGTCCGAACCTGCCGCGCAGCAATCCTTGCATGTAGCCGTGCAAAAGGCTTATTCCACGAACGCACACTCACAATTTCAATTGAATGTCACCTTCACGGCGCGCCCAGGCGTCACGATCCTGATTGGTCACTCAGGAGCGGGCAAGACGACGCTTTTACGGTCTATTGCGGGCCTCTGCCATCCAGAGAAAGGCCGCATTCTGAGCGGGAAAAGAGTTCTTTTCGACAGCGAGAAAAAGATCGCGGTCGAGCCGGCGCAACGCCGAGTAGGGTTTGTATTCCAGGACCTGGCGCTTTTTCCACATCTTACTGTCGAGGAAAATGTTTCCTACGGTCTGAGAAAATGGAATGTGCGAGAGCGTGCTCGGAGTGTCGAAGCTATTCTGGAATCATTCCAGATTGCAAGCTTGCGCCGGCGCCTGCCCCGTGAAATTTCGGGCGGAGAACAGCAAAGGGTTGCGCTTGCCCGTTCGCTTGTAATAGAACCATCCGTCCTGTTGCTCGATGAGCCTCTTTCTTCCCTTGATCCGCATACCAAAGCAGAAATCATCGATGATCTGCGCGCCTGGAATGAGACCCACAGGATCCCGATGCTTTACGTTACGCATAACCAGGAGGAGGTCTTTGCTTTGGGCGAGCGCGCTATCTCGCTGGAACAGGGACGGATCATGGCTGAAGGTGCTCCTATTGAAGTTGTAACCACAGCGCACAGACATTCCATAGCACAGATAGCTGGATTTGAGAACTTGTTTGATGCTGTGGTAACCAAAGTCCAGGAGCGCGATGGAGTCATGATTTGCCGGCTAGTGGGATCGGCAATCGATATTCAGATGCCTTTGGCGCGGCTCACCGGTGCGACTCCTTATCACGTCGGCATTCGAGCGGATGAGATTCTGCTGGCCACACATCCCCCTGACATCCTCAACCGCTATAACCTGATCCATGGCAAAGTCAAACAAATCAGCTACTCCGGACAGAAGGCCGAACTTCTAATTGACGCCGGACTCGAGTTCCGCGTCAATCTGAATGAAGGCCTGCCGAAGGCGCTTGGAAATAACGACAATGTATGGATGATCATACGGCCGCAGGCTTGCCATCTGATCCGGAGCAAGCGCTTGCGCGCCTGCCACCGCTTGTTTGTCTTCATCTGTAACCGAAATACAAGCCGGTCTCCAATAGCGGAAGCCATCTGTAATGCCGAAATTGCCCGCCGGTTGAAGTTGCCTCAGGAAATGTTAAGCCAGTCAGGCATTCACGCTGTCAGCGCAGGGCTTGCCGCAAACGCTGGTGCCCCGATGGCAATCGAGGCGCAGGAAGCCCTGCATAGCTTTAACGTTCCGGTTCCTGCGCATCGATCACAGAATCTCACGGCTGATTTGGTCGCCAGGGCGGAACTGATCTTCTGCATGACTGAATCACAACGACAAATCGCAGAGAAAATGTTTCCCGACGCGGCATCTAAAATGCTCTGTCTAAAGCCTGGCTTCGATCTTGAAGATCCCCATACGAACGGCAATGAAGGTTTCGCGCGACTGGCGCAACAGCTTCAAGAAATCATGCCCTCGCTAGTGGATCGTCTTGTGCCTCCGATTGAGACGGCAGAACGGTGTGGGTAAATTGAGCGGGAATCCGCCCCTGGCTATAGTATGCAGTTTTCGAGAACTACACTAATCATTAAGAATGTCAATTCTGAGCTATTCTTCGAGCAAGAGGAAACGCGTTGCCCGGCGCATAGGATCGATAGGCAAGATAGCGTGTCCGAACAAATCGTCGAGCGGGTAAGGATCTTGTTGAACAAATTGCGTATGTCCGTTTTCACCAACCTGCTGCAAGGTGCCGACCAAGAAGTTTGTCTCAACGGACGGATTCACCGCATTAGCTGTACGCAAAAATGTGAAGACTGAAGTCTGCTCGCGCCACAGTACTTCGAAATATCCAAGCGCCTCCTTTCATGAACCAGTCCACGAGGTTCCGGGAATTTGATCTCATCCACCGCGCACTCCCAGCCTCCAGCCAGCTATGCCACATTGCCCAAGGACGCGGTACGCGCGCGGG
>DASSXL010000145.1:0-29822 GCA_035703825.1 Candidatus Angelobacter sp.
CGCGCAGAGATCAGCCGTGATCTGGGAATTGCCTTTGAAAGAACCAACGCACTTGCCCAGGCATTGCCGTACCTGCAAAGAGCCTACCGGCTGGAACCCGATCCCGCTGTGAAATCGCAGATCAACAAAGAGGTCCAGCAGATACGATTGCTGCAGCGCCGGCGCGAGTTGAATCGCGCAAGGCGGCCCGAGGTCCATTCAGAACTTGAGCAGGAGCATGTTGTGCGTCCGCGATTGCCTGAGCCGGCCCTGGCAGCCCCGCCCCGGCAGCAAAATCCGTTACGGAAAGGAGCCGGCCTGTGAGATCGATGCAAAGAATCGCTGTCCTTGGATTGCTAACGTTGTGCATTACCGGCTTGATTGGCTGGACTCTGTTCCGGCCGCAGGGGGGGCCAACGCATCCGCTCGACCAGGTGATGCCGGAAGGTGCGTTGCTCTATATCGAAGCCAGGGACTTTGCCGGCTTGCTGAAGGATTGGAATGCCGCTCCGGAGCGTGCGGCCTGGACCAAGAGCGATGACTACCGTGTGTTCTCAAATTCAAGGTTGTTCTTGCGCCTGGGGCAGGCCTCAGATCAATTTGCCGTGGCGGCCGGTCTGCCGCCCGATATGAAGTTTTTGGTTGATGCAGCCGGGGCGGAAAGTGCCGTGGCCGTGTACGACATCGGCAATCTTGAGTTCTTGTATATTACGCGGCTTGCTTCGGGCGATTTTCTTCAATCCGCGTTGTGGCAGTCGCGCAACAAGTTCCAGCCACGGACCGCCGGCGGAAAGCCCTTTTTTGCCCGCAAAGACGAGCAATCGGGTCGCGTTGTAGCATTTGCCGTTGCCGATAATTATCTGGTCCTGGGAACACGCGAAGATTTGGTCGCCGGTTCGCTTGAATTAATGTCAGGAAGCAAAGGGCGCACGCTGAGCCAGGAGGGATGGTACAAGCAGGCGCTTTCGGCAACGCAGGCCAAAGCAGGTGATCTGCGCATGGTGCTGAACATGGAGAAGGTCGCCGTGACGCCGCACTTCCGCACTTACTGGATCCAGCAAAACATCACCGAAATGCAAAGCTATGGCAGCGCCATTTCCGATTTATATCGCGAAGGCGCAACGTATCGCGAAGAGCGGGTGATCTTGCCGAAGAAGCAGGCTGACGAAGCCGCGCTGGCGCAAGAGACCCAGGCGATGACGGCGTTGCTGGGCGCCGTCCCCAGAGATTATGGCTTTTACCAGGCCGGCCCCACGGACGCGAAGAGCAGCCTGGCGGCATTGCAGCAGAAAATCCTTTCGCCACGGTTTGGCGCAGCCCGCACGGAGCAACAGGCTCCGCAAGTCCAACTCACGGGCGGGCAAACCGGCGCGGTAACTGATCTGGAAACGCGAATCGATGTGGAGCCGGCGTTGCCTGCCAGCGCCAATCCCGCTGAGGGCTTGCGTTTGCAACTGGAGAGGGCCGGGCCGCAGGCCATGATGGTCGTCCAGGCATCGAGCAAAAACGGCGATGGCGTGTTTCTCCGCATTCCCGCGGTTGTGGCCGTCGCAGCCGCAAGCGATTGGGACGCTACGTCTTTACAGAAAGCGATGCAAGACATGCTTGCTCCGGGATTGACGGCATCGCGGCTGGGGTTGGGATGGCGCGAAGTGAAAGACGCAGGCGGATACTATGAGCTTGATGGCCTGTCGCCGGTGCAGATGGCCGTGCGAGGGAAAGTGCTTTTTGTGGCCAACGATGCCGCGCTGCTGAGTACCGTATTGCAGACCAAGAACCAGCCGCTCTCTCAACCGGCAAGCTATTCCGCTGGCTTCAGCCATTCCCGTGAACGCCAGAACTTTTATAAATTTTCCAGCCTGGTCGACCAGCGGTCGATAACCAGGGATGCGGAGCCGCAGTTCTTTTCGCAAAACATGGGCAGCTTCAGCCGGGCATTTGCAAAATTGGACTCTGAAGAGATCATAACGCGCCAGACAAAGGATAGAATCCAACAGACGGTAACGTATCGTTGGATGCCATAGCTAAACGGAACCTTATAACGGCTGTAATCATCGTGCTGTGCTTGGGACAGCGCCCCGCGCCCGCGCGTGCACACGCGCAAGACCTGCATGCGCAGTCGGCTTCAGCGGTGCTGGCCCGCGAGTTCAGCGATCCTGATCTTTCCTATCTGCTTCTCGATGAGAGCGGCCAGGTGATTGCGCAACGCTGGGAGCACCCCGAGCGCGAACTGCCGGTTGGGTCACTGGTGAAACCTTTTGCCGCCGTGGCGTATGGAGAGACACATCGAGATTTTCCGCAATTCAAATGTACGGGAAAGAAGACTTGCTGGCTTCCGCGCGGCCACGGGATTCTTCATCTCCGCGAAGCGATTGCGTTCTCCTGCAATTCCTACTTTCATCAGCTCATCGCCGCAGCGGGACCGGGCTTGGCCAACGCGTTGAAGAATTATCCTATACGCCTGTCGGCTAGCGGACGTGGAGCGGGATGGGCTGCTCCTTTGCCGTTGGCTGAAGCGTATCTTGAGCTCACTCACCGTCCGCGAGACCCGGAGGTGGCTCCAGTGCTGCAAGGAATGACGCTCTCCGCCCAGAAAGGCACTGGCAAAGCCGCAGGAGATGCGTTGTTGCACGGCTCCGCAATGGCCAAGACCGGTACAGCGCCATGCACACACCGCAGGAAAGCGCCGGGTGATGGATTTGCTCTGGTGATGTCCCCTGCGGACCATCCTCGCGCCGTCTTGCTGGTAAGGCTGCATGGCCGGCCCGGATTTTTTGCCGCCGGAGTCGCAGGGCGCATGATCGCTGCGGTGGCGGGAAGTGGAGGCGGCCAGCGATGAAACCGCATTGGATCATAGCTGTTTTGTTGTTTTCCGGCGCGGCGCTTGCCCAGGAGAAAGAAGTCCGTATCGGTGTGCTGGGGCTTTTTCACTCGAAGCAGTTTGTGGTGTCGCCGATAGCAGGGCAACCGTTGCAATGCAGGGCCGGCGGAGAACCTTGGCCGGTGATCGATCCAATCCATGCGGAACTTGAGGGAATCAAAGTCAGGATTAGCGGCACGGACAACGCTTCCGACGAAGCAATTTTTTGTGACAACGGTACAAACGGCACGACGGGGTTTGTGGCGAGCGTCCCAGGAAAGATTACCCGGCGTTATTCAGGAAAGCTGGAGATCAGGGCGACCGCGCGTGAACTGATCGTTGTAGTTGTCATGCCGATGGAAACAGCCGTGGCTTCAGTGGTCGCCGCGGAGAGCCCTCCACGTGCGCCCATGGAGGCGCTCAAGGCGCAGGCCGTGGCTGCGCGATCATTTTTTGTGGCCGGGAAGGGAAGACATCACAGCTTTGATTTCTGTGACACCACGCATTGCCAGTTTCTGCGCGCTCCGCCGGGTCCCGCGACGGCCGCATCTCAGGCGGCGGCCGCAACCCGAGGGCTGGCCCTGGCTTACAAGGATGAAGTATTTGCGGCGATGTACAGCGCAAGCTGCGGCGGGCAAACGCATGCGCTCGCCGAGCTGGGTATTCCCGTCCATGGCTATCCATACTTCGCTGTGACCTGCAACTACTGCCGTCGACACCCGGAGAAATGGGCGACGCAACTCAAGGCTGAAGACGCGGCGGCGCTGGCGCCGACGGAAAGCGCGCGGCTGAATCTGGCCCGCAGGCTGGGCTGGAAGAGCGTTCCCGGAAATTCCTATTCATCGCACAAGGAGAACGGGTCAGTGGTACTAGAAGGGGTAGGCGTGGGCCACGGCATTGGATTGTGCCAGCGCGGCGGCGCTGATATGGCACGCCACGGAGCGTCATTCCAGGAGATTCTTCGGCACTACTATCCCAACACAGAAGTGAAGCAGTATTAGCTGGTGAGCTTTGCTTTCAACGCGTCGAGATAACCGTCTATTGTGGCTGTCTGTCCAATCATAAAGCGCGACACGAAGCGAAAGAGGGGATTGTAGACTTCTCCATTCTCTGTGATGGTGAGTGTGCAGGAGTCGCCCGCGGGCACGATCTCATAGGTCCATGTTCCGCCAAACGGCAGCTTTTTGTCCGCGATCTGCGTAACCAGGCGGCGCGGAGGGATGAATTCGAGCGCTTCAAAGGCAATCGTTTGTCCATGCTTGTCCGTCTCGCTCCACATCCGGTGGCCGTCGTGCGGTGGCAGCTCCTGGTATCTGGTTACGCCAGGCCGCCAGGTTGGCGGACCTGAAATCAGGCCCCAGACAACATCGGCGGGCTGATGCAGGGAAATGCTGCGCGAGACTGAGTGCTTCTGCGGAAGAAGTGCTCCGATCACGACGATCAAAATCAGAAGGGCCGCCAAAGAAACAACGCCGATTAGTAACCACTTCACGGTAGCTCCTGTTGTTGCCGCAATATCTCACAGGTACAAGGTCAGGTTGTCAATTCAAATATGTCTGGAACGGACCATTGAATCCTGCCGATGGAATCCAAAGCGGGCCGGTTCCAATGCGTCGTTGCTATAATCGTCGCCTGTATTTCACCTTACAATGAAGGACCTGAGATGAACGCTCTCAAGAAGTTTGAACCCACCGCATACGCTGCGCTTCGCATCGTGTTTGGTTTTCTCTTTGCCTGCCATGGCGCTACCAAAATCTTCGTTGTGCTTGGCGGCCACAGGCCGCACGATGTGCTTGGGTGGACCGGAGCCGGGATTGAGCTGGTGGGCGGCGTGCTCATTTTGATCGGGTTGCTAACGCACCTGGCCGCGTTTATCGCCAGCGGCGAAATGGCAGTGGGTTACTTCATGGTCCACCAGCCTCAAGGCGCGCTCCCCATCCGGAACGGCGGCGAGCTGGCCGTAATTTATTGTTTCGTCGCGTTGTTTATCGCGTGTCGCGGCGCAGGCAAGTGGGGTGTCGACAAAGGTTGACCGTCCGGCTCCGGCCGCGCCATCAGGCCCGGGCTCCCAGAGAAGCCCGGTAGCGGTCCAACCCCAGGCCAAGCTTGTGCAACGCTTCCTGCACAGACTCGGTTGGCGTGCCAACACCGATCCTGAACCGGTCCGGGCTCTCAAAGAAGTTTCCGGGAACCACTGAGGTTTCAAAATCGCGGCGCAAGATGTCGCAAAGTGACGCCACGTCACCATGCTTCAGCCGAGGGAACACAATCGTTCCATATTCAGGCCAGAAATAGTCCAGATCGTCGCGCCCAAGCAGAAAATCGTGCAACAGACGGCGATTTGCATCCAGCATCGATTTCATCTGCGCGGCGATCTGTGGCAGTTTTTGCAGGGCCACCACACTCAACAACTCGGCGGGATGGGCAAACGTAGCGCCATGCAGATCGTTGATCCGAAACATGCGCCGTGCCAGCTCCGGCGCGGCTAGCACCCATCCGCAGCGCAGGCCGCTCAGTCCATAGGCCTTGGTCAGGCTGTTGGTCACAATGAACCGTTCAGGATCGATATGAAACGCGCTGGCCGGAACAGACTCGAACAGCATCTCACGATAAACTTCGTCGACTATGACGCGCGCGCCGAGCTTGGCAGCCAGCTTTCCTACTTCACGCAATGTCGCATCAGGGGCCAGCGCCCCGAACGGGTTGTGCAAGTTGCAAATTACGATCACGCGCGTACGTGGAGTGAGGTTGCGTTCAACCTCGGCCAGGTCGATGGCGAAATTGTTCTCTGCGCGGCGGGGAAACCGCCTGATCTCCAGTCCCAGATATTTTGCCGTGCTCAGGATGAGCTCGTAGGTCGGCTGCTCCACCAGGATTTCATCGCCGGGTTCCGTAGTCGCGGCCAGCGCAAGGTAATTGGCCAGTGAAGTCCCGACTGCGCTCACGACGCACTCCTGGGGCACGCGATAGCGCCGCGCGATCCCCTGAAGCAGCGGCTCGTAGCCATAAATTGAAGGGCCATTGATTTCAAGCTGATCGATAGTCACGCCCAGTCCGGCCAGCGGAAAGCCGGCCACGCCGCTGGTGGCCAGATTGTACTTTGCCGTGGAGTGTAGTTTGGCCCACTCCATGTAAGGAGAGCAGGCAGTGCTTCTTGAATAGGTCATCCGCGTGAGGTCCGTCTCCAAATGTAATATAGCGGAACGCCGGCCACCAGAATGGCCATGCCAATCAACGTGTTTTCAGGGAAGCGATAGACGGTATTAGCGACCACGGCGAGGCAAACCACACAGAAAAGCGCGGTGGTGTAAGGATGTCCCGGCATGGCAAAAGCTGATCGCGCGGGCTCCCGACGGCGAAGAATGAACAGGCAGCCGGCCGTGAGCGCCCAGAACAGCACGTCCATGGAAGTGACGTAGTTAAGGATTTTGTCATAGCTGCCGGTCAACATGATCACCATTGTCCAGACGCTTTGGATGGCAATGGCAAGCGCCGGCGCCTGAGTGCGCGGCTGGACCCAGGCCAATTGGCGGAAGAAGAGCCCGTCTCTGGCCATGGCAAAGTACACGCGCGGCGCCGTCAATACCGCCTGGCTGAGATAGCCCAGAGTAGAGATCGCAATGCCCAGCGCGATGATGGTAGCGCCTCTTTGCCCCATGGCGATGCGCATAACGGCTGAGGCCGGCGTCGGGGTGTTTTCCAGGGTGTGAACTCCCAACGCCCTGACGCAGACGTAATTGACTGACGTATACAACAGCGCAACCCCGATTACGCCCATGATCAGCGCCCGGGGCAGGTTACGCCGCGGGTCTTTCATCTCCGCTGAGGCGAAAGTCGAGGTATGCCAGCCTCCAAAGGCAAAGACCACAGGAACCATGGCCGCGCCAAACGAGGAGAACAGTCCCGGCGAGACTGGCTGGTCAAGCAATGGCCTCCATGTGATGTGCCCGCGGACTAGGAACGCCCCAGCAAAAACCAGCAACGCGATGGCGGCAATTTTCAAGACCATCAATCCGCTCTGCACCGTGCCTCCCGCGCGCACACCCAGACAGTTGATGATGGTCAGCAGCGTCAGTGCGACCAGCCCCACCTGCCAGTCGGCGGAGCGCAAGCCGGTGAGTTCCAGAAAATAGCGCGCAAACGTGACGGTCACGGCGGCCATGCCGCCGGTCTGGATCACCAGCAGCAAGACCCAGCCATAAAGAAATGAAACCAGGGGATGATAAGCGTCGCGTAAGTAGGCATACTGGCCGCCGGCAGCGGGCATGCGGTCCGCCAGCTCCGCCCAGATGAACCCGCCCAACAGCGCGATGCAGCCTCCCACTAGCCACGCGCCCAGCACGAGCAAGGGCGTATGCACACGCTGGGCGACGACATAGGGATTCATGAAAATTCCCGTGCCAATGATCCCTCCCATCACCAGCATGGTGGCGTCGAAGAGTCCCAAGCGGCGCGCCAGCGGCTGGGCTGAGTCCGTTGTGATTTGCGGTGTTGGGGAGTTCACTGTGTTTGGGCCAGAACGCATCTTAAGCGAGATGTGCGAGAAACGGCAAAAAATCGGGATGATTTACAATCTGCAATTTGTTCTCGGAGGCCCTGATGAAGCAAGGTCTATGTTTCAGCGCAATACTTCTTTCATTTCTACTCCTTTCCTGTAGCGGGTCATCTTCCAGCAGCGGAGGAAGAAGCCCCGCGCTTCCGTCGCCGTCGTCTTCTTCTGCCAGTAGTGACACGCAACCGCAGTCGCCAAAAGCCGAGATTGATCCGTGCTCCCTATTCAGCGCCGCCGATGCCCAGGCGATCACGGGAGTGCCAATGAACCTTGCGCCGGGGCATGGCGCCATTGTGTGCATGTATCACGAAGCCGCGCCCAAGCCCGGCGCCGATACCGCCCGGATATCGCTCATGCTGAACGTTACGAAATCAACGGACCAAGAAGCCAGGGAATGGAACGAGACCAAAGAGCTCCGGCGGCTCAAGCCCGGCGAGAAAAACATCACTCCGTTGACAGGGATCGGTGACGAAGCCTGGTTTGACGGGCATGCGGAGAAGGGCAAGGTCGGCGTGGGCGGAGTCCTGGTGCGGAAGGGAAGATCGAATTTCGCGCTTGAGTCTGCCGTGCTGGAGTATCGCTCCTCAGCGGACAAGATGAAGGAGATCGCGCATCGAATTGCAGGCCAGTTACCGTAGCGAAGCCAGCGCTAGGCGGTAGTTTTTCTCTTTCGGCCACGGGAAATGTGCGCCAGCAGACGCTGTCCCAGGCAGCCAAACAAAAATGCCAGGCCCATCACGGCGCTGATGTGGCGCTCGCCGGAATGAAACGTGAGCAGGGGCATGTATTCGTACACGGCATATCCCAGCAGGCCGGCAAGGGCCCCAAAGAATACCGGCGTAAGAGTGATGAACAGGTTGGCGGGCCTGGAGTCGTTGCGCCCGATGATCAGGGACTGTGCTGCGCAAAACGCGGAACCCAGCAGGCCGAAGAAAAGCACTGCTGCCACAAGTGGGATGCGTCCGGCGAGAAACAGAAATGGTGACATGGCCACCGCCGCCGTTCCGCAAATCATAAGTAGCACGCGGAGATAGTTTCCGGTAATCCGGCTCCGGTTGTGCTGGCTGGAAGCGTCTTCATTGCGCAGGGCGATGGCGTCTGCCACGTTTTCCGCGGTCAACTGCTCGTCGCCCGCTGAAAGCAGGCCCTCCATGGCCGTTCCGCGCCAGGAGTTGATCTTGAGCGCTTCTTCACGAAGAACGTGGGCGCGGTTGGCGAGCTCAATCTGGTTCATGCCAAACACGGCATAGCGCTGGGCGGCATGCAGTCCAAACCAACCGCCTTCAATGTCGTCACTTTCCAGGCAGCGCAACACATTGTTGAGCTGCTCATGGGCTGCGGCGGCCCAGTAGTTGTCCGCGCGCGGATTGCGTCGCTCCAGAAAGCTCAGCTCCACGCGAAACGCTTCGCATTCACGCAGCAACTGCGATTGCGCGCGAGGGTCCTGCACTGCCCCGGGCTGCTGGCTTCCGCGCGGCAGCGCTACCGGCACGTGGGCCGCCGGAACGGGGGGAGGGGCGGACTCAGCGGGTGATTGTGACTGTCTCGGAAGGCTGCCGATGCGCGAGAGCAGCGCTTTTTCCTGCGCGTGAGTCAGGCGTTCGATGGCGGCCGGCAATTGCAGCCACAACGCCTGTCCGATCGCATCGTTCTCAGTTAAGCCCTTGTCTTCCACCAGCGTCATTTTCCAAAAGAGGACGACCTTCGGCACGCCGTTGTCGGAATAACTGATGGTGCCCAGGTAATTTCCGATGCGGCAGGAGCAGCCGGTATCCTCCAGCACCTGGCGCATGGCGGCTTCCTGAAATGATTCTCCGTCTTTGACTTTGCCGCGGGGGAGCGTCCAATCCTGATGGCGTTTGCGGTAGACGACCATCACTTCGTCGCCGCGAGGAGTACTGCGCTGCAGAATTCCGCCGGCGGCTTTGATGACCGGCGGGTCTACCGGAGCAATCGGAGCAATCGATGTCGCCATAGTTGAGTTCTAATTTTGGATTGTAACCCGTATCAAGAAAAATGAAAGGTGAATTTTGCCCGTCAAGACTGGTCCTGTCCGGAAGCCGTCGCTTTCATTGCAACTGTATCCAAAGCCGCAGCGTGATATTCCTGGTAGCCGCGCAGAACTTTTCCCGGAGAAGCGGGCCGCAGGACATACGTGAAGGCGCGCGGCGGCGTCCCGTCTGCCTCACTCTCCAGTTCGAACCATTGTCCGCCGATCCCAATGGTCACGCTCGAGTTCCATCCGGCCTTCTGACTGGCCGAGGAGACCCTGATGCGGCCACCCGCCAAGCGTTCAGCGATATCGGGCACGGGCGGAGGACTGTGGCGGCGAGCGGAGGAACGGGAGACAGAATCGGCGGTCTTGACGGAGAGAGAAACCAGCAGATTGGGGACGATTTCCCCGGTGATGAGAGCGCCGGCAAAACGGATGAACCCCTCGATCGCCAGGTAAAGCAGCAGCAGAGAGACAGGATGGATCAGAAAGTCAAGGACAACAATGAGGGCAATGATGGCCTGGCCAGTTTCGTTTGATCCAGTTAGGTGAGGTCCCAATTGCTGCGCGCGCAGAACAAAGTGGCCCTTGAGACGCATGACCAGGATGAAGGCAGCCAGCAAAAACTGCCCCAGGCCACCCCAGATTGCCGAACGCAAGACCGTGAGCTGGGAACCAGGCCTGAGCCGACGCCTGATTCCGGCCGGACAAAATGAAAGCACAAAATCCCGCAATATGCTGTGCATGCGCTGTGGTGGAGAGGTTACATCTGATCGTGCAACGGGGGCAACAAGATTTGGTTGCCCAAGCGCAGAACCGGAAATCCAATGATTTTTGACGTGTCCTTGGCTCATTGGGGTTAAGAGGCGGTCGAGGGATTTATTAAAAAACAATGAAAGTCCAGGCCAACTAGAGAGAGGTGAGCTGACTCAAAGTCAGAGAGAGGTGCCTGTTCCCTTGAGACGAACATTTTTGTTTTTTTTTAGCCCTCTACTTCTGGCCCTAACCCTAGGATGCGGGGGCGTGAAAGGTTCGTCCGTTTCCCCCACACCCACACCCACGCCAACACCCGTGACACAAAGTGCGGCGATCAAGAACGTGGTGATCGTGATCATGCAGAACCGGTCATTCGATCATCTTTTTGGCACTTTTCCGGGCGCCAACGGCATCCGTGCCGGAGTCCCAGGCTTTACGCAGACAAGCTCAACTGGCGCCACCGTTACACCGCAATTGCTGACGACCACAACCACTTCCGACCTGCCGCATACCCGCAACGACTTCTTGCGGGTCTGGGACTCTGGAGCTATGGACAAATACGCGTTTTTCAACGGCGTGACCTCCATGGGGCACTATGACGATACCTCTCCCGGGGTGGGCACTTTGTGGGGCTGGGCCAAGCAATTCGCGCTGGCTGATAATTTCTTCCCTTCGGTCATGGGCGATGCTCCATCGAACCAGCTCTACCTGGTGGCGGCTGATGACAATAATGATCCTGGGACGCTTCAGCCGTTTTTTCCTCCGTGTAATACACAGGTAAAAGCGACCGCTGGATATACGTTTCAACACGTGGGAGATCAGCTGGCGGCCAAGGGCCTGAAATGGGGTTGGTACGCGGAAGACCTTAATAATTGCAGCTTTTATGTGCCTCAGGAAAACCCGTTCCAGTTCTTTACTGACGCGCATGACTCGCCAAATGTGAAGGACTTTTCGAAGTTTGCCGCCGACTTAAGCTCGGGAAGTCTCCCGGCGGTTTCATACATACAGCCCGCGCCGGCGCACAGTATGCATCCCGGCAGCGGCCCTGTGACCGGCGGCATTACCTGGCTGGACGGTTTTATCAAGCAGATACAGGCAAGCCCGGTCTGGACGAATACAGCGATCATCGTGATTTGGGATACGAGCGGCGGCTGGTGGGACCATGTGCCTCCACCGCAGATCGATGCCCAGGGCTTTGGACCCAGGGTGCCGATGCTGGTGATCTCTCCATTCGCAAAGAAAAATTTCATCTCGCACGTGCAAATGGATGACGTTTCGATACTGAGGTTCATCCAGAGCACGTTCGGGCTGCAGCCGTTGAATGCACGAAACCAGTTGAGCGGCGACCTGAGCGATATGTTTACGTTCTGATTGGCGATTCGCCTGGAGCTATGCGATTTTGGCTGGAACAGAGGGCTGCGCTGTATGCGCGGCCCTCAGCTCTTGGGCGCACCGATCCTTAAAGCACAGGCATTCAGTTGGAGTGTGTTTCTTCCGTAACGCCAAGATAGGCGCGCCGCACAAACTCATTGTTCATCAGCATCTCGGTAGGCCCTTCCAGCGTGATGCGGCCGGTCTCCATCACGTAGCCGTAATGAGAAATCTGCAGCGTGTAATTCACGTTCTGCCCCACCAGCAGGATGGTTACTCCCTGGCGCGCGATGTTCGTGATGAATTCAAAAATTTCGTCAACCAGCTTGGGCGCCAATCCCAGAGACGGTTCGTCGAGCATGAGCAATTGCGGTTCTGACATGAGTCCCCGGCCAATGGCGCACATCTGCTGCTCGCCTCCGGAAAGCGTTCCCGCCATCTGGTGACGGCGTTCTTTCAGGCGCGGGAAGAGTTCATAGATCCGCGCCAGCCCTGAATGCGCACGCTGGCGAAACTGTTTGAGAAAACAACCCATCAGCAGATTTTCCTCGACGGACATACCCGGCCAGAGCTGGCGTCCTTCAGGGACCAGGCTTATGTGCCGACGCACGCGGTCGCGCGTGGAGAATGACGTAATGTCGTCACCGTTGAACAGCAGGCGGCCCTTCTTCGTCCGCAGAACTCCGGCAATGGTATTGAGCGAAGTTGTCTTGCCGGCGCCGTTGGCGCCGATGATGCACGTAACTTTGCCGCGGGCCACGTTGAATGAGACTCCCCACAGCACCTGGGTAGCGCCGTAGCTCACCTCAAGACCTTCTGCGACCAGCAGCTTGTCGTTTTGCGGAGCGGAAGTCTGCGGCGCTTGCGTCTGTGGCTCAGGCACGCTTCTTTCTCCCAAAGTCGCTTTTACCGAGATATGCTTCGATCACGGATTCGTCATTCTGAATATCTTCAGGCTTGCCTTCCGCCAGTTTCTGGCCGAAGTTCAGCACCGTGATGCGGTCACAGACGGCCATGATCGCTTTCATGTCATGCTCCACATACATGATCGTGGTCCCGCCTTCCCGCACACGGTGAAGCAATTCCATCATGGCATGTGTTTCTGAGCCGGTAAGGCCGCCGCATATCTCATCGAGCAATAACAATTCAGGCGCCGTGGCCAAAGCGCGGGCCACTTCCAGGCGTTTTTGCTCGCCCAGGGAAATTGCCGACGCCAGCGTGTTCGCCTTGCGGTCCAGGCCAACCAGCTTCAAGGTTTCCATGGCCTGGTCCTGGGCGATGTGGGTGCGGGTCACGGCCTGGCGGCCATAGTGAACTGCGAGTTGTACATTCTCAAGCACGGTCATGGCTTTGAACGGGCGTACCACCTGGTGAGTCCGGGCCACGCCTTTCTTTACCAGGGAAGCGGAGTCCATGCCGGTAACGTCTTTGCCGTGTAGATGGACCTTGCCCGATGAAGGGCGGATAGCGCCGGTAATCAGGCTGAAGAGCGTGGTCTTGCCGGCGCCGTTCGGCCCAATGAATCCGCAAATCTGTTTGGCCGGGATATCAAAGCTCACGTCCTTCAGCGCGGCCACGCCCCCAAAGTACTTCGTCAGCGTCTGGACTACCAGAATCTCCACGCTTCCCCCTCAAGAGCCGGAAAAGCCGCCGCAAGAGTCCCAGCAGGCCATCAGGCTCCAACAAAATAATGACTATTAACAGTGAACCATAGATCAGCAGGTGCAGGTTGGGGAAATACACCACCAATTCTTCTTCTACTGTACCGAAAATCACGCCTCCAAGCACAGCGCCCCAAACGGTCCCAATCCCGCCAATCACCGGCATGAGCAGAATGGAGATGCCGGTCTGGAAGGCGAAGACATCGCCGGGATAAAAGAATGCCGCGCGCCGGGCATAAATCCCTCCAGCGATGCCGGTAAGCCCGGCGCCGATGGCGTGGATCCAAAGCTTGGACGTATATGGATTGACGCCAATGTCTGCCGCCGCATCCTCATCCTGTTTAATGGCGCGCAGGGCCAGCCCGAACTTGCTTTTGGCAATGATGGTTGAAACCAAAACTGCCAAAGCTGCCGCCGCAATCGCGGTGTAGTAATGCTCAAGGGCGCTAAACGGCTTGTCTTCCGTAATGCGATATCCACTGGCGCCGCCTGTCACATCCAGGTTGTTCATGACCACGCGCACGGCTTCCGTCACGCCGATGGTTGCGATGACAAAATAAGGGCCGCGCAGGCGGAATGTCGGCAGTCCGATGAGGAATGAAGCGAGCATGGCAATGGCCGCTCCGCCGATAAAACCGAAATAGGGGCTGTGGCCGGCATGCATAAGCAGGGCTGTGGTGTATGCGCCCAGACCAAAAAAAACGGCAAAGCCGAAGGAAACCTGGCCCGCCATGCCGCCCAACAAATTCCAGCCCAGGCTGGTGGTCGTCCACATGGCGGTCACAAACAGCAACCGGATGAGATTGTCACTGGGACTGGCGACGGGCAGCAGCAGGAGCACGGCGAGCAGGAGCCAGGGCAAAACAACTTTCAACCAGCCGCCAACACCCGAAGGCCGGTTCATGCGGCTTTCCATTTTTTGTTGAACAGGCTGGCCAGGCCCTTGGGCATAATCAACAGCACTACCACGAGCAGGGCAAACGAAATTGCAGGCTGGTAGCTGGCAGGCAACTTAACGATGCTAAAAGTCTCCACCAGCGCCAGGACAATCGCACCCAGCGCGACCCCGGAGATGGAATCGAGCCCGCCGAGCACGATGATCACGAAGGAGCGCAGCAGGAATTGACGGCCGAAATCGGGACTGAAGGAATAGAGCATTCCCAGCAGCCCTCCGGCAAATCCAGCAAAGGCCGTTCCCAGCCCGAAGGTAAGCCGCGAAGTTCTCTGGTCGTCCACGCCCGCAATCTGCGCCGCATAAGGGTTTTGAATCAGCGCGCGCATTGACCGTCCAAACCAACTGCGGTGAAACACAATCTGGAGCACGATCATGCAAACTACGGCCGCGGCGAACACAACCAGGTTGACCTTGGGAATGGAAATCTGGCCGATCTGTACCGACGAAAGAGTGAGCGGAGTGAGGATTGACTGGTCCTCGTTGCCCCAGATGAGATAGGCCGCGTTCTGCAAGACCAGCAGGAAGCCGAACATCAGCAGCAGCGAAGCGAGCGTAGGAGTGTCCGACTTAGGAAGCCAGCGGACCAGAATCCAGTGCACCGCCATCCCGAAGAGAAAAAAAACAGGCAGGGCAAGCACGGCCCCCAGGATTGGATCAATGTGGAAACGCTGGAACATCTCCAGGGCGAAATAGGCGCCCAGCATCAGGAACCCGGCGTGCGCCAGGTTCACGATCTTCATGACGCCGTAAATCACGGTCATGCCGACGGCCATGGCCGAATACACGCCGGCCAGCAGCAGCGCTTTCAACAGAAGGTCGAGATACTCCACTGCATCCATGTGATTGCCCGGTTCCCTGTGGCGGCTCTGCGGCTACTTGGCCGGGTTCGGCGCAACCGCATCGCCGGTGGCTGCGTCCTTGGGGAACACGATATCCACTTTGTTGTCGGGCTTGTTTTGCGTGATCACAAAGGGATATTCGGATTGTCCGTTGGCGCCAAATTTCAAGACCTGGCCTGGAAGCACGGAGTTCTTCAATTGGGCTTTCTTCAGGGCATCACGGATCGCGGTCTTGTCCAGCGAGCCGGCGGCCTCAATTGCCTGGGCCACAATCCGCATGCCGTCATAGGCAGGAGCGGCATACCAGGAATCAACGTCATGGCCGGCGAAAGCCTTGTAGTCTGTGGCAAACTGCTTGGACTGGGGGTAGGGCAGCTTGTTCGACCACCAGATACCGGCAAAAATATAGTCAGTACCGGAGCCAAGCGCCTGGCGGGCCGCCGACTCAGGTCCGCGCGCCCCATAGCTCACCATCTGGTGGTGCAAGCCATTCTGCAGGTATTGGCGATGCATGGTGATGTAGTCCGGCAGGTGCGCGTCAGAGAGGAAAATATCCGCCTTGGCATTTTTTACCTTTTGGAGGATGCCGGAAAAATCCGTGGCCCCCAGTTCGAACTTTTCATTGAGAACCACCTGGAAGTAGCCTGCATGCTTGTTCGACCACTCCGTGAAACCCTGGATATAGTCCGTGCCGTGGTCGGTATTTTCCACCACCATCGCCACTTTCAGGCCCTTCTTGAGCTTGCCCTGGTCTATGAGAGAGCCGAGAAATTCAGCCGACGTGGTCCCGATTAACGCTACCGGGCTCAGGCTTCCAAAAGCGTATTGGTAGCCTTTGCCAAAAATGGCCGTTGCGCCTGCTCCGGTGGTGATCCACGGCGTCTTGTAGCGGTCCGCCATAACGGATTGGGCGGTGCCCAGCGCGGTGGAATACCCGCCCAGAACGGCCACAACGCCGTCTGAACTCATGGCACGCTCGGTCAGCGAAGCCGACTTTTTGGAGTCGGTGCCGTCATCGTAAAAGACCTCTTCGATTTTGAGCTTTTTGCCCTTGCTCTTTACCATGATGCCGCCGGCGTCATTGATCTGCTTGATGGCCAGCTCGATGCCTTCTTTCTGATATTGGCCAGGCTTGCTCTCGCTGCCGGTAGTGGGCAGGACCACGCCAATCTTGATGGTGTCGTCGGCGGCAAAGGCGGAGCTGGGGCCGGCGCAAAACGCGGCCAATCCGCAGAGCGCCAAAGCAAAAATCGTACTGCGACGGATGTACGTGCCAACGAAAGCTAAACGACCCTTCATGTTTTCCTCCTCAAGGCAGTATGCGGCCCATACGATAAAGACCGAGGGTTTTTAAGGTATCCGCGACATGGCCGGTAATACAGAATGGGCATGATATGCCTACGGCCTATGATTCACAAGAGGCTCTTTTCATGCCGTTAAGAAGGGGCTTGCCGGGCCGTGTTCGTGAACCATTCATGTTCATTCTTTGATTTCCCCTTGACATCTGCGGTAATCCGACTACCCTAGGTTGCCAAATGACGATTGATCCTGTCCGGCCACTGAGGCGGACGAACGGCACGTTTCACAGAGCCAACATTCTTCAGCCATGGGACGCCAGATATGGGCCGAAGAAAATCCCCTCAGGTCCAAAAAACAGAGGGCAAACTTTTGTATTCATACGGCATTATGCTCAGTTTTGATGCTTTAAAGTCAGCTCAACTTAACAGGGACCAGGTCCGGCCGGCCTGGCTCTTTTCCAGGAGGGCCGTATGTCCAGCGCTGCAATCCCGGTGACTTCATCGGACCAGATTTCGACTTCAAAGATTTGGATGGTGATTCTAGCTTCGTCCGTCGGAACGATGATTGAGTGGTACGACTTCTACATTTTCGGCAGCCTTGCCTTTATTATTTCACCCAAGTTCTACCCACCGGGGAACAACACGTTTGCGTTCATCGCATATCTCTCCACGTTCGCCGTCGGCTTTATGGTGCGTCCGTTCGGGGCGCTGTTCTTTGGCAGAATCGGAGATCTCGTTGGGCGCAAATATGCCTTCCTGGTTACTCTCACCATCATGGGATTTGGGACCTTTCTGATCGGCTTGATGCCGACTTACGCCAGTATCGGCTGGTTTGCTCCCATAGGGCTGATCGCGATCCGCGTGTTTCAAGGCCTGGCACTGGGCGGGGAATACGGCGGCGCAGCGATTTACGTGGCGGAGCATGTGCCCGACAATAGGCGCGGCTACTGGACCAGCTTCATTCAGATCACAGCCACGCTGGGTCTGTTTTTATCGGTTATCACCGTGGTGCTCCTCCAGTTCTACATGGACCCGGCAAAATTCCAGGCCTACGGGTGGCGTATCCCGTTCCTGCTCTCCGTCATCCTGGTGATGATCTCGCTCTATATTCGTCTTAAGATGGCGGAGTCGCCGATCTTTACGCAGATCAAAAGCACAGGGATGAGCTCGGCGCAGCCGCTGAAGGACGCCTTCACCCAATGGCCTAACCTCAAGCTGGTCTTGATCTCACTGCTGGGGGCGACCGCCGGACAGGGCGTGGTCTGGTATACGGGCCAGTATTACGCACTTTTCTACTTGCAGACGATTATTAAAGTGAACCCGCGCACCGGATACATCATTGTAGCCATTGCCATGTTGATCGGTATGCCGTTCTTTACTCTGTTTGGAGCGCTTTCTGACAAGATCGGCCGCAAGAAGATCATCATGGCCGGCTGCCTGCTCGCCTTTGTTACCTACTACCCAATCTACCACGCCATGCAGAAGGCAGCGGGCAACAATGTGGACGGATTTGTTTCCAAAATAAGCCCTGCGACCAAGAGCCCGACCTTGACACCCATGACAACGGATCCGGCCACGGGAAAATCGGTTCCAGCCAAAGAAGCACCGCTCAAGATGAGCACTTTCTACGATCTGAGCGACCCCAACATACGCTTGATCATCTTGCTGGTGCTCATCCAGGTGATCTACGTGACCATGGTGTACGGGCCGATTGCCGCGTATCTTGTGGAGGCATTTCCCGCCAAGATCAGGTACTCATCGTTCTCGCTGCCTTACCACATCGGAAACGGAGTCTTTGGCGGGCTGGTACCACTGACCGGAATCTGGATGTGCTACTGGACTGGCAATATCTATGCCGGGCTGTGGTATCCAATGGCGATAGCCGCTATGACCTTCGTTGTGGGGTCGATCCTTCTGAAGGAAACCGTGCACGTGAAGATCTGGACCGAGGTCGGCGCCAAGAAGCAGGCGTAAAAAACTGATCCGCACTTGCAGAGCAGGTGTGGCGCGGGTGTAGGATAATCTGTTTCGGACTGGCGGGTGGCAGCCGTTGCCACCCGTTAGTTCGTTACGGCCCACACCCCCAGCGGGCCCTTGCGACTTAGCGCGATTCGATTTGGAAATCAAAGAGGTCCAAGCCATGGCTGACGCTCGCGTAATGAAAGAAAAAGAACAAGAGACAGAAGTTAACGAGGCGCAGATCGCCGTCCATTGGAAAGAAGAGCAGTATTTCTACCCAAGTTCGAAATTTACCGGGCAGGCCAATCTGACTGATCCTGCCGTTGATGAGCGCTTCAGCGAAAAGAATTTTCCTGAATGTTTCCGTGAATATGCTGACCTTTTGAGCTGGGACCACTATTGGCACACCACGCTCGATACCAGTGACGCTCCTTTCTGGAAATGGTTTGCCGGGGGCAAACTCAATGCCTGCTATAACTGCGTCGACCGTCATCTGGAGAAATATCGCAACAAAGCGGCCTTGATCTTTGTCGGCGAGCCGGAAGATGTTCCGCCGGTTTCTATTACGTATCAGGAACTTTATTACCGCGTGAATGAGATGGCGGCGCTCCTCCGCGACTTTGCCGGACTGAAGGCGGGCGACCGCGTCACCATCCACATGCCTGTTGTGCCTGAGTTGCCGATCACGATGTTGGCCTGCGCGCGGCTGGGCGTTGTTCATTCAGTGGTATTCGGAGGGTTCAGCGGGGAAGCCTGCGGCATGCGTGCGGCTGATTCAGAAAGCAAGGTCCTAGTCACCATTGACGGCTACTATCGCAGCGGCACGATGACCGATCACAAGGAAAAAGCCGACATCGCCGTAAAAACGGCCAAGGACGAAAAGCACACGGTAGAAAAAGTTCTGGTATGGCGCCGCGAGCCGGGAAAATACCATTCCAAGACGCCGATGGTCGAAGGACGGGATTTCTTTGTCGAAGAAGTGCTCAAGAAATACGCAGGAAAAGTAGTGGAACCTGTGCCAATGCCTTCGGAGTCGCCGCTCTTCTTGATGTATACCAGCGGGACCACCGGCCGGCCCAAGGGCTGCCAGCACGGGACTGGCGGTTATCTCTCTTACGTCGCAGGCACCACAAAGTACATTCAGGACCTGCATCCCACGGACGTCTATTGGTGCATGGCCGATATTGGCTGGATCACCGGCCATTCTTACATCGTTTACGGACCGCTGGCGCTGGCGGCGACCAGCGTTCTCTATGAAGGCGTCCCCAATTACCCTGACGCAGGACGGCCATGGCGCGTGGCCAAACGCCTGAACGTAAATATCTTCCACACATCGCCGACGGCGATCCGCATGCTGCGCAAAGCCGGGCCAGACGAGCCCGCAAAGTACGACTACCATTTCAAGCACATGACGACCGTGGGCGAACCGATTGAGCCCGAGGTCTGGAAGTGGTATCACGAAGTTGTGGGCAAGGGCGAGGCGGTGATCGTTGATACATGGTGGCAAACCGAGACCGGCGGCTTCCTCTGCAGCACAAAGCCGGCCATCGATCCTATGAAGCCGGGGAGCGCCGGGCCTGCATTGCCGGGAATTTATCCGGTGATCTTTGATGAAGAAGGTAAAGAAGTAAAGGGCGGTTCCGGCAAGGCAGGGAACATCTGCATCAGAAACCCGTGGCCGGGAATGTTCCAGACAATTTACGGTGACCGCGACCGCTTTGTGGCGCAGTACTACCGCAAGTACAACAAAGACCCCAAGAGCAAGGACTGGCGTGACTGGCCATACTTTGCCGGTGACGGCGCGGTTCAGGCCCCGGATGGCTACTTCAGGATTCTCGGCCGGGTGGATGACGTGATTAACGTGGCGGGCCATCGTCTGGGCACCAAGGAGTTGGAATCCGCATGCCTGACGGTAACTGAAGTCGCTGAGGCGGCCGTAATTCCAGTGGTCGATGAAGTGAAAGGCCGCGTGCCAGAAGTCTACGTTTCACTCAAGCCCGGCCAGCACAATGCCGCCGCGGTTTCTGACGCCGTGACCAAGGCCATTGAGCACCAGATTGGCAAGATCGCCCGTCCGAAAAAAGTCCACGTCGTACCCGACATGCCAAAGACGCGCTCCGGCAAGATCATGCGTCGCGTGTTGGCAGCAATTTCCAATCAAATGGATACGGGCGACGTCACCACGCTGGCAAATCCCGACGTGGTCGAACAGATCCGTGTGATGGTGCAGGGCAACCGCCCTGTGGTCACGAAAGATGTTCCTGAAGACGTAAAGCGGTTTGGGGAGGAGCGTTAGGTCAAGTATTGAAGACGAGCCGTGAGTAGCTGATTTGCGCAAGCAAAAACTAGAGTCGCTGAATACCTGAGGAGGGAATTATGAGCGATAAGAAGGGCAAGGGAGTATCTCGCAGAGATTTCATCAAACTGGCCGGGGCGGGTGGAATCGCGGCCGGAGGGCTGGGACCGGCTTTCCTGTTTCCTGAGCGTGCCGCGGCGCAGCAGAAGACGCTCAAGATCCTGCAGTGGAGCCACTTTGTTCCCGCGTACGACACCTGGTTTGATGGGACCTTCGCCAAACAATGGGGCGAAAAACATAACACCAACGTGGTTGTTGACCACATCAACCTGGTCGATCTCAATACCCGTGCCGCGTCAGAAGCGCAGGCCAAGAAGGGCCACGATCTCTTCATGTTCCTCTCGCCGCCGGCGGCGTATGAGAACCAGGTCATCGATATGACCCACGTGTACCAGGAAGTGGAGAAGAAGCACGGCAAGAAGATTGATCTGGCCCACAAATCGACGTTCAACCCAAAGACCAAAAAGTATTACGCGTTCTCTGATTCCTACGCGCCCGATCCGGGCAACTGGCGAAAAGACCTCTTTGAACAGGTCGGTTTCCCCAACGGCCCGGACACATACGACGATCTGCGCAAGGGCGCCAAAGCGATCAAGGAAAAGTTCGGCAACCCATGCGGCATTGGCCTCTCACAGGAACTGGATACCAGCATGGCCATGCGCGCCCTGCTGTGGTCTTTTGGCGGCGCGGAGCAGGACGAAGCCGGCAATGTGACCATCAACTCCAAGAACACGATTGAAGCCCTGAAGTTCATGAAGGCGCTGTACGAGGAGTCGGAAACGCCGGAAGTATTCACCTGGACGCCGCCTTCAAATAACCAGGCCATGCTGGCGGGGAAAGTTTCTTACGTGGCGAACGCGATTTCCATCACTCGCCAATCGGAGAGAGAAAAGCTGCCCATCGACAAGAACATCATGATCAGCCGGGCATTGAAGGGCCCTGTCCGCCGCATTGCCGCAGAGCACGTAATGGATTGCTACGTGATCTGGGAGTTTGCGGAGAACAAGGAAGGCGCGCAGCAATTCCTGATCGATTACATTGATGCCTTCCATGAGGGTTTCACAGCCGGCCAGTTCTATAATTTCCCCTGCTTCCCGTCGACTGTTCCCAACCTGGCGAAGGAGATCTCGAATGATCCTCGGTCAACTCCGCCGGACAGGTACAAAGTGTTGGGCGACGTGCTGGATTGGGCGACCAATGTTGGCTACCCCGGGTACTGCTCCGCAGCGATCGACCAGGCATTCAAGAGTTGGGTGATACCCACGATGTTTGCCACGGTTGCCAACGGCAAGGCGACTCCCGAGGACGCTGCCAAAACGGCGGAAGCCGAGTACAAACGCATCTTCGAGAGATTCAAATAAACTGAGGACCCTGAATGGCCGTCGTTGAAACACGGAAACTGACCAAGGTATTTAAGCAAGGAGAGCTCGGAGCAGTTAATGAAGTAGATCTGGAAACTCGCGAAGGCGAGTTTCTGGTTTTCCTGGGACCCTCGGGTTCCGGGAAAACCACGCTCTTGCGGATGATCGCCGGCCTGGAATCGCCCACGGCCGGCGAAATCCTTATTGGCGGCAAGGTGGTGAACGACCTCACGCCGCGCGAGCGCCGCATTGCCATGGTCTTCCAGAGTTACGCTCTCTATCCGCACCTTACCGTTTACAAAAATATTGCCTTCCCCTTGAAAGCGCAGAACGTCCCGAAACATCTTCACAAGGAAAAAGTGGAGTGGGCCTCGTCACTGCTTGGCATCGGAGCGTTGCTGCAACGCAAGCCGCGCGAACTCTCGGGCGGCGAACGCCAGCGCGTGGCCCTGGCGCGCGCCATCGTCCGCGAGCCTTCGGTCTTTTTGCTGGACGAACCACTTTCCAACCTGGACGCCAAGCTGCGTCTTTCCGCGCGTGAAGAGCTGGAAAGATTTCATCGCCGCGTAGGGACCACTACCATTTACGTCACCCACGACCAGGTGGAAGCCATGGCCATGGGAGACCGCGTCATGGTCCTGAACAAGGGCGTGGTGCGGCAACTGGGCACGCCCAAGGACGTCTATGACGATCCGGCGGACACTTTTGTTGCCACGTTCCTTGGTTCGCCGCCCATGAACCTGATCGAACACGAAGACCTGATCATCGGATTCCGTCCGGAGCACTTCCGCCTGGCGGAGGACATGAAAGAGACGGATAAAGTCTCCTTCAAGTTCCGCGTGGAAAACGTGGAATACCTGGGCGCTGAATTTATTCTGGCGGGCTTTCTTGTGGGCGGCAAAGCCGACGGCAAGAAAGTGATCGCGCGCCTGCTCCTGGGCCACAGTTTTGAGGTGGGCGCTACGTATGACTTTGCCGTACCTGCGCGGCACTTGAAGTTCTTTGATCGGACGACGGAGAAGAAGGTTCCAGCGAGGGCCGTTTCATGGCAGTAGGCACGGGGAAAATCAAGTCCGCCGGCGCTGCGCAAAGCCCGTTGCTGGGGTTTGCCATGTTCAGCCCGGCCGCGCTGTATATAGTGCTGCTCATTGGCGCGCCGTTTGTGCTGGCTATTTTTTATGCCTTCAGTGATGCTCGCATCGGCGGCGGCCAGTTGCACTATGTAGGCCTGGAAAATTTTCGCAGCATCATACAGAGCCCCAGTTTCAAGGCGGCGCTGAAAAACTCGATCATCTTTACCGTGGCCGCGCAGATCATTGTCATGGTTTGCGCGAACATTCTTTCCATCGCGCTGGAAAAGCCGTTCCGCGGACGCGGGATGGTGCGTTTTCTCATCCTGCTGCCCTGGGTTGCTCCGGTTTCACTGGGGACAATCGGCTGGAAATGGATTCTTGATTCCATCTACAGCGTAATCACCTGGGTGCTGATCTGGCTGGGATTTGTGAATCGCTTTACTCCGCCCATGTGGCTGGGAGAAGAGAAACTCGCCATGGCATCAGTGATCCTGGTGCATTGCTGGCGGCTGATTCCATTCTCCACGGTGATCCTGCTGGCGGGAAGGACGGCCATTCCCAAGGAGATTCCGGAAGCCGCGGCCATCGACGGCGCGGGTTTCTGGCGGACGCTCTTTCAGATCAATCTGCCCATGATGATCCCGATTCTGGGCGTCGCCATTTTGTTTGGCACTGTCTTTACCTTTACCGATCTGGCGGTAGTGAACCTTCTGACCAATGGCGGCCCGTACGATTCCACCCAGACGCTGCCGAACCTGGCATTCACCCAGGGCATTCAGGGCAGTGACCTGGCGGCCGGCGCGGCAATTTCTGTGTTTCTGATTCCGGTCCTGGTGCTGATTGCTTATTTCATGCTGCGGTTGGCGCACCGCGCGGAGGTGGGCTGATGGCTGAGATCAAAGTGCCCAGACCCGCAAGGCCACTGGGTATCACGCTCCTTAGCGCTTTTTTCGCGCTATCGGCAATCGCTCTGTTGGCGTTAACGCTGTTCCATCATGTGGCGGGACTCGCGGGATTTAGCCGGCTCGTCGCGGTGGTGACGTTTATTCTCATCGCAATTGGGCTGTGGAGAGTTCATAACAACGCGCGCGTATTTCTGTTTTTCCTTCTGGTATCCGATGTCCTTGGCTGCCTCACGGCGCTGTTTCTGTACGCGCTGCGTACGGCGCACTACCGTCTTGCGGTCTTGCTGGTTGTTCAGGCGTGCATAGCGGCAGCGCTGCTCTGGTATCTGCAATCGCGCGGCGTAAAAAAGGCCTTTGGCGGCCTGAATCCGTGGCCCACCACGGTGAAAATGCTGGTTCTTACCGTCTTCACCGTGCTTCTGTCGTTCCCGTTCTACTGGATGGTGATTGCCACGTTCAAGCGCAACATCGATCTCTATGGAATGGAGAACAACCCGTTTATCTTCAATCTTCCGCCGACGCTTGACAACCTGAAGCTGCTGTTTAATGAGACGCGCTTCCTCCTGTGGATGAAAAATACGGTTGAAGTGGGCGGGATTGTTGTGGCGATCACGTTGTTGCTGGCGGTCCCGGCCGCTTACGCGCTGGCCCGGCTTACAGGGAAATGGGGAGAGCGCCTGGGCATCGGTATTTTTCTTACCTATCTGGTGCCGCCGACTCTGTTGTTCATACCTCTCTCGCGCGTGGTGGCTTCCCTTGGCTTGCAAGACACCATATGGTCGCTGGTGCTGGTCTATCCCAGCGTGACAGTGCCGTTCTCCATCTGGCTTCTGATGGGCTTTTTCAAGTCGATCCCGCGCGAACTGGAAGATGCGGCCATGGTCGACGGACTGACGCGCTTTGGAGCCTTTATCAGGATGGTGGTGCCGATCTCGCTTTCCGGCATTCTGACCGTGGTGATTTTCACGTTTACGCTAGTCACGCAGGAATATGTCTATGCGCTGACCTTCATTTCGCCGGAGTCGCAGCAGATGGTTGGCGTGGGTATCCCGATCTTCCTGGTGCGTGGCGACGTCTATTTCTGGGGCTCGCTGATGGCCGCCTGCCTGATCGCCAGTATTCCAATTGCGTTTATCTACAACCTGTTTTTGGATAGGTTCATTGCCGGGTTTACAGTTGGCGCGGTGAAAGGATAAGAGCCACGATCCATGATCCAATCCGATAAACAATCCCAGCTCTCAGAAGCGCGTGTAACCGGCATTGCCTTTTGATAGAGGGAGGGATGACTTTTTTTGTAAAGCACTCCCGCTCGCGGCCGGGACCCCACAAAACACTTGACAGATCAGCTTGGTAGGAAGAAAGTTATCGCGCACTTTTGTGCCTCATTTCGTCTGCACGTGGCCCGGGGGCTAGTGCGCTCAGCAGTCAAAGTTGGGCCAACGGAAGTTCTCAATTCAGGAGAAACTGATGCCGACTTGGACACAGATTTACGATCCCTTTGGGCACTGGTGGCTTTCAGCGCTTGTCGCCGCGCTCCCCATCATCGTGCTCTTTACCCTCATGGCCGGATTGCGTGTGAAACCGCACTGGTCAGCCCTGGCCGGAGCAGTGACCGCTGTGCTGGTTGCCTGCTTCGTCTTCAAGATGCCTTTCAGTCTGGCTGGCGGCAGTTTCTTTTATGGTGTCGCCACAGGTCTGATGAACATCGTGTGGATTGTGGTGGCTGCTGTCTATCTCTATGACATTTCCGTCAGTACCGGCGATTTCGAGATCATGAAATCCTCCGTAGCCGGTATTACCGCCGACCGCCGGTTGCAATTGTTGCTGGTGGCATTCTGCTTCGGCGCCTTCATTGAGGGCTGCGCGGGGTTTGGTTCTCCGGTGGCGATTGCCGGGGCTTTCATGATCGGCCTGGGATTCAAGCCGTTTCACGCCGCTGCCCTGAACCTGATTGCCAACACCGCGCCTGTCGCCTGGGGAGCGATCGGAACGCCGGTTCACATGCTGTTTCAGGTTGCGGGCGGAGTAGCGGGCACCGCCGCTTTCATTCCTGAAGCCGACATGAATGCGATGATCGGCCGCATCCTGCCCATCACGGCCATCATCGTGCCCTTCTGGCTGGTGCGCGCCATGGTTCCGTGGAAGGAAACATTTGAAGTCTTTCCGGCGATATTGGTCGTGGGCATCTCTTTTGCGACGATGCAATATTTCTGGTCGAACCACATGGACAGCAACCTGGTGGACATCACCGCGGGCCTGTTCTCACTGCTGTGCACCGTCGTGTTTCTGATGTTCTGGAAGCCGAAGACAATATGGCGGTTTGAGGAAGATACTGTGGCGGCACCTGCCGGCGCAACAGGCGGCTCGACCGGGCCGGAAGTCCACTCCCACTCCGCGGGACGGACCTTCCAGGCATGGATGCCTTTTCTCATCCTTTCCGTGTTTGTCTTCTTGTGGGGCATCAAGCCGGTGAAGACCTGGATGAACGTTCACACCACACCCTCGTTTCTAACCGCGGACGGCAAGCCCAGAGGTGGATGGGACACCCCAATTCATAACAAGATCTCGCGCGATAAGCCTGTTGTGGCCAAGCCAACGCCAGAAGGCGCTCGCTTCCCGTTCATCTGGCTTTCGGCGACTGGCACGGGCTGCTTCCTGGCCGCGATTGTAGGCGGCCTGATCCGCGGAGTGAGCCTTTCCAAACTGTTGAAGATCTTTGGACACACTCTGTTCCGCATGCGCTGGGCGGTGCTGGCCATTTCCGCCATGCTGGGTCTGGGGTTCGTCACACGATACTCGGGGACTGATGCCGTCTTGGGACTCGCGTTTACTCATACCGGCTGGTTCTTCCCGTTCTTCGGAACGTTCCTGGGCTGGCTGGGCGTGGCGCTGACCGGTAGTGACACCTCATCGAATGCGTTGTTCGGCAGCTTGCAGAAGATCACTGCCCAGCAACTTGGGCTGGATCCCGTGCTGATGACAGCGGCAAACAGCGCTGGCGGTGTAATGGGCAAGATGGTTGACGCACAATCGATTTGCGTGGCCACGGCCGCCACCAACCAGGTCGGTAATGAAGGCATGATCTTCCGCTTTGTGGTCTGGCATTCCATCGCGCTGGGCACCATTGTCGGATTGATCGTAATGTTCTATGCCTACGTGGCTCCGCACCTTGTGCCGCACGGCGTGAAGCTGTGGTTGCAATAAGGAAACAGTTGTAAAAATGCAAACACCGCCGGAGACCGGCGGTGTTTGTTTATGTTGCTCGTGCAGAACAGGACTTGCCGGGAGTTATCCGGCCCTTCCCGTTTCCCGCGACATAAAAGGCGAAGCCGCAACGGCCGCGGCGATATCGATTGGCGCCTGATTTTCCGGCAGGCTCCTGAAGTGCGTGATGAAATCAGAAAAGTTCGGGAACAGCCCTTCTCGTTCCTCCAGCGGCTGAGTAGAACCTTCCGGAGCGGTAATAAAAGCGCAGAACTTCTCCAGCGTCCTGGCCTGCGGGTTGAACTGGTCCAGCCAAAGGAACTGTCCCTGCTCATTGATCTCCAGAAACCACCATTGCCCGTTCGCGTCGACGGCAAAGTCGACGGAGCCGAAACAGATCTTTGATTTCCGGGCAAACTCCAATATTCCTTTCTCAACGCCGGGCGGCGTAGGAACGATCTCCACCTGAACGTTGCCCAACCCTGCATCCTGCCGCCAATCCAGGGCCTTTTTGGGATTGTGCAGCGCAAACGAATAGACCCTGTGGCCCATGATCACCATGCGGATGTCAAACTGCTTGACTACCATTTCCTGATAAATGCCGGGAGCGTAGGTCAGGACCTCGTCGGAGGGCAACTGGTCAGCCGTCAACTCGAAGGTCTGGGTCACTGACACGCCATCCTCATCGCCACGCTGCCAGACGTGAGGGCTAAATCCCTTGCCGATGGTCTTGTGGGCTGTGTGGGACACGAACTCGCGGATGCGGCCGGGTGAATTCGACAACAGAGTTGCCGGAACGCGCAAGCCGCAGGCGCGGGCAAGAGAGAGTTGCACGGCCTTATTGTGAATGAACCGCGCAGCAGAAAACCTGTTGACGCAAAAGACGGGCATCGTTTCCAGGGTGTATGCAACGCTATGGTAGAAAGCGCGATATTCTTGGTCGGCAAATTTCCTGTCTGCCTCTGAGACTTTGGGATTGTGCGTCGGCACATCAGGCCGGCGTATCCAGATTGCATCGCCCGGCTCGACCGTGAACGGCCCGAGCGCCATCCTGGTCTGTGAGTCCAGAAGCAGTGAGGCTTGTTGCTGCTCCGTCCATGAAAGCCCGCCCCAGCAAGCCACCTCATATCCGGCTTGCTCCAATGCCCATTTCACGGGCGCGGTGTGGTTCTCTTTCTCGTAGGCGAAAATGATGACTTTCATTCAGGTCCTCCGGGTTGATCGCATGAGTCTGTGAAGTTTGCCGCAGGGTTGCCATCGCCAAAGACAGCAGGCGCCAAAGCGTGGAGCTTTACCGCCACAAAATAGGGACCGCCGCCGAGGCGGCGGCCCGTTGTTGTTTAATCGTCATCCCCGTCTGAAGCCAGGGTGCAGAACGTGGTGGTCACATCTCTGTTCGGATTTGTGAAGAATCCACCGGTGATGGTTTCAAGCTCTTGCGGCGTTAAGTCCCGAGCGAGCTGACGGCTGAGTACTCGATTGTCTTGGGTATTTGACATGATTCCTCTCCTTTTTCGTTTATTGAATTCAAATACTTATTACATTTGTTATCGCTGTTTCTGTCGTGTGCCGTGCGGGCGCTTTCGGTTTCGCCAAGCCGAGCCGCGATCATCCGCGGGGTCGTCAATTGGCTGCCGCCGATATAGCCGTCCGGAACGTCGTAAATGGGGCCCGCTCGGCTTCTTGACCCGCTCAATTGGTCAAGTACCGGCGCGCGCGCCCCTAAGACTGTACTGCTAGCTGGGATCGCAAAGGACGTCGACGATGGGGCCATTCTTGTGAAGCGATGTGCCCTGGCACCCGGTGGTTCCGCCGGCAACGTGCTGCACTTCTTCAGTCGTCAATTCGCGGGCGCCCATGCGATTCAGCACCCGGTTCTGCTTGGTTTGCTCCATCATGATTTGCTCCTTTTTAGGTGAATAGGTTTTTCCTGACCTGTTATCGCTTAAGACTTGAAGATCAAGGTCAGTTAAGCTTTAACCTCAAAACAAGGGAAACAAATTACGACCAATTCAAGCAGCTTAAAAACAATTGATCTCTGTTTCAACGATTTCACTGCGATTTTTGTAATTGCGATTCCCAGAATGGGAGAGATGATTGTGTTGGCGTAGCAATCTTATTGCTCTTCCGACGCATCGCGTAAACGAGCGGGTGGCACGGATTCAAAAAACCATTTGTAAGTTGAGGGAATTCACCAAGCGGCAAGGTCGAGATGTTTGTGATCAGCGAGAAATTTTCTGAGTGGGAAAGAGTGTAGCGGGGAGTAACGGGCCGATTCCCACACTCTGTACATTAAAACGGAGGGCATTTTCGCAGCACGTCCACTGCCCCTGGCGCTTCGACCAGCGTGGATGGTTTTTCGTCGCACCGGTCGAGCGGCCTACTGCTCGCTTATCCTGGCGGACTTGTGTCCAGAGAAGATTGGCAAGGGGCTGGGATGAACCTGCATCCGGCAAGGCTGGAGATGGAGCGTAATCATGCAGCCGCCTTCCACCGGGAGGCGCAATAACGCTGCAACTCTGTGAGGCTGTATGAACCGTGGGTGAGATGTTAAGCGGGAAAATTTCTGGCGGAGAGGGAGGGATTTGAACCCCCGATACCCGTTAAGGTATGTCCGCTTTCGAGGCGGATCGTTTCAACCACTCACGCACCTCTCCGCGCCGTGAAAATTCGTGGTCTGCCGACCATTTTATCAGGTGC
>DASSXL010000010.1:0-11247 GCA_035703825.1 Candidatus Angelobacter sp.
ACCCTAAAATTCTGGTAACAAAAAGGAAAGAAACCGGATATATTGGTTCGTGCTGGCGCACAACTCCGTCGACCGCGACTTAATGGCGCGCGACTCTATCGAGTTGACACAATACGATGATGTTGTCTCCAAGGGGCGCTCAAGCCGCTCCGCCAACTCCGAGCTGAAGCTCGGAGCGCAAGCCAATTCCCGCATTCCTACCGACAAGGATTCAAAAAGCTCATCGCGGGGGCGCTCGTCCGTTGATCGGCGCGCGATCACGATGTCTGATGATGACTCCGAGCTGCTGATTGATCCCGACGACCTTGACCTGGACGATCTTGATAGTGAAGAAGCGCAGTTTCTGCGCACGCAGCGGCGCGTCGCCGTGCGGCGCAGCCCGATCCCCAAGAAAGCCGCGAGCCAGCTAAAAATTGCCGGCATGATTGCCGCGGCGGTGGTGGTGTGCGGCGGGCTTACGGCGTGGGCTTACAGCTATGGCATGACGTCATGGCGGTTCCGCATTCAATCCAGCGACTCGGTGGAGATTTCCGGTGTGCACAATGCGTCGCGCGCGCAGGTAATGGACGTGGCCGGCAGGGACATTGCGCGCAATATTTTCTTTGTCCCGCTGGACGAACGCAAAAAACAACTGGAACAGATTCCCTGGGTGGAAGAGGCGTCTGTAATGCGGCTGCTGCCCAACCGGATTGCCGTGACGATCCATGAGCGCACGCCGGTGGCCTTTGCCCAGATCGGTTCGCGCGTCAGTTTGATTGACGCCAATGGCGTAGTGATGGGCATGCCCGCCGACCGCAAAACCAAGTATTCCTTCCCGGTGATCCGTGGGATCACGGAGACTGAGCCGCTTTCTTCCCGCGCGGCGGCCATGAAGATTTACAACCGGCTGGTGAGCGAGTTGGGCGCGACCGATGGAGAGGGCGCGGCGGCGAACAGCGGCCCGAATTACGTCAAGCAGTTGAGTGAGGTCGATCTTTCCGATCCTGAGAACGTGAAGGTCACGGCGAACGATCCGGGTGGGACGATGGTGGTGCATCTGGGCGCGCAGGACTTTCTGCCCCGCTACAAGCTTTATGTGGCGCACATCGCGGAATGGCGGCAGCAGTTCCAGAACGTGCAGTCAGTGGACCTGCGGTATGAGGGGCAGGTGGTGGTGAACCCGGACAGCAGAGATCGGGAGATCGGGAAATCGGGTGACCTCCACCCCACAAAGCCAAAATCGGGCTTTGCGGGGACCCCGGGTGATCGGGTGATCGGAACGCAGCAGAAAGCGGCGGTGACGAAACCTGTGAGCGCGAAAGCGGTGAGCCACAAGCCCGTGAAAGCGAAGAAGAATTTACCGCAGAGGACGCAGAGAGCGCAAAGATAGAAATCGGGACATCGGGACATCGGGGCAACGGAAGATAAAAGCCAGAGGCTAGAAGCCAGCAGCTAGCAGCTATTTACTAAGGACGCAATCATGAGCAGTAACGGCAACGGCAGACACGAGCGCAACGGCAACGGCAAGAGCGGCGGCAACATGATTACGGTGCTGGACGTGGGCAGCGCCAAAACGGTGGCGCTGATCTGCGAGGCAACGGACGCGGGCTTGCGCTATCGCGGGCACGGCGTGGCGGAGAGCCGGGGATCGCGCAAAGGCATCATCGTGGAACTGGATAAAGCGGTGCAGAGTATCCATAAAGCGGTGGAAGAGGCGGAGAAGGCTGCCGGATGCCAGGTGGGGAACGCCGTGATCTCAGTGGCGGGCTCGCATATTAAAGGAGTGACAAGCCGGGGCGGAGTGACGCTGGGACAGCGCCCGAGAGACGTAACGCGTGAAGACATTCGCACGGCGGTGGAGAAGGCGCGCTCGGTGACGCTGCCGGACGATCGCGAAGTGCTGCACCTGCTGCCGCAGGAATTCATTCTGGACGACCAGGCAGGCGTTCGCGATCCGGCGGGAATGATGGGACGGCGGCTGGAGGTGAACCTGCACATGGTGACGGCCTCGGCGAGCGCGACGCAGAACGTGGTGACGGCGGCGAACCGCGCGGGCCTGCACGTGGACAACGTGGTGTATGAAGCGTTGATGTCCGCCGACAGCACGCTGCGCGCCGACGAAAAAGAGCTAGGCGTGTGCCTGGCCGATATCGGCGCGGGGTCGACCGACATGATCGTTTATTCCGACGGAATGGTGGCGCACACCGGCGTGGTGCCCGTGGGCGGAGACCATTTCACCAATGACGTGGCCGTGGGCATGAGGACGCCGCTGGTGTCGGCGGAGAAGATCAAGAAGCAGTTTGGCCACACCATCAGCAGTCAGGTAGCCGAAGGCAATGAGATTGAAGTGCCGGCCGTGGGAGACAGGCCGTCGCGGCTGATGCCGCAGCGGTTTCTGGCGGAGATACTTGAGCCGCGCGCGCTGGAGCTGTGCGAGCTGATGCGCGACCACCTGAAACAGGCCGGAGTGCTGGAGCTGTGTCCGGCGGGCGTGGTGTTGACGGGCGGCGGATCGCGCATGACGGGACTGGCGGAAGTTTGCCAGAAGGTCCTGGACCGGCCTATCCGGCTGGCGGCGCCGGAAGCGCCGATTGCGGATATGCCTGAACCGCTGGCAGAAGAGGAGTTTGCAACGGCAGTTGGATTGGCGATGTATGCGCACCGCACGACGATGGCAAAGATGAATCCGGAGCAGGGATTTGGACAGAAGCTGCGCGCGCTGCTGGCGAAGCTGGGAGCTTAAAGAAATCGGGTGATCGGGTGATCGGAAAGGCAAAACCTTTACCGCGGATGAACGCAGATGGACGCGGATTGGGGCAAGGGGCGAAAGAAGATCGAACCAGCGGCGCATTGGGAGAATTTTGGGAATTGTGTAAATGAAGACGCTGAAATCCCAAGCGGAGTGAGGGAGCCCTATAGCTGAAAGGAACATCGAGTGGAAAGTGGCAATGCATGTGAGTGTCTGGAAGGGAAAAGTGATCCCTCACCCGCAAAAAGCGCGCGATCGGGATTACAGAAAAAAGTTTGGGTTGGGCTGGGGGAATCTGGCGTCACCTAAGAACGAACGTGGGGCGCAAAACTTAAACGCAACGTGAGATCGCAAGCTTTGGAACCAGGTTTAGGACATAAATTTGGAACATAAATAATGTGACGCAGCCGGCGGATCAATCGGATCAGGAGTGTGAAGTATGAGCGACGCGCAAAAAAAAGCAGACGAAGTGAGAATTCAATTCAACGAAGATCCCCGCACCAACGCGAAGATCAAGGTGATCGGCGTGGGCGGAGGAGGCGGAAACGCGGTCAACCGGATGATCTGCGCCGGAGTGGAGGGCGTGGAGTTTGTTGTGGCGAACACAGATTTGCAGGCGCTGCAGATGTCACGCGCGCCGGTGAAGATACAGTTGGGCACCAAGCTCACCAACGGACTGGGAGCGGGCTCCAACCCGGAAATGGGACGCCGTGGCGCGCTGGAAGATGCGGACAAGATTATCGAAGCGCTGGAAGGCGCGGACATGGTGTTTGTCACCACCGGCCTGGGCGGCGGCACGGGAACGGGCGCCGCGCCGATCATTGCGTCGCTGGCCAGCGAGATGGGCGCGCTGACCGTGGCGGTGGTAACCAAGCCGTTTGCGTTTGAAGGCCGCCGCCGAATGGCGCAGGCGGAGCGCGGCCTGGCCGAACTGATTGACTCGATCGATACCACGATCGTGATTCCCAACGAAAAGCTGCTGGCGGTGGCCCAGAACGCCGGTTTCTTTGAATCGTTCCGCATCGCCGACGATATCCTGCGGCAGGCGGTGCAGGGCATCTCTGACATCATTACCATTCCCGGCATTATCAATCGTGATTTTGCCGACGTAAAAACCATCATGGCGGGCATGGGATATGCCGTGATGGGAACGGCCGTGGCCAAGGGCGAGCGTCGCGCGACTGACGCCGCGCAGGCTGCGATTTCGTCGCCGCTGCTGGAAGCGGGGGCCATCGACGGAGCGCGTGGCATCCTGATCAACGTTACGGGCTCATCGTCACTCAAGCTGGCGGAGGTGAATGAAGCGTCCACGATTATTCAGTCGGCAGCGCATGAAGACGCCAATATCATTTTTGGCGCCGTGCAGGACGAAAAAATGAAAGACGACATCAAAATCACCGTGATCGCAACCGGATTTAAGAACGACGTGCCTGCGCGCAAGGACCGCACCGTGAACGCGGCGCAGGCCGCCATCTCGACGGCGCGGACCGCCTCTGCCTACCAGGTGCAGGCTGCCGCGGCGGCGCCCAGGGTGGTGAATGCCACGCATATACCCCATGTTCCTCATGGCTCTCAGATTACGGCCCACGCGGCTAGTGCCCACTCCGGTGCTCCGGCGCGCGTGGCTATGCCGGCGCGCGAGAACCCCAACCTGGCCACCATGACCGACTCCATCCGCAGCGCCGTGGAGCAAGATGACCTGGATGTGCCGGCCTTTATCCGCAAGCGCGGGGAGATCAACTAGCGGCCGCCGCGCTCAACCGGCAGCGTCGCTATTGGCGCCGCCGACCGTAACTCGATCAAGCCGCAAGCTTTAGCTTTTAACCTGGGGCGCGCAAGCCGCAAAGCGCCCCGACCACAAACTCCCCGCAGGCCGCCGCTCCACAGATGGCCGCCGGCGAATTAATAACGTTAATCTGCCTTTAAGGCAAAACCAATGGCGGGCTTCTAGGGTTAATACTGGCGAGGACCATTGCTCTTCCTGGGCCATTGAAAACAGCGGCAAATGCGGCCAAACGGGGTTGAGAGCAGCTGCATCTTACTTCTAGTGGCGAAGCAAGCTGGACCAGCGAAGCTAAGCAATTACTTACTTCGGTACTAGGAGAATTAACAGTTATGCGCGATGGAAAGTTTCACTTACTATCGCGATAAGCGTTCTGATTTTCGGTTCAAGCATCGATCGTCGATTTTTTGCGGTTTGGTTGCGACCCTTTTTCTGGCCGGCGCAACCGACGAAGGCAGATCAGACAAACGAACGGCCGAAAATCGTATAGATAAAACATAAAGAACAGAAACCCGGATACCCAGGTGGCAGTGACTCTCATGACATTTCGGCTTCGTCTCCTTGTCTGCTTCGTCTCCAGTCTTGTTCTGTCCGGCGCGATGTTTGCGCGCAGCTCCAGCGCCACCACCACCAAGGCCAAATCCAGCGGCCACGTAACAGAAAGCGCGCGAGCCCAAAAGCGCATGGCGCGGCTGCGCCACCAGCGCGCCGCCAAAAAGCATACGGTCGCGCGCTCAGCCGCCGCGCGTACGGCCAACACAAAAGCCACTGCCGCCAAAGCTGCCACCGCCAAAGCCACCGGCATAAAAGCCACGGTCAAGACGGCCAGCCTGCATCGCAGCCGTCGCGCGCGGCATCGGTGGGTTGAGCGCTTCACCGGCAACTCATATGCTGACGACAACACCGATGGCGACATCGTTGAAGGTGAAGATCCCGTTGTGCGCCAAGCCGCCATTGACGCGCTGGGCAACATGAACGGCACCGTCGTCGCCATTGACCCCACCAGCGGACGCATTCTTGCCATGGTCAACCAGAAGCTGGCGCTCAGTGAAGGCGCGCAGCCCTGCTCCACCATCAAGGTGGCGGTGGCGCTGGCCGGCCTGAGTGAAAAAGTCATTACCCGTGAAGAATCCATCGCGCTGGGCCGCCGCTCGCGCATGACTCTTACTGAGGCGCTCGCGCACTCCAACAACGCTTACTTTGAGGCCGTCGGACGCCGCCTCGGCTTCCCCAAGGTCAGCTATTACGCCCACCAGTTCGGACTGGGCGAGCTTGCGGGTTACGGCATTGAAGGCGAGCACCTGGGCACCTTCCCCACGCATGAGCTCGCGGCCGACCTTGGCGGCGTAGGCAAGATGTGCTCTTTTGGCGAGAGCATTTCCATGACGCCCCTGCAGCTCGGCGCGCTGGTCTCAGCCGTGGCCAACGGAGGCACACTCTATTACCTGCAGCATCCCACGTCGGTTGACCAGGTCATCGGCTTCGCGCCGCGCGTCAAGCGCCAGCTCGATATCGGCCCGCTCGTCCCGGAAATTGCTGAAGGCATGACCGGCGCCGTGCAGTATGGCACCGCCCGCAGCCTGCGCCTGAACTTTAGTGAAGAGCAGGTCCTGGGCAAGACCGGCACCTGCTCCAAAGATGGCACCCGCTTCGGCTGGTTCGCCTCATATGCCGACACGCAGTACGGCCACATCGTCACCGTGGTCTTTCTCCAGGGCGGCCGCCCGACCTTTGGCCCCAAGGCCGCCGAAATCAGCGGCAAGTTCTACCGCGCCCTGTACGATCACAACTTCTTCGCCGCGCGCGCCACCACCGCCAGCGGCTCGACGGCAGAAAAGCCGGCGGTGGGAGTGCAGCAGTAAGCGCGATCTTTGGATTTCGAATGAGAAAGGCGTCCCACGCAGGGACGCCTTTTTTTGCTCGTCAGGTGGCGATAACCCCCGCGCCGCGAGGAATAGGTTCGTATCAGGGCCCGGGCTTTAGCCGGGCCGGAAAGATGTCTTAAAGACCCCGGCTTTAGCCGCTGGCCTTTTTCTTCTTACGGAAATATGCGGAGCAATAGGGATACTCTCCAACGCTCTTCGCCAGGCCCGCTTTCACCGGGTTCTCATCGATATACTTCTTATGCGCCAGGAAGCTCTTCCGGTCCAGGACCCGAACATCGGAGAATCCGGGCGGCCAGATCTCTCCTTCCAGTCCGAGCTCTTTTCCCCGCCGGAATGAATAGCCGCCTTTAATGAGTTGCAGCGCGCGCTCAATGCTCGTATTCCCGTCAACCGTGAGGAGCACATGGAAGTGGTCCGGCATCACCACGAAGTCATGCAGCTTGAACTTGCCGGCCAGGGTGTTGGTCCGTAAAACGTCGATAAAAAGCTCGGCTTCGTTCTGCGCCTGAAAAAACGGTCGGTCCATGTAGCTCTTGCATCCGGCAAAAAAAGTCCGTCGGCCCGCGACTATATTCCGGCGATCCGACTTTCTTGTGAGCTTTACCATACGCAGCGGCTAAAGCCGGAATTCTACTACGGCCCTTACGGCCCGGCTAAAGCCCGGGCCCTGATACGAACCATGCGCTCCTTTCCCCGATCAGCGCTCATCTGCGCCGCCGCCCCGGCTAAAAGTTTTCCGCGCTGCCGCAGAAACCATTTCGCTCATTGCCTAGGGTTTGGCTTCTCCGGCTTTGGAATCGGGAGCGCCACTTCCCTCCGCCGGGATGGTAAGTGTTGCGTTGGCCGTTCCGATCAGGCCCGTTTGGTTGTCACGGACGCCTAATCTCAGAAGATAGTCGCCCGGCTCCAGGCTCAATTGGTCGCGGCAGGGGAAAAAGCCCTTCATCACTTTCGCGTACGCGTCTGCGTTCAAGGCGCCGCCCATCTTTTGCGCCTCGGCGGCAATCATCTTGTCCGGGTTCTTTTTCGCAAATACCCTTACGGCGCATTCCATGTCAACGCGTTGCAGGCCGTCGCCGGTGGCTTCAAAGCTGAGCGCATGGGGATCCACACCATAGCTCACCACTACCTTGTTCTGAGTCTTGGCCGAAGGAGGAAGGACCATGGCCTGGAAGGGCAGCGCGGTGGAGACAGGAATGTTCAGGCTGAGCGCGTCATCAAAATCCATGTCCTGTTTTTTGGGATTAAGTTTGGCAAAAGCGGCGGCGTCCGCGGCAAAGTATCCGATGCGGTAACGCAGCTTCACGCCGGCACGCTGGGCTTTTACCTGGATCTTGCGGAAGGCGCCGTTCCAATCTTTGTTCTCGGGATAGTAGCCCAGCGTGTAATAGGTGGACCCGTCATCGATGCTTTCACGGACGGCCCCATCAAGATCGTTGCGATTATAAAAAGCGCGTCCGCCGGTGCGCTCGGCCAGATCCAGCATGGTGGTCCGGGCCGCCAGCCGGTCTTCGGCTTCACGGCCGGCGCTGGATGATCCAACTCCCATGGAGTCAGCGTTGTTACCAACATCGAACAAAGCGCTCCCCGCAAGGCCCCGGGCATCCAGCGGATAGATTGCCACCTGGGAATCACTGAGCAGGTTTCCCGTGCGCGCGACATCGTACGCGTAGTTCCGGTCATTCACAAAGGACTTGGCCGAAGCCGATGACAACATCACGGCAAAAGGAAATGCTTCCGAAATCCATATCAGATTTTTTCTTCCCGGATACCCCGCGAGCGTCCGGGAGAGAGAATTAAGGGCGGAAAGCGTGATCCCCACGCGCTGGTCTGCCATGCTGGTCACGATCTGCTCCTGAAATTCACGGATCTGCCCTGCCATCTGCGGCGGAAGAGACTGTGAAATGCCGGGCAAAACCGGGGACGCGGAGCCATTGATCGACGAATTCAACAGCGGAGAATTCTTTCCTTTGAAGCTGCGAACAACTTGCCGCAGCAGAACGGGGTCGGTGGTGAAATCCTGCACCAGGCGCAGTCTGTCAGACAAAAGATAGACGGCGATAGGTTCGCTGTCGGGAATCTTTTCCAGAAACCTGACCATGGCATCGCGCATGTACATCTGGTTCGCGGTGCCGGTATTGATGGCGTCCATCAGGATCACGTTCAGGGCGCGGCCGGGCTGAAAGTGGGGCAGGTTATCGACAACATTCGCGGCCCGCGCCGGGGACGGCGTGCTCTGCGCAGGAATAGTCTCCGGATGCTGAAAGCTGAAGATGCGGAGCTTCTGCTCCTTGCCATCTTCCACCACGGTGAAGTCTTCCTGCTTCAGGTCAGTGACGGGCGCGCCTTTCGAATCCCGGGCGACCACGTCCACCACCACAAGGCGCGTTTTGACCTTCAAGACCGTGGAAGCTCCTGACGCCGGCTGAGCATGCGTTTCCTTTGGTCCCTGCGATTGAGTCTCCGCAGGCGCGCTTTGCTGTGCAAGAGAACCCGCCGCCAATGCCATTGTTGCCACAAAGATCAACATTATCATCTTCAACATGTGAGGAACTCCAAAAGGCCACGCTTTAGCTAAGGCTGATACCTTGGCCAGACTACAATCTTGCTGGGGATGGCGAGGCAACTATAGCAATTTTGTAGCTTGGTTTATAGATATTTTTGTAAGCGATTGTATAGATACGTTGAAGCGGACAGGGTCGATGCAGATTCATGAAACCCGTGCCCTGCTATGAAACCAGGCGCTTCTTTCCGGGCAGAGCTCATCTGCGCCGATCTGCAGCGAGGCGTTTCTCCGCGTCTCCGTGGTAGATTTTCTTTTTCCGATCACGTGCGATCACGGCGATCTCCAACCCCGGCGATTTTGGCAATCTCCTTCCTCAACTCCACCACCTCAATCCACTCCGGACACTCCGGCCAGTTGTGTACCCAGCACACAATCACGTCGCACTTCTTCGGATCGTGCCCGTGCCGCAGGAAATTTTTGCTTTCAAACTCCACTTCCACGTTCTGGTCCTGCCATTGTCCTTTGGCCATTTCCCGTACTGCCACACAATCCGGAAACGCCACCTGCCAGCGCTTCACCGCAAAACCCAGCCGTCCCGCCATCACGCCAAAGGCAAACATCACCCCGGCTTCATTGGTCGGCGCATGCGCCATGCCAGGAATCAGCAGCGGATCGCCATACACCGCGCGGTCCATCATCAGCGGACACCGCCGCCCCAACTTTCCGCCCTCCGCCGCTTTCGTGATCTTCTCTTCCCGTGCCGCAATGAGCTTCAGCACGTCCCGCCATTGCGACTCTTTCTTCTCCGCCCGCGCAAACTTCCTGAACGCCTCCATCACCCGGCCCCAGCGTTCATACCGCGCGTAAAACGGTGTCTGGCTGTATTTGCCGGTCTCGCCATACTGCTGCGCCGTGGGGACCTTTCCCAGTTTGCGCGCGACCGCCGCCCAGTCCAGCAGCAGCGCGGATTCCGCTACCTCGTATCCTGGACCGACTGCTTCCAATCCGGCAGCCGACAGTGCTTTGCTCAGGCCGCCAAACGCTTTGTCCAGGCTGGTCGCATTCACGCCCGCCATCCTTCTTAGTTCGCGCAGGCTGGGACTGTGACCGAGTTTCTTAGCGCACACACGTATCGCCTTCAGGATTTCCTGCTTGCTCATCATTTGTTTTTCCTCGATGTGGGGTTTTTAGAAATAAGAAAAGCCACCCGGTCGGGTGGCTGACTTGCGGATTTATTACGCTTCTAAGTTTTTGATTCCTAAGCTAATAGCCAAAAGCCAAGGGCCAAGAGCCAATGACCGATTTACCAACAAAAAAGCCGCATCGGTGGCGGCTCGCGGGAAAATTCCCCCTCTACTTATCTAGTGTGCCTTTTTGCACTTTCCGGGACATTTTTCTCAGATTTTATTTTATTTGTATTTTGTTCGCCTTTGCGCTATCGTACCCGAGAGGGACCAAAGACATGCCTCGAACCTCTATAAGCAAGGCCGAATGGCTGGGGGCCCTGGAGACCGCTGCGCAGCTCGGCGTGGAGCAATCGAGCGCCGTCTGGGTGTGGATCATGCAGGAACTCCGCCTGGGACCGCAATCCTTTCTCGCCATCCGCGAAGCCGTCCAGCAGGGGCGATGGCGCACTGCGAAAAATCCAAAGACTTACATAAAGACCGTCGCCAGGCGCGAAGCGCTGAAAATGGGACTGGTAGACGAGGGCAGCGGCAACTTGGTTACGATCGGCAGCAGCCGGACTGACGGCGAGGAAATCTCTGGCGAGGAAGCGCTGGAATATATGGGCCATCAGTATGAGCGTCGCCAGGCAGCCAAAGGTACAGACGGCGTTTGGCGGGCCGGCGCGGGAGCGGGTCGTGACTACGGCGACCCTCGCGAGCAACATGAAAGTTATCGGGACTGGCTGGTCTCCGCCGTGCCAACCGGGTTGACGGTCGTTCAGCAGCCATCTCAAGAGCACAAACGGCTGATCGACAGGATCAATGACAGCACCGGCGAAGTCCATTTCCATGCGCGCCCGTTGGTCCGGCCCAACTGGAGAGAATGGGCGCGGGAAGCTGGCCTGGACAAATGGGAAAAGCGGGTGCTTGACTACCGGCTTTCCGGCGCCAGCCGCGAACATGCCATGGCCGCACAGCCGGATGAAGAGTCGCGCAAGGCATTGCAGGCGGCCTGGAAACGTTTTGACCGCAATGGGATGGAGCGGCTCCGCGCGGCGGCAAAAAATGTCAGCCCGCGTCTGAAAACTGCCACTGAGACACGGCGGCACAATGAAGAATGATGATTCAACTCGCCGGACTAAGCCTCATCCCCGCTTCTTCTTGTGCCGCTTGTCGGC
>DASSXL010000023.1:0-5758 GCA_035703825.1 Candidatus Angelobacter sp.
GGTCTTCCCCGACCCATTTATTGCCATCGCGGACACGCCCACATGCTGGAAGCTGCCGGGCTGCCGCTGGGCATGTTTGAAGACGTCTCTTACGACGAGGTCACCATCCAGGCCGAGTCCGGCGACGTGTTTGTCCTGTTCAGTGACGGCATTGTGGACGCGAGCACTGCCCGGGACGAGCAATTTGGCCGCAGCCGCGTGGAGCATGTCATCGCCAAGAACGCCGGCGGAACAGCGCAGGAAATTGTGGACGCGATTTTCAACGCCATAAATGAATTTGCCGCCGGCGCTGAAGTCTTTGACGATCAGACCGTGGTCGTGCTCAAAGTGAAATAGGCCGCCTTCAGCTAGGCGTGGCCGATTCTTCATGCCAGATTGCCCGTCTACCTGGCCCGCCCCTGGGAAGTCCTCTAGATTCAGAAGCGGAAGGAATCTATGGGTTGAACGTTGTGGAATCGTGAGGCCCCCGATAGTTCCCAGAATCGGCGTTTCTGGTTTCCAGCATGGCATACGGGCGACCAGTTCCAGAACTTATCGGTGCTCTTCTTGCAACGTTTCATCAGTTTCCAGCACTAGTCTCTTGGGGTGTGTACGTCAAGTTTCTCGCGCTCGCGGGTCGCTGCATGCGCCGGAATTGCTCCTGACGCATCGAATTCCTACTTAGCTTTTTTAGAAAGATAGAACCGAAGATAGTAAATGAAGCATTTGGCAGCTAATCCTTTTCGGCTGCCACAGCTTAGAAAATTCTCATGAAGGGTCCCATGGCATTGCTTAGATTGAAAAAACTATTACTCGTCAGCAATAAGAAAAATCGAGGATAATTCTGCTCGCGGAAGAGGAAGCTATGCACTTTTGGGATCTGTTCCAGTGGTGGAACTTGATTTTTACTCTGCCATTTGCCCTTGGCGTGCTGCCTTTGCTTCTGCAGGCCGTAGGTGCGGTCCACCTCAGCCATGCCAGCCATGCGGTTCATCTCGCCGGCCACCACCTGCCGCATTTTGGTGGAAACCATTTATCTCACCTCGGGAATAGTCATGCAACGATTCATGGTCACGTTGCTGCCAGTGCCGCTCCAAGCCATGGCGCATCCTTAAGCGCTGCGAACACACATCCTGCGCCCACCCATACAGCGGCAGATACGCATAGTGCGCACGGAACTGTTCACGCCTCTGCCGGGAGCCAGGACATACTTTCCCGGCTGTTGAGTATTCTTGGAGTCGGCAAGGTTCCATTGATGCTGTTGCTGTCGATCTTTTGCCTGATCTGGGGGGCGTCGGGTGTGGTCGCCAATCAAATCTTTGCCACGATGCTGCGTACTCCGGCGCTTTACGTCTGGCCTTCGATGGCCTGCGCTTTCCTGATCTCGTATGCCTCAACCAGCGGGCTGTCTCAGTTCATATCGCGCATGACGCCACAACTGGAAACATACGGCACCGAGGAGGAGCTATTGGTCGGCCGCATCGCTCGCGCTGCTTACCAACTGGACGCGCGTCCGGGATCAGCATTCCTTCTTGACGATCAACAAAATCGAGTTCAGGTCCGTTGCCGGACCCATGACGGCTCCGTCATTCCGGGTGGTGCGGAATTGCTTCTGCTCGAATATGACCCAGCATCACGCATTTTCACGGTCGCACGACTCCAGCGGGACCAGCCGGACCAGCCGGCCGCTCGATCAACAGCGGTTACTAGAGCAAAATTGAATTCACGGTAGGAGAAAAACAAAATGTCTAACCTACGCCTTCAGGAAGAAGAAAATCAGCCCATTACAGCGTCACGAGAAGAAGAGCACAGTTCCGGCGCGGGAATGGCCGTTATCCTCGTCGCTCTCGGTCTGCTGCTCACTATGGGGCCGTTCTTTGTCCAGCAGATTCCGTCTTTCAGCAGGATGATCATTTCCGCTTTTGGCATTGCCGTGCTTGTGGCTGGCGGCATTCTGTTGACCATCACCAACATGTACGTCAAGGCCACCATGAACCAGGCCTTCGTACGGACCGGCGGCGGCGGCCCTAAGGTCGTGATTGATGGTGGAGCAATTGTTGTTCCCGCAATACACCGGATCGCATGGGTCAGCCTGGAGACGATTCGCTTGCAAATCGAAAAGACTGGTGACAAATCGTTTATCACCGGCGATAGCCTCCATGTCGACGTTGTTGCCCAGTTCTTCATCCGGGTCAACCGTACTCCTGAGGCCATCAAGGACGCGGCAACCTCTCTGGGTGGGCGCTCCGGCCAGGATGAATCCATCATGCGATTGGTGGGTGACAAGCTGGTTTCAGGCTTGCGCACCGTTGCCGGGCGAAGCAACCTCGATCACCTGCACAAGCAGGTTGACGAATATAGCGCGGAGGTCAAAAAGATCGTCGAAGAAGACCTGGCGCACAATGGTCTGTTCCTTGAGTCGGTAACAGTCACCTATCTCAACCAGACTCCGCTTGAGAACCTTAATCCGGAATCGAACGTGTTCGACGCTCTAGGTGCTCAGAAAATTGCCGAAGTGACCAATAAATCCCGTGTTGCAATCAGCCAGGCACGCGCGACGGCTGACCAGCAGGTGAAAGCCCAGGAAGTGGAGCGCGATCAAAAGGTTTTTGAGCTGGACGTCACACAGAAAAACGCCCGGGCGGAATCCGAACGCAAAGCCGCGGAGTATGCGGCCGAACAAAACCGGCTTTCCAAGGTTGCGCAAGTCACTGCCGACCAGGTTGTGGCCGTAGCTGAGGTTGACCAGAAAAGAGCGGTTGAAGTTGCCGCGGCCCAGCAACAGCAGGCGGTCCAGGCTGCTCAGATTGAAAAGGATAAGGCCATTGAAATCGCTCAGCGCAAGAAGCAGGCTGATATTGCCAATGCTGAAACCCAGCGCACCGCCGCGGAAACCGCCCGCATTCAGGCTGAAACCGAACGCGAAAAAGCCAATCAGGCAATGCTTACAGTCCAGAAGGAATCTGAAGCCGAACGGCAGAAGAGGATCGCTGTGATTCAGAAGCAAGCCGCGGCCGAGCAGACCAAGATTGAACGGAACATGCAAGCGGACGTCGACGCTTACGAGACAATCAAAAGCGCCGAGGCTGAGAAGAAGGCCACCGAAGATCAGGCTGCCGCAAGGCTGAAACGCGCCGACGCTGACCAGCAGGCCAAGACGCTCCAGGCTGAAGGAGACCAGGCCCTTGCCATGATTCCGGTCAACGTTGCGGCGGAACAGGTGAAAGTCGACCAATCCAAAGTCGAAGTGCTCAAGTTGGAACTCGAAACCAAGAGCGCCAACCAGCGTCTATCGTTCGAACTGGAGGTCCAGAAGGCCAAGATCGCCGCTGAGCGGGATGTGCGCATTGCCATGGCAACCGCCATGGGACAAGCGCTCTCCGCTTCCGACTTCAAGATCTATGGTGACCCGTTAACTGCTGCCAAGATGCTTGCAATGTTCACCTCGGGCCAGGAATATGCTCATGTAATCGACGGCTTTGTCCAGAACGCGCCTCCCGAGGTGACCGACCTCGCCGTGGCCAGCATTGGCAAATTCAGCGAAGGTGCTGCGGCCTTGGTGAAAAAGCTCTTCGGGCAGGACCTTTCGCCGAGTGTGATCGCCCAGGCCGTGCAGACCCACATGAAAGAATCAGCTGGAGAGAACGGCTCGGGCGTTGCGGCCAGTGCTGCGAAAGCGCGCTAAACCAGCGTTTCAAGATTGCGTTACCCCTGGCTCGGGCAAAGCTTCGTGCTCGTGCCAGGGGCTGTCATTTGGCAGGAATACTGGGTCGCGGCAAGAACGCTGAAAATGAAAACCCTCGTCAAATCGTAGCAAAACTCAATCCTTAGAGGTTTCGCAGTTTTGTCGCTGCTAGATAACGCCCCAATTTCCGTGCAACCTCAACAATCCACAATCCTTTGAAATTTTAATCTTCTTCTCGCTCGATTCTAATGACGCTGCCGCACTCTACACCCTGAGAGCTGACACCGTCTTCCGGGCTGTGCAGGTCAAAGGGATGGCCGCGCAAAAACCATCCACTTATCGATTTGCAAGAGTGTTCAGAAGGCTAGTGGCACAAGAGGTTCCAGAGAGGGACAAATAGGAACCGGTCCTTTTGGCTGTCAGCGATATTTCCCTGCCTTGGCATAACGCCCTGGCCGGTTGCAGGTAAACACTTAAGGAGCGCAGCCAAATGAGCCGTAAACACCCTGAAGGGTTTTTTCTGTCTGAAAACTCCTCTAAAGCCCGGATTCGGGAAGCGGAAAATGCCAGAAATAACCGCGCAGAGATCGTGAAAGCCTATTCACAAGGCAAAATCTCACGTCGCGATCTGGTTAAGTGGGGCTTAATCACAACTGGTGGAATGCTGGCCCCCATCCACGGTCTTAACCCATTCGTAAAAAGCGCATATGCGGGTTCGTTGAACGGTCCCACGGGCGCGCCTCCCAGCCCGGGCCTTAGCGGGCTGGCATTTACGCAGCTCATGCTTCGTTTTGAATTGCTTGACCGCAGCCCGATCTCCGCATGCACTCCAGCCCCCACGGCAATGGCCAATCAGACGCCCATCAACATGGCGCCTGAATTGGGCGGCGGTCTGGGACCAATGGAAGGCCGTCCTCCAGGGCAGGATTGGGCGCACCAGCGTTTTGATGAGTTCGCGCCCCAGGTCCTGATTGAAGCCACGCAGGAAGGCGCCAAGGTCAACACCAAAAACGGCCAGAGCATTCACCCCAAGTTCCACCCCAATCTTCCTGACCAGGGTCCGCTGGCAATGTGGACATTTAACGGAACCATTCCGCCCAAGTTGGCGATTGGCCGTTACGGCGAACCGATCATCTTCCGTCATCACAACCAGCTACCCGCTGATGTCACCAAGAACGGCGGCTTCGGACGCCACACGATTTCTACCCACGAGCACAACGGGCACCACGGCGCGGAAAATGACGGCTTTACCGGCGCGTTCTTCTTCCCCGGACAGTTCTACGACTATCACTGGCCCATCATCCTGGCTGGACATGATTCCATCAACGTTGACGCTACCGATCCAATGGCCGGCAGCCCGACCGATGCGGGTGGAATCAACAAGGTCCCCGGTGACTGGCATGAAACCATGAGCACCCACTGGTTCCATGATCACATGTTCAGCTTCACCTCGCAGAACGTGTACAAGGGCAACGCTGCCATGTTCAACATCTACAGCGCGCTCGATCGTGGCAATGAAGAGTTGAATGACGGCGTGAACCTGCGCCTGCCCAGCGGCTCCGCAAAATCATGGGGCAACCTGGATTACGACATCAATATCATGCTGGCGGACAAGGCATGGGACGCAAACGGCCAGCTTTACTTCGATATCTTCCAACTCGATGGATTTATCGGCGACGTGATGACCGTGAACCTCTGCTACAAGCCATTCTTTGAAGTGGAGCGCCGCAAGTATCGCTTCCGCATCCTGAACGCCAGCGTTTCCCGCTTCTTCAAGCTCTGCCTGAGTGACGCGTCTCCGATGGTCCAGATTGCCAATGACGGCAACCTGATGCCTCAACCTGTCACTCTGACCCAGCTCGACGAGCAGGGCATTGCAGAGCGCTATGACATCATCATTGACTTCTCGCGCTATAACCTGGGCGACAAAGTCTGGCTGGTAAACCTCTGCGAACATCAGGACGGCAAGAAACCCGCGGCGGACCGTAGCCTTGCTGATGCGCTCGCCGGCAAGTCATCCGATCCTTGCGTTGGTAAGATCCTGGAATTCCGCATCACCAGCAATCCGGCCAAGCCTGATCTGAGCCAGATTCC
>DASSXL010000139.1:0-3187 GCA_035703825.1 Candidatus Angelobacter sp.
CACGTTTTCCGCCAATGTTATCCAGCGAATGGCAATTATGGCACTGCTTCTCCTGGAAGACGAGAGCACCTTGGCGTTCGAGCGCGGTGCGGTTGTGAAGAAACTCAGGAGGAATAGAGTCGCTACTCCAAGCATCCATCACAGGGCTCCACGGCGTGAACGTCGCAAGATCGGTAAAACTTCCTAAAGCAACCGCAATCAGCAAAATGGAGAGCACAGCGATGGGCCTTCGGCGCCAACTTTTCTCTCCCTCGCCGAAGAGGAACGGGAGGAGTAAGAGCGCGAGAAGAACGATCACCGGGCCAATGAGCAAAACAGGAGTTTCCATCGATGGAGGCAAGAGCGAAAGCACCGCATAAAGCCACAGGAAAAAGAAGTCCGGCCGCGGAGCCGTCTGAATAATCGTGGGATCCGGACGGCCTGAAGGGCCAAAGGGTCCAAAGTAAACAGCGCAGGCAGCCACAGCGAGTAATATGAAAGCGCTGAAACAAAGATCCTTCCAAACCGCGCCGGGGACGAAGGGCACACCCTCCTTCTTCGTCAATTCGTGGTATTCATGAACGTAAGTCGCTTTTCGAACTACACGGCCGGGCATCGGCCAATCGTTAATGCCCAGCTTCACGACCATTAGCAGATGAATCGCGACAAATGCAATCAACAGCCCGGGGATTACAAATACGTGCATAGCGAAGAACCGCGAGAGAGTCGCTCCCGCGATGATGGGGCCACCTAGCATAATGTTGACAATGGCAGGTCCTACCACCGGGACGCGGCTGGCGATCGACGCGCCAATTCCCAAACCCCAATACGCATCCTGATCAAAGCGCAACACTTGGCCGGTGAAGGCCATGCCGAGCGTCATCAGCAATAGGAATACACCGACAATCCAGGTCAATTCGCGCGGAAACTTGTAAGCGCCAAACAGAAAAACCTGAATCATGTGGAGCAGAACGATAGCGACCATAAAGTTGGAGCCCCAGCCGTGGAGAGCACGAACAAACCATCCGAGCTGGATCCCGTGGTTGAGTACCTGAAGGCTGTTCCAAGCTTCACCCGCGGAAGGCACATAAATCAGCGCAAGCAGAATGCCAGTAAAAATCTGAAGAATAAACACAACAAATGCTGCACTCCCGAAAACATAAAACCAACTCGCGGTGTTGCGCGGAACCGGATGCTCTGCAGTCTCACGGATGGTTTGACCAAGTTGGAGGCGCGCATCCAACCACTCACCGATCTGTCCGATCAAACGCATCGCCCTGTCTCCAAAGTGACGATTGATGTCTGTGTTTTCTGGCCAGGTGTCGGCATCTCTCCTGCTTTGATGAAAAGCTTTCCATCTTCGAGCTTGTAGTGATACTGGAACAATCCGCGCTCTGGAGGTCCTGACGCCCGGGAGCCATCCTGGTAATAGGCGCCGCCGTGACAGGGACACATGAACAAACTGGATTGTGGAAACCATCGAACCGGACAACCTAGGTGGGCGCAGTTGATTGCAAAGACTTGAAAGGTCTGGCCGTCCACGTTACGTACCCAGCAGGCAATGTCTGCCGTTTTACCGTCCCAAGGATTCACTACTGGATTTCGGTAGGTCGCCAATCGCGTCTGACCTGGGGGGAACTGGTTGAGTTCGCCGAGCGGAAGCCAAGACTGAAAACCTTGCTTCCGCTCGTGAGCCACAGGAGACAGAACGTAACGGATGATGGGCACGGCCAGCAGGGCGGCAACGATGCCATTGAACAAAATGCCCACCTTCATGAGGAGCTCACGCCTGGAAAGACTGTCCGGAATAGTCATTGAAGTTCTCCCGCTGATTTGTCGGAATGGTGATAGGGCTGGCCCGGAAATGCCGTGCGTTGAGAAGCGAGCCATGCCACTACATCGGAGACATCTTGCGAGGACATCTGTTTCCCCGGCACATTGCTACGCCAGTCTGGAGCACCCAATTCCGGAATTCCAACGATAACGGTTGTTCGAAGACCTTGATCGCTGACCAAGGCAAGATAGGATGTATCCACAATTGAGCTTGCCTTGGCCCCGCCGCTTCCCCGGAGGCCATGGCACGAAGAACAATAGACAGCAAAGACTTGCGATCCACGCGACGCATCGCCGGGATTCGGCGCGGCGTAGGGCGGCGCATTTTCACCGCGCAAAACCTCCGCCTTGGACCAATGCTCGCGAATTCCCCGGACAATGACGTCAACCTGTTGGTCGGTGAGCATCCCACCTGCACTCTTGGCAAACGCCGGCATTAGAGTTCCGGCAACACCGTTTGTCGTTACACGTCGCAGGGTTGCATCATCGGCGATGGCGAGGTAAAGCGGATTTGCGAGGGCAATAGAAGCTCCATCCTTGCCATTAGGGCCGTGGCAACCGGCGCAGTTCTGGGCATACAGAGTGCCGAAATCCGTAAGATCATCCGGATCTATCGGTATGGCATCGGCCGCCGGTCTCCCTGGTGAGCTACTGCATGCAGAGCTCACCAGCGCAAGCAGAGCCAGCGCACCGGAGAGTTGTCGGCAGAGCTTCATGGCCGATGGTTCTCCCCATGATTCTTTGCTGCTACTGCCGGAGACTCAATCCCTGCCCGTATGGCAAAGGGCATGAATTGCCTGATGCGAACGCGTTCCTGGCGAATAACAACAAGCCCCGCGACGATGCCGAAGGCGAATTGAGAAGCAATAAACCACCGCCAATCAATCCGATCGTCGAGCAGGGGATTTATGAGTCCAAGAATGCTGTGCAGTAATCCGGTCCACATAACGGGGCCGATGACACCTCCCAGAAGAATCGGTCGACGCGGAAACATCGGCAGCATTGCTCCATAGAGAAGGCCTACAAGGAGGGATGTGACTAGATGAAGGACGCAGGCGAGCAGGAAGCTGCCAATATGGAATGCGTTCAGGGAGGCCGATTCCAGCTTCGTGGACTGGGAGTAAATGGTGGCCGCGAGAAGGTTGATCGGATACCAGATGCTCCCTTGCTTGAGAATCCCATAAAGGCATGCAAGAACTGCCATGGCGGCACTACCGGCTAACCCGCCCTTAATGCCAGCGGAGACGGGATAGGTTTCGAGCGGGAGAAGAGCGCGAGGAAGATCAGGAGCTATGGGCAGCCGTGCCACTTGCGGGCGTTGAGTGGTGATGGAAACGTACTCCTCAACAATGAGCACCTCCACATGTTTTTCGTG
>DASSXL010000184.1:0-92021 GCA_035703825.1 Candidatus Angelobacter sp.
CGACGGCGATGATGCTGAAGCCGATCTGCCGGCTCCAGAAGATGAGATCGTCAATCAGTTCGCGTACAAGTTGGCGGTCGAGACCGGCAAAAGGTTCGTCCAGCAGGACCAGCGGCGGCTTGCGCGCGAGCATGCGGGCCAGGGCCACGCGGCGAGCCTGTCCGCCGGAGATCAGAGATGCGGGCGCTTTCCAAAGCGAGTTGAGCTGAAGACGGTCGCGCAGGGTGGCGATCCATTGCTGGTGTGCGGAGGTGACGGCTGTTTCGCGGGAAATTCCAAAAGAGATGTTTCCACTCACGCTCAGGTGAGGGAAGAGGCCGGGGTCCTGCGTGAGATAGCCGAGTGGGCGGCGGTGCAACGGCAGCGATGGCGGGAAGAGTTGGAGGCCGTTGAGCCGGACAAATCCTCCATCGGGCGCTTCAATGCCCGCGATGCAGGCGAGCACCGTGCTCTTGCCCGCGCCGGAAGCGCCAAACAAACCAACGGAGCTGCCGGCTTCCAGTTCAAGCGCGACGTCGACCTCAAGGTCGCGGCGCTTCTTTATGATGTGGGCCTTAAGCATGGCGTTTTCTCTGGGCCAGCACATGCACCAGCCACGGCAGAGGCAGGGCCACGGCCAGAAAGACGACGAGCAGCGGCATTACGGCGGGCAATCCAAAGCTTTGCAGATTCACCCAGAGTTGCACCGGCATGCCGGAAGGATAGTAAGCGGTGACGACGACGGCCCCGAATTCGCCGATGGCGCGGACCCACGCGATGCTGAGCGCGACGGCCAGTCCAAGGCGCGAGAGCGGCAGAGTGACGCGCAGAAAAACTTGCAGCGGCGGAAGGCCGAGAAGAGCGGCCTGCTTTTGCAGGATGGCGGGCACGGCGTCAAACGCGGCGACCGCACCGAGTACGTAATAGCCCATGCCGACGTAAACCTGCGTCAGGATGAAGGCGGGGGCGCTGTTGGTCATGCGCAGGCCGAGATGATCGAGCGCCGCGCCGAGCGATCCGTATGGGCCGAAAGCGAGGGTGAGCAAGATGCCGAGCGCGAGCGGCGGCAGCAAAATCGGCACGAGCAAAATAGCCTGCCACCACAGGCGCTCGCGGGTGGAGCAGCGCGCAATGTAAGCAGCCACGGGCGTGCCGACCGCTACGATGATCAGCATCGCCACGCCGGTGAGCAGGAGCGAGACGCGGACGGACGCGAGCGCAGGGCCGCGCACGTCGGCGCTCCACTGCCATGGCCCGATGCGGGCGAGCAGGGCGGTGAAAGGATACAACAGCGCCAGCGCAAACAGCGCCGCAGAGCCGCGGGCGATCCAGTGGCGTGGAATATTCATGCGCGCAGAGAAGATGCGTCTCCTGGCGGATCGTAGTAAAGGCGACCGAAGATCGACTGGGCCTCTGCGCCGCTCAGCCAGTCGACGAATGCGGCAGCGGCTTTTGCGTTAGGCGCGTCTCTGAGCGCGGCGGCGTAGAAGATCAGCGGCTCAGGCTGATACGTCTTGCCGCTTACGGTCAGGCTGATTTCAGGATCATCGGCGTGGACATTTTGCCCGCTCAGGTTGATCTCCCCGGGCAGCGCAATATACGGTAAATGAAAAGGGCCAGGCTGGATTCGGTAAGCCGAGGCGGCATCGAGTTCGCCGCTCTGCAAGCGCACTTGGACCGTGGGTTCAGTGAAGATCTGCTGCGGGTTGATCGTCGGGCCGAGAATCCTTTCCGCGAGCCCGGGCTGCTTGTAGATTTTTGCGGCCAGCATCATGGTGAAAATAATGTTGCGGCCCTGGGGATCGGTGACGGGGTCGGTGCGGCCAAAGCGCAAACCGGGTTCCTGCAGCAGTTGCCACCATCGCGCTTTGCCTTCGGCGGCGGCCTGCAGTCTGGCGGCAAAGCGGCTTTTTGGACTGTAGGCGATCACCATTTCGGTGCGAGCGATGGGCACGGCGCTCGCGGCCTTGCCCGCGCGCAGCACCGTTAACATGGGGCTGGGCGTGATGGAGATGAAAACATCCGGGCGAATGCTGCCGCTAATGATCAACTGAGCCAAAGCGCTGGAGCCCTGTGCGCGGCCGTGGAGCTCGAGCTTGAGCGCTTGCGCCGCTGAAGATTTCAACGGACCTTCCATCAACGATCCCATGGAGCCGGCATAAGCGACATCGAGCGGGGAAAGCTCGCCCGCGGCCAGACGCAGCGGAAGCCCAGCGAGGGAAGCGCTTGCGGCGAAGGTCAGACTGCGTGTGAGCAACTGGCGGCGCGTGATGGAGGCAAATCGCATCGTCAAGGGTATGGTCCTTGGTGAAAAGAAATCCTAATGATTTAATACGACTTAAACCGTTACTGTCAATTGGATCAAATGGCCCCCGCTATTTCATTCATTCCGCCGCCTTGCGATACACTTACTGCCTCTGAAGGGACGCCATGGAGCAGCGTGAGAACCCAGTGTCTTTCCCGCCAGGCGTGCCGGCGCCGCGCAGGGCGCGCCACGGATGCGTGGTGCAGGTGCTGGGCGCGCTTGTGCTGGGCGTTGTGGTGCTGGCGGGGGTCACCGCAATCGTTGCTCCCTGGGGATTTTTCATGGGCGGCCATTTTCACATTGTTCCGCAGTGGACGGGCTGGGGCCAGATGCATTCCAAACTCGCCGGGGACTACGCCCTGCTTGTGAGCTTTTCTCCCAAGACGGGCCGGGGACTGGGATTGACGCACGTTTCCGGCAATGGCTGGCTTTGCACGCCGCGCGGCGAGCAATACAAACTCCGCCTCGGCGGAGATTTTGGCAAGCCTTCCGGAACGGACCTCCAGGGCAAAAGCGCACATCTATATATGAACAATTACACCGTTCTATCCAGCAGCACCGCGCCGTCGCTCGACTTCCGCGGCAGGTGGAACAACCCTGACCTGGCGCTCGACGACCAGGGCTCGCTCAACCGCGCTTTTGATCCCGGCGGCGCGCTGGTGACGAACAACCATATGCGTCCTTACAAGCAGGAGGTGGTGCCGCTCACCCTGCATGAGGGCAGCCGCGCGGACTTCAACGCCGCGTGCGCCGCGCTCAAAAACAAGTAGTCGAGCGCCGCCGCTTCGGGCGCCAATTGAGGATCGGCGTCGGTCCGATAATGAGTTCTTCAAAAGGCAGCCCAAAAAGATCGATCGTCGCAGGCGCGGGGGGCTGCGATCTCCACGATCAAGGCGAAAATCGACCCGGAGGAAAGCGGCTGTGCTCGCGAACCGGGGTGCAACCCCAATGCCCCTGTAACCTCCTTTCCGCCCCGCCACTCTATACCCGCCAGAGAGGTGATAGAGCGATGCAAAACAGACTTCAAACAATACAGATGATTTCAAAGTATGCCCTGGGGCTGATGGCGTTTCTGGCCGGGCTGGACAAATTTCTTAACCTGCTCACCAACTGGGAGCAGTACGTAAGCCCGCTGGCGCAGAGGATGCTCCCCTTGAGCCCCACGTCTCTCATGCACGTTGTGGGCGTTATTGAGATGGTGGTGGGCCTGGCCATACTGACGAAGGCGACACGGCTGGGCGCGTATGTGGCGTCCGCATGGCTGGTATGCATTGCGCTGGCGCTGCTCACCACGGGACACTTCTTTGACGTCGCGGTGCGCGACCTGGAACTGGCGGTGGCGGCGTTTGTCCTGGCCAGGCTCACGGAGATCCGCGAAAGCAGCGCCGTGGAGCAGGGAAGCGGAGCGCGAACGCTGCGCGCGGAAGTCGCGTAGATTTTCACCGCAAAGGACGCAAAGGGTCGCAAAGAAAATCTCGCCGCAGATTTCGCAGATGAGCGCAGAAGATGGAAAGCAATCTAGGTCCTTCACTCGCGGTGGAAACGCCGCTCGTTCAGGATGACAGTTTTGAGGCGAATCGAGCCAAAATCAAAACCTTACCGCGAATGAACGCGGATTAGTGCTGATCTGAAGATTCAAAGGCGCTGCGATGAGCGGCGCCTTTGGTTTGGCTGATTGCTGAGTGCTGCTTTGCGACGCCTTTTCTCTGTGATCCTTCGTGTCCTTTGTGGTTGGCTTTCCTGATCGGCGTTTATCCGTGTTTATCCGCGGCAAAGCCCCTCATTTTTCTCTTGACCTCTTATTATGCGTCACGTAGTATCGTAATACGTAGTACTCAATACGTACTACTCAATACGTACTACTCAATACGTACTACGCAGGACGGTATATGGCGAAGGTCGCAAGGGACGATGGGGAATTGGACGATTTTGGGCGGTTTTCCGAGCCGGCGCTGCTGATCCTGATCAGCCTGGCGGAAAGGCCCAAGCATGGCTATTCGATGACGGAGGACATTGAGGCGATTGCCGGCGTGCGGCTGGGGCCGGGGACGCTGTATGGGGCGATCGCGCGGCTGGAGTCGCGTGGCCTGATTGAGCCGCTGAAAAGCGAAGACCGGCGCAATCCCTACCGGCTGACGGGACTGGGCGAACGCGCGTTGCGCGTCCGCCTGGAGGCAATGATGGCGGTGGTGCGTGCGGGGCAGCGCAGATTGGCGCACGCATGAGATGGATGGTGAGGCTTTATCCACCGGCGTGGCGGGAGCGCTACGGCGAGGAATTTGCCCAGGTGCTGGAGAAACAGCGAGCGTCGCTGGGGCTGGTGATCGACGTGCTGGGCGGCGCGCTGGATGCACGTTTGCATCCGCAGCCGTGGATGAGCACAAAGAACAACAGGAATGGAGGAGACGCGATGACGAATGAAATGCTGGAGCGGTGCGCCGCGGGCGGACCGAAACTCTCACGGCAACGGCAAATGATGGCTACAGGCGCGTTAGTCGCGGTCTCGCTGGTGATGGCGGTGGTGTACATTGTGCTGAGGAAGATTTATCACGGCACACCGGCGGTTGAAGCAGTGGGGTACGCCTCTTTCCCGGCGATCATGCTGGTTTACACGCAAGCAGCGTATCTGCAAAGACGGCCGTGGCTGACGCGGTTGGTGTTTGTCTTCTCGGGCTGCGCCGGCATGTACTTGTTTATGTTTGGGGCATGCGTGATTGCCGATAAGTTGTGATGGGAGAACCTGACCTGTTTAGAGCGCGGAAACAAAAAAGGCGCCGCTCATCGCAGCGCTTTGAATTTTCAGATCAGCGTTGGTCCGCGTTCATCCGCGGTAAAGACTTTCGAATTACCCGAATTATCGAATCCCGCTAGGCTTCGCGTATCCCATCCATGAACGCTTTTAACTTGCGCGAGCGCGATGGATGCCGCAGTTTGCGCAGCGCCTTGGCCTCTATCTGGCGGATGCGCTCGCGGGTAACGGCGAATGACTGGCCCACTTCTTCCAGAGTGTGCTCGGAGCCGTCTTCAAGGCCAAAGCGCATCTTGATGACTTTTTCCTCGCGCGGAGTGAGCGTGCGTAACACCTGCGCGGTCTGGTCCTTGAGGTTCACGTTGATCACGGCCTCAGCAGGCGAGACCATGGAGCGGTCCTCGATGAAGTCGCCGAGGTGGGAATCTTCCTCTTCACCAATGGGCGTTTCCAGCGAGATGGGCTCCTGCGCGATCTTGAGCACCTTGCGCACCTTGGCCACGGGGATGTCCATGCGCTTGGCGATTTCTTCTGACGTAGGCTCGCGGCCGAGTTCCTGAACGAGCTGCCGCGAGGTGCGGATCAGCTTGTTGATGGTCTCGATCATGTGCACCGGAATGCGGATGGTGCGGGCCTGGTCAGCGATGGCGCGCGTAATGGCCTGGCGGATCCACCACGTGGCGTAGGTCGAAAACTTGTAGCCGCGGCGGTACTCGAATTTGTCCACTGCCTTCATCAGGCCGATGTTGCCTTCTTGAATCAGGTCGAGGAATTGCAGGCCGCGGTTGGTATATTTTTTGGCGATCGAAACCACAAGGCGCAGGTTGGCTTCAATCAGCTCGCGCTTCGCGGCTTCGGCGTCAACGTCGCCCTGGATGATTTCGCGCTGCGTGCGCCGCAGTTCCTGGTAGCTGACGCCGCAATCTGCCTCAAGCTTTTCCAGGTCGTTGCGGTGCTGGCGCTGGATGCGCCGGTACTCGCGCCGGGTCTCCTCAACGCGCGTTGCCTCGATTTTTTTTTCCAGATTGTTGATCTGGCGGTCGAGCGAGCGCATGGAGTCGACCGTTTTGTTGACGCGGTCAATGAGCCGCTTGCGCTCCGGGTTGGTGAACTTCAGCCGGCGGATCCCGCCGGAAACCATCACGTGCGCGCGCCCCAGCGCCCAGCGGACCTTGCGCGACTCTTTGGGCTTCTTTTTTTGCTTTACCGCTTCAGCTTTTTCTTCAAGCTGCTGGACTTTTTTGTAACTCTTGCCGATGTCGTCGATCTGCCCGACGAAGTCTTTGAGCCGCGCCTGCACGATTTCGTCAGTGATCTCTTCTTCATCGAACGCGACAAGCTCTTTGATGGAGCGCACGCCGCGCTTCAGGTCTTCGCCCAGCGCAAGAATTTCCTTGATCACGATGGGCGAGCGGGAAAGCGCCTTCAGCACGCGCAACTGGCCGCGCTCAATGCGCTTTGCGATTTCAACTTCGCCTTCGCGCGTGAGCAGCGGGACCGTGCCCATCTCGCGCAGGTACATGCGCACCGGATCGTTGGTCTTCTCCAGCGCGCCGGGCGTCAGATCAAGCTCAACGTCCTCTCCCTCTTCAATGTCTTCAAACTTCTGCTCAGAAGGCAGTCCTTTGGAGCTGTCCAGGACGTCAATGCCCTGGGTGCCAATTGTGGTCAGCAAATCGTCCAGGTCGTCCGGCGAATGAACGTCCCCAGGAATAAGATCGTTTACCTGGTCATAGGTCAGGTAGCCCTTTTCCTTGCCTGCATCAATCAGCTTTTTTATGTCGTCAAATTTATCGTCTAGAGCCAAACCACGACCTCATTTTTCATGGCAATACGGGGCTGTACGCTTGTGTTCCTAAAGCATATCGGCGGGTATTTAGGTTTGGAATGCGCGCACGTCCCGAGAGTACTAAGGTTACCACAAACCCGGTCAACAAGAAAAGTACCTTAGCCTGCCACCCGCCCAAAAACAAAGAAGATACCGGAACCCCTGCCTGTGAATTTCCTCTGCAGATTAGATGCCAGGCGCGTTCTAAGGTTTCGCATTGTTTCCCGGGCTGGTTGCAGCAAATTTTCGCCTAGGACGTTGGGATTACGTGGCTTTTTGCCGCCAGACTTTCTCTCTCCCTCAGCCTCACCCACCAGAAGCCAGCTTTCTATCCAGCTCCAGCTTTTCCTGTTTCAGCCGCAACAACGCAGCCACATCGTTTTTGCGCTCCGCCTCCACGATTCCCCGCTTGATTTCGCCTTCGCGCTGGCTTATCTGCCGTCGATGCCTCAGCGCATTCAGCGTGCCGGCCAGCAGATCAGGTGTAAGCGGGTCTTCTTCCCGCATAACAATCTTCGCCAGCCTTTGCCGGTCAGCGTTGCTTAGTGGCAGCGCCATCACATCATCCGTGCCTTCGCCGCGCTCCACCGCCAGCGCATTCTGCAGGATCGCCTCCAGCAGCGTCTCCGTCGTCAGCCCGGCGTGCAGGCGCTCTTCCGCCAGCGCATCCAGCGCCATGTGCCGCAACTCCGCTTCTTCCCCGACCACGGACGATGCCGCCCGGACCAGCACTTTTTCCGCCGGCGTCACGTCCGCATCCGGCTCATTTCGCAGACTGCCGGCCGCTCTGCTCACCGCGGCGGCTTTGAATTCCTGCCGCAGCACCGTGGTATCGATGTTCAGTTTCTGCGCAATGTCATTCGCCAATTCGTCGCGCATAATCCTGCTGGGAACGCGATGGATATGCGGCAGCAGAAAATTCACTGCATTCTTCTTGCCTTCAGGGCTCCGTGCCGGAAACAGCTTCAAAGCCCGCTCCACCAGGTAATCAAAATATTTCACTGAGCCCTTCAGCGCCCGCGCATAAGCTTCCGCGCCGTTCGTCCGGATGAACAAATCAGGATCGAACCCAGCTTCCAGCCGCAGCACGCGGATGTTGAATTCTTCTTCCAGCAGCATGCCCAGTGACTTGTCCGTGGCCGCCGCGCCGGCCGTGTCGGGGTCGAAATTCACCACAATATCCTTGCTGAACCTGCCCAGCAGCCGCACCTGCGTCTCAGTAAACGCCGTGCCGGAACTGGCCGCCACGTTGTGAAAGCCCGCCGAATACACGGCAATGCAGTCCATCTGGCCTTCCACAAGAATTACGTAGCCCAGCTTGCGGATCGCCTCTTTGGCGCGGTCAAGGCTGTACAGTACGCGGCTCTTGGAGTAGATCGGCGTCTCCGGCGAATTCAAATACTTCGGTCCGGACTTTTCGTCCTTCGCCAGCGTGCGGCCGGTAAACGCAATGATTTTCCCGTTCTCGTTGGCGATCGGGAACATGATCCGGTTGCGAAACTTGGAATACATGGCGCCCGCATCCGCGCCTTCTTTCCATGAGAACAGGCCTGATGCCCGCATCATCTCTTCGCTGAAATCGGCTTTCAGCCGGTCTTTCAGCGTGAAGCCGGAGTCCGGCGCAAATCCGATCCTGAACGTCCTGATCGTCTCTTCTTTCAGCCCGCGACCCGCCAGATATTCGCGCGCCTGCGCTCCTTCCGGCCGCCGAAGCTGGTCTTCAAAGAACTTGCAGGCCCGCTCGTGCATTTCAATCAGCTTGCCGCGCTTGCCCGCGTCCTCGGCTTCACTCTCTGAGCTGTACTGCATCCTGGGCAGCGGAATGCCCATCTTTTCCGCCACCAGCCGCACCGCTTCCGGAAAGCTGATCTGCTCGCGCTCCTGGACAAACTTGAAAACGTCGCCTGACTTCCCACAGCCAAAGCAGTGAAAGAACTGCCGCGTCGCGTGGACGGAAAATGACGGCGTCTTTTCTCCATGAAACGGGCACAGGCCAACAAAATTCTGCGCACCGGCTTTCTTGAGCTGAATGTAGTCGCCAATCACGCGGACAATGTCCGCCTGCTGCCGCACCGTTTCTTTGAAGTCGCTGAGAGTCGTCATGAACCCTTACACATCATTTTGCTTGAAAAATCGCGAGAGGGGAATGCCAGAACTTTGGTGCAATTCGTTCATCACGTCATCCTTGACCCGTTCATGACAACCCTGCAACTCACCAAAATTCGTCCGTAGAGACTAGTCGCTGCTACGCCCTCCCTAAATTCGCGTTTTCGGGTGTATTCGCGACCAATTTTCTTACTGCAACTTTTGCGCCGGACGCCGTTCCTTGACTGGACAAACTACAATTTCCGGTTGATGACTTTCCAGGGGGATTTCATGCCGAGAACCGTTCCAATCTCCGCCGTGCTGATTCTGCTGCTGGCCTCATTTGCCGCCTGCCTGCAAGCCCAGGTTTCTCCAGCGTTTAACGTTTCCATCAGTCCGTCGATCGTCACCGTAACTCAGGGCTCCGCGACCTCGTTCACCGTCAACATCGTGGTGAATGAGCGGCCGCAATTCGACTTCACGCTTTCCGGGCTGCCGGGCGGCGTTGTCGCCCAGGTCCCGGCCGGGCATCCGGGCGCCAACACCATTGTTCTCACTGCGCTGCCCTCTGCATCCACCGGCACTTTTCATGTCGGAGTTACTGTGCTTGCCGGCAACAATCCCCAAACCCAGTCCTTTATTCTCAACGTCAAGCCCCTGCCGCTCATTCAATGGGAATATCGCATGGAGAAAGCCCCGACCGAGCGCGAGCTTGACTCCGCGGCAGCGGCACTGGGCCAGCAATCGTGGGAACTGGTCAGCGTGGTCTACCGCGAACGCGGCAGCAACGGCCTCCCCGAGTGGACAGCGTTCTTCAAGCGACCGAAACATCCGCGCAGCGATTGATCGGGAATCCCGGAACACGCCCCCGGCTTCTAAGCCATGAGAGGGGATTTATGCCCGTGCTGTTTCACGCCATCGTATTCCTGCAATTGTTGCTTCCCGCCGCCATCCCATTCGCCAGCGATCCTTATGACGGTACTGCGTTCACCCTCGATGTCGCGCCCACTCGCCCCGTCATGCGCCAGGGCGGCAGCACGCAGCTTACGGTCTTTATTCGGAACGCTGGGCCTTCGTTCTATCAGCTAAGCATCGCTGGGGTTCCGGCATCGGTTACGGCGGACGTTCCATTGCTCCAGCCCGGCGAGAATACGATCTTCTTGCGCTGCGCTCCTGGCACGCCGCACGCCACCTATGCTCTCCAGGTGACCGTGGCGGGGGCGCCAAACCAGCAGACGCAGACCTTCCCGCTTGAGATTCGTCCGCTGCTGCGCGCTCCATAACAGCTGGAGTGCGGCTCTCTTCCGTGCCGGAACCAAGAACAAAAACCCCGGTCGGCAAAAGCTTTGAGATTCGTGCTGATTCGCGGCTAAAGTCCCCTCTGCCGTCTATCTGCGAAACCCGCGGCAAGGTTTGTTGTACTCTAAACGGTCATGAAGATCGAAACCCGAGCCGTCCACGCCGGACGCAAACCTGAAGGCGGATCACGCGACGTGGTGCCCGCCATCCATCTTTCCACCACGTTCCACAAGGCCGATGATGGCAGCCTGCCCGGCGGATATCTCTATGGCCGCCCGAACAACCCAAATCGTGAGGCCCTGGAGCACGCTCTGGCGTCTCTTGAAGAAGGCGCGGCCGCTCTGGCTTTCTCTTCCGGCAGCGCGGCCACGCTCGCCGTCTTCCAGGCGCTTGCGCCCGGAGACCACGTCATCGCCGCCGAGGACGCTTATTACGGCACTCCCATCCTGCTGCGCACCGTGATGGCCAACTGGGGACTAAAACATACGCTGGTCAATATGCAGGACCTGGCCGCTGTGGAACGCGCCATCACGCCTGCAACGCGCCTGATCTGGACGGAGACCCCTTCCAACCCGTTGCTCAACGTTACCGATCTGCGCGCCATTGTCGCGCTGGCAAAAAAGTGCGGCGCCATCGTCGCCTGCGATAACACTTGGGCCACCCCGCTCTTCCAGCAGCCTCTGCATCTTGGCGTTGACGTGGTCATGCACTCGGTCACGAAATATCTTTCCGGCCATAGCGATGTCACCATGGGCGCCCTGGTCTTTAAAGAGAACGGCGAGAAGGAGAAAGGCCCGTTGCTGGAAAAAATCATCAGTCTCCAGCATGAAGGCGGCGCAGTGCCGTCGCCTTTTGAATGTTGGTTGACTCTGCGCGGACTTCAGACCTTTCCTTACCGAGTGCGAGCCCATGCTGAAAATGCCCATCGCGTCGCCGAATTTCTTTCTACGCAGCCCAAGATTGAGGCCGTGCATTTTCCTGGCCTGCCCTCGCATCCCGGACACAAAATTGCCGCCGCGCAAATGTCCGGTTTCGGCGGCATGATGTCCATTCAGGTCAAAGGCGGCCAGGCTGAGGCGTTCAAGCTCGTTGCCGGACTCAAGCTGTTCAGCCACGCCACGAGCCTCGGCAGCACGCACAGCCTGATCGAGCATCGCGCCTCGGTGGAAGGCGCCAACACCCGCAGCCCGGCAAATCTTTTGCGCTTGTCGATCGGACTGGAACATCCTGACGATCTGATTGACGACCTGGAGCAGGCATTGAAACAGCTTTAGCCGCAGATTTCGCAGATGAGCGCAGATCGGAAAATAAGTCAGCCACGAATTTCGCGAATCAACACGAATATAAAACCAAAACCTTAGCCAATTCGCGTTCTTTGGCATCAATTCGCGGCCAATCGTTTTATCTGCGCCCATCTGCGAAATCTGCGGCTAGATTTTCACTCCCACGTTCGCCCTGTCCCCCGCGTCTGCCGCGAACAACGCCGAAGGTTTAAAGCCCATCGGGCCCGCAATCAGGTTGCGGGGAAACTCCGCTTGCGCCGTGTTGTACTTCCGCACGCACTCGTTGTAATGCTGCCTCGCAAACGCAACACGATTTTCCGTGGACGTGATCTGCTCCTGCAAAAGCAGAAACTGGTGTGAGGCCTTCAGCGTCGGATAATTCTCAGCCACAGCAAAAAGATTGCCCACGGCCCCGGTCAGCGCCATTTCTGCCACCGCGCGCGTGGCCAGCGATGCTCCTCCGGCCGCCGAAACCGCTTCCGTTCGCGCACGCGTCACAGCTTCCAGCGTTTCGCGTTCGTGCGTCATATAGCCCTTCACGGCTTCCACCAGGTTCGGCACCAAATCATGCCGGCGCGCCAGTTGCACGTCGATATCCGCCCAGCCGCTCTGCACGGCATTCCGCATGCGCACAAGGCCGTTATAGGTCTTGAGCAACAAAAACAACAGCACCGCGGCAATCACCGCAATGGCGATGAAGCTAAAAGAAATGTCCAAGTCCGCTCCTCGTCAGTGTTTCCTGCTGCTGAAAGAATGAAAGCATTTTACGGTAACAGGCCCGATCGCCGCAGAATTTACGCTTTATGGGCGCAGATCAGGGACCTTTACCGCAAAGGTCGCAGAGGACGCAAAGGAAAGCGAACTTATTACCGCGGATCAACGCGGATGAGCGCGGATCAGGGAAAGGACTGGCCGCGAAGCCGGCTTGCGCGCTGAGCGGCTTGTTTCAGGAGCACGCAACTCTTCGGGTGGAGCAGCCATTAGAGCGGTTTGGAGTGCAGCGACAGAAACCTAAGGATTCGCGGCTAAATCCTGATCTGCGCTCATTTGTGAAAATCTGCGGCTAATCTCCTGCCGGCCCCAGCACCGGCTGACTCTTGCGATGCGCGCCGCGCCACCGCGCCATGCGCAGCCGAATGCGATCAAGATATAGGTACACCACTGGAGTGGTAAACAGCGTCAGGGCCTGACTGACAATCAGCCCGCCAACGATGGCGATGCCCAGCGGTCGGCGCAGCTCAGCTCCCGTGCCGCTACCCAATGCCAGCGGCAGTCCTCCCAGCAGCGCGGCCGCGGTCGTCATCATGATCGGGCGGAAGCGCAGCATGCATGCCTGGAAGATGGCTTCTTCGGGTGTCTTGTTGTTTACGCGAGAAGCATTGACCGCGAAATCAATCATCAGAATGGCGTTCTTCTTCACGATACCAATAAGCAATATGATCCCGATCAAGGCAATCACATTCAGGTCATTGCCGGTGAGCATGATGGCCAGAATCGCGCCGACACCGGCTGAAGGCAGCGTGGAGAGGATCGTGATGGGGTGAATCACGCTCTCATAGAGCATGCCCAGCACAATATAGACGGTGATCAATGCCGTCAGAATCAGCAGCGGCTGGCTCTGGGCTGAATCTTTAAACGCCGCCGCCGTTCCCTGGAAGCCGCCGTGGATGCTGGCCGGAACTCCCAACTCGCGCATCGCGGTTTCCACTACCTTGGCCGCGTTCCCCAGCGGAATGCCCAGCGCCAGATTGAATGACAGGGTGACCGCCGGATAAAAGCCCTGATGGTTCACCTGCAGCGCCGTGTTCGACGGCTGATAGCGCGTGAACGACGCCAGCGGCACCTCAACTCCCGTCGACGACTTCACGTACGTATTTCGCAGCGCGTCTGTGCCCGGCAGCAGCTTTGGGTCGACTTCCATCACCACGTGGTACTGGTTCAACTGGCGGTACATGGTGGAAACCTGCGCCTGCCCGAATGACGCGTAGAGCGCCGCATCCACCTGCGCCGGAGAAATGCCCAGCCGCGAAGCCGTGTCGCGATCGACAACCACGTCGGCCGCCAGCCCCTTGTCCTGCTGGTCAGAGTTCACGTCGCGCAGCTCCGGCAACCCGCGCAGCTTGGCCAGGATGCGCGGCGCCCAGTAGTTGAGCTCCTGCAAATCTTCGTCCTGGATGGTGTACTGGAACTGCGCGTTGGACTGGCGCCCGCCGATCTGCAGGTCCTGGGTCGGCGTCAGAAAGAGCGTTGCGCCCGGCACGCCGGAGAGCTTGCCACGGAGCCGGTTGACGATCTGGTCGGCTGTAACTTTGCGCTCGCTGATCGGTTTCAACACCACGAACATGCGCCCGGTATTGGAGCTGCCCTGGCCGCCGGAGAAGCCCACGGCGTTGTTGACTGCCGGATCCTTCAACACGATCTGGACATATTGCAGCATCTTATCGCGCAGCGCGGGAAAGGAAATGTCCTGCTCCGCCTGGATCGCCCCGTTCAGCCGTCCTGTATCCTGCTGTGGGAAGAAGCCCTTGGGCGCGATGACGTAAAGGTAGATGCTCAAGACCGCGGTGCCAATGGTAACCGCCAGAGTTAGCGCCTGATGGCGCAGCACCATGCCCAGGCTGGTGCGATAGAGCCGCAGCATTCCGTCAAACGCTCTTTCGCTGAAGCGATAAATGCGGCCATGTTTTTTCTCGCCCTCAGGGCGCAGAAACTTGGCGCACAACATCGGCGTGACCGTAAGCGACACTAACAGTGACATGGCGATGGCCGTGCTCAGCACCACGGCAAACTCGCGGAAAAGCCGTCCCACCAGCCCCTGCATCAACAGGATCGGGATGAAGACCGCCACCAGCGACGTGCTCATGGAAAGCACGGTAAAACCGATCTCGCGCGCGCCGCGGAAAGCGGCCTGCACCGGCCCCATTCCCTGTTCCATGTAACGCGTGATGTCTTCCAGCACCACGATGGCATCGTCCACCACAAAGCCGGTGGAGATGGCCAGGGCCATCAGCGAGAGATTGTCCACGCTGTAATCCAGCAGGTACATCACGCCGAAGGTGCCGATCAGCGATAGCGGCACGGCCACGCTGGGAATAAATGTGGCGCGCAGGTTGCGCAGAAAAACAAACACCACCAGCACCACCAGCACAATGGAAATCACCAGCGTGATCTGAATATCGGCCACGGACGCGCGGATGGTTGTGGTGCGGTCCAGCGCCACTTCCAGCTTGATACCGGCGGGGATGGACGCTTGCAACTCCGGCAGCAGCTCTTTTACATGGTCCACGGCTTGAATAATGTTGGCGCCTGGCTGGCGGAAGACGATCATCAGCACCGCCGGCTTGCCATTGGCCACGCCGGTATTGCGGGTATCTTCCACGTCATCTTTTACGTCCGCCACATCCTGCAGGCGCACCACGCCGCCGGTGGGATTTCTGGCGACGATAATCTTTTTGTAGTCATCGGCTTTAAAGAGCTGATCGTTCGCCGTGATCTGCCAAGCATTCACCGGCCCGGCAAACTCGCCTTTAGGACGGTTCGCGTTCGCCGCGCCCAGCGCCGCCCGCACCTGCTCCACGCCCACGCCCAGCTTGCTCAACAGCGTGGGATTCACTTCCGCCCGCACCGCAGGCTTGGCGCCGCCGCCCACAAATACCTGCCCGATCCCCGGCACCTGTGAGAGCTTCTGCGCGACTACTGAATCGGCCACGTCATACATCTTGGGCTTGGTGACGCTCTCTGAAGTGAGAGACAGGATCATGATGGGCGCGTCCGCCGGATTCACCTTGCGCCAGTTCGGGCGCGTGGGCAGGTTTGCAGGCAACTGTCCCAGCGCGGCATTGATGGCCGCCTGCACGTCGCGCGCCGCAGCGTCAATGTTGCGTGAGAGATCGAACTGAAGCGTTATGCCAGTTGAGCCCAGTTGGCTCGTCGATGTCATCTGGTTGACGCCGGCAATGCGTCCAAACTGCCGCTCCAGCGGCGTTGCCACAGACGACGCCATGGTCTCCGGACTCGCGCCGGGCAGGCCGGCGTTCACGCTGATCACCGGGTACTCCACCTGCGGGATCGGCGCCACCGGCAGCCTGAAATACGCCAGGATTCCCGCCATCAACAGTCCCATCGCCAGCAATGACGTGGCCACAGGTCGCCGGATAAATGGTGCGGAGATGTTCATGCTTTTTGTGCAATCCCGAGCCCGAGCTTGCGAGGGAACCCTACTCGCTTACACGATTTCTCATTCATTGCGAAAGCGCCGGACTTTATGGCCGGGAGAATGGCCATCTGACATGTGTGGCACACGCACTCCTGACTGTGCGCGATGACGGTCGTGGAGGATGCAGGCACAGACAGGAGTGTCTGTGCCACATATTTCTGACCTACCTGTTCACACCAATCTTGAAACAGGTGTGGTTCCTGCCTGAGGTGATAAATCCTGCCCGTCATTTTGCCCGTCATTTTGGCGATCATCGTCATAGGACAAATCGTTCTTACAATAGCGGTCCCTCGCTCCGCTCGGGATTTCAGAAGAAATCTAATCCCCGCCAGTCTCCGGCACAATCTCATTGCCGATCTGGAAGCGTGAAAACTTGCGCGCCAGCTTATCAAACCAGATATAGATCACTGGCGTGGTGTAAAGCGTGAACAACTGGCTCAGCAGCAGTCCGCCGATGATGGTGATGCCCAGCGGATGGCGCAGCTCCGATCCGGTGCCGCGCCCAAAGGCCAGTGGCACGGCGCCCAGCAGCGCGGCCATGGTGGTCATCATGATCGGGCGGAAGCGCAGCAGGCTGGCCTGGTAGATGGCTTCTTCCGGCGGCTTGCCTTCTTTGCGCTCTGCGTCCAGGGCAAAGTCAATCATCATGATGGCGTTCTTTTTCACGATCCCGATCAACAGAATAATTCCTATGAGCGCCACCACCGTCAGGTCATTGCGCGTGATGATCATCGCCAGGATCGCGCCTACACCGGCCGAGGGCAGCGTGGAAAGAATCGTCACCGGATGTATGTAGCTTTCATACAGCACGCCCAGCACAATGTAGACCGTGATCAGCGCGGCCAGAATCAGCCATGGCTCTGACGCCAGCGAATTCTGAAATGCCGCCGCCGTCCCCTGGAAGCTGGGATGAATGCTCACTGGCATTCCCATCTCCTGCTCCGCCTGCGCGATTGCCCTGGTTGCCTTGCCCAGCGATTCGCCTGGCGCAAGGTTGAATGAGATCGTTACAACGGGAAACTGTCCCTGGTGATTGATGGCCAGCGGCGTGCTCGCTCTCTCAAAGTGGCTGAAGGTTGAAAGCGGCACCTGTTGTCCGCTGACGGACTTCACGTAAATCGTGCTCAGGTCGCTGGGATCATCCTGAAATTGCTGTCCTACTTCCAGCACCACATGATACTGGTTCAACTGCGTAAAGATGGTGGACACCTGGCGCTGGCCGAAGGCGTCATACAGCGTGTCGTCAATGGCCTGGGGCAGAATCCCAAAGCGCGCGGCGGTATCACGGTCGATGACCAGGTCGGCCTTGAGCCCGCCGTTCTGCTGGTCGCTGGCCACGTCGAGCAGCTCCGGCAGCGTGCGTAGCTTATCCAGGATGCGCTTTGACCAGTCATTCAACTCGCTGGCGTCGGCGTCTTCCAGCGAGTACTGGAACTGCGTGCGGCTCACGCGATCTTCCACCGTCAGGTCCTGCACCGGCTGCATATATAAGGTGATACCTTCCACCTTACGCAGCTCCGGCTGCAATCGCCGGATAACGTCAGAGGCGGTCACGTCGCGGTCTTCATGCGGCTTCAGGTTGATCTGGATGCGTCCGCTGTTCTGCGTGGTGTTGGTGCCGTCAATGCCAATAAACGACGACAGGCTGGCCACGTCCGGATCTTCCAGAATTACTTTAGCCAGCTTTTGCTGGCGCTCAGACATGGAAGCGAACGATACGCTCTCCGGCCCTTCAGAAATGCCCAGGATCACGCCGGTATCCTGCACTGGGAAAAATCCCTTGGGCACGATGACGTAGAGATACAGCGTCAGCGCCAGCGCGCCCGCGGTGGCCAGCAGCGTCAGGGTCTGGTGTTTCAGCACCCAGCGCAGCGTTGATCCGTAATATTCAATCACGCGCTCGTAGGCGCGTTCCGTGGCCTGATAAATGCGGCCATGCTTGGCCGTCTTGGGATTTTTGAGGAGCCGCGCGGCCATCATCGGAGTGAGCGTGAGTGAAACCAGGGCGGAGATCACAATGGTTACCGCCAGCGTCACGGCAAATTCGCGGAAGAGCCGGCCTACGATATCGCCCATGAAAAGCAGCGGAATCAAAACGGCAATCAATGAAACCGTCAGCGAGATAATGGTAAAGCCAATCTGTCCCGCTCCCATGAGCGCCGCGTCGAGCGGGGAATGGCCTTCTTCAAGAAAACGGTCGATGTTTTCGATCATCACAATGGCGTCGTCCACCACAAAGCCGGTGGAGATGGTGAGCGCCATCAATGACAGGTTGTCCAGGCTATAGCCCAGCAGGTACATCACGGCGAACGTGCCGACAATGGAAAGCGGCACCGCCACCGCCGGGATGATCGTGGCCGAAAGATTTCGCAGGAAAATAAAAATCACCATCACCACCAGGCAGATGGTGAGCATCATTTCGAACTCCACGTCCTTCACTGAGGCGCGGATGGTTTCCGTGCGGTCGGTCAGGATGGCGACTTTGACTGAGCTTGGCAGCGCGCCCTGAAGCTGCGGCAGGACCTTCTTGATGCGGTCCACCACGCTGATGATGTTGGCCCCGGGCTGGCGTTGAATGTTAACGATCACCGCCGGTGCAAGCGTGGCCTGGCCGTTTTGCGTTGTTCCCATCCACGCAGCCTGCTTCGCGTTCTCCGCGCCGTCGATGACGGTGGCCACGTCGCGCAGGCGCACCGGCGCGCCATTGCGGTACGCAATGATCACGTCCTTATATTCATTGCCGGAAAGCAACTGGTCATTGGTGGCGATGGTAAAGGCCTGTCGCTGATTTTCCAGAATGCCCTTGGCCTGGTCCACGTTCGCCTGCCCCAGCACGGTGCGCAGGTCTTCCAGGCTCAGGCCGTAAGAAGCCAGCGCCGTTGGATTGGCCTGTATGCGCACTGCCGGCTTCTGCCCTCCGCTGATGGAGACCATGCCGACGCCTGTAAGCTGAGAGATTTTCTGCGCCAGCGTTGTGTCCGCCAGGTCTTCCACTTTGGAAAGCGGCAGGCTGTCTGACGTGAGGGCCAGCGTCAGGATTGGCGCGTCCGCGGGGTTGACCTTGCTGTAAATCGGCGGGTTGGGCAGGTCGCGCGGCAGGAACGTTGTCGCGGCGTTGATCGCAGCTTGCACTTCCTGCTCGGCAATGTCGATGCTCTGCTCCAGGTTGAATTGCAGCGTGATGACCGAGCTGCCGAATGAACTCGTTGAAGTCATCTGGCTCAGTCCCGGAACCTGGCCAAACTGCCGCTCCATGGGAGCTGTGACCGATGAAGCCATTACCTCCGGGCCCGCGCCGGGATAAAAAGTGATGACCTGGATGGTGGGATAGTCGACTTGAGGAAGCGCGGAAACCGGCAATTGCAGGTACGCCACCACGCCCACCAGCAGCAATCCGATCATCAGCAGCGAGGTGGCTACTGGACGAAGGATGAATAATTTTGATGGGCCGCCGTTAGGCATGATGTTTCGAAGTTACCGTCCTCATTGGCGCTGTATCGTTCATTTATCCTGCATTGCCGCGTAAATGTTTCCGACCTCCCACTAAATCCGCGTTCATCGCGTCGACGGCTGCTTCAGCGCCTTTGCTCTCAACCCGCTTTGTATCAGGGCACGCGTTTACGCGTGCCGTAAAAGGCTTCAACTTACCCGGCTTTAGCCGCTGCGGCTTTCTGTCGACGCAAAAACAAGGAGCTGTAGGGAAAATCTTCCGCACGCACGACAAGCCCTGCTTTTACGGGATTTTGCTCAATGTAATCGCGATGCGCGAAAAAGCTATGCCTGTCGTCCACACGCACCTCCGAAAATCCGCGCTGCCAAACACCGCCCAGATATCCAAACTCTTTCTGAAGACGATAAGAAAATTTGCCTTTGATCATCCCGACTGCTTTTTCAATGCTCATTTGCCCACTGACCGTCATGAGCAGATGAACATGATTGGGCATCACCACAAAATCATGAATTCTGAATAGCCCTTCAGCGACATAAGCACGCATCACGTCGATGAGCAGAGTTGCATTACGTTCAGTCTGCAGCAGACAGCGACCTGAGATCGCTCTCGAAGTCGCGAAGAACGTGCGCGATGAACTTAGAATCGCGTTGGGGCTCGAATTGCGCGCGGGTTTGGCCATAAACCAGGGCTAAAGCCCAGTCTTCATCTCGCATTTACGGCACGCATAAACGCGTGCCCTGATACAAACCCATTAAAGCTTGCTGAGTGAAACATGTGCGCTGTATAGGGTCTTTCTTGCCCGATACAACGTTAAGCTTGCCCGCATAAACCATCAGGACAAACGAAAAAATACGTTCTGCATAACCGTTGACGTTAGGCGCGCAGTACTTCAATGCTGCCCCTGGCCCTCGCCCGTCGGCGCCGGGCTGGCGCTTGGGCCGGCTCCGCCGCGAATCTCCACGTGCGTGCCGGGCTGAAGCTTGTCCTGCCCATCGGTCACGACCGTCTCGCCCGGCTTTATGCCCTGCGTGATCGCCACAAAATTTCCCTGGCTCACGCCCACGGTCACCGTGCGCATCTCCGCGGTCTTGTCCGGCTTCACGCTGAATACGTACGTTCCCTGCGGCCCGCGCTGGATGGCCGCGCTGGGCACCACCGTGTTGTTCTTCTTTACTTCCAGCAGCAGATGGACATTCACAAACTGATTGGGCCAGAGCGAGCGGTCGCGATTATCAAAAACGGCCTTCAGCTTCCCCGTCCCGGTGGTGGTGTCAATCTGGTTGTCGATCGTTGTGAGCGAGCCTGTGGCCAGCTTTGTCTGATCGTCGCGGCTGTAAGCGTCTACTGAAAGCTTGCCGTTGCGCATGTGCTGAGAAACCGCCTGGAGATTGTCCTGCGGCAGGCTGAAGATCACAGCGATCGGCTGCAACTGCGTAATCACCAGCAAGCCGTTGGGGTCAGCCGCGTGCACCATGTTGCCAACGTCGATCTGGCGCAGGCCAATCCTGCCGCTCACTGGAGCGGTAATTCGCGTATATGCCAGATTGAGTTTTACCGTATCCACCTGGGCCTGGTCGGCGCGGACCGCGCCATCCAACTGCGCCTCCAGCGACCCCTGCGTATCGAACTGCTGCTTGGGAATCACTCCATCTTTATAGAGTTGTTGAAATCGCTCCAGGTTCAGTCGTGCGTCTTTTAACGCGGCCTGGTCTTTGAACAGGGTCGCCTGGGCCTGGCTGAGCTGCACTTCATAGGGACGCGGATCAATCTGCGCCAGCAGCTCTCCCTCCTTTACTTCCTGTCCTTCCCTGAAGTTCACTTTGATCAGTTGGCCGTCAAGACGGCTCTTGACCGCCACGGTATTGAAGGCTTCCACCGATCCCAGTCCGTTCAACAGGATGGGCAGGTCGCGGACCTCAGCTTTGGCCACGGCCACGGGAATCGTCATTTGCCCGCCGCCCCTGCCGCCTTTGCCTCCGCCGCCTTTCTGTTTGGAATCGGCGCTGGTGCTGCCACAACCGCTCAGGGCCAAAGCGATACAAGCGCACATGAGCGCGCGGACGGCCAAAAAATAAGGCAAAGGTTTCGACATCTGTCCTCTCAGGGCAGGATTCTGGAAATCTGAAATCCTATACAGACTTCGATTTTTCAGCAATTGCCGGTTTCCGGCGGGGGCCGGTACCGCTAGGAATGTGCCGATTCTTAGCTCACTGCGCCAACTACTCTAGTTTGAGGGCATATCGGCCCTTCACAACACTAGTTTTTGTAAATAATTGTTAAAGGAGATTGGGTGGTAAATGCAGCGCAACCGGGGATTTAGCTCGATCTTAGCCTCTGCGCACTTTTTTGCGTGCGCTGCTTGCAAGATATCGCTGATCGAGCGCCTGCCGGATCAGGGTCTTGATGAGCGCCTGCCGGCTGATATTCAGGTCTTTGGCTGCCGTATCCAGTTCCTGCAACATGGGTGACGCAAAGTCTACGTTTACTCGCTGAATCGGCCCCATCATGCTTCCCGCGTTGGTGAAAAATCGGGAAACGTCCTCGCCGCGCTCTGCCATGCGCGCAATCGTTTCCGCCGACGCCTTCCTGGATTTATGAGTGTTCTTCATAAAGATGCTGCTCCTGTTTTGTTGCCTTCCACAAGGTGACAAGGTGGTAGTACTCACCCTCCTCGTCTTCTCTTACTTCAAAAATGAGAGTGTAAAGCCGGCCCGCTACCCATCCAATCGCGCGCTGCTGCTCAGGAGCTTCAAGACGATGGTCGAGATAAAACGGGTGCGAAAATATCTCCTGAACCTCTTCGAACCCAATCCCGCGTCTGAGGTTCGCTCTCAGCCGCTTGCTCTTTCGCGCGTCGAAGTGGAACCGCATCGTGGTATAACTGTTATACCATAATTTACCTTGCTACCGACTAGGGTTACTTCGCGCCCTGGCCTTTCAGCGCCTTGCCCGCCATTGCTCCCGTCGCTTTCCCGTTTTCGAACGCCACCTGTCCGTTGACCAGCACGTAGCTCACGCCTTCCGCCAGTTGCGCCGGTTCTGTATATGTGGCCTTGTCGATGACGGCATCGGGATTAAAGATGGTGATATCGGCAAAGAAGCCTTCTTTGATCAGGCCGCGTCCAACGAGGCGCTCGCGCTGCGCGGGCAGGGAAGTGATCTTGCGGATTGCCTGCTCCAGCGGCATCAGTTGCAGATCGCGGACGTAATGGCCAAGAAAACGCGGCATGCTGCCGAAGGCGCGCGGATGTGTATGCGGCTCAAACAAAGGCCCATCGAGCGAGAGCTCGTTGGCGTCCAGGCCAATGCTGGTCCATGGCTGCCGCAGTCCGGTTTGCAGGTCTTCTTCGCTGGCGATGAAATAGAGCGCACCGGAAAGGCCTTTGTCGGCGAGCACAAAATCCATGAGCGTATCCAGCGGGTCATTTTTCTGTTGCGCGGACTTGCTGTCCGCGACCTTTTGTAGCGCAGCAATCTCCGCCACCGTCTTGCCCGTGTACTGCTTGAGCTCCGGGTTCACCACGGACGACACCATTACGCCCGGCGCACCGCCTGCATCAAGATAAAGATTTTCCCAGGTACGCTCGCCGGTAGACGACATCTCTGTCTTGATCCGCTGGCGCACCGCTGGATCGTGCAGGCGCTCCAGCAATTTGTTCAGGCCGCCATCGGCTACCCACGGCGGCAGGCTGGAGGCCAGCGCCGTTGCCCCGGCCAGATACGGATACATATCGGCCGTCACGTCCTGGCCGCGATCGCGCGCTTCCTGGATCATGCGCACGATATCGATCATCTTGCCGGCGCGGCCCTTGCCGCTGACCTTGAGATGAAATATCTCGACGGGCAAGCCGGCTTCCTGGCCGATGCGCAACGCCTCGCGGACCGCTGCCACTTCGTTCTGGCCTTCACTGCGCATGTGCGTGGCGTAAATTCCGCCGTAACGCGCCGCTACTCTAGCCAACTCAATCAGCTCTTCTGTCTTCGCGTAATGTCCGGGCGGATAGATCAGCGCCGTGGAGAGGCCCAGCGCGCCCTGCTGCATGGCCTGCGCCACCAGCGCCTTCATCTTTTCCAGTTCTTCCGCAGTAGGCGCACGATTCACGTCCCCCAGCACAGCCTCGCGCACCTGCGCCGCGCCCACGTAGGTGCCAATGTTGATGGGCGTGCCTCTTTTCGCCAGCCGCTGCCAGTATTCGTCGAGTGTGCTCCAGTCGATCTTCAGGTGGTAAGGATCGAGCGAGGGCTGCACCGCGGCGATCGTGATTGCATTCTGCGGCGCAATGGAGCCGCCTTCGCCGGTGATTTCCGACGTGATGCCCTGCGCCAGCTTGCTCACCGAGCGATTGTCAATGAGCAGCGCGGTCTCCGACTGGCCCAGCATGTCAATGAATCCGGGCGCGACCACCAGCCCTCGGGCCTCGATCACACGCTTGGGGTTTCCCCCGGGAATCTTTCCTATCGCGACAATACGGCCATCTCTAATTGCAACATCGCCCACATACCAGGGATTGCCGGTGCCATCGATGATGCGTCCGCCGTGGATCACAATGTCATACGGAGGAGCTTCGTGGCTGGACTGGGCGAAGACGAAAGAAGCAACAAGAATGCAGAGCAGAAGAAAAAGCGCACGGAAATTCATGTGGAGAAGAGTAAACGAGAAGAACGCATCAAGACCAGTGTCCTTTTAATGATGCACCCGAGGTTCGTTGAAATAGAAAACAGCGCAGGCGAGGGCGCCTGCGGTCCAGCGTTCGTAACCTCATCACACTACTTGAAAAAGAGCACAGGCAATCCTGAGTGCCTGTGCCACGAAGCTCAAAAACATGGACGCCGCACCCGAGCGCGGGCGTCCTCCTCCGCCGAATTTCCTTGCCTACGGAAACACGGCAAACAAATCGCTGAGGTCAGTCTGGTTGGCGGCGTCGCCCAGCAGAGGCGTGACGCCGAAGATCTCTTCAAACGTGCGCAGCGTGGAGCCGTGCGTGTAGTGGATGCTATTGGAGTAGCCGTTTCCCTTGGCAAACGGTGAGAGCACGATCATCCCGATCGGGCCGTCGCCGGTAGCCGCCTCATCCCAGGTGATGAAGATGGCGCCGCCCGCCTTGTATGCCGCAGAATTCAGGATCGTGGGAATGTTCTGAGAAAGCCAGGTATCGCCCTGCTTGACCGGGTTGCGCGTGGGCTTGCAGCTATCATGCATGTCATCGCACAGATTGGGAGTAATGAAGTTATAGGCGGCCACATTGTTATTGGCCAGGTCAGAAGCAAACTCGGTAAACGGCCGGACGTGGTTGATGCATTCCGCCGAGTTAGGGTTGAGCGTGTTGGTAACATCGTCAAAATACACGAACGGATTGTGCTTCACGGCATATTCGCCGCTGCTGGTCAGAGGACACGTTGTGCCGGAAATACTTTCCTGGTAGGTCCTCCATGAAATAGCTTTGTTCTGCAGCAGCGTTACCAGGTGCTGGTTGGTACTGAAGTGGTGTGAGCTGGGCGCATTGTCATCCAGCACGCCGAAGTTCGTGCCCGCTTCCAGCCAGAGATAGTTGGGCAGGCTGGGATGGATCCCCGGCGGATTGAAATACTGTTCGGCGTGGGAAGCCATAGGCAGAAGCGTGTTGTTGATGTAAGGCGCGCTGCCGCTGCCTTTGATCTGTGACCAGTTGTGGTTTTCCATCAGGATGATCCACACCGTCTTGATGTTTCCAGTTTGCGCAGCCGCAGGCAGGCAGGCGCACGCAATCGCTAAGAACAAGGCAAACTTCAAGGGGATTTGTACCAGCTTCATGGATTCACTTTCCTTTCTTGGTATATCAATGCCGCGCCGCTCTTCATCATCGTGTCTTCATCAAGCCCCGAGCGGACGCGAAGCGTTGCAAACAAAGATTAATGATGGAGTATGAAGGTGGCTTGAAAGGCGCATGAATATTGGGGAAATGTGATTGTGGCGGCCCGTTTTGGGAATCTTCGTCAGAAGACGAAACCCAAGAGCAGGCGCGGCATGTTTGCTCGGATCACTGTCGTTTTGGTGCCCGCGCATTTTGCGTGCGCACGTCGCGGCGGGGCATCTTCCAGCAATCGCAGTCAAATCTCCAGATTTTCATCCAATTTTCACCATCATGGCGCGGTCATTTTGTTTAATGCCGTGGTGACAATTCGCCGGTCGTCACGTGCACTGCAAATCTGGAAGGAGAGCAATTATGCATTTATTCGGGATTCGCCGGGCATTACTGGCCTTGGCCTTGGCGCCGTCGCTCATCGCAACGCAATCCGCCTTTGCCCAGGGTGACATACACAAGGTGAAGCACGTCATCATCGTGATGCAGGAAAACCATTCCTTCGACAACTATTTTGGAGCGTTGGCCTATGCTCCGGGAAGCCCTTACCACACCCCAGGCGCAAACAACGATCGCGGCGATTTTGACGGCGGCTGCCGCAAAGACGATCATCGCTGCATCGATGGCCTCTCTTGTATCAAAGACAGCTCCGGGAACCTGACCTGCTTTGATTCCAATATCGATGATGATGGCCATACAGTGCTGGCGTTCCACGATAACCGCCGCTGCGTGTTGCCAGATCTGGACCACGGCTGGAGCAGCACCCACCAGGAAGCCAATTTCAACCATCCCAACAACGCATTGCAAGAGACGCTGAGCGACGGGTTTGTGCGCGTGAATGACGTCACGGAGCAGAAGGACAACGGCGTGGAGAATGCAACCGAAGACCAGACAATGAATTTCTATAACCAGGACGAGCTGCCGTTTTATTACGACCTGGCGCAGAAGTTCGCTATCAGCGACCGGTACTTCTGCTCGGTGCTGGGCCCAACGTTTCCCAACCGATCTTTCCTGCTGGCGGCCACAGCCTTCGGACACCTGACGACTTCGGAAGTGATTCCACCCACCGGCGGTTACAAGCCGATTACCGGAACGATCTTCGACCTGCTCGACAAGAACCACGTTACCTGGGCCGATTATTTTTCCGACGTTCCGCAGGGCGGCAGTTTTCGCCTGTTCAGCGCGACCGGAGCCGATCCGCACTTTTTGCCGTTGAAGCTGTTTCTGGCCCAGGCCGCCGGCGCACCCGGAGTTGGCCCGTTGCCTGAGGTGTCATTTGTGGACCCCAGCTTCGGCTTTTTTGGAATTGCGACGGAGAATGACGAGCATCCGCCAACCGACATCCAGCGCGGACAGGCCTTTGTTTCGCAAGTGATCAACGCGGTCCGCAACGGCCCGAACTGGAAGGATTCCATTATCTTTTTCACGTATGACGAGCACGGCGGCTCTTACGATCATGTGCGTCCGCCACGGGCCAGCCAGGGAGGCCAACGCACGCCCGATGGGATCGTGCCGGGATTGTGCGCCGACTCTTCGAATTCTCCGGCCAGCCAGCAACCGGGCGGCGGAGCAAACTGCGCCATCAGCCTGAATATCGAAAAAGCGTTTTGCCCCGGCTTTTCCGCCACCGGCCCTTTCCCTGACGAGTGCGCCAGCTTCGATCAGCTTGGGTTCAGGGTGCCATTCATTGCTATTTCGCCGTTTTCCAAGCCACACTACGTCTCGCACACCGTGGGCGACCACACGTCTCTGCTGGCTTTTATCGAAAAGCGTTTCCTTTCGACCGAAGATGAAAGCGGAGGAGATGATGAAGACGGGCGCCAACACCTGACTCGGCGCGATCAGCATGCAAACACCCTGGAAGATATGTTCGACTTCGAGCGCTCACCCTCGTTGAATACATCCGTGGGCGTGGCGCTACCCCCGACCACTGACTGCACACCACACTAGATTCCGAAACCAGAATTGCGAAGCCCACGACCTCAGGCTCCGCACCAGACGGGTTCGCCGCCAGGCGAGCCCGTTTTGGCAGATGCGTTATCTGATGTGTCCGCCACAAGGTATCTCGGCGGCTAAAAGCCGGAGTATCCAAGACATTTAGCGCAAGCCTTAGAAGGCCTGCTCCACCCCGTAGCGGTCTGCGCTTTCGCTGAAGCTGCTTTAATTCCCAGGTGGCGGCGTTGGCTGCGGTGTGGGCGCAGGTTGATCGGCGGGCGGCGGCTGCGTTGCCGGAGTCTGGCCGGCAGGCGGTTGCGCCGCAGGCTGCGTCGGCTGGTCCTGAGGAACAGATCCTTGCGGCGGCTGTTGCGGAGTGGTTCCGGGCAAGGTTGCTCCCGCCGGGAGAGTCCATACGTCGACTTTGCGGCCGGGCTCGGTGCCTGCTTTCACCTGGATACGCTGTGGATCGATCCCCTTGGACTTTGTCAGGTAGGTCATCGCGTTCTGGGCGCGCTGCAATGCCATGCTGCGCGGTTCGCCGGCGTCGGCTGAACCGGAGAGCACGGCGGTCAGGGTTGGGTCCTGCTGCAACTTCAGGGCGACATCGTCCAAAACGGCCTTGGAGCGGTTGTCCACGTAGCCGCTGTTGGGTTTAAAGTCGAGTTCCATCAGCTTCTGCGCGGTAGGCATGGCGGGCGCAGCCGCTTCAACGTTTACGGTGACAACGGTTGAGGCGCTCAACTGGCGATCATCAAAGGCGGTGGCGCGGACCGAGATCGGCCCCGGGCCCACGTCAGTGGTATCGAGCGTGGCCTGGTTGCGATTGGAAGAGAGCTTGCCGCCGTTGGCGACATAGGTGATGTTGATTGGGCGGTTATCAGGACTCACGGCTTCGCAGCTCACGGTGGCGCTTTCACCGGCGCGCAGGCTGGTGGGCGAGGCCGAGCAGGTGATCTTAGGTGGCGTGGTGGTGGCGTTCGCGGCGTCCGGCTGCGGTGCGTTGCTGAAGGAAGGCGTGATAGGCGGCAGGACCGGCGCGTCGCTGATGTCCATCACTTCAACTCCATCGCCTACATGGATATCTTCCAGCGCGGTCAAGACCATGGCGGTGGCGCTCTTGGGATGCACTTGCAGCACGATCATGTCGCCCAGAGTCCGCCGGGGCATGCTGGAGACGTCATCGCCAGGCAGCTTGTGCGGGTCTGCCTGCGAGTCTTCATACACGGTGGCTTTGCGCGAGAGCCCGGCTTCAGGATCGCGATAACTATAAGAATAGGTGCGCGTGGCGCGCAGGTAGTCCCCCGGCTTAAGTCCCTTGTCGGAGCCGATGCTCAGATAGGCCTTGTATTTCGATCCCAGAAACGAGTCGAACTCCTTGGCCATCAGGATGCGGCCCTGGGGTTTTCCGCTGGGCGGCGCGTAGCGCTCAAGGCTAACTTTGCGGAAGGGAGGCGCTTCGCGCTCTACCAGTGGAATGGCGATGTCACCCGGCATCACGTCAGAGCAGCTCAATTCAAAACTGGCGACGGCCGTATCTTTCTGCACCTCGTTCACTCTTACAATCGCCATCTCGAAGTAGGGCTCGCCGTGATCGTGCACAGCCGCTTTTTGACCGCGATAAATCTCGTAATGATTCGTGTCTTTCACGTGCCGGACGATCTGATAACGCTCGCCTTCCTTGATGTCGTGCCCATGAAGGAAAATGGTGTCAGATTTGCCCGCATAACGGCTCTGGTCCGGACTGTTGTGGCCGGCGGCGACGAATATCTTGTCCGCCACCTTCTCTGTGGTGAGAAAGCCCGAGCAGTACATGTCATTGGGCGTGGGCGTGTTGCCGACTTCAGCCGGAGCGTTGCGTGGCTGCGATTTTTGCGCCGGCTGCGGCGTTTGTGCCGACTGCGGCTGAGCAGGCTGTGGCTGTTGTGCAAAGCCCAGGCTCGAGAAAAGAATTCCCGCAAACGTCAGCAGCACCGGTCCGTTTTTCCTCATTACTTCCTCCCCATACCCTTGGCAGGAAACACATCAATCCCGCGGGGACGCATAGTGTCCCGGGTGGAACATATCACCGCCATTCCCGCGACTTCAACTAAACTCTTATTTACTAAGCAGATACGCTTAATTACAGAAGTCCAATTACGCTCTTGCATTCGGGGCTTGAATCTGTGATTTTCGCTCACGTATGATGGCCAGCCCTCTGTAAATCTAATGAATGGAACATCATCCAGTTACGCTCCAAGGTTCCTGCCGGCCCGGCTGCCCCGGGTTTGTGTGGCGATTGCCGCCTCAAACCCCGCGGAAATGGTCCAAAAAGCCGACATCGCCGTCCGTGATAACCCCTTTATTGAGTTCAGGTTAGACTACCTTCCCACCCCGGCCCTCGGCCTGCCCAAGCTCAAGACTTTTGTTGAGTTTCACCCCGAGGCATTGATCGTTGCCACCTGCCGCCGGGTGGCCAATGGCGGCAAATTCAAGGGATCAATCGCCTCTCAGGTGGATGTGCTGGCCAAAGCCGCCAACCTGGGCTGCCACCTGGTGGATATTGAACTGGAGACCGCGGCGCAACTCAAACAATCTGATTTCAATCGGTTGCGGCGCTCCGCCAACCTCATTCTCTCTTACCACGATTTTCGCGGCACAAAAAAACTTGAAGAAACTTTTGCCAAAATGCAGGAGCACCCGGCAGATTTCTTCAAGATCGTTACCACGGCGAACTCGCTTTACGACAACGTGGTAATGATGAAGTTCCTGGAAAAGTACAGCCACGCGCATTCGCTCATCGGGCTGTGCATGGGCGAGCAGGGCGTGATCAGCCGCTTACTGTGTGTGCGCGCCGGAAGCCAGTTCACTTTCGCCGCCGCCAATCCCGGGGAAGAAACCGCGCCTGGACAGCTCACGGCGCGAGCGCTGCGCGACGTCTATCGCATTGACCAGGTTGACGCCGCAACCCGCGTTTACGGCGTGGCCGGCGATCCCGTGGCCCATTCGCTTTCCCCGGCAATGCTGAATACAGCCTTCCGCCGAGAAAATGTAAACGCGGTTTACCTGGCTCTGCACGCCAAGACCATGGAAGACCTGATGGCCTGCGTGCAGGGCATACCGATCGCCGGGCTCAGCATTACCATGCCGTACAAAGAGCCGATGATAAAAGAACTGGACAAGAGCGATCCCTGGACCGCCAAGGTCGGCGCCTGCAACACGGTAGTACGCAGCCAGGATGGCAATCTCTATGGCTTCAATACTGACGTGAACGGCGTTGTGCGTCCGCTGGAACTTCGTATCCGCCTGCAAGGCGCAAAGATACTGGTATTGGGAGCCGGAGGCGCGGCGCGAGCAGCGGTCTTTGGACTGAAAGAGCGCGGCGCTGAAGTCTCGATCCTGAACCGCACGGCCGGCCCGGCGCAGAAGCTGGCCAAACAGGCGCGCGCCAAGGTGATTAATCGCACCATGCTGAAGAAGCTAGAGTTTGACGTGATCATCAACGCCACGCCGGCGGGCATGGAGGGCAATCGCGATCCGCTGCCGCTCTCTGAGCAGGAGTTGAAGGCCAAATACTTCTTTGAGATGGTCTATAACCCGGCGGAGACCAAAATGATGAAGATGGCCCGGGCTCGCGGCATGCACCTGATTCCCGGCTCAGAAATGTTCGTCCAGCAGGGCGCACGCCAGTTCGAGATTTGGACCGGGAAACCCGCTCCGCTCATCGACATGCAGCGCGTAGTGGACCACGCCCTGGCCCAGCAGGCGGCCGCCAAGACCACAGGAGAAAGCAAGAACGGGAAGAAGTAAATTGCGCGGCGGGAAAAATTATCCCGCTGTCCATCAGCTAAAAGTGAAATTGGTACTGGCGGAACCACCCTTGGTGGTCACTGTCAGTACCACTGGTCCACCGGCCTGCAAAGTAGGCGTTGTAGCCGTGAGCTTGCCATCGCCGTTGATCGTGAACTTTGCCGTTGAGTTGCCAAATTTTACCGACTGCGTGTCACTGAACCCTGAACCGGTAATTGTCACCGGAGTAGGAGTGCCATGAGGCGCCTGGGCCGGATTAGCGTCATGGATCGTGGGAGCGGTTGCCTTTACGTTGCCCGGAGCAAGGATGATGTCTACCAGCCGCTTGATCAGTTCGCGGAAAGTCTCTTCCCGGTAACCAACCAGGAAAGCGACGAGATAGTAAAGCAAATTTTTAGAACTTAACGTGGGCGGGGCTTGTGGCGTGGAAACGGGCTGCGTTGATGCGGGCGTGGGTGTCTGGGTGGGAACGGGTTGAGTTGATTTGGGCTGCGGGGTTGGCGTAGGAGCGGGTGTTGCTGCCGGCGTGGGGGTTGGCGTGGGACCGGGTTGTGTTGGGGTGAAACCCACGGAAAGTACTCCGGCCTGGAGGATAAGCACGCTGACCACGCCCAATGCCACGCCGACCAGCGGGCGCGCCACATGCCACGGCCAATAGCTCACGTCCCAGTCATGCTCGTGTTCAAAAACTCCGGTCAACGAAATCAGGACCGCGCCCAAAGCTCCAAACCACGGTACTCCTACCGGCACCGGGCCAAAGGTGTTAGGCAAAAAGGAAAGCAAACTGGGCTTGACGAAGAAGATTAGACCCAATCCAAGAATTACTATGAGATACCCAAGGGCAAGGAAAAAGGCACCCTTTCGTTCCATGAGGTCTCCTATCGAGAAAGCGAATTTGAATATAGCTCAGGACCAGATCCATCCGGTTGTGGGCTACTTTTTACAATTGGAAAGTTCCGCGGCCCTTGGGATTATTGTGGTTCGGCATTGAATACCCGAGAGTCGACACCGCTGTCAAGGCTGGTGCTCATGCCGAGCCAAAGCCGGAGCGAGGTAGCAGTATTGAAAAAACGCTCAATGCTTCCCAGCGTGACTATGCTTCCTACAGTTCTTCCTGAACTTGATATGAACGTTGGCGACTGGCTGTTCCCTTTTATGAAACAACTCGATCTGCCAGAAAGAGGCCGGGGTATGAAGACGGAAGCGATCGCTTCAGATTTTGATGAACGAGGATTTTAGGCAGCAATCCATTTATTTCCCGCGCCGAAAGCGAAAGGGAAATGCATATGCCACGTGCATCATGTGCGAATCCACGCCTGGGTTTTCCAAGGCCGTGTAAGCGTTTGACATGTGCTGGAACATATACGCAACGGAAAGAGACTTGCCTCCGTGAAGCGGAAAGCGCACTCCCGCGCGCCCATCGAGCATGAAGTTGAACTGCGCTGCACGAAAACTCAGGACGTTCCGCGTGAAATATGAAGCCCCGGCGTGCACTCCGGTGAATGGCTGCCAGCGCTTTTCCGGGATGAAAATCACATCTGCCCCCAACGGGTTTGTGCCAAGGCCATAAGTGGCCTTGGTCTCAGTGAAGGGGGAAACACTGGCCTGCGCCTGAAAATTCGTGCCCTTGATGAATGGCTCGGCCAGCAGTTCAACCGGCATGATCTCTGATACCCAGCGGACGTCGCACACACGGTTGTGCGTGAGCAAATAGCTATAAGAAAGTCCAAAGAGAAAGAATTGCCGGTCAGAGGTCGTGCCTTTCAAGTGCCCATCGGCCAGCGGTAGCACGCCAAAGACGCCAAGCTCATGGCGCGGTTGCGCGGCCTGTGGTTGGCGCGCTGAAGTCTGAGCAGAAGCAGTGAACGGCGTGAAAAACAAAAGCAGAGACATGGCAGGCAATAAAGACAGCAAACGGTCTTTCCTAGGCATAGACTATCTCGAACTCCCTGGTTTACTCACGCAGCGTTACTTTGCTTTGAACAGCTTTTCTTTTAATGTGGGGCTGAACGTGGGCAAGCTGTTGCATCCACAGCAGTCTCACTAACGTTGTACACTATCGGTCTGAAGATCTATCGATTCTTGTGGCACAGGCACTCTTGCCTGTGCGTCCTGGGAATCGTGATGAATGCGGGCACAGACAGGAGTGTCTGTGCCACACTCCGGTTCAACCAATATTGAAACAATCTTTCAAGGCAGGTGGCACGGATTCGCTTAGGCAGGAAAAAGCGGCTGCTATGCTGGCAGCCGCCTTTAATCGAAAATTGCCCGCGGTCCTTACGGAGTCTTTGCCACGTCGCCCACTTTCACCGGGCCGGTGCCGTTGAAGTTGAGCGTTGCGGAGTCGGCGTCAACCTCAGTCACGGTGCCTTCGCCAATTTTGGTGGTGATGATCTTCAGGACCTTGCCGGGGTTGTTGGGATCCATGATCTTCTTGCCGGCATGGCTGATTTCCAGTACATCGCCGACTTTCAAACCTTTGCTGCTGCCTACGTTAATAATCAAAGTGTTGCCGCTCACGTCAGCCACTACGGCGTGGACCTCAACTTTGCGCGTGGGAACATTGCCCACTGAAGCGCCGAGCTGGCCGCCAACATCGGTCACGGCCTGCGTCACTGCTTCACCCAGCAAGGTCTGGCCAAAGTTGGAAGCATGCGTATCAAAGCCGCCCACTCCCGCGCCGCCGCCGCCTCCACCGCCACCGATCAATGAAGTCCCTGAGCGCTTGCTCTCGCCTTCACCCGTGACTGCCGCGAGAATCTCGCCGGTATTGGTATCGACCAGGCGCGCGCTGATGGCGCATACCGCTTTTGCTTCATTGCGCTTTACGCCGCCAATGCCAAAGGCCCGCGGTCCAACGCCCAGCCCGCCGATCGCCTTGCTGTGATCGTCTCTGCCAAACTTGGTGATGGAGCCCATGATGACGGCGTCCACGCCCAGGATCTGGCCGATCTTGGCCGCCGTGGCCGGGTTGGCGCGGTCGCTGTTGGAGAAATTCTGCTCCGCCAGGATCTTGTCCAGCGCCTTGCGCTCGATCACGGAATACTTGCCGTCCTTCACCAGCTTCTCCACCAGCATGTCGGTGATGCCCTTGCCCACGTCCTGATTGCTGCCGTAAATGGACGACACGTAGGACTGCACCGTGCCGTAATCAAAATCAAGGACTGCGACGCGCTTCTTTCCGGAAGTCTGGGCGCCGCAGGTAACAGCCAAAAGGGTCAAAGTGCAGATCAAGCGGGTCATTCGCGACATGATAACGCTCCTGGAAGAAATAACTTTTTCAAGGGGGCTCTGGCTTTCAAACTTTAGCAGGTGAGCTCACCTGCCGACAACTACTTTGCATACTTATTAGGACAAACATTTGCCGGATGAAATGTCAGTCCAGGACCAGCCAGTCCAGGGCTTCGCGGCGGCTTTCAAAGGCCGGCAGGCGTCGCCGCGTAAAGGCCTGCACGCCCTCATAAATCAGCCGTTGCAGCCCATTGATCCCGACCACGGCGGCGCGGCGCACGTACGGCGCGTTGGCGGCCACCTTGGCCTGGAGCACGGCAACCGACTCCTTGTCGAAGGTGGTGCCGGTCACGTCATTCAGCGTGAGCACGGAGTTCGGGCTTTCGCGGGCGATCACGCGATGGCCTTCTTCCGCCACCGCTTTCAGCATCGCCACGTCACAATGCGAGTAATTGATAAAGAGCACTCGTCTGCCCTGGTGCTCAATAAAGCGCACGCGCCCCGGCGCAATGGCTTCAATGGTTTCGGCCTGCAATTCGTAAGTTGTTGCGCTTGCCATAGGCAAATTGTGAACCGGCCTCAATTTGGGGGGAAGATGACGAAAGTAAAGGGCCGGAAGAGTGCCCTCCGGCGTGGTAACCTCGCGAAAGCACGGTAAGCTCAGGCTATGCCTCTGTTGAAAACCATCGCCATGACGGTGCTCTTTGCGGGAACCCCAATCCTCCTGGCGGCCATAGTGCTCTGGGTTCGCGACCGGCTAACCTTCCGTCAGGGGATGTCCGCCAGCGAGAGGAGCCAGATAACTCGGGCACGATCCACCCGCGCCTTGAATCGATGGCATTTGTTCACCCTGCTCTGCGCGTGCGGCTCCTTGCCGTTCAGTCTTGCCAACATTGCGCACCAGCAGGCTCGCTACCGATTAGCGGAAGCAATCATTGCCATCTTTTTCATCTTCCGGTACTACCAAAAGCGCTCTGAGATAAGGATTGAGAAATCCTACTCTCGCACGTATCCCCCGATCGGCTAAGGAGCTGTCCGTTGATGCCGCGCGCATCTAGGTGCGCCGGCTTCCCATCGAGGTGAACTGCTACCCCTAGACCGCCTCGTGACGCTATACTGCTTCGGCCATCAATGAAAGAGAGCGAAATTCAACCACCGGAGAGCGCTCAAGTGAAACGCAAGTCTTGCCTCATTCCTCTGCTTTTGTGCTGCGGCATGCCGGCCATGGCCGCCACCTGTGAGAGCCTGGCCGCGCTCAAGCTTCCCGATACCGCCATCACCCTGGCACAACGGGTGGACGCGGGAGCATTCGTTCCGCCAGAGAGTTTTGGCGTGCCGAAAGCGCTCACTAAAAATCTGCCGGCGTTTTGCCGCGTTGCAGCGACCCTCAAGCCGGCCAAAGACTCTGAAATCAAGATGGAAGTATGGATGCCGCTCGCCGGCTGGAACGGCAAGTATCGCGGGGAGGGTAATGGCGGCTTTGCCGGATCCATTTACTATCCCGGCCTGGCTACCGCGTTGTCCTCGGGCTATGCTTCAGCCAGCACAGACACCGGGCACTCCGGCTCGCCGGTCAATGCCACTTGGGCGCTCGGTCATCCCGATAAAGTCGTTGACTTCGGGTGGCGCGCCATCCATGAAATGACGCTTAAGGCCAAAAGCATCATCAGGGCGTTTTACGGCGCCGCTCCAAAGAAATCTTATTTCGCCGGCTGCTCCAACGGCGGACGCCAGGCTCTGATGGAGGCGCAACGCTTCCCTGAGGATTATGACGGCATCATCGCCGGCGCACCCGCGAATTACTGGACCAAGGTGTTTGCCACCTTCATCTGGGACATACAGGCCATGCAGGCGGAGCCCGGCAGCTACATTGGAGCCAATAAGATTCCCTCCATCGCCCGCGCCGTAGTCGCGGCGTGCGACGCCAATGACGGCGTGAAGGACGGTGTGCTCAACGATCCGCGCGCCTGCCACTTCGATCCCACAACGCTGCTCTGCAAAGAGGGAGACTCCGATAGTTGCCTGACCGCGCCGCAGGCGGCCGCGCTCAAAAAGATCTATGACGGGCCTATGGACGCCAAAGGCAAGCATATGTTTCCTGGATTTCTCCCCGGCGGAGAAGACGGCGAAGGCGGATGGGAGACGTGGATTGACCGGGCCCCCGGCAAAGACCTGCAAAGTATTTTTGCCCACGGTTTCTACACCAACATGATCACCAGCAAAGAGCCTGTCGATTTGAAAACCATCAATGTTGAGACCGCGGTCAAGCTGGCCGACGACCAGCAGGGCCAGACCTTCAATGCAATTGATCCCAACCTGAAGCCGTTTGCCGCGCGCGGCGGTAAGCTCATCATCTATCACGGCTGGAGTGACGCCGCTCTCCCGCCCGAGGGCGCCATCAATTATTACAACAGCGTGGAAGAGTCCCTTGGCCCGGGCAAGCCTGCGCTTTTCATGCGGCTCTTTATGGCTCCTGGCATGCAGCACTGCGGCGGCGGTCCGGGAGCTAATTCCTTTGGACAATTTGCGCCGGGCGGCGATGCCGGCCACGATGTGAACCAGGCGCTGGAGCGCTGGGTGGAAAAGGGAATCGCGCCGGACAAGCTCATCGCCACAAAGTTCGTGGATGATAAGCCTGAGAAGGGCGTGGCCATGACGCGGCCGCTCTGTGCCTATCCTGAGGCGGCAACTTATAAAGGCACGGGCGATACCAACGACGCCGCGAACTTTGAATGCACCCGCGATGCCGAAATCGTCCGCGCGCTCCAGGACCCGTCGGTAAAAGCGCCGCGTGCTCTCCATACTCCAGAACCCAAATACTCAAAGAGCGCAAGGAAGCGGAAGATTGAGGGCATAGTTGCGCTTTCCGTTGTCATCGGAATCGACGGCAAGGCGCACGACGTGAAAGTGGTGAAATCCCTGGAACCCTCGCTGGACGCTAATGCCATAGAGGCAGTGAAGACCTGGAAGTTTGCGCCCGCGACCAAAGATGGACAACCAGTGGCCGTCGAGATGCGGTTGGAGGTCGACTTCAAGCTCTGGTGATCGGCGGCTCAATTTGAGCGCGATTCAAATTGCAGGCGAGTCAGATTGCAAGGCTTTCAGTTGCAAGTCATTCAATTGCAAGTCATTCAGTTGCAAGTCAATGAAGCCTGTCCCGTAAACGTCCCTCCACTAACCGGCGTAGCCGTGATCGTTACCGGGAGCGCGACCCCAGCGGTGCAAGTGGCCGTTACCTGCGTGGCCTGCGGAGCTGATAACTGCACGGAAGGATCGCTTGCGGTCCAGTTTGAATTCACCAGGGCCGCTGTTACAGCGGGGCATCCGGGATTGTTCTTAAACTGAAAGCTGGCGCTGAAGACCTGGCTGTTGCCGGGCGGCGCGGCAACATGGTTGACCGCAGCCGAGAAAGGAGTGATGTTCAAGCCGCTGACGCCGCAATCGGGAGAACCCCCTCCGCAGCCTATGGACGACACGAACGCCATGGATAGAAGAACAGCGAAGAGCAGTTTGCGCGCAAACATGGTTCTCGAGACCTCTTGCGAGTTGATATTTTAACAAACCGCTAAGAGTCTTATACCTCGCCGCGCCTCGTCAACGCGGGCACGGATACGTGCTGCTCGGCGTTCCGGGTGTGCCGGGAATCACGGTGTCAGGTGTTCGCGGACTGCCTGGAATTACCGTATCCGGCATGCCATTCACTCCGGGAATCACCGTGTCGGGCGTGCCTGGCGAGCCGGGAATTACTGTGTCCGGCGTGCCCGGAGAGCCAGGGTCATAGCACATTCTTGGTCTTACCGGCGGCTGCACGATCTGCACCGGAGCGTAGCCGGCCTGCTGCACGGCCGCCATCACGCGTTCGGCGTCAAGGAACACCGGCGCAGGCAGCACGATTTCCAGCGGCGTGCCAACCTCCACATATGGGTCGCTGCGGGCCGCCATCACGATTGCTGTGGTGACGGCAACGGCCCCCACCACTCCAATCACGATCATGGCATTGTGTACATCCTTGGCGAAAGGATCAGGGGGCAGGGATGGTGTGGTGCTCCCCCCGACCGCGGCCATGGCTGCCGCAGGCTTGCCATTGCTGTTCCTGGGCGGCGGGGCCTGCAATGCCGCATTGGTGGTGGCGATATTCACCGTGCCTGCGATCGGCACCGTATAGCCGTTCAGGAAAATCATGTTGGCGGAGTGGACCTCAAATTCCAGCCGGTAGCGCCGGCGGTCTTTGCGGATAATCCTCCCCACCACGCCCTGAACGTACGTGCCCGGAGGGATCACCATCTGGTTGCCCACCGTTACTGGAAAGGTGATCTGCAGATAAATATCTCTTCCCGACTTGAGTTTAAGAGGGCGCAAAAGTCCCAAAGGCAGCTTGGTCCCCGGAGGCAACATGAATGAAGGCTGTCCTCCCTGGGGCGCCTGGGCCTGCGGCTGCATGATTGGGAGCTGAGAAGCCTGCGGCTGGCCTTGCGGATTCGCGGCTTGTGGCGGTGGAGCTTGCGATGCCGGTGGTTGCTGTGATTGCTTCGCCTTTGCCGCTGCTTCCTCCTCGGCCTCTTTTTGCAGCACCGATGAGTCCAGTTCCTGGGCCAGGACAATATTCCCCTGTACAAGAAGAATGGCCGCGAACAGAAACGCTGTGTTCAACACACCCCAGAGCATCCGTCTGCGCGCAACTCTGCGGTATTGGCGGCCATTGCCGCGCATGCCCCGCCTGGAATCAGCGGGCGTTGTAGAAGCGGTGAAAGCGTGGAACCAGACCTTCGTCATGGGACACCTTCTTTTTCGGGCCAGCGCGCTTCATCCAGCCGCTCGCCGGCCCACGCCGTTGGGAAGGAGCTGCTTCTCTTTAGGCGCACACTCATTTAACGTCCAGAGAAGCTGGAAGTGAGATTTGGATTTATGAAGATTTGTGGAACGCGGGCAAAGAAGAATGTAGGTTTCCGTGGGCCCAAGAGTAGATAGACGCGCAGCCACTGACGCAATGTTTTCCGCCGTATATGTGGTTATAAAGCATCTATGTTGCGTCGTTAGCCCAAATACTCCTTGTTCCGCGCTTCGCGCTGGAGTCAGGGTATGAGAGAAGCGATCGCAAGTTCCACAGCCCAGTCAGGTGAGATTGCAATTTGCTATTGCAGCTCCTGGCGCAATCGACACCGATTTCAGTCCGCGCGAGATTTTGTGGATGGGCAGAGCCGTAATGTCCGGAATGACTCGTAACCTGACTTGAGCGAAACGGGCCAGAACGGGTTTGGCATGCGACGTCCTGATAGCCAACTTACCGCCCCTTGCCCGGCACCACCAGATTGTTCTGCACGGAAAATACTCCGGGCACGCCGTTGGCGCGGATGCCCGCCAGGTTCTTGTCAGCATGGCGGTCCACAACACCTTCCAGCGTTACGTTTCCGTGGTTCACGATGATGCGGATCGGGCGGTTGGAGCCGACGCCATAGTGTTGCAGCGGGCCGTAGCGGTAGATGGCGATGAACAAATCGCGGCGCAGGCGGTCGTCGTTGCCCGAGGCGGGCAGCACTTCAATATGGTTTTCCACCCGCTCCACGCCTTCAATCTTCCTGATCACCCTTTCAGCAGAGTCTTTGAGCGACGGTTGCACGACTTGCCCGTAGAGTATTACGTCATAGCCGTTCAGCTTGAACGCGATGTTGTCAAAGGTGCCGAAGTCAGCAAGCGACAGGATCTGGTGGCGCACCTCTTTGGTGATGCGCTCCTGGGCTTTGGGCGAGAATTTCTTGTCGCCCTGGGCGTTTCCCTGCAAAAAGAACGCCGTGCAGACCATCAACGTAACTGCGTAGATCTCCTTGCGCATGGTCGGGCCTCGTCTCTGTTCAAGTCTAAATCTTCTTCAGCCATCTGCGCGGCGGGTTTTTGATTTTCGCCGCCTGCAATTAAGATAGTGGATTGCGCTGCAGAGCGCGCAAAATCCTATGACCGCATCGAACCCCAAGCCGGAACAACCCGCAGCGCCTGAGCCTGCGCGTCCTTCCAACTTCATCCGCGACGCGATGATTGAAGACCTGAAGACCAACAAGCACGGCGGCCGCATCTGGACGCGCTTTCCTCCGGAACCGAACGGCTATCTCCACATTGGCCACGCCAAGGCCATCTGCCTGGACTTTGGCCTGGCCGACGAGTTCGGTGGCGGCACCAACCTGCGCTTTGACGATACGAATCCGGAAAAGGAAGAAACCGAATACGTCGAGTCGATTATGGCCGACGTGAAGTGGCTGGGCTTTGAGTGGGAAGGCCTCTACTACGCCTCCGATTACTTCCAGCAATTGCACGACTGGGCTGTGCAACTGATCAAGGCCGGCAAGGCTTACGTCGACGACCTGAGCGCGGAAGAGATACGCAAATATCGCGGCACGCTGACTGAGCCGGGAAAAGAAAGCCCGTATCGCAACCGCTCGGTGGAAGAAAACCTTGATCTGTTTGCGCGCATGAAGGCCGGCGAGTTTCCTGACGGCACGCGCGTGTTGCGCGCCAAGATCGATATGGCTTCTCCCAACCTCAATATGCGCGATCCGGTGATGTACCGCATCCTGCATGCGGAGCACCATCGCACCGGCGACAAGTGGTGCATTTATCCCATGTACGATTACGCGCACGGCCAGTCGGATTCGCTGGAACAAATCACGCACTCCATGTGCACGCTGGAGTTTGAGGACCATCGCCCGCTCTATAACTGGTTCATCCAGTCACTGGGCATCTTTCCTTCGCAGCAGATGGAGTTTGACCGGCTCAACCTGACCTACACTCTGCTGAGCAAGCGCAAGCTGCTGCAACTGGTGCAGGAAGGCCGCGTGAGCGGCTGGGACGATCCGCGCATGCCCACCTTGAGCGGCATCCGCCGCCGCGGATACACGCCGGAAGCGTTGCGGAATTTTGTGGCCAACATCGGCGTGACCAAGACCAACGGCACCATTGAACTGGCCATGCTGGAACATTTTGTCCGCGAAGACCTGAACCGCCGCGCGCAGCGTGTGATGGCTGTTCTTCGCCCCTTGAAGGTCGTGATCGATAACTACCCTGAAGGCCAGACGGAAGAGATGGACGCGGTGAACAATCCTGAAGACGAGAGCGCAGGCAAGCGCAAGGTCCCATTCTCTCGCGAGCTCTATATTGAGCGCGACGATTTTCAGGAAGTGCCGCCCAAAGGCTACTTCCGTCTTTCGCCGGGGAAGGAAGTCCGCCTGCGCTATGGCTACTTCGTCACCGCGCAGAGCGTGGTCAAGAACGCGCAGGGCGAAGTGGTTGAAGTCCATGTGACGTATGATCCCGCAACGCGCGGCGGCAACGCGCCAGACGGGCGCAAGGTGAAATCGACCATCCACTGGGTGTCGGCGGCGCACGCCATCAGCGCCGAGGTGCGGCTCTATGACAACCTCTTTATTAAGGAAGACCCGAACGATGTCCCGGAAGGCCAGGCATTCACTGCCAACCTAAACCCAAATTCGCTGGAAGTGGTGCCGGATGCCAAACTCGAGCCTTCATTGAAGACGGCATCGGCAGGCGAGCGCTATCAGTTTGAGCGGCTGGGATACTTTTGCGCGGACCCGGACACTAAACCGGGAGCGCTGGTATTCAATCGCACGGTGGCGTTAAAAGATACGTGGGCCAAGAAGCAGTCAAAGTAAAGTGGGAGCGTGGAACTTTGAAATTCGGCAGCCGGATTGCAAGATTTGCGTTTTGCCTGTTTGCATTTGCGGGCGCGTTTGCCGCGCAGATCACCGGCACCGTTACCAACGGGACTACCAACAAGCCCTCTGTCGGCGACGAGGTGGCGCTGCTCTCACTGGCCAGCGGAATGGAAGAAGTGGGCAAGACCAAGACCGACAGCCAGGGCCACTACAAGCTGAATGTTCCTGACGAAGGCGCGCCGCACCTGGTGCGAGTGCTGCGGCAGAGCGTGCATTATTTCAAGTCGGCGCCGCCGGGCACATCGACGGCCGACGTTACTATCTATGACGCGGCCACGCAGCTTGCTGGCGTTGGAGCCGACGCGCGGGTCTTTCACCTACAGGCTAGCGGCGGAAGCCTGCAGGTGGATGAGACGTTTCTGATTAATAACCAGTCGCAACCGCCGCGCACAAAAATCGGCAACCAGACTTTTAGGGTCACTCTGCCTGACCAGGCTGAGGTAGGTGAGGCTTCACTCACGGGGCCCAGCGGCATGCCGCTTACCGTCCAGCCCGTGCCCTCCGGCGCAAAAAACGTTTACGCGTATGATTTCCCCATCCGGCCGGGGCAGACGCATCTTGACGTGTTTTACAAAATTCCTTACAGCGGGAGTTATGAATACTCCTTTACGCCGGATACGCCGTTGAGTGAAGTGGGCGTGCTGCTGCCCAAGAGCATGAAGTTTACTGGCGTTTCTCCGGGCTTTGCCCAGGACAACGACGAAGCAGGGCTCAACGTTTACTTTGTGAAGAACGCGTTGCCGAACCAGCCAGTCAAATTCTCGGTTACCGGTGAAGGACTCATCAGCAACGCCGCGGCTGGCGGCGGGGAAGGACAGCCCGCCGGCGGAGGAAGCGCACCCGCACCGGGCAGCTCCGGCGGCACAAGCGGCATGCTGTGGTTCGTTGGCGGCGCGATTGTGATCCTCATCGGCGGTGGCGCTTTGGTTCTGTGGCGCAGAGGCGCGACAGCGAAAGTTGATCCGAATGTGAAGAGTGCAAAACCCGCGGCCAGGGCGCGCGCGCAGGCGCAGAGCCAGCCCGCAAAATCCAAACCGGCTGACATGCTTGACGTACTGAAAGACGAACTATTCCAACTGGAAACGGACAAGCTGAACGGAAAGATTTCGCAGGAAGAATACGAGAAGACCAAAGCCGGACTGGACACGCTGTTTCGTCGCCAGATAAAGCGGAAATAAAAGCCGCCGGAAATAGAGTGTCTGCGATTCGCATTCTTCATCCAGCTCCGGCTGCCTGAGATAAAAACCGCCGAGCAGAAGAAATCGCCGAGTATGGAATGAACGCAGAAGCTAGCCGCCTGAAGGAATCGCAAGACCACACCGCGCCCTGGCGAAGCTGGGGCCCCTACGTGAGCGAACGCGCCTGGGGCACCGTGCGTGAAGACTACAGCGCCACAGGCGAGGCGTGGGATTATTTTCCCCATGATCATGCCCGCTCGCGCGCGTACCGCTGGAGCGAGGACGGGCTGGCGGGAATCTGCGACCGCCATCAGCGCCTGTGTTTCGCGCTGGCCCTGTGGAACGGCCGCGATCCCATCCTCAAGGAACGGCTGTTCGGCCTGAACGGCAATGAAGGCAATCATGGCGAGGATGTGAAGGAGTACTACTTCTATCTCGACTCCACGCCGACGCATTCCTACATGAAGTATCTGTACAAGTATCCGCAGGCGGAGTACCCGTATCAGAAACTGGTGAAAGAAAACGGCCGCCGATCCAAAAGCGATCCGGAATTTGAGCTGTTCGATACCGGCATCTTCGCGGAAGATCGCTACTTTGATGTGTTTGTCGAGTACGCCAAGGCGGACTGGGACGATATGTGCGTCTGCATCACCGTGGCCAATCGTGGGCCGGAAGCCGCGGAGCTGCATCTGTTGCCGACGCTGTGGTTTCGCAATACCTGGTCTTGGGCGGCGAAACCAAAACCTGGGCTGGCGCTGGACAAAGAAACCGTCACGATTCTTGCGTATGAAAATGAGATTGGCAATTATCGTTTGCACTTTGACGACGGCGGCACGCCGTTGTTTACCGAGAACGAAACCAACGTTGAACGACTTTTTGGCGCGAAAAATAGCTCGCCTTACGTGAAAGACGCTTTTCATCGCTGCGTGGTCAACGGTGAAACTGCGGCTGTGAACCCACAGCTTACGGGCACAAAGGCCGCTGTGCATTACAAATTCACCGTCGCGCCTGGAGAAGAGGTCTCGATCAAACTGCGGCTCCGGAAAGACCACCCCGCAATCGCCACGGCCAACGCCCTGGGCCAGGATTTTGAGAGCACCTTTGCCAGCCGCAAGGCTGAAGCCGATGAGTTCTACGCAAACATTATTCCGCCCACCACGGACGATGACACGCGCAACGTAATGCGCCAGGCCTTTGCCGGCCTGCTCTGGACCAAGCAGTATTACCACTATGTCGTCCGCGACTGGCTGATTGGCGATTCCGCGGAGCCCGTGCCGCCACCCGAGCGCAAGAGCGGACGCAATCACGCCTGGGGACACATCTACAACGCCGATATTATTTCCATGCCCGACAAATGGGAGTATCCGTGGTACGCCGCGTGGGACTTGGCTTTCCACTGCGTCGCGCTGGCGCTGATTGATCCGGCTTATGCCAAGGAGCAGCTTGTGCTCATGCTGCGCGAGTGGTACATGCATCCCAACGGCCAGATCCCGGCGTATGAATGGGCATTTGGCGACGTGAATCCTCCCGTGCACGCGTGGGCCACGTACCAGGTTTATCTGATCGATAAGGCGAAGAACGGCGGCGTGGGCGACACGCAATTTCTGGAGCGCGTGTTTCACAAGCTGCTGCTGAACTTCACCTGGTGGGTCAACCGCAAAGACCCGGAAGGCATGAACGTATTTCAGGGCGGCTTTCTGGGGCTGGACAACATCGGCGTGTTTGACCGCAGCTCCATGCTGCCGACCGGCGGGCATATTGAACAATCTGACGGCACCAGTTGGATGGCGATGTACTCGCTCGATCTTTTGGCCATCGCCCTGGAGCTGGCCGCGGGCGACGCGACCTATCAAGATGTCGCCAGCAAATTCTGGGAGCACTTCATTTATATCGCGCGCGCCATGAACCATCTGGGCGATGACGGCCTTTGCCTGTGGAGTGAGAAAGACGGCTTCTTTTATGATGTGCTGCACCTGCCGGATGGATCGAGCACGCCGCTGCGCGTCCGGTCGATGGTCGGCCTGATTCCGCTTTATGCCGTGCAGATCATGGAGCCCGAGCTGCTTGATTCCATGCCGGGGTTCAAGATGCGGCTGGAATGGTTCATTGAAAATCGCAAAGACCTTACCGAGCACATGGCCTGCATGGAGACCGCGGGCCACAAGCAGCGCCGGCTGTTTTCCATCACTGACCGCGAACAGCTCCAGCGCATTCTTGCCGTCATGCTCAATGAAAATGAGTTCCTCTCGCCGCATGGCATTCGCGCGCTCTCGCGTTTTCACAAAGAGCATCCTTACATGCTGGACGTTGCCGGCATGAATCACCAGGTTGACTACGAGCCCGCGGAATCGACCACCGGCCTCTTCGGCGGCAATTCAAACTGGCGCGGCCCCATTTGGTTCCCGGTAAACTTTCTTTTGATCCAGGCCCTGCGCCGATTCCATGAGTACTACCACGAATCGTTTCGCGTGGAATGCCCCAGCGGCTCCGGCCGCATGATGAACCTGGACGAAGTCGCCGACGAGATCAGCCGCCGACTCGTCTCGACTTTCCGGCGCGATGCCCAGGGGCGACGTCCCGTCTTTGGCGCCAATGAAAAGTTCCAGTCAGATCCGCACTGGCGCGACTACGTGCCTTTCTACGAATACTTTCACGGCGACACGGGGGCGGGCGTGGGCGCCAGCCATCAGACCGGATGGACAGCGCTGGTTACTACTATGATTTGCGAACTTTCTTTGAAACAAAAAGCCGCGGGCGGAATCCCACTCAGCGCAGCGCAATCGCACCAAAGCGTCAACACATCGAGCTAAAGCATAAAGATAAGAGAACTCTAAGGCAGCACGGCCGTCCCAAATCCCATATCGTCCTCATAAGAAAAATGAATTAGAAACCGGCAATTTTCGCAGTATGATACGCCCAACAACGCGCGCTGGCTTATTTCGTAAGCTCACCGTGCGTCCGGCGGCGGACCCAAGATTTAAAGATGTGCACGCTGACCTTCATCCCGAAACCGCAGGGCTACCTGCTCGGCATGAACCGTGACGAGCGCCTTACCCGCGAGCCTGCGCTCCCTCCGGTTGCCATTGCGTCCGAGCTACCGGCCGTCCATCCGCGCGAAAGCGGCGGCGGCACCTGGATCGGCTCCAACGCCGCCGGAATTACCTTCGCGCTGCTCAATCAGAATCCCGGTCCGCAGGCGCCGCCCAAACAGCGCAGCCGCGGAGAAATCATTCCCGCTCTGCTTGCGTCCGCGCGCTTCCCTGAAGCCATGCGGCGCTTTCAGCACATGGACCTGCGCGGCGTGCTGCCATTTCTGCTGGTCGGGTTCTTTCCGGCCGAGCAGATCGTGAGCCAGTGCCGTTGGGACGGCAGCCGCCTCCAGTTTCTCCGCATCGGCTGGGACGTGCGCCACTGGTTTTCTTCCGGCGTTTCCGACGAGATGGCGCGCAAGGTGCGTGGCAGCACCTGTTACCAGGCTTGGCGCCGTCGCGACGCCGCTTCCGCTGAATGGCTGCGCGGTCTGCACGCTTCGCACTCGCCCGTGCGCGGCTCCTTCAGCATCTGTGTGCATCGCCCGGACGCCGCCACGGTCAGCTACACTGAGATCGCCTTCACCGCCGGCGATCTCATCATGCGCTACCATGCCGGACATCCCTGCCAGGCGCTGGGCCGCTTCGATGCCGAAGTCGCTCTGCCGCCTTTTTCGCCGCACGCGCGCTCGGCGTGAGCTCGGGGACTCCACCCTTATTCCTGTCACCGCTTTTGGCCGCTCTCCGTCCGGTCATCGCGCCGTGATCGGGAAACCCAAGATCTTAACCACAGATGGCACGTATCGGACGATTCGGTGATCGGAAAGCCATAAAAAAGCCCGCCTTTTTCCGGCGGGCCCGTCAGACATTTTAGTCGAGTCTCTTACTGCACCGGGTTTCCATCCACATCTATCTTGTGGACTTCGCCCAGGTTCAGGTCGCGGATACCTTGTTCCACCTTGCTCATGTCGCCAACTACCACCCAGATCAGGTGGTCGGGCAGGATGAACTTTTTGGCGATGGCATTGGCCGACTCCGGCGTGAGCGACATTGCCTTCTGGGTAAAGGTATTGAAGTAGTCTTCCGGCAGCCCGAACTGGATGATCTGGCTATAGGCGCCGGAAAGCTGCTGCACGGTCTCAAAGCTTCCGGGCAGGCCGAGCGTGGCGTTGCTCTGCTCGTCTTTCAGTTCTTTTTCCGAGATGGGCTTTCCGCCGCTAACGTCCTTGTATTCCTTGACCAGTTCGGCCAGGGATTCCTTGGTCTTGTCAGTTTCCACCGGCGAAAGGCTGAGATACGGACGCTGGTAGCGGGCCGAGGGCATAAAGCTGCGCACTCCGTAGGACCAGTGCTTGTCCTCACGCAGGTTCATGTTGATGCGCGAGCTAAAGTTGCCGCCGAAGATGTCGTTCACCAGCTCCAGCGGGAGGGCGTCCGGATCATTACGCGGCGGCGCCAGTTGCGCGCCGAAGATGACGCTCTGGCCGGACCCGGGACGGTCAATCAGATAGACGGTGTTCTTTTCCGGCTGCGGCACCTCTGTGGCGTTCTTCTTCGGCACGTCGCCGGGCTTCCATCCGGCAAAAAGTTTTTCCAGCTTGGGTTTGATTTCCGCCAGGGTGGTGTCGCCGACGATCAGCAGCGTTGCGTTGTTGGGCTTGAACCAGGTCTCATGCCATTTGGCCAGGTCTTCACGCGTCATCTTGCTTACGGCAGCTTCAGTTCCGGTGCCGGTAAAAGGCACCGAGTAAGGATGCCCTTTGCCATAGAGCAGCTGCGGCACCACGCGCACAGCCATGGCCTGGGGCTGCACTTTTTCGCGCCGTATGGCGGCGATGCGGTCCAGTTGCAGACGCTTGAACTCATTCTGCGGAAACGCCGGATGCAGAATCAGGTCGCCATAGATATCCAGAGCTTTATCCATGGTGAGCTTGAGCGTGTTGAGGCTGACGGTGGCAAAGTCAAGGTTGGTGCCGGCATTGAAGTTGGCGCTGAGCGATTCCAGCTCCTCGCCGATTTTGAGCGAGTCGCGCGTGGGCGTGCCTTCTTCCAGCATCCGCTGGGATAAACTTCCAGTGCCGGGAGCGTTGGCTGGATCAGAAGCATAACCGCTATCGACCAGCAGCGAGAAGTTGACGACCGGAGCGGTGTGGCGCTCCGCCAGCACAACTTTCAGCCCGTTGGAAAGGGTGGTTTTCTGCATGGGCGGCAGCTTGAGTGACATGGGCTCGCCCATGGCCGGCTCTTTTGAGCGATCAAGCTTAGCGGCGGCCTTCAGGTTGGCCGGGTACGGCTGCACTTCCAGAATGTAGTCGCCGTCCGTGAGCCAGTCGTTCGCGGCCTTCTTCACTGAGGCCGGCGTGGCGGCCTGGATGCCCTTCAGGTAATTCTTGTAGCACTCAGGGTTGCCGGTGTAGGTCTGGCAGCGGGCCAGCAGGTCGCTCTTGCCGCCGAAGCCGCCAATGCGCTCCACGATGCGCGCATAACTGCCGAAGATCTGCGTCTTGGCCAGTTGCAGCTCGGCTTCAGTGGGACCGTTCTTCAGGAAGTTCTGCAGCTCCTCATCGGCGGCCATTTCCACTTTGCTGATATCAACGTCAGGCTTGCCGGTGAGGGTGAAATCGAACTGCCCGCCGATTTCGTTGGTGTCATCGGTGGCTGTGGCGCTGGTGGCAATCTGGTCTTTGTACACCAGGCGCTTGTAGAGTCGCGAAGTTTTGCCGCGACCCAGCACCTGCGCCGCCAGATCAAGCTGCACTTCTTCAGGAGAACCAAACCGGGGAACATTCCAGATCCGGTAGATGCGCGCCTGCGGCACGCGGTCCTGCACCCATCCGCGGTGCGTCCCGGTGCGCTTGGCAGTCCATGCTTCCTGTTTGGCAATGGGCGGCCCCGCGGGAATTTCACCATAGTACTTTTCAACTTTTTGCCGCGCCGCTTCCGGCGTAATGTCGCCCGCGATGACCAGCGTGGTGTTGTTGGGGCCGTAATAGGTCTTGAACCATTCGTCCACGTCTTCTTTGGAAGCCGCATCCAGGTCCTTCATCTCGCCAATGACAGTCCAGGAATATGGATGGCCCGCGGGATAAGTGTTCTTGACCACGATTTCTTCGACCACGCCGTAAGGCTGGTTTTCACCCTGGCGCTTCTCGTTCTGCACCACGCCGCGCTGGAGATCAAGCTTCTTCTGGTCCAGCACGCCCAGCAGATGGCCCATGCGGTCGCTTTCGGCAAACAGCGCGTAGTCCACCATCGAGGTCGGCACATTTTCAAAATAGTTTGTGCGATCGTTGTTGGTGGTTCCGTTCAGGTTGGTGGCCCCAATGCGCTCCATGGTGTTGATGTAGGTGTAATTGAAGTTTTCACTGCCGCTGAACATCAGGTGCTCAAACAGGTGGGCAAAGCCGGTCTTCCCCGGCTTCTCATTCTTTGATCCCACGTGGTACCAGGTGTTCACCGCCACAATCGGGGCTTTGTGGTCTTCATGCACCAGCACCGTCAGCCCGTTCTTGAGAACAAACTTTGTGTACTTGATGTCTGGGATGGGGATGTTGACGTTGCTTGGCGCGGAATGCGCCGGCGCGCTCTTCTTCGCCGCAGGCTTGGGCTGGGCGATGAGCGTGAAGGACCCGGCTGTTACCAAAATCAACGACAGCGCCAGGCGCGCGATTTTATGCATGAACGTGCTTCTCAAAGGTGCCTCCATGTTTGGCGATCGAGCCAGGGCAGGGCCATGACAACACATCGACTGGCACAACCTCGCTCAAAAAATCGAAACTACAGGGTTGATCCCGCAGCTGTCCTGTCCTGCTTTCTCTCAATCTGTTCTGTCAGCGAGGATGCAACAGGCGGCCTAAGCTCTTGCGGACGTGCGCTAATCATACCAGCCGGGCAGGGGTGTGCCGCGGTCCAATTAAAGATGTTTTCTAAAAGCATGAATCATCTAACGTTTCTTTGTCCCAACCGTCTAATGTCACCCGCAAAGTGGGCAATCGCTATTTCCAGTTCTTCTCCGCTCCGGCCAATATGCCCGCAAACACTTCAATCCCGTCCCAAAGGTTTTGCAGGCGAAGGTTCTCATTCGCGCCGTGCTGATTATTGTCGTGGTTGGCAATCGGCAACCCGACAACCGGCGTCTTCAGCATGTCAGTAAACAAATACATGGGAACGCTGCCGCCCAGCAGCGGCATTTTGATCACCGGCGAAGCTAATGTCTGTTCCATTGCGCTCACCACCGGCTGCACCGCCGGATCGTCCATTGCCACCCGCGCTGCTTTGTATCCCGGCCCCCAACTCACCTTAATTACTCTGGCATGCTGCCGCCGCGCCTCGATGTCCGGCGTTTGCCGCACGATATGGAAACCCTGCTGCGTGATGAACTGCTCCACCAGTTGGTGTACGCGCTCTGGCGTCTGGTTCGGCACCAGCCGGAAATCGACGGACGCTTTGGCCGCAGTGGAGATCGCATTCTGCGCCTTATCTTCCACGTGCCCCGCCTTGATGCCGCGAATGTTCAACGCCGGCTGCGTGATCGCCAGCGGAAGTGAAGCTCCGGCGCTCTCTGTCCATGCCAGCCCAAGCTCCTGCCTGAGTTGCGCGTCAACATCGGGAATCTGCGCGATGGCCTGCCGCTCGGCCGCCGTCAATGCCCGCACGTCGTCATAGAACCCGGGAATAAGGATGTGCGAGTTGGCGTCGCGCATGTGCGCCAGCAGGTCCACCAGCACCGCCGCCGGGTTCGGCGCCCAGTTGCCGTAATGTCCGTCATGCAGGACCCGGCTTGGCCCATACACCGTAAGTTCCAGGTCGGTCACGCCGCGCGCGCCAAAATAAAGCTGCATGCGGCGCGTCTGGTTCACCGGCCCGTCGCTCAGCACCCATAGATCGCCCTTGAGCAGATCAGAGTTCTGGCGGAAGATTTCTGCCAGATGCGGCGAACCGGCCTCCTCCTCGCCTTCAAAAAATGCTTTTACATTCACGCCGATCGGGATCTTTGCCGCGCGCAGTGCGTCAATCGCCGTGAGCAGGGCCTGGATTGGCGCCTTGTCGTCACTGGCGGAGCGCGCATAAATGCGCCATTCAGGATTGAGCGGCGCATGCAGCGACTCGAGCGGAAGCGTCTTGCCGTCGACAGGACCGTCGCGTATCACCGGCTGCCACGGATCGCTGGCCCACTGCGCTTTATCTACCGGCTGGCCGTCATAATGCGCGTAAAACAGAAGCGTGTGTTTCGCGCCAGGCGCAATGAGTTCGCCATAGAGCGCGGGTGGCGCGCCCGGAACATTGAGTTCCCGCGCATGAAAGCCGCGCTGTTCCAGCATCTTGCTGATGGCGTCGGCATTGCGCTTGATGTTGGGTGTGTCGCTGGCCACGTTTGGCAGCGATAGCAGTTGCGCATAGCTGCGCACGATATCGACTTCATGCTGCTGGCAGTACTCGCGGACTGACTTGCGGGCGGACTGCGGCGAGTTTTCCTGGGCGGCCAGTCCTGCAGCCAAGCAGAGTGCTCCCGCAATCATTACCCATCGATGTGATTTCAGCATGGCTGTAATGATAATGCAGCCGGTTGGAGAGCGTCGTCGGCTATTTCTTCTTGCCCTTTTTCTTGACTGGAGCGGGCTTCTTTGCCGCGGCTTTCTTAGGCGCGGGTTTTTTTGTCGCCGGTTTTGCCGGGGCCTTCGCCGGAGCTTTTGCTGGGGTCGGCTTTGATGACGCAGCCTTCTTCGCCGCCGCAGGCGGAGCGCCTTTCTGTTTGGCCGTCGGCGCGGGATGCTTCGCTGGAGCCGCCGGTGCAGCCGTTGCCGCTTCTGCCGCGGGCGCTGCCGGAGCAGGCGTGGGTACGCCGGCAAGCGCATTCTTGGGCTTGCGTCCGCGCTTTTTGGGCGCTTGATCGCCCGGAGCCCCCGGCGCCGCCTCTTTTTTGGCCCGTCCGCGCCGTGGCGGTGGCGGCGGTGGCGGCGGTTCCGGCGGAGAGTATGGCTCCAGGAATTTCACGATCTCCGTGTGAGAGCGAAGCTTGCCGTCCAGTAGCATCAGGAAAGCTTCATCCTGGATTTTCTTGTACTCCGGATGTTCCGGCGTAATGCGCAGCTCCGCCATCTCGGGGAATGGCAGTTTCTGCCGGACCTGCGGCCACTTGGTCAGAAAGTTCTTGATCTTCTGCTCCACGGCCGAGGCCCGCGGCGTGATGGCATTGAACAGCAACGCGTCCGGCCGGTTCGTCATCAGGAATTTCCAGGTCTGTGACGGCAGCGCCAGGTCCTTGGCCATCAGCTTCTTGGCAAAGTCCTTGGCATCGTCCTCAATGTGCTTCCAGCGCTCCACAAAGCCTTTGTTGACGATTTGTTTCTGCATCGCGGAAATATCTTTGTCGGCCAGTTTGCGGGTGAGGAAGTGCATCACAATCGGGCTGGCGTCCGGGTTCACGCCCACTTCCTGCATCTGCTGCTTTACCTTGAATAGCTGGTTCAGCCCTGGAGCGTCCACCTTGGCAACAGAAAGGTGAGGCGCCAGCACCTTCAACCAGCCTTCTTTTTCCAGAGCCTTCAACACCTCGATGGGATTGTCCTCATGCGCCAGTTGCTCGACCTCATGCCCCACGGCGCGATCGGAAATATTTTCAATGTAGTTGTTTTCTTTTGCCGCGTCGTATCTTGCCTGCGTGCGCTCTTCCAGCGTCCAGTGGAAGCGGGTTATCAGGCGCGTTGCCCGAATCAGCCGCGAAGGCTCCTCATAAAAAGCGTAATTATGCAGGACGCGCAGCACCTTGGTCTCGATATCGGCCACGCCGTTAAAGGGATCGGTAAGCAGCCCGCGCGAGCCGGGATTCAGCGAGAGCGCCATGGCGTTCACCGTGAAATCGCGGCGGCGCATATCGTCATAAATGGTGCCCGGAGTTACTTCCGCGGGCTTGCCCGGCTTGTCATATCGTTCTGATCGGGCGCTGGTAACTTCCGCCCGCACGTTTCCCGGCAGCAGCAGCATGATCGTGCGGGTGCCTTCGTCCGTGGCTTCTGTGACGGCGCCAGCCTTTTCAAAGTCTTTTTGCAGCTTAAGCGCGTTGCCCTGCACGGAGAAATCGAGATCGCGGATGATAAAGCCGCTGATAATGTCGCGGACCGCGCCCCCGGTAAGGAAGATGTTCATTTCATGGGCACGAGCAACGTCGGTCACCAGCGCCACCGCCCGCTGCTGGTCCGGCGTCAGCCGGGTTTCCATGAGGTAAATAAAGTCGGCCATCAGGTCAGGAACACACTTTTGCCCTCCCGGCCCCAGCCAGGTGAGCTAACCGATTCTCCCGGTTTTTTGTAACTTGCACTGTATACAAGAGTTAGACGGCAACCGCAGGGACTTGCACAAACCCGAAACATTATCACAAAGGTTAACCTTTTGGCTACCCCAGGCGGCGGAAAGCTGTGGTGATGCCTTTGATGCCCCTGCAATCGGTGCGAGAATCAAAAACACGAGCCTTTAGCTTTTAGCCACGGGCAAATGCGCAATATGCCGATTTGCCTAAAAGCCACAGGCTAAGAGCTGAGAGCCAAGAGCCGATTTTCTTATGCCTTCTACGCACAAAAAGGTGATCGTGCGCAAACTGGGCCGCGACTCCATCAGCGGATACGTTTCGCCTGCCCATTTTGTCGTCGAAGGAAAGCTCGAATTGCTCAATCCTTCCGGCAAAGTGGTACTGATTGACCTGTCAGAGGTCAAGAGCGTGGATTTTGTCCGCGACTTTAGTGACACCGCTGCCGCTGGGCGCAAGACTTTTGCCAGCCGCCCGCGTACAGACGGGCTCTGGGTGCGCCTCAAGTTCACCGACAATGACGTGTTGGAAGGCCTGATGGCAAATGACCTCACCCAGATCATTCCCGAGGGGTTCCTCATAACTCCCCCGGATACGCGCGGCAACACGCAAAGGGTCTTCGTTCCGCGCACAGCCCTCCAGGAGATGAATGTACTAGCGGTCATCGGACGTCCGGAAGCCCACAAGAAGGCCGCGGAAGATGCCCGCCAGGAAAAGTTGTTTATGGAGCCATAAATGACGAGCCCCGATAAAGGGCCATGACGATTTTGCTCTGACCTTTTCCTTCCAGACATTACAATCACGCCTTTAGGTAGTTTTTTATCCAGGACCCATTGTTTTATGAAGCTCAAAGAACTAGCGGGCAAGCTGGGCGCAAGGCTTGATCCGCCGGATGCGGACGTTGAGATCGGCAGCGTCGGCCCCATCGAGTCAGCGCTTCCCGGCCAGATTACCTTCGCGGTGAGTTCGAAGTACGCTCCCATGGCCAAGGCGAGCCGCGCGGCGGCGTTGATCGTGGACGAAAAGTTTCCCGCGCTCGACAAGCCGACCCTCCGCACCGGCAATCCGCAGTTGGCGTATGCCCGCGCCGTGGAGCTGCTGCACGCGCTGCCGCGGGAAAAGCGCGGCATCCATCCCACGGCGGTCATCGATTCTTCAGCGCGGATCGGCGCCAATGCCTCCATCGGCGCCTGCGTGGTGATTGGCGCGGACGTGGCGATCGGCGAAGACTGTACGCTGCTGCCGCAGGTGGTCATCTATCGCGGCGTCAAGATTGGCAAAAACTTCTTCGCGCACTCGCACGTCTCCATCCGCGAAGACTGCGAGATCGGCGACAACGTGCTGCTGCACAACGGGGTCGTGATCGGCTCAGACGGCTTCGGCTTCGCCAAGGACGACGCCGGCAATTGGTACAAGATCCCGCAGACCGGGCGCGTTGTAATTGAAGATGATGTCGAGATCCAGGCCAACTCCTGCGTTGACCGCGCCAGCCTGGCTGAGACGCGCATCGGCCGCAACACCAAGATCGATAATCTTGCCCAGGTGGGTCACAACTGCATCGTCGCGGAAAACTCCATGCTGTGCGCCCAGGTGGGTCTGGCCGGATCAACTGAAATCGGCAAGAACGTGATTCTGGCCGGGCAGGTTGGCGTGGCAGGGCACTGCAAGATCGGCGACGGCGTGATTGTAACGGCGCAGAGCGGAACGCACGGCGATATTCCCGCCGGAGCCATGGTTAGCGGCACACCCGCGTTCGACCACAAACAATGGTTGCGTAGCGTGACCGCATTTGCCAAACTTCCTGAATTGGCCCGGGCCATTCGTGGCGCGAAACCAGGCAAGGAATGATGCGGGTTGCTGTGTGTCGTCGGTTTCTGGGCATGAACACGGAGAGACTTACAGTGGGTGTCACTGTGGCAAATCGTCCAAAGAATAGAACTGCGCGATTGACTTGGCTGAGGGGAGTTGTATTGAGTGGAGATCACCCGTGATCGAACAAAGATTACTGGAACTAACGCAAGATGGATCTGCAGGCAGAGACAAAGGCATCACAGTCAATATCAGCGCCGGAGGCGCGTCGAGAGGTTAGCCCAGCGCGTAAGCGCTGGGTGAGTTACGAGATGAAGGTAGAGCCCCTTTAGGGGCGGCACAGATTTCGACCATGACGACCAAGCAGGAAACATCTAAATCCATTCTCAAGCGCTGGCTCTTCGCGGTGGTGCCATTCGGCCTGGTTGGCATAATTGATCTGATCCGAGCCTGGCACAAGCGCGATCTTACCGACGCGATTGTCGTGTGTCTTATCTTCTTTTTTATTGCCGCTCCGCTGTTTTCAATTTGGTGGTACAGGCAGGATTGGACGCACGAATGACGGCCGACCGCACAGAAAAAAAGCCGATTAAGGTCCTCCTGCTCGATGACCGCCAGGACAACCTGATCCTGCGCTCCGCCATTTTGCGCAGCAACGGCTATGAGGCCATCAGCTCGGCTTCAGTCGAAGAAGCCGAAACCCATCTCGACAAGATCGATATCGCCGTGCTCGACTATCACCTGGGTGCGGGCAAATTCGGCACGGAAGTAGCGCAGTCCCTGCGCGATAAGCGCCCCGAAGTCCCCATCATTATTCTTTCCGCCACGCTGGAAAGAAAATTCGGCGGCGTGGAAGACATGCACCTGCTGAAAGGCTATAGCTCAGTGGACGACCTGCTGGCCGCGTTGCGCTCGTTTGAAGCCAAGCGCCGCGGCAAACCCGTGGTGGTGGACGCGCGCGACTTTTTCTACTCCCGCATTGCCATGGCCATGGGCGATGACATTGTCCTGGAAATCCTGGACCGCGATGGCGTCTGGCAGTACGTGAACGAGTTTTTTGCCCGGCTCTACGAGAAAAAGCGCACATGGTTCCCCGGCAAAAACCGTTTTGAGGAATTTCCCGAGCTCAGCGCCGAGTGGAAAGACATCATCCGCACCGTGGCCGATACGCGGGAAACCTACGTGGACCGCAGCTTCCGCTGCCTGCCGCATTTGCCAAAGAAGAAAAGCCGCTGGAACTGGAACATCCTGGTCTTCCCCTTAAAGCTGCATGACAACCGCAACGGCGCCGTGCTGGCCGCGCGGGTCATTGAGAAGAAATAACAGAATGAAGTCTCTTCATTTCGCCGTAACTCTCCTCTTCGTGATCGCGATGTCAGGCTGTCGAGCCCGTGTGGTCAAGATCAGCCTGACCAACACAAGTACCCAGCCCATCAAGACCATCATTGTGGACTACCCTAGCGCAACTTTTGGGAAGGATGCGCTGGCGCCAAGTGAGACGTATTTCTCTCTGGTCAAACCCGTCGATAAAGGACCGATCAAGGTTCGATTCACTGATGCGCAGGGGGTGAGCCACACCTACGAGAGCATTTCCCTTGAGCAGGGCGATGATGGTTCGGTGGACATCAAGCTGACGCAAACCTCCGCTGAAACTGGATACGATCTTGCCCGGCTAGGTAAAAAATAGTTTCCCTCTCAATCGATACCAGTGAAGCTGAATGTTTTCCAATCAGCGTATATCTGCGAAATCTGCGGCGATGGGTTTCCTTCTTTGTGTTCCTTCGTGTCCTTTGTGGTTAGCGTCTTTCCGGCGGCAACGCGCTGTTGATCGCGTCCCGCACGGCCTGCACCAAAGCCTCCCGCGAGGCAAACTGCTTCGGATCAATGGGCGGATGGAACACCAGCGTCGCCGTGCCGTTTCTAACGAGCGAACTTCCCTTCGGCATCATCTCGTAAGTGCCTAATATCGTGATCGGCACAATCGGGAAGCCGGTTTCCGCGGCCAGGTGAAATGGCCCTTTCTTGAACGGCATCAGGCGGCCGTCGGGTGAGCGCGTGCCTTCAGGAAAGATGGTCATGTTGATGTGGTGCTGCATCACCTCGCCCGCCCGGCGAATGCTGCTGATCGCGGAATCGCGATTGCTGCGCTCTACAGGCACGATCTCCGCCAGGTCAAGCGCCTTGTTCACAATAGGAATTTTCCAGATTTCTTTTTTCGCCAGCACCGACGTGCGCCCGGGAATCAGCGGGACCAGAATCGGCGGGTCAAGGTTGGAAACGTGGTTCGACATGAAGATATACGTGCCCGCTGGATCAATCTTGTCGCGGCCCACGAGCTTCACTTTTGCGCCGGCAATCTTTGGTCCGGCTAGAGCCAGTCCCATGCCAATCCAGTAAAGGAATGAAACGTTGCCGGTGATGATGGTCCAGGGAAAAGCGATCAGAGCCGCCGGCGGCACCACGATGATCCAGAAGAACAGCGCCAGCAGGCTGCGGACAAATGCCACGGTGCGGGCGATCATGTGCGCTGCACGCCGCGGAGATCCTCCAGCTTGCGCGGCAGCTTCTCATAGATGCCGCCGAACCCGCCGTTGGAAAGAATGGCCACCACATCGCCGCTGCGCAGCTCCGGCGCTACCTCGGCAACAATGGCGTCCGCATCGGCAAGTTCGCGGGCCGACCTCCCTGCCCGGCGCACGCCATTCACCACGGATGACGTCGTGAGGCGCTCGTTTTCTGGCACCGCCTCCGGCTTGAAGATTGGCGTGATCACGACCTCATCCGCCACAGCCAGGCTGCTGACCAGCTCTTTCTGCAGAACTTTGCGCCGAAGCGTATTCGAACGCGGCTCAAAGATGGCCCATAGCCGCGCGCCGGGATAGCGCACGCGCAATGCGCTCAGCGTGGCCGCGATGGCCGTGGGATGATGGGCGAAATCATCAATGATGGTGATGCCGTCGATTTCCGCTTTGATCTCCATGCGGCGCTTCACGCTCTTGAAAGTCTTAAGCGCCTCGACGATCGCGGGCGGATCAATGCCATAATTTGCCGCCATGGCCGCCGCCGCCGTGGCGTTGAGCACGTTGTACTCGCCGGCCAGCGCAAATTCAAAATCAACTGGCTCTTTCCCGTCGCGCAAGACCGTCCATGTAGTGCGCTCAGTCGCGAATTGAAGATTGGTGATGCGCCAGAACGAGTCTTCCTTCATTCCGTATTTTTCCACGGAACAAAAAGCCCTGGCCACGCATTCGTCCACGTTGTCATTCGCGTCATAGGCAATGATCCTGCCTTTGCGCGGCACCAGGTTCACCAGCCGCTTGAACGCCAGCTTCACCGCGTTCAGGTCGTCATAAATATCCGCGTGATCAAATTCAACCGACGTAAGAATGATGGCCTGGGGAAAGTAGTGCAGGAATTTGGGACCTTTATCGAAGAACGCCGTATCGTATTCGTCGCCTTCAATGATGAAGTGCTTGCCCTGGCGCAGGGCAAAGCTGCTGCCAAAATTTTCCGCAATCCCGCCCACCAGAAAAGACGGGTCTTTGCCGGCCGACTGAAATATCCAGGCCAGCATGGATGTTGTGGTGGTCTTGCCATGTGTGCCCGCCACGACCAGCGGCTGGCGCGTGCGCAGAAAAAGGTCGTAGAGAATGTCCGGCATGGAGCGAAAGAAAATCCGCTCGTCCAGAACATATTCCAGCTCAGGATTGCCGCGCGAGATGGCGTTGCCGACGATCACCATGTCCGGGCGCGGCTTCAGGTTGGCTTCAGAATACGGCTGCGCCACGGGTATGGCGATCGAGGCCAGAAAATCCGACATCGGCGGATAAGCCGCCGCGTCTGAGCCTGTGACCTTGAACCCGCGCTGTTTCAGTAGTCCCGCGAGCGACGCCATGGCCGTCCCGCAAATTCCGATGATATGTACGTGCTGCTGTTCCACGTTTTTAGATTAAACGAGCAATCAGCAATCAGCAATCAGCAAGAGCTTAACCGCAAAGGCCGCAAAGATCGCAAAGGAGGAAAGAGCTTCAGAATTCCTTTTCCTTTGCTTCCTTCGCGTCCTTTGCGGTGAAACGTTTTGCTGAATGCTGATGGCTGATTGCTGACTACGCCGTCGCCGCTTCCATAATCCTCAAGCTCGCGTTCTTCTCCGCGCGCAGTTCCGCCTGCACGCCGATGGGCAGCGTGATGTTGCCGCCGGTCACGTGCCCCGACTTGAGTCCGTAGACAATCGGCACGTTGTACGGCGCGAGCACGCGCATGATCACCTGCTGCAGCGTGTACGTCTCGCCTTTCGGCGGAGCGCAGTCGAGCATCTCTCCAAAGACAAAGCCGCGCACGCCTTCCAGCTTTCCGGCCAGTCGCAACTGAGCCAGCATGCGGTCAATGCGGTAAGGCTTCTCGGCGATATCTTCTATAAAGAGGATGGAGCCTTCGGTCTGGATCTCGAACGGCGTCCCCAGGGACGCTACTAGCATGGAAAGACATCCGCCATAAAGACGTCCGGACGCTTTGCCGGAGCGCAGCACTTCGACGCCTGTAGTCGGAACGGTCCAGTTGGCCTCACCTTGTAGCGCGTTTTTCCAGCTCGCCTCGTCGAATGTTCCATCGGCAATGTCCTTGGCGACCATCGGCCCGTGAAAGCCAATCAGCCCGGTGCGGTCACTGATTGCAGTGAGCAGTGACGTGATGTCGCTGCATCCCAGCAGAATCTTCGGTCGCGCCGCGAACAGGCTGTAATCAAGTTTTTCCAGCAGATAATTGCTGCCATAGCCGCCGCGCGCGCAGATCATCGCGGCAACGTCGTCGCGCCGCCAGTATTCGTGCAACTCTTTCGTGCGCCGCTCCGCTGTGCCCGCAAAATAAATGTCGCGATCAAAAATGTTCGGCGAATAGACCGGCTCATAACCCATTTGGCGCAGGCGATCACAGCCGCGCAGAAAGGCTTCGCGGTTGAAGCTGCTGGCCGGAGCGATCAACCCAATCTTTTCGCCCTGCCGCAACGCTGGAGGCTTGATGGTTTTTGCGCTAGCCAAGGAACTCTCCCTGGCAGATGAGCTGCGCAGGCCCGCGCAGAAAGACCTTGCCGTCTGTCCACCGCACCACCTGCGCGCCGCCCGCGGCGTGTACTTTCACCGGCGAACGGACGAAACCGGCGGCAATTGCGGCCACAGCGGAAGCGCAAGAGCCGGTGCCTGACGACTGAGTCTCACCCACGCCGCGCTCATAGAATCGGACCTCAATATCATGCTCGCCCATCACGCGAACAAATTCCACGTTGGTTCCCTGTGTGAAGTGCTGGTGGCGGCCAATCTCCGCGCCGTCAGCCTGCCATCGCGGAGAGAATTCCTTCACAAACACCACGTAATGCGGATTGCCCATGGAGACTGGCGTTCCATGCACCGGGGCAAAGCCCTGCGTCATGGAAAACTCGCTACCCACCTGCGGCTCGCCCATTTCCATTTCAAATTCAAAGCGGTGGTCTTCGCGCGCCACCAGATCGCAGTGCTTCACTCCCGCGCCCGTGCGGATGGCAATCCTTCCGGCGTGCCCCTGGCTCACCAGATATGCGGCGACGCAGCGCGTCCCATTGCCGGAAATTTCCGCTTCGCTGCCGTCGGCATTGACCAGGCGCGCATGGATATCGGCTTCCGGGGCGGGGAAGAGCCACTCCACGCCGTCCGCGCCCACGCCGTTGTGACGGTCACAGATGCTCTTGCTGAGTGCATGCAGATCCCCGGGCGCATGCTGCCCGTCGATGATCAGAAAATCGTTTCCGCAGGCGGACGCTTTAGTAAAAGGAACGTTCATCTAGTCAAGGTCCAGGCCCGCGACGGTTTGCAGGTTTTTCAGTTCGTCTGACTGACGCAACCGGCTGGTGAGTTCCTTGTGTTCGTTGCGCGTGCCCGCCACGCTGAAGATAAGTTTTTCTTTTCCGTTGAACCGGCTCAGGTGCATGCCCTGCATTGCCTTGCCCTGTTCCTCCAGGATGGAATTGACTTCCGCCACCAGGTCATCCGCGGTTTTTTCTGACACGATGGTGTAATTCATCATTAGCGGCTTCAGATTGAACTGGCGCTCCAGCATGCCGAGCAGATGCAGCGCAAGATAAATGAGCATGGTTGAAAAAATGGCCAACAGGTACAGGCCCCCGCCCGCCGCCATGCCAATGGACGCGACCACAAAGATCGTCGCTGCCGTCGTGATGCCGCTGACGCCGCCTTTGTCGTGCAGGATGGAGCCTGCGCCGATGAAACCAATGCCGGGAATAATTTGCGCGGCAATGCGCGTATGGTCGCCGATTCCGAACGCCCCGGCAAGTTCCGTGGAGAGAATGGTGAACATGGCGGAGCCAAAGCAGATAAACATATTGGTGCGCAGCCCAGCCGGCTTGCGTTTGAGTTCGCGCTCCAGGCCAATGATTCCCCCCAGGACAGCAGCCAGCATGAGCCTGACCATGGCTTTTGACAGCAAGGCTTCCAGCGATATCTGCGGTAAAAACGCGGCAAGTGTATTCATCGGCGCAATCTCAAACCAATGCTCTGATCTTATGCCAATTATCTGTGGGTTGAGCGATAGATCAAAGCTTTTGGCTGCAAGGGAGTGCCGATTGTGGCAACGGGATCAAGCCCCTGGGGATGGTCATGGACCGCGCGGGCCACAGGGTCTCCAGCAAAAGCAATAATATAGTCGGCGGACTGTGCCGGCAGAGACAGCGCGTCTTCCCAGCCGGGGTGGTGGTTCTCACACAGCCTGCGCTTCAATGGCACCCCCACCATCTGGAGCGCTGCTGGATGCGCACCGCAATACATCAGCACGGTTGCCGCCTGCGGCAGCAACTTCAGCTTCTCCGCAAGTTCCTGCTCCACAGCCATGCGCCCAGCGCCGTTGATCCTGGCCTCACGCAGGCAGATGGGCGTTTGCTTCCAGACAGAAAAATAACTGGCCGCGATCACGAGGCCAGCCGCGGCGATGACATATCGCGGACGCAGGAAGTTAGCGGCGAATTGGCACGCCAGCGCGGCAAAGACGGCAATCGCCGGCAGCAACTGCAATCCGTAACGGACGTTGTAATAGCTGAACGGCCACCATTCCGGATGGTAGATGGGCACGCTGCCCCACGCGATGCACAGCACGTAGAACGGGACCGGAGTCCATAAGACGGCCCAGCTCAAATAGCTCCGTGAAAAGTAAATGGCTGCCAGCAGCGCAACGAATGCCGCGGTGAACAACCACAACTCCGGCCTGCCTTCCGCCAAGTTGAGCCGTGAGACTTTCAGAAACTGCAACGTAGCGCCGCGCAGCGAGTTTTCTCCCGGATAGCTCGGCATCGTTGGGGTCTTGCTCCGCTGTTGAATGGCCCGCGCCGAATATGGCCCATTAGCAAACTCCAGCGCATTGCCATATGCGGCCTGGTTATAGAGCAGAAACAACGCTGCGGTGAAGCCGGTGAACAGCAAAAAGTTGATCAGGCCGCGGCGCAGCTGCCGCGCGAAAGCCGGCTGACGCCACGTGATAATGACCGAGCATACGGCGATCACCGCGGCAAGAAACCAGCCGTCATAGCGAACCAGCATTGCGGCTGAAACCATAAGCCCGCACTTCTTCAGCGACTTGGCGGCCTGCTCGGCGTCATCGGGAGCATTGCGGACAAACTCGGCGAAGTAAACAGCCGACCAGACGAACAAACCCAGATAGAGCGACTCGCCCATCGCCGTGGCCTGCATATATATAAGGTTAGGGTTCAGCGCATAGATCAGAGAGGCAATCCAGGCCGAGGATCGAGATGCGAGCCCATGCACCAGCCGAAACACGCCCAGCGCTCCGGCAGCGTAAGCAATCATAGAAGGAATCGACGCGCCCAGCCCGGTCTGCCACATGCGGCCGTTCACGACGAACGGGATGTCAAGCAGGTGCGGCAGCGGCAGCCATACCGTCCCCAGTTGAAAGAGGCCGGGGGTCCGCGAATCAAAGACGCGCCGCGCAATGTTGATGTGCGCCGCGGCGTCGCCATAAAGAAGGATGGCGCCCTGATGGTAATAAAAAATCAGGGCGCCAATGGAAATAGCGGCAGAAATCCCCGCGAGCAGCCAATAGTCACGGCGCACAGCGGCATTCATTCGATCACTGCTGCTCCTTGTTGATGCAAATAAGATTGGCCCGCGAATCAACGCGAAGTTACGCGAATCGAATCAAAAATAATTCGCATGCTGTCCCTGCATTCGCGGCTTCGATCTTAAAACTACTCAATTCCAAATCTTTTTTGATTCGTGTTCATTCGCGAAATTCGCGGCTATCCTTGCGATGGCTGCTTACGCCTTAGCCTCGCCGGCCTTGCCCAGGTATTTATCCAGCAGCAAGGCCAGCTTCTGGCGCGTGGCTGCGGGGATCTTGTCTTTGTCCGTTTGGATAGCGAACTTCATGGCTGAACCGCAGGCGCACTTGCGCTCTTTGGGCATGATGCCGACCGCATGCTTCACCACCTTCGCGGCGTTGTCGGCGTTTTCGCGCACCACTTTCAGCACTTGTTCCACGTTCACGTCGTCATGGCCTTCGCGCCAGCAGTCGTAGTCTGTGACCATGGCGCAGGTGGAGTAGCAAATTTCAGCTTCGCGGCAGAGCTTAGCTTCCTGCAGGTTGGTCATGCCAATCACGTCGGCGCCCCAGCTACGATACAGGTTCGACTCCGCGCGCGTGGAAAACTGCGGCCCTTCCATGCATATATATGTCCCGCCCGCTTTGCCCACCACGCCAATGTCCTTGCAGGACTGCGTGAACGCAGCCGCCGCTTCCGGGCAGATGGGATCGCCAAAGGCAACGTGCACGACAATGCCATGGCCAAAGAACGTGGAAATGCGATGGATGGTGCGATCAATGAACTGGTCAGGGATCACGAAGTCTGTGGGCTTGTGCTCTTCCTTGAGCGAGCCAACGGCTGAAAGCGACAGGATACGCTCCACTCCCAGGTCTTTCATGCCGTAAATGTTGGCGCGAAAGTTGATCTCAGAGGGCAGGATGCGGTGTCCGCGGCCGTGGCGGGCCAGAAATGCCACCTTGCGCCCTTCCAGCGTGCCGAGCACGTAGGCGTCCGAGGGCTCGCCAAACGGGGTTTGCACGGTGACTTCGCGGATCTCCGTGAGGCCGGGCATGGAATATAGACCGCTGCCGCCCATAATGCCGATTTCTGCTTGTTGCAAGAGAATCTCCTTCAGAGTGGGGTTAACGGAGATTATAACGGAAAGCCGCATATGGACAGTCCCAGTTTGCCGATATCCGTCAACGCAAGCCGGTGCTAAACTGGCGACGCGTGTGAACAGTTATGGAAAACCAAAGACAGGAAACTCAGCTTGCTGATTCCATGCGATGGACTTACGTGGGGACTCTCGACGATATGGTTGAATCCTATCCGTGGCCAAATATCGAAATTACGAAGCCGTCGCTCGACGTACGGTTGGCATATGCCGTGGTAACTGGCACTCCGATGCTTATTAACGATGGCTACCTCATACTGAATTCAGCATGTTTTCAATCCCTCAGCAAAGCAGATTCACCTCTGAGAGTCCTCATTAACAAAGGCTACATCCGAGTACTATCGCGAAATGTCCGTAGATCGCTCATGCAGGTCGTAACTGAAGGCGCCGACGAAGGTATTAAGAGTTATCTAAATTTGCGTCGGAACCAAAAAAGATGGAACATCGTACAAAGGGTTCTCGGCGATTTTCAGGATGATCCGGGCACAAAGGGGAGCTTCATTGGATGGCCTCAGGTAAATCTAGCTTCATCGTATCTTCGGCTCGTTCACTTTCTGGTAGACCTTCCACCTGAGACCCGGGGGTTGGAGAATGTTCCCGACAAATTATTCAGAGAAATAGTGGATTGCTTTGATAAGGAATTGAGTACGACGCTGAGCAAACCACGTAGCAGGCTGGAAGACATCATCGTCAATAAATCAACTTCCAAGGCCCAACGCCAGTCCCTGATGCAAGTGGCTAATGAGATATACCATCACAATTTTGGCATTGGCTTGACCGCGAGTCCACCTCACGGACTATCCGATACGGAGATTGCCGTGCAAACCAGGCTTTCAAAAGCCTTCCTCCCTCTATACAAATCACACACACCCAAGATACGCAAAATATCGACACTCCCATTACAGGTGCGTATCCCGGACAAGGTGGATTATTCCAATGGAAATTTGTTAGTTCCGCTTTTTGATACGCAGCAGCCAATTGGAAGAAGCAGAGCTGATTATCTCCAGCTTCGTGTCCGCTATTTAGCGGGAGAAGTGCCGGAAGATGACATGCTTGCTATGGCAAAGGGATATCAGGTTAATCTCGATGCGTATTGGAACAGTTTCGCTCGTCACGGAACTGTCGCAACTCACTTAACAAACGCCGCCGTCACATCAGGCATAGTGTTGCTTAGCGTAGCAGGCATTGGAACCGCGGCTGTTCCAACCGTTGTGATCGGAACGGTGGCTTACTTTGCAACAGAATTCGGCGTTCCAACTCTAATGGAGAAATGGGACCTACCCAAAAAATTGCATTTAGACAAATTGCCAGCCAAATTCAAACCTCGCAATTGGCAAAGCGCCCTCTCGACTCGCAGTGCACTCATCTCACTCACAGTGAATCCAAGTATTGCTCAAAGCCTTGCGGGGCCGCTGCCGCCATTTGCTTGAACATAACTTCACTGTACCTGGAACATATTGCAACCACTCATAAAATGTATCAGTGTGCCTTTTCATCCCACTTGATTACCGCTTCAGTCAGGATGAAGATCAGGGTCGAGATTTACAGCAATCCCAAATGATCCGGATACTTGGCTTGCAGCGAACTCACCAGCAGTTCAAATTCAGGCAGCCCGCGCAGGCTTTGGAGGCAATGGTCCTTCTGGAAAAAAGGCCAGCAGCCGAACCCGCTGCTGACGCTGCGTTCCAGCCACGCAAAGGCGGTCTCACGTTGTCCGGCCAGAGCAAGAATACAAGCGATCTGATAATAGGTATGGTGCGCGTGCCCAAATGATTTTGGATTGGCACAGGCACGGTTCATGCAGTCGAGCGCCAGCTCATGTTTCCCCGTCAGCGCATAAAAGACACCCTGCAGGCTGGTGATGATTGGATCGTCCGCCAGGAGCTGCAGAGCTTCATCCAGTAACACCTTGGCTTCATCCCACGTGCCCGTCATCATGGCCGGGTACGGAGCAAAATAGATGGCGTATTTGTTCCCGGGACTTTCCGCTCGCCACGCCGCGATGGCCTCGCGCGCCATGTCGTATTCCTGGTTCCAGACGTAAACCTGTACAATGCTGGGACTGACCGCCTTTTTAGGATGGAAGGCCCGCCCTCGTTCGTACATGGCACGCGCGTGATCCAGCAGCCCGATGTGCGCCAGGATGGTGCCAAGACGGTTGTAAGCATGAGGCAGATTGTTCTGCAAAGCGAGCGCGCGCTTCAGAGCGGAGATCGCCTCAAGGTGCTGAAAGTTTTTCGATGGTCCCCATAACAGAAAGGCGCGGGCCACGTGCCCTTCCGGCAGCTCCGCGTCTATCTCCAGCGCGCGGCGGCAATGGAACTCAGCTTTTTCCAGCCACATGCTGGCCGGGTCATATTCAAAATGGCGCGTGGCGCAAGCGAGTGAAAGCGTGGCATGCGCCAGAGCAAACGCAGGATCGCGCGTCACGGCGTTCGTGAGGTATTGGATCGCCTTCTCCATGGCGGCCGGATCACCCGTGGCGCTCAGCCGGTAGCCGCGCATGAATTCAGCGTAAGCCAGCGGATCGCGGCTATAGCGCGGACGCTGCTGCACCAGCACGGGCCCCAGCGGACGCTTGAGCGCGCCGGCTATCTGCCGGGCGACGTCCATTTCCAGTTCAGATAAGCGGTCCATATAAAGGTCGCATTTTCTGGTGAAGCAAGCAGCCTGCAAATGTGCGTCAAACACTTCTAACGAGAGATGCCACTGCCCTTTTGATCGTTGAATGGCGCCATGGATCAGAAAGCGGATTCCCAGCCGCGACGCTATGTCCGCGGGCGAAGCTTCAGCCGGCAGGTCAAGCACGGCGGAAGTCGGCAGCACATTCACGTCGCGAAGGTTTCCCAGTCGAGCGACCAGCGCGTCGGCAAATCCCAGGCACAAACCCTGGTCGTCTGCCGCCTTGCCCAGAAGCACCAGCGGCAACACGGCCAACGACGAGCGTTCGCTCCGCTCGGCAGTGTTCCGATCGGAGTGCGCGGAGACGTGGCCTGAATCGGCGCGGGGAAATTGCGCGTCAATCACGCGCACCGGCCCGATGAACCGGTAGCCTTTGCCAACCACAGTTTCTAGAAAGCGTGGCCGGGCGCTGTTGTCGCCCAGGGCGGTCCGGATTTTTCGGACGATGTTATTGAGGTTGCGTTCGGTATCAATGAACAGATTGGAACGCCACAGTTTTCTGACAATGTCTTCGCGTGAAACCATCTGATCCCGCCGGGCGATCAGAAAGATCAGCAGTTCCATGGGCTTTTTCTCAAGCTTTACGCGGCGCCCAAAGCGGCGAAGCTCATAGCGGCCAAGATCAAGCTCCACATCGTCAATTGTCTTTTTTGCGGCCCGCATGCTACCAAAAATGCTCCAGAAAGCATTATGCCACTAAGATTCAGCAACTTACAGCGATATGTAAAAGATATGTCCGCGTTATCCCCTATCCATTGGAATGGCCCGGGCCACGAGAGAAGATTAGTCTCGACAATAAAATTGAAAGACGGGGAGAAGAAGAAAATGAAACAACGCTTGTATCTCGCGCTCGCTCTGGCTGCGGTGGTTTTGGCGGCAGGCCAGCACTTTATGGTTGCCGCTTCAGGCACGCACGGAAACGCTTTCACCCCGGATACGGTCCAATGGGGGCCGCCGCCGCCGTTTGTGGCGCCGGGTGCGCAGTTTGCCGTGCTTGAAGGCGACCCGACCGCATCCGGCGGCAACTACACTGTGCGGTTGAAAATGCCGGCCGGATACCGGATCGCGCCCCACTGGCATCCCCTGCGGGAAAACGTCACGGTGATCTCAGGAACCTTTAAAGTTGGGATGGGCGACACCTTTAATGCAGACAAGATGGGCAGCTTTCCCGCCGGCAGCTTCGCGTATCTCGATCCTGACATGCACCACTACGCCATGGCGGCCAGCGATGTGGTGGTACAGATTCACGGTACTGCACCCGTGCAGTTTAATTACATCAATCCCAAGGACGACCCGAGCAAAAAGTAAGCATTTGCCGTTGAGTATGCGGATGAGAGCAAGGAAGACAACAGCCGCGAATTTTCGCGAGTTAAACACTGAAACGGGATTCACGTGTTTCGCGATAATTCGCGGCTGATTCTTTTTTCACTCAGCGGTTCAGCAGGGTGAATCTGAGGGAAAGGTCTTGCTCCTTACTTTCCCGCCGCCTGCTTCAGCCCCGCTTCGATCAGCTTGTTCGCGGAGTCCTCTTCAAAGCTTTCCACGGACACCACTAGGTTTCCGGTCTGCTGGATGAAGATGGGTCCGTCTGCGCTCGTGTATTGATTGCGCCCCGGCTCGTTGGCGGCCTGGCCTGCCGCCACGCGTCGCAGCGATTGATAGCGCGCGGGCAGCGCATCTTCATACGTCTTGGCGAATTCCTTTGCGGCAGCCTCAGTCGCCCACCTGGAAACATAAAAGAGCCCAATGTGCGCGGTAGAGTTGCGGTCCGGCGGTTTGGCGCCGCGGCGTCCGGCGGCGTAATAGGCACCCCCGCGCCATTCTGTGCTCAGGCGCTTGTCCAGTTCTTCATCGGCATAAATGCGCAGCAGAATGCTCACGTCGAGCTGCCCCACGGCTCCGGCGTCAAACGGCTCATAATCTTTTTTTAGAAAACCTAAGTCAGGAAGCAGCAACGCGGGCACCCGCCGCCCGGCCAAGTATTCCTTGGGCTCCATGATCTCGCGCGAGGTCTGGGGCATGCGCGCCAGAACTCCGGTGTAAGCAAGCTGCTTGCCGCCGGCCACCAGCAGATCGCGAATGAACTTCATCCCCTGGCGGTAGGGGAAGGCGAGCTCTTCCTGCAGAAGAAGCGGCGCGCTGTCAAACACGGGGCTGCCGCGGCTCTTGTCCATCGATGCCTGCATCATGTCCACGATCTGCGGCATCTTTTCCACGCTGCCCTCCTGTGGCGCCAGAACGTAATCCAGCAGCACGATCATGGCCTGGCCCTCAAGCACGGAGCTGCGGCAGGTGGATTCCTCGTCATTGCTGACCAGCGCGTCCAGGTCGTCCAGGCCGTGCTTCTCGATCTCCTCATCGCGCTTGCTCATTTTTTCCAGGTTAAAGCTCTGGTCCTGGAGCGCGTGCGTAAGCTCATGGGCCATCACCGGGCGCTGCATGTCCGGCTCATTCCAGTCGAGCAGGTTCATGGTGCGGGTCTTCTCGTCGTAATAGCCGGCCACCTGCTCGGTAAGCAGCTTGATCAGGAAGTTGTGGAGATCAAAGCTGCGCGGCAGCAGGCCAAACTTTTTCTGCACCAGCTCAGAGCGCTCAAAGCGAATGCGATCAGCATCATCCTTGAATTTTTCGCCGATGTACTTCTCCACCTGCGCGCGGCTCACGATGGTCCGCTTGACCTTTTTCTTGATTGGCAGACCGGTGTCTTTGCTGGCGAAACGCAGGATCTCATCCACCGAGCGGAAGAGCTCTTTGGCTTCGTCGGGAGTGATCTGGTGGTCTTTTTCAACCGGCTCCACCGGCTCAACTTCCAGGCGATGCGACGGAGTAGCTGAAGGCTGTGCAGGAGGGCCGGACTGCGGAGTTGGAGATGGTTGCGACGTAGCAGCAGGCCGTGGTGCTTGTTGCGGAGACGCGGCCGGTGGGGGCTCAGAGGATTGCGGCGATGGCTGTGTAGTTTGCGCCAAAGCGAGCGACGAAAGGACGGCCAGGCTCGCCAAAAGTAGTTTGAAAGAACGCTTTCTCATTATGAGGGTAAATAGCGGCTCCGTCTTCAATGGTAACAACAAACTGGCCATTTGCCAGAATTGCCAACATGCACATCCACGCGTGACGTGAGTCACGGCGCAGGCTTCGGTCGAAGATCGACCATTCATGGATGGTGGTACATCCGCAAGAAGACAATCCTGTGAACTTCGCGTCACGCGTCCGGCGAACGATCGAAGGTGCGCTGGTGACCGCGGGAGCAATACTGCTGTTGGTATTTATCGCCGCTCATGCGCATCGCGTGATGATGGTCCGCGCCGAGATGAATCGCTTTAAAGATGCCATGGCGCTAGAGAACAGAAAGAGTGCGCCGGCGAGCGAGAGTCCAGACAGTCCCATCCCACGCTTCCCATCGGACCGGGACGCTGCCACCATTCCTCCCGGGCCGGCAGGCAGCAGCGTTGTGCACGGGAATGGCCGGACACCCTACGCGGGACACGCGATAGCTATTCTGCGAATCCCGAAGCTGCACCTGGAAGTCCCGGTGCTGGACGGCACCGACGCAATCACACTCAATCGCGGGGTGGGACGGATCCGGGGAACGGCCCTTCCCGGACAAAGGGGGAACATTGCCATCGCGGGGCATCGCGATGGTTTTTTTCGCGGGCTCAAGGATATTCAAGTCGGAGATGAGATAGAGCTTCTCGCCGCGCAGCGGACTGACATCTATATTGTTGACCGGATAGTCATAGTCGACCCGGATGACACGAGCGTCCTGGAGAACGGAGCCACGCCGGCCCTGACATTAGTGACCTGCTATCCATTCCATTACATTGGCAACGCTCCGCGACGATTCGTGGTTGAGGCCTCGTTGAAGCCCTGAGATCAGACCCCTGAGCTCAGACCAAAGAAATGGCCCGTGGAGTGAGACCCACGGGCCCAGGAATTGCCGCAGCCTAATGCCTTACAGCTTTTTACGCATATTCCGCAGGGCCAAGCCGGAGGCGAGAGAACCAAATCCCAGCAGGGCCACCAGCGGCAGCGGGGAAGCGGTTTGAGGCAGCTCCGGTGGTTTCAACTCAGCTACTTCCACCGCACCCGTCAAATGAACGGTAGCGTTGCTGGTGTCGGAGCCACCGCAGGCATTCGTAGCCGTGATGGTGTAGGTCTTCATCTCATCCACCGGGCCGGCGCCGGTCCGCTCCGGCAGCAATGCCAGCGGCCTGGTTCCTTGCGTTCCCTCGACCGGGCCGAACGGATCGATACGGACACTGTCAGCATTGTCGGCACTCCACTTCAAGGTGGCCGTGTCTTGCCTGACGACATTGTCTCCTACCTTGTGATACTGGACCTCAGCCGGCGTTGCGCGCAATGAGGTGTGAACCGCCGGATTGACGTCGACCATGCTTGTAGACGTAACGACTCCACCCGGTCCAGCGGCGCGGAATTCATACGTGGTGGTGTTTTTGGGCTGCATGAGCCGCTCGCCTGTCAATGGAAGCTTTTCCAGGAGCAAGCCATTCGCGCTAATGGCCACGTCGGCAGCTTCCTTGGATGTCCATGACAAACGCACCTGCTCGCCGCAGTTGATTTGCTTCTTATCTAGCAACATGCTGGCAGTGACGGGAGCTACAGCGATGGTGGCCGAGCTGGTGCTCGCGTCAAAGCGTTTTACCTCTTTCATACTGGTCGCAGCTTCCCACGGCAGGTATCTCCACGTGTTTGTTTCCTTCGCAATGTCGATGACGAGCCGCTGGTTCTCATGAACGTCCACTTTGCCCGACCAGAACGGCTTCGTCTGCCTGGGATGCACGATAAACATCTGGTATGTCCCCACCGGGACGATCAATTGTTGCGCGGCCCAGATGGAGTGGTTCATCTCGTCAATATGACCGACAAAATACTCTGGCGTTGTGCCGTTGAGAAAAACAGCCGCCGTGTCGTCGGGGTTGCCTTCGATCTGAATGCGGCCCCAGGGGCCCGATACCCGGGTTGGAATCGGCGTCAAGCTGGCATGGATGGCTGGATTGTTGCCAGCGACGAGAGTGACTTTTTCTACCTGCGGGATAAAACCATAGTTGTAGATGCCAAGGGTGTACTCGCCAGGAGCCAGACTGAGCGTTTGGCTCCGATGATCGTAAGGATGGCCATCAATGAAGATGTAAGCCTCCTCCGGGCTGACCGTCACCTGGACTTTGGCTGTGCCCGGCTGCTGGGCCGCAGAAAGCCCGGCAACGATAATAAAGAATGCTAGAAAAGCTAAGAGACGTCGGATATGTGTGAGATTCATTTCTTCCTCCTCTAGACAGCCCCGTTTCCGACGTGCGAGGTATTATCCCGAGGGGCTATCTATCTTTCGCTCTAATTTTTCATTTCCAGAGTAGACCGGCCATGTACTTCTGAATGTGCGCACCGTCACGGACTTTAGTGACGTTCCTTCAACATCAGCAGAAATTGTTTTGTGCCATCCCGCATGATTGGGTCCGTCACATCGCCAGCGTGGGCATGAAAATAGCAGCGTCCTAAAATAGCCCACGGGCGACCTTCGTTTCCGAAAGATCGCCCGTGGTGTACGTGAAAACGCCTGCGTTGAAACGCCTTCGCGCTATTCCAGCGCAGGCTCGGCGGCGCGAATGTACTCGATCACTGAATCGCTCCAGCCATCGATGTGCACCCACTTGCCATAGCCCACGCCGTTTTGGAAGCTGGCCACGTTGATCACGTAGCCACGCGCCTTCGGGTTCGGTACGGCGTCGTGCGACTGCTCGTCGGTGATAACGATCAAGCGGTCATACTTTTCGTCGATCTCACCCAACGCGCGACCCAGGTACGTTCCGCCGTGAGGCTGGCTGGCGTTCATGGCGTCGCGCAGGGCAAAGCCCTGGCGCGCCGGCACACGCACCAGCTTGTCAGAGAAGGTATAGATGCTTACCTGCTCCGCGATCTCGCGCAGCAAGACAGCAAGCCCGTAAGCCGCGTCATTGCGGCGCATCTCCGCACGGCGAGAGAGCGGCGCGTCCATCGATCCGGAGACGTCCACCAGCAGCACGGTCTTGCCCTGCAGCTTCGGCTGGCCGTCCAGAGAACGCAGCATTGCCTTCTCCAGCTCCGGCTCCCACTGCGGCGCGTAACGCGCAGCAGCGATGAAGCGGAACGGCAGCACACGCTCAGTCTTCATGCGGTAGAGACCGGTGCGGACAAGTTCCTCATCCACCTTGGCCTCCGCCATATTGCGCAGGTTCCGCAACAGGGCGAGCGCGCCCAGCTTGTTCTCAGCGAGCAGGCGCTCCCATGCCTCGCGCTTATCGGCGCCGGCGGAGAGAGCCACCTCCCAGGTATCGGGCGTGGCCAGTTCACCGGCGACAAGGCGCTTCCACAGCTCAGCCTGCGCGGCATCCACCGGCTTGGCGTGGCAGAGAAAGAGCACGTCACGCAGCTTGACCGGAGAAGCGCGGTCATACTTGGCCAGCGCGTACTCGTCAAACTTGGTGAAGGCCGCAGCCAGCCCCTTCTTGACCTGCGCGGAAAGAGGCTGCTTGCCGTCGCTCCAGTAGAGCGCCACGAACTCAGAGAGCTCATCGGCACGCTGGACCACGCGGAGCAACGTCTCCGCCACAAGCTGTCTGTGCGTAGGCACGCGCGCCATCTCACGCACCAGCAACAGCGGCGCGTGACGGAGCTTCATCTTCTCGCGGGCTTCCACGGCCAGCCCAGCAACCTTTTCCGCGGCGACCTTGGGCACCAGCTCGCGGATGCGCCCGGCGATTGCGACGCCATCCTCATAAAACTGGTTCTCCCACAGCATGCAAGCCAGGACAGACCGGCGCAGCTCCTGCTCGGCGGAGATGTTCTTTGCCGGCGCGCCCTCGTGCGTCTTGTTCTTCATCCAGGGAAGTCCGCTCAAGTTGAGTACGTTCATGCGGGCCATTGTGTGTCTCCTCATTCCTTCAGCGCCGCGACTCTTCACCGCAACGGGCGCGAAGGACGCAACGGAAAATTATTTAGTTTCTGAAGCTGCCGGAACTTCTTCCGGCTGCTCTGTCTCTTCGCCGGGCTCCGCTTCCGGTAAGGTTACGAAGCCGGCAACACTTCCTGCGCTCTTGGTGCGGATTTCCCAGGCGATCTTCTGCATCTCGGAGTAATCCGGTAGGCGCCTATCCTCATACATGCTGCACTGGCGGACATTGAATGGTACGCGCGTTGGCGGATACATTGCATCGCAGAAGACCAGACGCTCGCTTTCCGCATAGCCTTCAATGATGCGCGCATTCGCGCAAGTCACGCAGCGCGATTCATTGCCGATGGGCGTACCACCATACACCTTGCGTAAGCTCATAAGCTCTTTTTCTAAGCGGCATTTCGCCGCGGAGTTATAGCGAGACGTAGCATGCTACGTCTCTACGGAAATAGATTTCGTCGGGGAACCAGTCGACGAGAGTATTTGTTGACTGAGCTACTGCTGTTTAAAACACAAACAGCGGCAGGAATCGAACCTGCGGCCTCCTGTTTCCAGGCGCTCTAACCGAAGTAACTCTCATCTTCGCCACCGACGAAACGTGTCGTCTATCACAAATTTTTTGCCGGGGAACCAGCGACCGGGTATGGCGCTCTGCCACTGAGCTACACCCATCCCTTAGGTAGCGATGGATGGCGGGATTCGAACCCGCGACCTCCCGATTAACAGTCGAAGTAACCCATGTCTTCACCACCGGCAAAATCTTCATTTCTGTCGCTGCGCTCCAAACCGCCGCGCAGGTATCTCGACAACAGCTCTTTCTTGCGCTCGTGACAGGCGGCTCGGCGCGCAAGTCGGCCTCGCCGCAAAAACTCTCTATGTAGCAGCCAACGCTGGAAACAAGGTCCCAAACGGGGAACAATCGACCCGGGTGTAGTGGTCCGTCGTTCTTGGTTTGAAACTACGGCACTCGAGATGCCGGCGGGATTTGGCCGAATTCACCATCGCGCCAGCCTTGCGCGCGATGGGTGGCCGGGCCCGCACCTACGGACAGGCGATGTAACCCTGGTCTTCACCACCGATGAAACCTGTTCCAACGTATGAACTGCTGTTATGTGAGCAGGGTGTTAACAGATCCTGCTCACGTCCTTGGTGAACCTCTTCAGACGGGAAAACTCACGCTGAAAAAGAAATTCTGCCCTTTGCTCTCAAGCCGCAATGCCCCAGGCTGGAAGGAGCGATCTTCTGCTCTGTCGCTTCGCTCCAAACCGCTATACGGACATCTCGACAATGACTTCATCTTTGCGCTTCTAGCAGGCGGCTCGGCACGCAAGTCGGCCTCGCCGCTTATGAATAAAATCCAGTCGGGGAACAAGCGACAGGAGTGTGGCACATCAAGATGCTTCTTCTGTAGCTGCCATTTCGTTTCGAGGCTACGCCTCCGCCGCTACAGACGCTGATCTCAGCAGAGGCTCCACTCTGCACGCTGTACCTTGCGTCTTGCTATGGTGGAGAAGTATCTCCCGTCATCCACCACCGACTGAAAACTATGGTCAGGGAACCAGCAACTGCGGCGTGGATTTGAACCACTGCGGCCGCCTTACGGCGATCGCCAGCCGAAGAAGTATCCGCAATCTTCGCCACTGACCGAAATCTACTTTGAGCAAGACGCATTGTCTTGGCGATTCGCCGGGGGAACAAGCGATCACGGTATTGGTCACTTTTCAAATGAAGTAACCGCGACCTTCGCCACCCAGCGGGTTCAAAGCCGTTGTATGAATACAAAGGTTAGGCTTGCAGGCTCAATAGCCTTGCAGCGTTGCTCAAGTTTGGGTCGGTTTGCGTAGGACTGACGCGCCTGAGGTTAGCTGGAGAAATGTTCAAACGCCCACAGGCTATCAGGACCTATGACTAGGTCTGTCAGCCTCCGCACCGGATTGTAGATAGTGCATTTCATTGGGCGTTACTCCTACGCATAGTCAGCATAGCAAACTCTAGTTTGCCGGTGAATACAGAAAGTACGGAATTGCAGAAAATAATTTGTGAAATGAAAAATTCTTGCAGCGAAGCGCTGAATCTTTAGCTGCTGTCTTGCCGATGAGCGCGGGTTGTGGCCGACAAACTACTTCAGCTTTAACTTCTTCTTCACGATCTTGTGCAGCTCCGGCGTGCGGCGCTCCTTGTAATAGGACTCGGCATTCGCGATCTCGAGTTCGTGCAGCTTCTGGCCACGTCCCGCAATGGGCGTGCATGTGGGCGTCTTGGGATCGGAAGGCTGGAGCTGCTGCGGGATGAAGGTCCCCACCAGTTTCCCTCGTGCGCTGATTACGTGAACTTTCATGGTTATAGCCAATCCTGGAGGTTCAGATTATGGGCGACGGACGTGGTGCCCGGATTGTGGATATCAACCGTGTAAAAATTGCGGGAGTCACTGGTCGCGCCCAGCCCCTGATTCTGGGCTTGCAGCAGAACAACGCCCAGAACATCGTCAATAATATTGGGCGCGGCGGTCACAATGCCCACGTCCTGCCCGGTGCCGTAACTGATGCTCCAGGAAACAGTCTGGCCGCCGGCCAGACTGAACAATGCTCCCACGGATCGATGTTGTGCCATCAGACTAACCCTCTCGTCTCTGGTAGTGCGCCAGCCCGGAGAACCGTTTCAAGAAAAACAGGCTGGCGCTTTCTGGCGGCTACCAACTGTAATGCGCGGTATAGGTCACCACTTTTTCTCCGTCGGCAGGGACCTTGACTCGAAACTCAATGGTCTTGCTGTCCAGCTTGTTGAACGGGTCTGAGGTTTTTTGGATGTCCCAGTTCGTCCAGCGGTACAGGTGCTCCACCACTCGGATCTCCATGGGCTCCTTCTTGTGGTTGCGCAGCTTGATCTCAAAGCTTTCATCCATCGAGTGGGCGTTGCGCTCCAGATGATAAGCCGTGCGCTTGCGCTCGCCAACGGCGTCAAACACATTGCCCGTGTACAGGCGGATGGTCTCGTCGCTGGGCGTGTGGTCGATCAGGTTCTCGCCGGTGAATTCCAACTGGCCGTCAGTATCCCGCCGGTAGAAACGCACGCGGCCCTTGGGCAGCGGCAGGCCGAGATGGTTTTCCTTGCTGTTCTTGAATTCCACCATCGCCCAGATCTTGGGGTTGGACTGGACGCCAAAGTTTTCCATGTCACGAATGTTTTCCTGGGAATAGCCGCGGTAATTCTGGTCCAGCTTGACGCCGTCATAGACGTAAAGCCGCTGCGAAGGAACTCCCGTGGCCCGCACAAACTCCACCTGCTTGGTTTCGCGATCATAAAGCGTGGTGGCGCGCTCCAGGGTGTAGAGATGGTATTCGTCAAAGCTGCGCTCGGTAACGGGAGGGGCTGCTGCCTCAGACCGAGCGCTGAAGAGGGCGTCCTTTGCGGCCATCCCGTTGAAATCCCCAGGCTGAAGCTTGTTTACGTCGCCGGCCATCAGCTTGATGTGGGCATTCGGGAAAGCCTTGCCGGTCTGGTTGTCCAGCGTGACCCAGCCGACGATATCCAGCAGATTGCCGCTTACCGGCGCAACCACATTGTAGTCAGCGTGCCAACTCATGCCGCCGGTCACGTAGCTGAATTCGGCATTCGTGTTGCCGGGACGGTCGCTCTGCAACAGCCAGGAGAGCGTAGGCTTCAAAATCGTCTCATTGGTAAGCGCCGGAAAAATAGGCTGGCCAGGAAGCCCAAATTGCAACTGGCCGTCGATTTCAATGATCGGTTCGCCCGCGCCCGCATTCACATAGGCCTGCTGCTGCTGGTAATACTGTTGGTCATATGCTCTGTATGCCTGGTAATGCGGCGTGTATCCGCTGCGGATGATCTTGCCGGGTTTGCGGATGCCGCTCACCAGAAAATCGATTGTCTTGCCTTCGTAAAGCGACAGCAGCAGTCCCTGAGAAGCAACATCGGCGCGGTAGTTCTGCTCCAGAATGCGCAGATCGCGGCCGCTCTTGAGGTCGCGCAGGATGACGGAATCGGGCTCCAGATGCGCCGTGATGTCAGTAATTTCAAGCTGGTTTGTGCCGCTTTTGAGATCGAGCGGCAAGGTTTGCCGAACCACGGCAAACGACTGGTTATAGATGGTCAGGGCCGCAGCGTCGTCATGTCCGGGACTGGTTTTAGCTTCAGATTGGTTTTGAGATTTCTGGGTCAGGCCGGTAACGGCGCTGGCCAGCAAAAGTAGAAAAGTGAGAAATACCCGCATAGGTGCACGTCCTTTTTTGGGTCAAGCATGGGCGGCCGAATCGGGGGGAGGAAGAGAGATTCTATGCCAAACAGGAGAACGCGGAGGCGGAGGTTTCTTGCAAGGGGAAAACTTGGGTAATGGAAGATTAATGGAGCAAAGCGTCGAACTATTAGCAGAAATACAGGTGTTGATCGCGATTTGACTTCTAGTTTACCTGCGGAAGATTGCAGAGACCCATGCAATTCCATATAAAGGCCGTAAGCACCGGATGGCCGGTTCTGATTAGATTCGCGAACCGTTATTCTCCGAATCGCGGAAAGAGAGAATGCCATGAAACAAACCAGCGGTTCTCTGCTAATCGTTATTTTTATATGTTTGAGCGCTCTTGGACAGAACAGTACCTGGGACGCACCTATAGACGCCGGCAAAAATGCCATGGCCAAGCGGCAGTACTCTGAGGCTGAGAAGTCCTTCCGCGAGGCCCTGTCCGTGGCGCAGAAGTTTGGCGAGAAAGATGCACGATTTTCAGGCACGCTCCTCTTTCTGGCCCAGGCCTGCGATGCCCAGGCCAAGACAGACGAAGCAGAAGCGTTGGCCGGGCGCGCGGTGGAATCAATGAACAAAGCCCTCAAGGCTTACAAGCCCAAAAAGGCCGAACAGCAGCTTGAACAAATCGTTGGTGCATCCGCATTATTCGATAAGGCCGCTGACATCTTTGCATCTCACCAGAAATATCCGGAGGCGGAAGGGCTTTACCAGAGGGCAATACAAATTCGCGAAAGCTCTACCAAGCTTACCTTCAAGAATAATGAAGACTTCATTCGTTTTGTGATCCTGGCAGTGCACACTCAAGGCGCATTGGCCGACGCCCAGGAAAAGCTGGGCAATTTGTATTTGACTGAACACAAGTTCCCCGAGGCCGCCGCGACATATGAGAAAGCGCAGAAGATCCGGGAAGCAAACACCAAAACCGATAAACGCGTTTTCGCACAGACCCTTACGAACCTGGCTACAAGTTATGCTGCGCAGGACAAATACGCTCAAGCCGAACCACTGTACCAGCGCGCCCTGAAACTCTTCGAGGAAGCGAATTGGACGGAAGAGCCTGAAACTGCTAGCACTATGCAACTCTATGCTCTGACGCTAAAGAAGATGGGCCGCGATGAAGAAGCCAGGGCCATGCTGGAGAAGGTCGCCGCCATCCGAAGGAAGCTGGGGCAGACGCCGCAGTGAAATAATAAGGTGTGCCGAGCGGCTTCAGAGATTCTTTACTTGCTCCCCAATCCACTCCGCCGCTTCTCTTGTCCCAAGACTCCCGCCAATGTCGGATGTGGTCTTCTTCTGCTGCACCGCGGCGAGCACGGCTTTGTTGATTCGATCGGATTCCTTGGCAAAGCCCAGATGCTCCAGCATCATGGCGGCCGTGGAGATCGCGCCGATGGGATTGGCAATGTTCTTTCCGGCAAATGGCGGCGCGGAGCCGTGCACCGGCTCAAACATTGAGGTCTTGCCGGGATGGATGTTGCCGCTGGCGGCCATGCCCAGCCCGCCCTGCAGGGCGGCGGCCAGGTCGGTAATGATGTCGCCAAACATATTGTTGGTAACGATCACGTCAAACTGTTTCGGGTCGCGCGCCATGTGCATGCAGAGCGCATCCACGTACATGTGCTGCGTTTGAATCTCAGGATATTCGGCGGCGACGATCTTGAAAACGCGCTGCCAGAGGCCACCGGCAAAGGTCATGACGTTGGACTTGTCTGACATCAAAACTTTCTTACGGCCCTGCTTGCGCGCCAGATCAAAGGCAAATCGGATCACGCGCTCCACGCCTTTGCGGGTGTTGAAGTCTTCCTGCGTGGCGATCTCGTCGGGCGTCCCTTGCTTGAGCACGCCGCCTGCATCCACATATGGGCCTTCAGTATTTTCACGAATCACAACAAAATCCACATGCTCCGGCTTTACGCCCTTGAGCGGACAGAGCGCTTCATCCAGCAGCTTGACTGGACGCACGTTAGCGTAGAGGTCCATCTTGAAGCGCATGCCGAGCAGGATCTCCTTGGCATGGATGTTCGTAGGCACGCGCGGATCGCCCAGGGCGCCGACGAAGATGGCGTCAAAGTCGCGCTCCAGCATGGCGAAGCCATCTGCGGGGATGGTGGTGCCGTCTTTGAGGTAGCGGTCGGCCGACCAGTCAAAGCTGGTGAATTCCACCGGAGCGCCGGTGGCTTCCACCACTTTCAGGGCTGCGGGGATAACTTCCTTGCCAATGCCGTCGCCGGGGACGACAGCTACACGCTTCATTTTGTCGCTTCGCTCCAAACCGCTTAAGCTTCCTCTCTTCGGCCAAGCTGATTTAGCCCTGCTGCCTCGGGCTCGGCGCGCAAGTCGGCCTCGCCCTGAACAATCAAGAAATATACCAAGCTTTCGCCACGGAGGCACGGAGACACCGAGAAAACAGCAATCCGCCGCAGATTTGCGCCGAGGATCGTAGATCAAGAATCAAACCCGCACCGAACAAGACCAAGGGGGTCAAAAAATGTATGAAGGCTGAGCGACGGACCTTGAGGCCACGATAGCAAGCTTGTGCGCCTGCGAAGCGTTGTCCGGCCGCGCGTCATGGGCTGGACGGGTGCGGTACATCAGCAGCAACAGCAGTGAAGTGGCCACCCATAAAAGCGCCACGCCAAAAACCAACCTATTCAGCCGCGCAAACTTCAGCGGCTCCATTTTTGTGCCATTCTGTAATCTCATGTCTAAGTAGATAGATGCCCGAAGGCCCTCATTGGTTACTGCTGCTGGATGGAATGCGCGCGGAATTTCCCTCAGCAGGGAGAAAATTTGTTTGCTGCCGAAAAAAATACCGCATAGAACATAGAACATAGAACATTGATGGGCAAGATTTTTGCAAAGAAGATTTGGAGATTTTTCAACATGTATCGGCAACGTGTTTAGGTTCGGCGGCTTGCCTGTGGGAGGTTGGGAGACGAGTTGCACTTGCCATCATACAGAACTCAAGGCTCCGATGGAACTGATCCGACAGGGCTCTCTCGCTTCGCTCGAGATCGGGTAACATTTTCCACACGATCCACAGCGCTGCACCAATCTGCGGCATTGACCCTGCGCGGCGGCAGCGCGTAGATTCGATGTCACAGCAGTAAGCCACTTGTTTCTCAGAAGTTTTCATCCAGCCACAACTCCACCGGACGATCCCAGCGATGGGTGAGCCTGTTTGTGGATAAAAACTCAGGCAGAACCAGAGAAGAAACTATCCCGATCCGAAGGGTGTGCCGGTAAGAGACGGGAAACAGGATACTTGGGCGATTTGGCCGCATGGGGCGCACTAAGGTACAATAGATTGTATAAGCCTCTTGACAGACACTATATACAGGCGTAATTTTCCAACACTAGGTTGTTCTGGCCGGACCCGGAGCTAGCCAAAAAACGGGTCACAGACACACTGAAAAAGATGCCGGCGTCAGAGGTGCCGCCGGAAACAATAATCGCGGTGAACTTTATAGCTTTTGTATGCGCGTCGCCGGCTAAACCGGTGCTGCTTGACCGTGCTTTGGGGGAAAAAGGCGTATGGAAATGAATTGGTCACGTTGGTTCCATTGCGAATCCAGCTTTGGACTGCTCCTGGTTCCCAGCCAGCCGGGCGTGTTTGCCCTGGCGGAAGAAGTTGTGCAGGCGGCGGGGCCACAGTCGCGGCGCATGCTGGCGGTGTTTGAAGTTGCGGAAGCTGAAGACCTTTCGCGGGCGATGAGCCGGCTGTTTGCCGCAGGCAGTCCGTGGCGGGAGAAGATGGAACAGGCCAGGGTCTATGTGCGCTATGCCATTGCGCCCAGCATCGCCGATCGGCGGGCGGCGGCCGCGGCGCTGAAGAACTGGCTGAGCGCGCGGCGGGAAGTTGCGTCGCAGATATTTGAACAAAAGCCACCTGCGGTGGCGGAGCAGAAACCGGCGTCGCAGCCGGAAGAAGGTCTCTTGCCGAAGACAAAAGCAGCGGCGGCGATTGCCGATTTCTCAGAATCGGAGTTGCCGGAGATCGGAGCCCTGAAAACCGTGGCCGAGCGGGCGGTTGATCGCGTGACCAACGGCATAAGGCTGGGCAAGGCAGTTTCAGCAGGATCCTAAAGACAAACAGCGGGAACGGAAGCGAGCGGGCAGACCCGCGCCAGGCAGCATGCAACATCGCGGACATCAGGCGAATCGGAGAAAATTAAGATGGCGGAAACAGGCGTGAAGGTCATGAAGGAAAACACAAAAGTACAAACACAGCAGCCGGCTTCGGGACAAGCGGCCCCCGGACTGAAATTTCCGCGATATTTCACGCGCACAGGCATTTCGCCGTATGACGAAGTGGAGTGGGAGCTGCGCACGGCCAGCATTACCGACGCCAAGGGCAACACGATCTTTGAGCAGCGCAATGTGGAGTCGCCTAAAGACTGGTCAATGACCGCCATCAACATTGTGGCCAGCAAATATCTTCACGGCACGCTTGGCACTCCGCAACGCGAGACGGGCGTGCGCCAGTTGATCCAGCGCGTGGCAGAGACCATCCGCGACTGGGGCTGGCAGCAGGGCTACTTTGCCACCGCGGAAGACCGCGACACGTTCCATGACGAGCTGGTGCACATCCTGGTGCAGCAGAAGGCGGCGTTTAATTCTCCGGTGTGGTTCAACGTGGGTTGCGACCGGCTGGAGCCGCTGAGCGACGCGCAGAACTGGCACTGGAACCAGGAAAAAGGCACAGTGGAGTTCACGACCACCGGCTATAAAGCGCCGCAGTGCTCCGCGTGCTTTATCAACGCGGTGAAAGATTCGCTCGACTCGATTCTGACGCTGGCCAAGACGGAAGGCATGCTGTTCAAGTGGGGCAGCGGCACGGGAACGAACCTTTCCGCGCTGCGTGGGTCGACAGAAGAGCTTTCTGGCGGCGGATCGGCCTCTGGGCCGCTGAGCTTTATGAAGGGCTTTGACGCCTTTGCCGGCGTGATCAAGTCCGGCGGCAAGACGCGCCGCGCGGCCAAGATGGTGATACTGAACGTGGACCATCCGGACATCATTGACTTTATTGAATGCAAGGCCAAGGAAGAAGCCAAGGCGTGGGCGCTGATTGAGATGGGTTATGACGGATCGTCGCCCGACTCTGACGCCTACAGCTCCATCTTCTTCCAGAACGCGAACAACTCCGTGCGCGTGACGGACGAGTTCATGTCTGCCGTGGAGCGCGACGAAAACTTCTCCACTCATGCCGTCAAGGGCGGGCAGGTCATGCAGACCTACAAAGCGCGCGAGCTGATGAACAAGATCGCGCAGGCCACGTGGCAGTGCGGCGATCCGGGCATGCAGTATGACACCACGATCAACAAGTGGCATACGTCGAAGAATACCGACCGCATCAACGCCAGCAACCCGTGCAGCGAGTACATGTTCCTGGACGATTCGGCGTGCAACCTGGCGTCGCTCAACCTGATGAAGTTCTTGAAGTCGAATGGCGAGTTCGATGTGGCTGCCTATCGCCACGCCGTGGACGTGATGATCACGGCGCAGGAAATTCTCGTCGACAATGCCGGGTATCCGACGGAGATGATCTCGCGCAACTCGCATGACTATCGACCGCTGGGGCTGGGCTATGCCAACCTGGGCGCGCTGCTGATGGCCAGCGGCCTGCCTTACGACTCTGACGCCGGCCGCGATTATGCCGCCTGCGTTACGGCGATCATGTGCGGCGAAGCGTATCTGCAGTCAGCGCGCATTGCCGGACAGTGCCCGCAGCTTGCGCCGGCCAGCTCGCGCGTTTCGCCGCAGGACGTAACCGGCGGCGCTTGCCCCGGCTGGTACATCAATCGCGAGCCGTTCCTCAACGTGATCCGCATGCATCGGGCATCGGTGAACAAGATTAATAAAGAGGCAGTGCCAGCGCATCTTTACGATGGCAGCCGGCAATGCTGGGACGAAGCGCTGGCGCTGGGCGAGCAGGTTGGCTATCGCAACTCGCAAGTGACGGTGCTGGCGCCCACCGGGACCATCGGCTTCATGATGGATTGCGACACCACCGGCGTTGAGCCTGACCTGGCGCTGGTGAAATACAAAAAGCTCGTGGGCGGCGGCATGATCAAGATCGTGAACCAGACCGTGCCTTCAGCGCTGTGGAAGCTGGGCTACACGCCGGACCAGGTGAATTCGATTGTCAGCTACATTGATTCCACCGGGACTATTGAAGGCGCGCCGGGGATCAAGGACGAGCATCTGCCGGTCTTCGACTGCAGCTTCAAACCGCAGAAAGGCACGCGCAGCATCCATTACATGGGCCACGTGATGATGATGGCGGCGACGCAGCCTTTCATCTCCGGCGCAATTTCCAAGACGGTGAACCTGCCGGAAGCCGCGACGGTTGAAGACATTACCGAGGCGTATCTGCAGTCCTGGAAGCTGGGGCTGAAGGCGGTGGCCATCTATCGCGACGGATCAAAGAAAGCGCAGCCGCTGATGGCCGCCAGCTCACGCGACGAAGCGGCCAAGCGCGGGACGCGCGGAGAGAAGGACATTACGGCCACGCAGCGCCCGCTGAGCGGCGCGGAGCTGGATTTCCAGAAGCTCTCGCCGGAGCAGCAGACCATGGCGCTGGCCGCGGTGCGTCCGCTGACCATGCATGAGCAGGAGTCTGCGCCGCCGCGCGCGGTGCGCCACCGCCTGCCGGGCGAGCGCGCATCCATCACGCACAAATTCGCGCTGGCCGGCCATGAAGGCTACATCACCGTGGGCCTGTATAAAGACGGCACGCCGGGCGAGCTGTTCATCCGCATGGCCAAGGAAGGCTCCACCGTCTCCGGCCTGATGGACTCATTTGCCACGGCGATTTCACTGGCGCTGCAACACGGCGTCCCCATGAAGCTGATGTGCGAGAAGTTCAGCCACACGCGCTTTGAGCCTTCAGGCTTTACCGGCAACCCGGAGATCCCCATCGCCAAGAGCATCATGGACTACATCTTCCGCTGGCTGGAGCTGCGGTTCGTTACCGGACGGCAGTATCCGCTGTTCAAGGACATGGTGTTGCCGCCGATGGGCGCCGGATCACTCAACGCCGAGCCATTAGCCATCAACGAAGGCGGCACAGCAGTCAGCACTCAGCACTCAGCATTCAGCCAGCCGGGTGAAACGACGCCTCCGCAGGGTGGTCTTGGAGGGCAGCCGCCCTCGGCTGTGAAGAGCTCGCCCACGATCGTCGACCGTGGCTTATATCACTCGGCTGACGCGCTGAAAGAGTTTGTCGACCTGGGCGACGCGCCGACGTGCCATGTGTGTGGGGCGATCATGACGAGGAATGGGAGTTGCTACAGGTGTATGAGCTGTGGCTCGACGTCAGGTTGCTCGTAGCTCGTTCCACTTCCGACGTATTTAAGCGAAACACCGAAACACCCGGCCCGGCGCAAGCCGGGCTTCCTGTTTTCCCATTGTTCGTTTCTTCGCCTACAACGGTTTTGCGGGCTGAATCGTTTGCTGTGCGTTCAGCCTGCAATCCTTTGGGTGTCTGCTATCTAGCGCTAGCTTGGTACAATGAATTCTTCAAACTATGCACACATGGGAAATCACGCGGACACTCTATAAGGTCAGCGATTTTCTTTCTTGGCAACGATCAAAGACCTTGGTTCTCAGCCCAAGCTTCCAGAGACGTCCAGTCTGGAAGCCGGATGCAAAGTCGTTTCTGATCGATACGGTCGTCAGAGGGCTCCCGATGCCAATAATTTTCCTGCGGGAACAAGGCAGCGACCTAAGAACTCTTGAACCGAAACGCGAAGTAGTTGATGGCCAGCAACGAATTCGCACTTTGGTCTCATATATCGATTCGTCTTTGCTTTCTAATTACACTCCAGCTCGGGATTTCTTCACCATAAAGAAAAACCACAACGCAGACATCGCTGGAAAGGTCTTCAAAGAATTACCACCCAAAGTCCAGCAGCGCATTCTTGACTATCAATTTAGCGTTCATGTGCTTCCTGCAGACGTGGATGACCGGGAGGTCCTCCAGATCTTTGCGAGAATGAATGCTACCGGCGTGAAGCTCAATGAGCAAGAGCTGCGTAATGCGGAATATTTTGGAGAGTGTAAGACATCGATGTATGAACTCGCCTCTGAGCAACTTCCACGCTGGAGAAACTGGATGGTCTATACAGAATACAACATCGCGCGAATGGAAGAAGTGGAACTGGTAAGCGAGTTTGCGGTAATGATGGTGCGAGGCATTTCCGCACGCAATCAGGGGCTACTCAACAAGTTCTACTTGGATTACGACGTCAAGTTCGTGGAGCGCGGGGAAGTCGAGCGAAGGTTTCGTGCAGTGATGGATGCAATTGAAGACAGCTTTGCCAGTCACATCAAGAACTCCGCTTTCAGGAGAAAGACACTTTTCTATAGTCTCTTCGCGGCAGTCTATGACTCGTTGTTCGGAATTCAAGCCTCTCTCAAACCCAAAAAAGCGAAGAGCCTGACAAATGCAGAGGTTACGTGGGTCAAGAAGGCCGGAGCCAAGATACTTGATGGATCTGCACCGCAACCGGTGTTGGACGCTGCAGCAAAGCAAACCACAAATGTCAGTTCAAGAAAAACTATAGTGAGCTATCTCAGCAACAAATAGATAATGCAAGCCCGCAGATTATTCGAGCATTTTTCGGGGTATGTACGTTCGCTGGAGAGCACCAGGGTCAAAATGGAAAAGCTTCTCGCCGATGACCGACTGGCGCGGCGCGACTTAGAGCGCGTATATGAGGGGTTATTCCTCAGCGCATTCACGCGGTTTGAGGTGCTTCTCGAAGACCTCTTTTTTGGTTTACTTGTGGGCCGAGTATCCTGTTACTCATGTGACTCTTATCCCCGAGTAAATTTTCAAAGCGAAAAAGTAGCCCGACAAGTGATCTTGAGGGAACGCAGATACCTCGATTGGCTACCGTATGGAAAAACCGAGGAATTAGCAAAGTCCTTCTTCCGTGGTGGGCGTCCGTTTACCCGACTCGACGACGGCGAAAAGAGCAAGCTGCAAACATCTTTGTTCATAAGAAATGCCATTGCTCACAAGAGTACATATTCCAGTAAGATTTTCACAGAGAAGGTTCTGGGCTCGACCCCTTTAGCACCACGTGAAAGAACCCCAGCAGGGTTTCTTCGTAGTCAGTACCGCATAAATCAAACTCGGTTTCAGCTGTACATGAATGACGTTCTGGCGGTTTCCAAGAAGGTTTGCCATCGCTAGGCCGCGCCTCGCAATGCGGGTATAAAAAGACACTATGATCGGTCTTAAACGCCTGAGGGCGCCCCAGCCCTTCGCGCCCCTGGTTTTGTGAAGGATGAGAATGGTAGGAAAGTGAGCGGAGGGTGCCGCCACCTGCGGGGCTCGTTATGTCTCTACATCTCTCCCAGACCTTACGGTCTGGGCTCAATAATTTTGCCCCTTCGGGCTTATGCTCTAACGCGGCGAACCGAGCCCGTAGGGCGGAATTATTGAGCCCACCGCGACCGGGGTCCCCGGCAAACCCGTTTTTGGTTTGCTGGGGCAGGTAAGCGGTGGGTGCGAGTGCGAAGAAGTTCAAGCCCCGCTTTAGCGGGGCGGCAGACCATGAGATTTATAGAGCCTTGAGATTTATAGAGCCTTGAGATTTATAGAGCATCGGGATCGATGCCGTGTTTCTTCAGCAAGGCCCGATATTCCTGTTCGAACGTCATCTTGTGGTGATGCTGCTCCTGATTGCGGATATATTTCGCCACTGTCGCAGTGTTCGAGACGCTCACGCTGAATGCGCCATATCCTTCCTGCCAGGCGAACCGGCGTCCGTGTTCGTTCATCCATTTGGAAGAGTTCGTTTTAAGAAGTTGAACGGCCTTGGCCAGCGCAACAGTTGGCGGCAGGTGAAACAGAAGATGCGCGTGGTCCGACATGCCGTTGATAGCAATTGGAGCCATTCTCTGGTTGTGGCAGATGCCAGCCAGATACGACCAGAGTTCAGGCTGAACATCCTGGGAAATGGAGGGTTGACGATCTTTTGTACTGAACACAAGATGGAGATGATTCTTAACGAACGCGTGAGACATGAGTTATGTCGCCCTTTCAGGGCTTTGATTCTAACCTTAACCTACCCACCGCTCACGCGGTGGGCTCAATAATTTCGCCCTGCGGGCTTCTCAGTTGTGATTCAGCTTTGGGCCATGGCCAAAAGCGCAACCTGCAAGTCCAAGTGCGCGGGCCATGTGGCGGATGGAAGCAATGCCGCGAAATCGAACGCGGCGGTTGGAAGTAGTTCAATGTCCTTGAATCGGGCGATCCGGTGATCGGGGAATCGGGTGATCGGAAAAGCAAAACCCTACCACTGATTAACACTGATCCGGAAAGAGCGCGGTCGAAATCGACAGCCGGGGGCGGCTCCACCCCTGCAAGCCAACCCCAGGCTTCCCGAGGCCCCCGGGCGGTGCTACAAGGATTCGGAAATGCTGGATTCGAAACGATCGCTTACCCCCGCATCACCCACACCAGGACCGCGATGCCTACGACGATCCGGTAAATGGCGAATGGCGTGAAGCCGCGCTGGCGGACCCAGTTCATGAACCACGCCACTACGGCCAGCGCCACGACGAACGAAATCACAAAGCCGATGACGAGCACGGTCCACTCATGGCCGTTGATGGGCATGCGGCCCAGGGCTTCAGCGCCGTGTTTGGGGTGGAAGGTGCGGAGCAGGTCATAGCCGGTGGCGGCGATCATGGTGGGCATGGAGAGGAAGAAAGAAAACTCGAGCGCGGCAGTGCGGGACATGCCGGCCACCTGTCCGGCGGCGATGGTGGACATGGAGCGCGAGGTGCCCGGAAACACCGCTGACGCGATCTGGCAGATGCCGATCCAGATGGCCTGAAAGAGAGAAACGTCGTCCATGCGCTCGGTCATGTGACGGCCCACGGTGCGCGGTGAGCCAAAGTAGGCGTCGACGATCCACATGATGATGCCGCCCACGAGCAGCGAGACGCCCATCACGGTCAGGCTTTCCAGGTGCTTGCCGATTACCTTGGTCAGAAGAAATGCCGGGCCGGCGGTGCAGACAAACGCGATTATCACCAGCGAGAGTGGATGCGTGAGCGCGGATGATTTGTCATCGTTTGATCGAGGAGCCGTGAGTGCGCGTTTGAAAGCGGCCAGCCACTCCGGCAGACAAAACAGGCAGTATGGAAGCCACAATAATAAGACAATGCCCAACGTAATCGAAGCCGATTGAACTGTTTCCAAAAAGCGGGCAATGCGCGCGCGAAAATAAATGGGCAGGCAGAGGATGGCGCCCAGTTGGATCACGATGGAATACATCTTCCAGAACGGATCGTCGAGGTGGATGTGCAGCAGCGCTTCACAGATGCGCAGGTGGGCCGTGGAGCTGACCGGTAAAAATTCTGTAAGACCTTCAACAATGCCTAAGAAAACAGAGAGCAGATAGTCGTGCAAAACTCCTCCGTGGATTATTTGCGGTCAGCCGCCGCGTCGTATGTGGAAATGCCTTGCTGCAGCGCGTACATGAGCTCCATGGCGCGCGGCTTCCAGTCGGCCAGCTTAGGGTCGTTTTCAGGCGACTTGGCGGCAACTTCCTGCGCCAGCTCCATGGCTTTTTTGCGCGCTTTCTCGCTTTTCTCCTTCTCGTGCTGCGTGTTGTACATCTCCACCAGCACGGACTGCCGCCATGCGGCGTTGAAGAGCGCTTCAGCGAACTTGGGCGACTGCGGATGCTCGCGCGCATATTTTTCATACAGCTCCGACTCTTTTTCCGGGCACTTGGTTTCGCCCTTCCATGAGCCGCAGAGCTTGTTGTCGATCAGGTTGTAGGCTGCCTGGTCGGCCCATTGAGTGTGAGGAAATTTTTTGATCACCAGCCTCAGGTTCTGGTCGTCCATGGGCGTGCGCATGTCAGGGCTCATTTCGCGCGACGAAGGCCGCAGGCGGATGTCGGCTTTTTCAAGCTGCCAGCGGATGTCAGCGGCGCGCCACAGGGCTTCACCGGCAAGCGGCGAGCTGGGGAAATATTCATAGAGCCGGTAGTAAAGCCGCATGGCGTCCTGCGCCGCATTTTTGCGTCCGCCACGCTGCTCCGCCTGATTTTCTGAATCCACGGCTTCGCCATAGATGATCTGGTCGCCGTTGGGAGTGGACGTGGTGACAACAACGCTCGCCGGGACCCAGCCGCTGATCTCGCGCCTGGTTTCGCGCTCCAGGTCAACATCCACCACGGCCAGCAAGTGGTCCCATGGTTTGTTATCGACCATGGTGTGGTCCATCAGAAAGATGTCGCGCCCGCGCGTCACGCGGCCCAGCTTCTGCGCCTGCGGATCAGGCGTGACAAACAGCGTGACCTCGCTGATGACCGTGCCGTGTTCCTTGTCCGCGGCCAGCGCAGTAGTGGCGGCAAGGGCCACGCACAGCATGAGCAACGCCCGCTTCAGTGTGAACATAATGACCTTATTCAATGAGCACGCCATAAATGGGAATCTTTTTTTCCAGTTTGTAGATCAGGTCCAACGCACGCGGCTTCCAGTCGCCTTGGGCGTACTGGCCGGCAATCTGCTGGGCCAGCGCCGTGGCTTTTTTGCGCGCCGCGTCACTTTTGGCGCCGGCATTCTCAATGCGGTAAATATCTGCCAGCGAAGCCTGCCGCCACGCGGCGTTATACAAAGCTTCCGCCGCCTTGGGCGACTGCGGATGCTCATGCGCATACTGCTCATACAACGCGGACTCTTTTTCCGGACACTCAGCCTGCCCGCGCCATTCCTGGCACAGCTTGCTGTCAAGCAAATCATAGGCCGCCAGCTCAGCCTGTTTCGACTGCGGAAACTTCGCGATCACGGCCAGCAGATATTTTTCTTCCATGCGCTTGCCCGTGCGCACAAAGGCGGTCCGCGCGAGCTGCCAGCGAATGTCGGCGGCGCGCCACATGGCTTCCGCCGCCAGCGGCGAGCCAGGGAACAACTCCGCCACGCGCGAATACAACCGCAGCGCGTCTTCAGCCGCGCCTTTGCGTCCGCCACGCTCTTCCGCCTGGCGCTCAGAATCCACCGCCTGGCCAAAGATCACCTGGTCGCCGTTCGCGGTCGCGCCGGTCACCACTGTTTTGGCGGGCAGCCAGCCCGTCACTTCCCGGCTGACCTCGGCTTCCTGGTCGGCGGCCATGGACACCTTCAGCCACGGCTGGCCATCGGCGTTGCCGCGCTCCAGGATCGTGAGAGCGCTTCCGCGTCCCACCTGGGAGAGCTTCTGCGCGTTCGCGCCGGCGGAAGCGTAAAAGGATTCTTCGCGGATCAGCGTTGCGCGCTCGGGCTCCGCGACGGCAGCGCCAAGCGCGGCCATCGCGGCCAGAACAAGCAGCAGCGGGAGTTCAAACTTTTTCCAGTGTCTCACCATTATTTACCTTACACGGTTTGCAGGACCATGTCAGAAAAAAGCTGCGGCTCGATATTGCCTCCGGTCAGCACCGCCACGGTCTTGGCCGCCGCCGGCAGCTCTTCCGCATGGAACATGGCCGCAGCGGTGGTCACGGCGCCGCTGGGCTCGGCCAGCAGCCGCGCTGAAAACAAGAGCCGCCGCATGGCCCGCCGGATTTCGTCTTCCGTCACGGTCACGATGTCATCCACGTACTTGCGGATATGCTCGAAGTTGATCTCGCCAATGCTTTGCGACCGCAGGCCGTCAGCCGCGGTGCGCAGCGCGCTCTCGCCGGAGATGGATTGTATCTTTCCTGAGCGCAAGCTGGCCTGCGCGTCGGCGGCAAACTCCGGTTCCACGCCGATTATCTTCGCCTTCGGGCTCGATTCCTTGATCGCCGTGGCAATGCCGCTGATCAGCCCGCCACCGCCGATCGGCGCCAGCACCAGCTCAACGTC
>DASSXL010000190.1:0-24263 GCA_035703825.1 Candidatus Angelobacter sp.
CAGAAACTTTTTGCTGATGCGCGGCTTGTAATAGAAGCCATGCATGCTGGCTTCAGAGGTGATCTTGATCAGGTTCCGATAGCCTTCTTCATTTTCAGCCAGCACCAGCAGGTGGTTGTAGCTGTCGCCTTCCGGCGGCGCGCGATGGTCATCTTTCTTGCAGACGTAAAGCTCGCAGCCCACGATCGGCTTGATGCCCTTCTTCTGCGCCTCGTCCACAAACTCCACGGTGCCGTAGATATTTCCATGATCGGTCATGGCCACGGCTTTCTGGCCGATATCGGCCACCCGCTTGATCAGGCCCGGGACGCCGCAGGCGCCATCGAGCAGTGAATAGTCGGTATGGAGGTGAAGATGGACGAATTCAGACATGGCAGGCGTTACCCACAATTATAGTCGCTTATTTTGAGCTGTGGATTTCAGGGAAGATTGTGGAAAAATCGGGGTATTTGGTATTTAGTACTTAGCTGCAAGTTCGCGACTGTGTCCACTTCAAAGCAGCACGGAGCTTCCAGACATAGCTAAGTACCAATTACTAAGTACCAAACTACTTCTTTTTGCTCATCACAATATCGTGTTTTGCCTGGCACTCGGTGGCGGGATCCACGGTGGCCACGCCGACAAGGTCATCCTTTTTGGCGTTGAATTCGATTGGCGGCCTTTTTACTTTGGCCGGGATACCTGTGAACTTGGCCCTGCCGTCCGCATTGGTATAGACGGACATATCCAGCTTGTGAGCGCCCATGAACCCATACGTTGCGTGGTAATCGATGCGGGCGGCATACACCGGCTTGCCGTCAGGGCCGGTAACGGAAAGCTCGACAGAGCATGGGCCGGATTGGGCGTCGGTGGCGGGAATATCTTCCGACGGCGGCTGCGGCTGCGCGGGCTGCTGGGATTGCAGAGCAAGGCAGACGCCTGCAATCGCCAGCACCAGAAGAAAAACCAGAAAAGATCGTTTTCTCATAAGTCTTAATCGATGCTCGATGTTGCTAGGGATATTGTGGCACAGGTGCCACATAATGTTTCAGAACGATGTTGAAGGTCATATTTAGAACTGCCCGGCCTCTGCTCGCGCGAAGAACTCCTGCATGGCGGCGATCACAGCTTCCGGCTGCTCCAGTGAGCTGCTGTGGCCCGCGCCGGGAATGCAGATCATCCGTGCGCCGCGAATGCCAGCGGCCAGGCTTTGTGAATTGCGCGGCGGCTGCGCCGTGTCGTCTTCGCCGGCAATAATCAGCGTGGGACAGCGGATGGCAGCCATCTCGTCCGCCCGGAACTGCCGCCGGTTCATTACCGCCTGCAGCGAGGGCGCAATGTTTCTGGGACGCGCGCGCAGCTTGGCGGTCCACGTATCGAGCATAGCGCGTTTTTCCGCGCTTCGGCGGGTGCTGCGGCCAAACAGCTCTTTCACCGCGATAGGCGTGAACGGTCCGGGGCCGACGATCTTCACCATCTGCGCCAGCAAGTTATAGCGTATGCGGTTGGAGAGTTTCTCCCGGTCGCCCGTGGTGTTCATCAGCGTGAGCGTCCGTATCAGCTCGGGATGGTGCGCCGCCACGCGCATGCCGGCGAAGCCTCCCATGGAGAGCCCAACGAAGTGGCAGGGAGCGGCCTTGAGAGTGCGGATCAGCATGGTTGCGTCATCGGCGATGGTGGACATGTCATAGCCACGGCCTATGTCTTCAGACTGGCCCTGTGCGCGGTGGTCATAGGCGATCACGCGGTACTGCTTTTCAAAGGCGGCGCGCTGCGGCTCAAACATGGTGTGGTCCATCAGCAGGCCGTGGGAAAAGATGATGGTCTCCGGGCCGCTGCCGGACTCTTTATAAAAGAGATTTACGCCGTTGACTTTGATGGTGGGCATTATGTTTTAAATCCCGAGCGTAGCGAGGGAACCCTATTGTAACGAAGAACTCTAGGAAAAATAACGATCCTAAAAAAATCCGTTGTCGGGCTATCTTGCAAATTACTACGCTCGGAATTTTCGAAAATATGGCGACGCTCAATATAATCGTTGCGATAGGGTTCCCTCGCTGCGCTCGGGATAAAAACACATCATGGACAACAAAGCCATCGCCAACATCTTTTACGAAACCGCCGACCTGATGAAGGTGGCGTCGGCGGACCCATTTCGCATTCGCTCGTATGAGCGCGCGGCGGAGGCGCTGGAAGGCTGGCCGCAACAGGTCTCGGAGATTTATCAGGACGAGAAGGCGCTGCTGGCTATCCCGGGCATCGGCAAAGGGATGTCGGCCAACATCCGCGAGCTGATGACGACCGGCAAGCTGAGCATGCATGAAGAAATGTTGCAGAAGTTCCGTCCGTCAATGCTGGAGCTGCTCAAGATTTCCGGCCTGGGACCAAAGACCATCGCGCTGATCTGGGACGCCTTCCAGATTTGCGACGTTGACGGAGTGGCGAAGCTCGCTAGCGAAGGCAAGTTGCGCACGCTGCCGCGGTTGAGCGAAAAGTCAGAGCAGAAGATTCTGAAATCGATTGAGAACTACCGTCAACTGACCGGACGATTCCTGCTCAACACCGCCGACGAAATTGCCGCCAAGATTACAGAGTTCTTGGCCGGTCTGCCGGGCGTGGAGAAGGTTACGCCTGCTGGATCATTGCGGCGCGGCCGAGAAACGGTGGGCGATCTGGACCTGCTCGTCACGGGCAAGTGCTGCGATACGGACGCGCAGCGCAATGCGGTCATTGATCGCATCGTAAGCTTTCCGGGGATCCTTGAAGTGCTGGCCAAGGGAGAGAACAAGGTCAGCTTTAAGCTGCGCAGCGGCATGCAGGTGGACGTGCGCTTGCTTCCCCCGGATTCTTTTGGCGCGGCAATGCAATACTTTACCGGGTCTAAGAACCATAACGTCCAGTTGCGGCAGCGTGCGCTAAAGCAGGGCTACACGCTCAATGAATATGGCCTGGTGCGCGTGGAAGACAACAAGCGCGTGGCGGGAAAAACGGAAGAAGAGATTTACAAGAAGCTGGGTCTGAAGTTTATTCCGCCCGAACTGCGCGAGGATTGCGGCGAGATTCAGGCTGCGGCGGAAGACAAGCTGCCTGACCTGATCACGCAGGCCGATCTCCAGGGTGACGTTCACATGCATACCGTCGAGACGGACGGAAAATGCACGATTGAAGAAATGGCGCTGGCGGCGCGAGATCGCGGCTACAAATACATGGCCATCACCGACCACTCAAAGAACCTGGCGTTCGCCAACGGCCTGGATGACAAGCGCGCCGAAGCGCACATTAAGAAGATACGCGCGGCGTCGAAGCAGATTGAGGGCATCACGATCTTCGCCGGCATCGAGGTGGACATACTGGCGGACGGCGAACTTGATCTTTCCGACTCGGTGCTGGAGCAGATGGATATTGTGATCGCCAGCGTGCACTCCCACTTTAACCAGGAGCCTGCGGAGATGACCGACCGTCTGCTGCGCGTGATTGCGAACCCCAACACGTCATTGATGGGACATCCCACGGGGCGCATGCTGCTGCGCCGCGAAGGCTTCAGCTTTGATTACGACAAGGTGTTCACCGCCGCAGCCAAGGCGGGCGTGGCGATGGAGCAGAACGCGTATCCTGACCGGCTTGATCTGCGCGACCAGCACCTGCGCATGGCCAAAGCCAAGGGCGTGAAATTCATCATTAATACTGACGCGCATCACACATCACACATGGAGAAGATCCGCTACGGGGTGTTGCAGCTTCGGCGCGCCTGGCTGACAAAACAGGACGTGCTCAACACGCTACCGGCAGCAGAATTTGCGAAGGTCGTGCGGCGGGGCAGGCCGGTGCTGGCAAAGATTTCCTAAAGGAAGACGCGTGCCCATGTCCAACGTTCCGGCGGGAATGTCTTTGGGCCATCCCCGCATTTCGTGATTTCAGCATCTCACAAGAGTATTCTGTTCCCGGAGCAACCTTATGCCTGACGAAACCACGCCTCCCACGCCGCCCGGCAATCCGCCAAATGCCAAAGCACCCGCAAAGGGCAAGCCCGCGGATGCGCCGAACCTCGGGCACATTCCCATCACGGAAGAAATGGACAGCGCGAAATGGACGCTGCCGCCGATCGTGCCCCTGCTGGTGGCCGCAGTGCTGGTGGCGATTGTTGTGTCTGTGGTGGTGTTTTCCAACAAGACCAAGCCAAGCGCTTCACTGGCCATCACCAAGGTGGCTTCAGCGGCCCAGGAAGGCAATACCATGGTGGCGATCCAGATCAAGCTCGATAACCAGGTTGAAGGACCGCTCTGGATCAAGGAAATCAAGGCCGAGGTGGAGACAGCGGACGGCAAGAAATACACTGACAGCGCCGCTCCCGGCGTGGATGGCCCGCGGTACATGGAAGCATTTCCCTCCTTGCAGGAAGCCAAGGCGGACTGGCTGAGAGAAGAGTTGAAGATTCCCACCAAGACATCTTTTAATGGCGTGGCGATCTTTTCTTATCCGGTGGCCAAGGAGGCTTTTGACAAGCGCAAACAGGTGACCCTGCACATTGCACTCTATGATCGGCCAGCTCTGGTGGCGACCAACAGCCCCGCGCCAGCCCCATAAAGCCCACTCGTCGCAGAGCTTCAGAACCGGGAAAAAAATATTTATTGTGCGCGGCAATTTTCTATTGACAAAACAAACAACTGTAGTAGATTAACAGACGAACATAGTAGAGTTCACCATGATGACCTTGCCAAAACTGACGAAACTCGAACTCCAGATCATGGAAGCGCTGTGGACGCGGGGCGAGGCTTCCATCCGCGAGATACAGGAAACCTTTCCGGAAAAGGACAGGCCTGCCTACACCACAATACAAACCACGGTCTACCGCCTGGAGGCCAAAAAGGCCGTGCGCCGCGTGAAGAAAGTGGGCAACTTCCATATCTTTGAGGCGGCGGTCTCACGCAATGCGGCGCAGAGGCGGCTGATCAATGACCTGCTGGCCCTGTTTGGCGGAAGCACGCAGCCGGTGATGGCACACCTGATTGAATCCGGCAAGCTAACGCTCGACGACATCAAGGAAGCCGAGAAGGTGCTGCGCAAGCTGGAGAGAAAGGACAAGGCAAAATGATTCCGCAATCTTTGTCCGCGATATGGGCGGCCCTGGGCAACCACCTGTGGCAGTCGACGCTGTTCGCGCTGAGCGCCGGTTTACTATCATGGGCGCTGCGCGGAAGCCAGGCGCGTGCGCGCTACTGGCTATGGCTGGCGGCGTCAGTGAAGTTTCTGGTCCCTTTTTCCGCGCTGGTCGCAATGGGCAGCCGTCTCTCCTGGTCGCATGCCGTGGAGGGATCGAATAACGGTCTCTATTTTGTGATCGAGGGGCTCATCCGGCCATTTCCTCAGCCTCCGGTCACGCAACCTGCTTCCGCGATGTTCCTTTCCGGACTGGCAAACATGCTTCCGGCCCTGCTTGCCGCGGGATGGCTCTGCGGATCGGTTGTGGTGCTGGTCGTATGGCTGCTGCGCTATAGAAAGATTTCCGCCACCCTCAGGCACGCCGTCCCTCTGCGCGAAGGACGCGAAGTGGAAGCGCTGGACCGGCTGGCGAGCGTGGGAGGCGTGCGGAAGAAGATCGATATTTTTCTTTCACGGGCTTCACTGGAGCCGGGAGTGCTGGGAATAGCCCGGCCGGCGCTGGTGTGGCCGGAAGGAATTTCCGACCGCCTGGAAGACGCGCATCTTGACGCCATCCTGGCGCACGAAGTATGGCACGTGCGCCGCCATGACAATCTGGCCGCGATGGTCCACATGCTGGTGGAAGCCATCTTCTGGTTTCATCCGCTGGTGTGGTGGCTGGGGGGCCGGCTGGTGGAAGAACGCGAACGCGCGTGCGACGAGGAAGTGCTGCAATCGGGCAGCGACCGGCAGGTCTATGCGGAAAGCATTTTGAAGATTTGCGAGTTCTGCGTGGGATCGCCACTGGCTTGCGTATCGGGAGTTACGGGAGCCGATCTTAAGAAAAGGATAGTTCATATCATGACCAAAAATGTTGCCAGCAAACTGAACTTCAGCAGGAAGCTATTACTCAGCGTGGCCGGGCTACTGTCCATTGCCCTGCCGATCGTATATGGATTGGCGCGGCCGGCGCAGGGCCACGCGCAATCATCCAGCCAGAACGCGGCGCCGAACGCCGCAGTCTTTAACTCCGGAGGACTTCACGTCTCAATCACGCCGGGCGATCCGGGAAACGGAGTTATCCAGACAAGAATCATCTACTCACCCAACGGCCTCATGGCAAAGAACCAAACTTTACTGGAACTCATAAAACTCGCCTATGGAGTCCAGGCGAACCAGATATCCGGCGGGCCAGATTGGATTTCCAGCGCCAGATTCAATATCGAGGTCAAATTGGACGATTCGGTGGTAGCTGAACTGAAAAAGCTGCCCCCGGAGCGGCACAAAATGGAACACGATCTTTTGTTCCAGAACCTGCTGGCGGACACGTTCAAATTAGCGCTGCATCGTGAAAGCAGGCTTCTACCCGGGTATGCGCTGGTGATTGCGCAGAATGGCCCCAAAGTACAGCCGGCAAAACCCGGAGACACCTACGCCGATGGAATCAAGGGCCCGAATGGACTTCCGGCGGGACCCCATAGGTTTGATTTTGGGGACGATGGATTTATTGCCCAAGCGCTTCCCATGTCATTCATAGCGGAGCGGCTGGCCACGCACTTGAACCAACCCGTTGTGGACAGAACAGCGCTCACGGGCGATTATGACTTCACGCTGAAGTGGCCACAAAAAGGCGAACCAGTTGAAACGCTGGTCCACAAGAACGCGCAAACCGGCGCAAAGGAAACTACGGTACACATGAGCGCAGCCTCTCTCGTCGCTGCTGTTGAGGAGCAGCTTGGACTGAAACTGGATCCGCAAACTGTCCCGTTGCCGGTGCTGGTGATCGACCGGGCCGAGAAGCCCGCGGCAAACTAATTTAGCTAACGAGCGGGGACGCGGCCCAATCATGCGGCGTGTCCCCGATTCCCTTTTTGGAACTTTCCCCGGCTTACGCGGCATTCGTCGCTGATTATCTCGCCTTACGAAGCAAATTACTTTGATATAAAAATTAAGTCCTTGACATTTGTTTTGCTTATAAGAGAATGTCCCGCTTAGGGATGGGTCTACTTGATCGCGTGTGACGTTTTTTTGGGACACGAGTGGCCCGAACGAACGTTCGTAAGACGCTATTCCCAGCGCTGGAGGAAACATGAAACGTGGCTTGGCGTTCATCCTATTCTCGCTTGTTCTTTTTCTCTCCTGCACCGCGGCGTTCGCCCAGGTAAACGCCGCCGAGGCCCAACTGAACGGCTCCGTCCGCGACCAAACCGGCAGCGTGGTAGTAAAAGCCACAGTCACGTTGCGCAATGTGGACACCAACCAGGTTTATAAGACCACGTCCAACAGCGTTGGCTTTTACATTCTGACCAATGTTCCGCCGGGGAACTACGAACTGACAACGGAATCGCAGGGCTTTGCCAAATACCAGCAGACCGGCATTGTGCTGCGCGTGGCGCAGGTGGCAACGATCGACGTGAACCTGAAAGTGGCCGGCACCACGCAGGAGGTCACGGTCAACACGGAAGCGCCGGTGATCGAGCCGACGCGGACTGAGGTAAGCCAGGTGATTGAGACGCAGCAGATCCAGGCGCTGCCCATCGCCGGGCGGCTGTTCACGGACTTCGCGCTGCTGAGCCCGGGCGTGACTACGGGAAGAATCAGCCTGCAATCCACGTTTACAGACCCCTCGGTAACGCGCATTTCGTTTGGCGGCCAGCGCGACCTCAACAACAGCGTGACGGTGGATGGCGCGGACAATATCAACACCGCCACCGGCTCGCAACGCGCCACGCCTTCACAGGAAGCGGTGAGCGAATTCCGCGTTGTGAACAACAGCTTTGCCGCCGAGTATGGGCGCGCGCTGGGCGGGATCGTGAACATCGTCACGAAGTCCGGGACCAACGACCTTCACGGCTCGGTTTACGAGTACTTCATGAACAACAAGCTCAACGCCGAACCGTTGCTGGCCGTGCCGGGCTTTGACAGGTTCCAGCAAAACCAGTTTGGCGCGACGCTGGGCGGCCCGCTCAAGAAAGACAAGACCTTCTACTTCCTCAACTATGAGGGACAGCGGCGCGCGCAGTCGCCACAATACCCTTCCCTGCTGGTCACGAACATTGGAGCCATCAACGCGCTGAAGGCGAGCCTCGGCATCGCCCCGGAAAACCTGAATGTGCTCAAGACGGCCGACGTGGACAACGGCTTCGTCAAAGTCGACCACCAACTGAGCGAGAAGAACCGCCTTTCCGCGCGCTACTCCATCCAGGACGCCACCAACCTGAACATGCTGGTGGGCGAGACACTGGACGGAGGCGGCGTGGGAGCTCCCAGCAGCGGACGCAACGGCTCTCTGCGCGACCAGGACCTGGTGGGCACGCTCACGACCACGCTGGGCGAAAACAAAGTCAACGCATTTCTCTTCCAATGGGCGCGACGCAACTATGGATTTCTTGGCGCGACCGGCCAGCCTAATCTCGACGTACCCAACCTGCTGCTTTTCGGCCACAACTTTGGCGCGTTTGACCGCTACAACGAAACGCGCATCCAGGCTTCGGACACTTTCTCCCTGGTGAGGGGAAAGCACTATGCGAAGTTTGGGTTCGACACCAACTATGTGCGAAATTTCGTGATCTGGCCCGGCTTCACGCCGGCCCGCGTCATCTTCCCGAGCCTGGGTGACCTGCTGGCTTCAGGCAAACCGGATTGGGGAGCAACACCGTGCCCGCCGCCTCTGGTAGGACTGGTGGCGCCATGCCTGGCTGCGTTCTTCTGGGGCGCGCCGATTGGCCCCGGCCCGTTCGATCCCAACGCCGCATCGCCTTCAGTACCCACCACGTGGGACCAGGCGTTCCTGGCTTCTCAAGCATCAAACTTTTTTGTTCACGTGAACCACAGCTACTTCGGGTTCTTTGCCCAGGACCAGTACAAAGTAACCCCAAAGCTGACCGTAAATTACGGCCTGCGATATGACGTGGAAGCCGGACTTGATTTCTTTGTTAACGGCGACCACAACAATTTCCAGCCCAGAGTCGGGTTCGCTTACGCGCCGGATTCCAAGACGGTGATCCGCAGCGGGTTCGGCATCTTTAATGACAAGTACAGCCTTACGTTCTTCTTTGTGCCCGCGCCGCAGCGGCCGCCGGTAATTGCCGGCCTGCCAACGGCAAGAAACCAGACCACAGGAACTTATCTGCTGAACAGCATGTTCCTGCCCACGCCCTGCGTGCTGGCCGGATGTCCGGTAGTTCCGCCACTGCCGTTGCCGCCGGGAACGGTGCCGCCGCCGTTGCTTACGTCGGCTTTTGAGAACCTCATCAACAGCGGATCGTTCCCCAACAACTCGCTCTTTGTGCAGGGCGGCACAGCGGTGGACCGCAATCTGCGTTCGCCGTATACGGAGCAGGCCAACCTGGAAATCGACCGCTCGCTTGGCGGCGGATTGACTTTGAGCGTTGGCTACCTGTTCGTCGCCGGACACAAACTGGTGCGGCCCATTGACCTTAACGTGGGGCCGCCCGTCGGCGTGCAGCCCAGCACCGGCAAAGACATTTACGCCTTCGCCATACGCGATCCCAACATTCCCGCGCCGCCTGCAGGCTCGCCGGGGACCAACGGCATCTTTTACTTCACTGATTCCACCGGCAACAGCATTTATCACGGCCTGACGATTCAAGTGGTTGAGAAGGCGGGCAAGTATTTCTCCATGAACGCCAATTACACGCTCTCACACACGCTGGATGACGGCACGTTTGTCACCTTTGTGAGCACACCGCAATCCAACGCGCAACGCAACCTGGAGCGCGCCAATTCGAACCAGGACGCGCGGCACCGTTTTGTCGCCAACTTTGTGGCGGACGCGCCGCAGAAGACCTTCCTGCGCAACTTCCAGTTGAGCAGCATCGTCACGTTGCAGTCGGCGCGGCCGTTTACCCTGTTCGTTGGCTTTGACGCCAACAACGACGGCAACCCTGTAACCGATCGCGTAGGCAATTCGCCGCGCAACAGCTATCGGGGCGACAACCTGGCTACCGTCGATCTGCGCCTCTCACGGGCTGTCCACCTGGGCGAGCAGAAGGTGTTGAACCTCTCCGTGGATGGCTTCAACATATTCAACCACTCCAACATCGACGAAGTGTTCTCCGTATACGGTGCGCCGGATTTTGTTCCCGGCCTGACTGTGCCCAGGCGCTTTGGCGACGGCGGAATTGGACCGAGCGGCGCAGTTGGCGCTCCTCGGACAGCTTTCAATACGCGCCAATTCCAACTGGGAGCAAAGTTTACCTTCTAACCCCTTGCGATCGTTCTAACGGCAGCCTTCAAAACAGGCTGCTTTTTTTAATCCTTGACTTGCTCCGAGATCTAAAAAACCTGACAAGCAGCCTGCGGGCGTTTGTGCGGAAGCCGAAAATGATTAACGCGTGCGGAACGGCAGTTTAAATTTTCGGGCGATTTCCGGCCAGTATTCGCGCAGAACGTCCCAGGCCATGTCATTGGCCACGCTGAATCCAACTCGGCTGGCGGTGGGACCAAAGCCGCGCGGGTTGCCGGGATGATAAAGATTGCTGAGCGCCTTGGAGCTTACCGTCCCAAACCATTCTGAGTAGTTCGGCATAAGCTTGCCGGAGTCACCGCGAGTAACAAACCTGTGCGCCAGCGCGTGTCCGATCCGGGACTGCGTGGAACCCTGCCCCAGCCGGAAGTAACGCGGGTCTTGCCGGAAGAGAGACGGATACAGAAAGATGCCGAAGAAATCGCCAGTAGCGTTATCGACAACCGCCGCGCCATAGCGCTTGGAAAACCCAGCAGCCCCCATGCGATAGCTGGGATCGTCTCTGTCAATTTGCGCGGTGGCCGCGTCCCAGGCCGCGCCGACGTAATTCAGAGGATCGGCAGTGCTTTCCACGAACATGTGAAATTTGTCTGAAGCGGAAAGCGCGCAGGGCCGCAGTTCGCTTCTGTGCCGCGGCAGGTGGACTGTGGTGCTTTCCAGCCGCTGGGAAAAGCGCGAGACCAATCCATTGAGCGGGCCGCTGTAGTCATCGATATCAAACGGCTCAATGGGATGGACGCACGGCGCCTTGACGGGCGTAATCATCGAAGGTGGAACCAGGGCAATTGCCGGAGTCAGATTATTCAGGCCAGGCAGAGACTGGGCGCAGGCCAGGGTGCCGGCCAGCATCGTTACCAACAGCGCGAACTGTCTCTGCAATTTGTGCATATTCATCACTCCGGAACAGCGCTCCGGCGAGGAGCAATTACTCTATCGAACAGATGCGGGCTGAAGCAGATTACTGAGGTCGAAGGAATGATTACCTTCGGCCATGACCACAAAAGCCGCGTCACGGCCACGCATCGGCGCAAACCTAACAAACCAAGGCCCTTTCAACGGGAGAGAGGTTTATCCCATTTTCACTGTTACCGTAGGCGGCGGTCACCATCGAGTGCAGCCGTTCTTTGGCGGAACGGCTGCGCAATGTGCCTGCCCGCGGGCTACACCCGCAGTGAAAATGGGCTAGCGGCCTTTTCCGCTTCCAGGACCTTGGAGCGCCACTTCCTTCTTAACTTAGGACACGCCGCGCGCCTGGGCGGAACGGGATTTATAATTGCCAACCGCAAGTGGAGACGAATGATGAAAGCCAGTATGCCCTGCGGTCTGCTCCTTATTCTTTTGCTCACCGTTCTTCCTTCCGCGGCCAACCCGCTTCGCACCACCATTGTTTATGACGACGCCGCCACCGAGCTGACTTCCGCGCGCGAAGACGCCGGCCAGCTCTGGATCACAACGGCCGACCTGAAACGCGCCACGCGCTTTGAGGTAAAGCCGCAGGGCGTCTGCCGCGACGAGCTTTGCTTCCCGCTGCCCAAAGCGAGGCAGCAGGAATTTCTCCGCAAGACGCCGCCTGTTTCCCTGTTCAACATCACGGCATTTGCCGCGCTCGTCCACCAGCCCGTGGCGCACGATGCCGCGCTGGGAACCTGGTACTTTGGGCTGCGCGCAGACCAGCGCCAGCAGCTCAGCTCTTTGGAAGCGCCGGACTTCACCCTGCCCGATCTCCAGGGCAAGCCGCACCGCCTGTCGGATTTCCGCGGCAAGAAAATTCTGCTCGTCACCTGGGCAAGCTGGTGAGGATGCCGCTTTGACCTGCCAGGCTGGCAGGCAATCTACCAGCAACTGAAAGACAAGAATTTTGAAATCATCTCCGTAGCGCAGGATACCGGCGGCGCCAAAGACGCGGGACCATGGATCGCTCCGCTCCAGTATCTGGACGCGAAGCCCGATCTGCCCAAAGACACCATCGAGATCGCAAAGAAAATCGGCCCGCTGAGTTATACCGTCCTGATCGACGAGAAGCATCTGGTCTCTAAGCTATACAACATGGTCAACGTGCCCACTGGCGTCTGGATCAACGAAAAAGGGCGCATTGTGCGGCCGAATGAAGTCGCGTTCGTCGACGATCGCTTCAAGAATTTCACCGGCATGGATTCCGCGCCGTATCTCAACGCGCTGAAAGACTGGGTGGAAAAAGGCGACAAGAGCGCCTACGTGATGAGCGAAGACCATCTGCGCGAAAAACTCACAGCGCAGGACCCCAACATCTTCCAGGCCGCCGCCGAGTTCGGCCTGGGCGAGCAGCTCTACAAGTCCGGCCACCCGACGGAAGCAATCGCGCACTTCAAGGAGGCGCAGCGGTTGAATCCCAAGAGCTGGAACTACAAGCGCCAGGCCTATGCTTTGAACGGCGAGAAGGAATACGGAACAACGTTCCGCGACGAAGTGCAAAAGATCGGCGGCAGCAAGGTTTACTACACGCCGCCGGAGTTACCGGGAGAGAAGAAGCCGGAGTAACCGCAAAGGACGCGAAGAGACGCAAAGGGGATGGGGGTTAGAAATATAAAGAAAATCTTAAATATGAAACGCTAAGGCCCCCTCCATCACCCTCATATAAGAGTGTCTTCCCGTTTAGCCCAGCGGGTTGGCAGAAGGCCAGCGAATGCGACACTTCGCGCCAAAAGAAACGCGGCCTGAACGGCAACAAGTTCCTAAGCCTTTGCCTTTGGGCGCCGGTTCGCGAACGCACAGCCCGCGACAAAATTCAAACTTAATCCTGCGGCGCGCGCTCGACGATCAGTCGGTGCCAAAGCCGTTGCAACTCCGCTCTGAGAAAAATGTAGGCTCTGCGGCCAGCGCTGATCGCGAGAGCTTTTCTCACGTAGCGATTTCTTCCCTGCCGGCAATACGACTCCAGCCCAAGCTAACGGTCAATACGCCCGGCGACGCATACGAACAAGAGGCAGACAGGGTTGCCAACCACGTAATGCGCATGCGCAATCACGCCGCAGGTATGTCGCCTACGGTGTCGCTTCGTGCCGCCGGAGTACAGCGTGCTTGCGCGTGCGGCGGAACGTGCGCTGAGTGCAGAGCAGACAAGGTCTCTGAAGAGCTGATGCGCATGCACAATCACGGAGCCGCGGCGGGGCCTGCGGTGTCGTTAGGCGGTGCTGGCGGGATGGAAGCGCCACCGATTGTGCATGAAGTTCTGCGCTCGCCCGGCCAGCCGCTGGATAAAGCAACACTCGAGTTCATGGAGCCGCGATTTGGGCATGACTTCAGCGGCGTGCGGGTGCATACGGACGCGAAGGCGGCAGCGTCGGCGAAGGCGGTACAGGCGAAGGCATATACGGTGGGAAGTAATGTTGTGTTTGGGGCGGGAGCGTTTGCGCCGGGTGCGGAAGCAGGACAGCGCTTGCTGGCGCATGAGCTGACGCACGTGGTGCAACAGGGGAACGCTAGCGGGCAGACCGGTATTGAGCATAAGGATGAGGGAAGGTGGAGCGATCAGACTGGCTTAGTGGCGAATCAGCTGAATCCTGATTGTCGAGCCGACGTGAAGGAGTCCCGAACAAGATCCCTTCAACGCGACCAGACCGTAACCGACATTAGCAGGAAATGGAACGATGTCAATGGCGATTTCTGGTACTACATAATGGAAATAGGCAGGGTCAACGCGAAAGTCAGTTCGCCGACTCGCTCAGATTGGATAAATGAACTGGTTAGCTACACAGGGCAAATGGGAGCTCCTGGTGATATCGATTCCGCCGCGCTTGATGGATTTGAAGCAAAACTTTCACGCTACAAAACCTTCATCAACAGCATTGTCATTATGATGCACGGCTACTGGAAGGGATTGAAGGACGACTATGAGAAGGAACGTGCAACCCTTACAGACGGCCGAGGGTCTCACCCGAGGGCGCTAAAATTTTTGGATGAGCAAGCTAAGCTTACCCGTGACAGCGTGTTCTACGCATGGGTATATCTGACGCTCGATGATATGAATGGCTTGCGGTTGATGCTCGAAACGAAAAGGCACCTCTCGCTTGTCGAACAGCAGGATGAGGAAGAGCGACAGCGAAGGCACAGGAAGGACCTAGGACAGACTCGCCTATTTCACCATTTCCGTATGCGTGCGTTGGCTGGCGGGTCGATCAGCGACACGGTCGTAGGAGTCGGCGTAAGTACGTTCGAGATCGAAGAGCTTGGACCGCAGGGCCGCACTGGAATGCTGACATTCACAGCTAATTCGCTGAGTCTGGGCGTGAAGGCCAGCGCTATCGGTCCTCAATCGTGGACTGAGTTCAACACGACAGACGGAATGCGCATCGAGGACTTTGAGGGGTTCGGTCGGATGACAAGCGCCAGCGGCTACTTCATCTACGGCGGCGGATATTCCGTGGTCACTTTTTCGCCCCGCATCAAATCCAGTGTTCGAGTGAAGAGTTGGGGACACGGCTGGGGTCTGGGCGGTGGCCTTGAAACCGTCGCTGGGATTTGGACGCTGAAGTTCGTCGAGTGAGGGCAGTTCTCGCAAAATCCGTTCTCAGACTGAAGAATCTTATTGGCACTATGAGAGCTGTGTGACCCTACCTATCCTCACAAACAGCGTCGGTGTCCCTCGATAAGCATGGGCTGGGCCGAGCACCAGCGTGCAGAATTTGCTTGTGTCGAAGAGCGATTGCTGTTATGTTCGTGTTTCATTCGTGCGGTTGCACGGGTGATGTAGATGTAGAAGTCTGAAGGAAATCTGACACCCGGCCTTTTAAGGCCGGGTGTCGCCATTTAGGTGGTGTGACACATCAGCCGATGGCTGAGAGGGCGTGGGCGCGGGAAGCGCGCCCATCGCCGGAATCGCGCGTAATCGCCGACATCGCCGTAATCGGTGAGAAGCAAAAGCAAGACTTACCACGGATTAGCGCGGATAATCGCGGATCTTGAAGGGAGGTTAAAGATGAATGAGGCCTCACGTTACTGGGCAGCAATCCGCACGCTCAATGCAGCTGGGATTGGGATTGGGTGACCCAAGGGTGACGCCTGGATCACCCAAGCGTCACGCCTGGGTCACGCCTGGGTCACGCTTGGGTCGAATGGAACAAGTACTTTTGTTTGCAACAAAAGATGGAAAAAGGCCGGGTGGGGTGGGAAGATCGCCGTGATCGCACGGAATCGCCGACATCGCCGCGATCGGAGAAACAATTCTTACCACTGATTGCACTGATAACACTGATCGGAAACTAATCGGAAAAAGAGCCAAATGGCCAATTGGAGGAGAGTGTATGGCTAAATCCAAAGAAATCCACGATGGTTTTACCGCGGAAGAGTGGGAACTGTGGCGCACAACGGTGAAGACGGGCGCCGACATGAAAAGGGTGTCTGATCTACGCGATGAACGCCAGCGGCGTGAAGCAGAGGAAGAACTGAGAGAACAGTGGCCGCAAACGGAGGCGGCACGGCTGTTCACGCAACTGGCCGAGGCCTTTACCGCTTGCCAGAAACTGGTGGAGCAAAACCCCCAGATCCAGCAGGCAGCGAAGCTGGCTGACGGCGAACGCCATGATGTGTTCACCATGCTGCGGGACAACCTGGAGAAAGCGAACCGAGCGCCGCGCTGCGAAAAGCGTAAGAGCAACGGGCAGATGTGCCGGGCACCCAAGATGCGCGGCGAAAAATATTGCTGCATGCACCTGGCGCTGGAGGCGTCGCGTCCGACGAAGTTCAGCCTGCCGGCGCTGGATGACGCGAACTCGATCCAGGTGGCGGTGGACAAAAGCATACAAGGGCTGGTGGACGGCACACTGGAAGAGAAGCGCGCGACGAAGCTTGCGTACTTTCTGCAACTGGCGATGAGCAACGTGGGCCGGGTGAAGTTTGAGCCGGAGGAAGAGCAAGGAGGAATCGGGTGATCGCGCGCGATCGGAAAACCAAAAATCGTTAACCACAAAGGACACGAAGGAACACGGAGGGGGAGAATCGGGTGATCCGGCGATTAGAACACCAAGACCTTCCCACTCTTGTGCTATAACATTTCGTTTCCCCTGAAGGAGCTTCCATGCCTCGTTTCTCCTGTCGCTTCGCTGCGCTACGCTCCACACCGCTGAACGGTTTCGCTTTCTTTGCTTCGCGCATGCTCCCGTTGCAGCGGGCTCGCCACGCTGGTCGGGCTCGCCCTTACGCGAATGTCCGACGTGGTAAGTATCTTCTGCTCTTGATCTTGCTTTGCCTGGCCGCCGCGATTGCTGCCCTTGCCCAGGCGCAAAAGCGCTCGATCACCGAGAAAGACATCTTCCGCTTCAACTGGATTGGCGATCCGCAGATCTCGCCTGACGGATCACGCGTAGCGTTCGTGAAGGTGACGGTGGACGAGAAGAAGACCGGCTATGACACCGCCATCTGGAGCGTGAGCGCGCGCGGCGACGACCAGCCGCGCCGCATGACCGACGGCAAGCACGATTCATCTCCGCGCTGGTCGCCGGACGGCAAGTGGCTGGTCTTTGTCAGGTCGCCTGAGCCTTCCGCCGCAATGGCGGCCGGCGGTCCCGGGGCCGGAGCGCGTCCGCCAGCGGCGCAGCTTTATCTGCTGCCGGTGAGCGGTGGCGGCGAATCATGGAAGATTACCGACCTGCCGCGTGGCGCGGGCGGGCCGGTGTGGTCGCCTGACGGAAAGATGATCGCCTTCACCAGTGACACGTCAGCGGAAGATCTGGCCAAACAGCGCAAGAAAGAGAGCGCGGCGGCAAGAGAATCAAAAGATTCGAAAGACAAATCCCCAGGAACTTCCGAAGCAAAGCCGGAAGAAAAGCCCGACGGAAAATCATCCGCGGACAAGCCGGAAGCCGACGCCGACCATGAGAGCGACGTGCGCGTGATCACGCGTTCGACCTATCGCATCAACGGCGGAGGCTATCTTGACTTCAAGCATACGCAGCACATATGGGTAATGGCCGCGCCGCAGAGTTCCGATGACGACGCGAAGCCGCGGCAGCTCACCAGCGGCAAGTATCAGGAAGATGGCATCATGTGGTCGCCCGACTCGAGCAAAATATACTTCACGACCACGCAGGTGGACGATCCTTCTTACGAGCACCCGCATGCCGATGTCTATTCAGTGGCCGCGACGGGCGGCGCGCCGGCAAAGCTGCTCACCCTCAACATGGCGCCGCGCGAACTGTCGCTCAGTCCGGACGGCAAGCGCCTGGCTTTCTGCGCTTCAGTGAACGAGCCGGTACAGTCTTACACCGAGCCCGATCTCTGGGTGACGGACTTGTCTGCCGAAGCCAAGCCGCGCAACCTGACCGCGAATTACGACTTTGACGTTTGCAGCGGTGTTGGCGGCGACCAGGGCACGCCCCGCGCCGGAGGCCCGGACCACGTTGTCTGGTCGGCCGACGGCAACAGCCTGATTGTGAGCACCGCGCGCGAGGGCCGCGCCAACCTGATCCAGGTGGAGATCGCCACAGCAAAGATCACGGAGATCACAAAAGGCAACCAGGCGGTGGAGCGCTTCCGCGCCAACAAAGATGCGACGGGCCTGGTGGCGCTCATCTCCACGCCCACCAGCATCGGCGACCTGTTCTGGCTGGACCGCGGCCAAGCGGGGACGCCGCGCCAGTTGACCCATATTAATGACAAGCTTTTCTCCCAGCTCAACCTCACGGAGCCGGAGGAAATCTGGTACACGAGCTTTGACGGCAAAAAGATCCATGCGTGGATCCAGAAGCCACCCGACTTTGACGCTACGAAGAAATATCCGCTGATCCTGAACATTCACGGCGGGCCGCACTCCGCCTACGGATTTATCTTCGACCACGAATTTCAATGGATGGCCGCCAAGGGCTACGTGGTCCTTTACCCGAACCCGCGCGGAAGCACGACCTACGGGCAGGAGTTCGGCAACATTATTCAGTATCGTTACCCGGGCGACGACTTCAAGGACCTGATGATCGGCGTGGACGAGGTGCTGAAGCGCGGCTATGTCGACGCCAAAAAGCTCGGCGTCACCGGCGGCAGCGGCGGCGGCCTGCTGACCGACTGGATCGTGGGGCACACCGACCGTTTTGCCGCGGCAGTGGCGCAGCGCGACATTGCAAGCTGGGCCGCGTGGTGGTACGCCGCGGACTTTACGTTGTTCCAGCCATCGTGGTTCAAAGCGCCGCCTTTTGAAGATCCGCAGGACTATGTGAATCGCTCGCCTATCACTTATATAAAAAATGTTCACACGCCGCTGATGCTGGTGCTGGGTGAAGCCGACTTTCGCACGCCGCCCGCGGCCGGCGGAGAAGAGATGTTCCGCGCGCTTAGGTTCCTGAAGCGTCCGGTGATCATGGTGCGCTTCCCCGGCGAATCGCACGAGCTTTCACGCTCCGGACAGCCATGGCACCGCGTGGAGCGGCTTGAGCACATTGTGGGCTGGTTCGATAAATACTTGCAGGGCATGCCCAAGCCCGAGTATGACGACGTGGCAAAAAGCGAAGTCAGCATGAAGCCCGCCGACCTGCCGGGCAGGCACGATGCCAGCAAGCCCGCGGAGCCGGCAACGCCGCCGAAGCCGAAGCACAAGTAACGCCGGTATGCGATGAGGCCGGCAAGCGGACGCGATGGCTTTGCTTGCCGACCAGAAAAGATTGTCGCCGGGCGAATGTTTATTTGCCGGCCTGCTGCGCTTTGCTGACGTAGGTGGAGTCCCAGATAACGCGCCAGGTCTTTTGCTGGTCGTCTGATTGTTCCGCCATCTGCCGCACCTTGCCCGGCGAAAGCACATACCACGTCCAGCGGAAGATGGGAGAAACTTTCTCGTCGCTGATCATGATCATTTTGTTGTCAACAACGCCGCCTGCCATAGGAGGATAAGCGCCGGCGTTGCCTGAATTATCAAAGTAAATCTGATGAAACTTTTTGTCGCGAACGTCAAAATAGTTGAAGCTGGTGCCGGTCTCAATGCCGCGTCCGCTCTTCCAGTGCTCCACCAGCAGGCAGCCATCCTGTTCGCGCGTGATCTGGTTGTCACCTACTTTCTGGCCCGCGGGATTATGCACGTCCCAGTCGCCAATCCAGAAGTCGAATTGCCGGAATTCGGCGGTCTGGCATGGAAGCGTGGACTTCAGAAATTCCTGGTAGTCGGCGTTGGCGCCAAGCTTTTGCAATTCAGCGGCGCGGGCAATGTATCCACGGAGTCGCGGCGCCTGCCCGGTTGCCGCAACATCTTTCAGAACCTGCAGGGCGCGGCGCGGCTCAGACTTTGCTGCATAAACCCTGGCAAGGTCAACCTTGGTCATGAGCGGACGATAGTTCAGGTCCACGGCGCGCTGGAACGCGTTGATCGCCTGATCGAAGCGCTGCAATTGCAGATTGCACTCACCCAGGCGCTGCCACGCCGGCCCGTTCGCCGGATCCTGCGCGGTAATGCGGGCATAGGCCGAGGCCGCTTGTTCCCATTTCGACGCAGCAAACAGCTCATCGGCCTGCTGCGTGGAAGCCGCCTGCTGTCCGCTGGCGGTGTAACAAAGAATTACCAGACTAATAGTGATAAGGATTGTTCTTCGTGAACTGCGCGTGGCAAGCGGTGGCATCAGCATTATCAAGGGCTCCGTGAAGTAAGCCGCACTTGAGATTAGGTTTTTTGACTTCGTGTATTTGACCCCGGCAATCGCATTTTGTGAGCGTGGCAAATCGCAGGCAGAACCGCTCCAGACCACTCCCGGCGCAGCCTGTCCCTCTAAGTTTTTGTGGTTTTTGGTGCGCTTATTCCGGACCTTGATTGAGGTGAGGCTTTGAAATTTTCTCTGCACAAGACGAAGAACCAGACGTTCTTTGAGCGGCACGGTCTTACCGTTGTAACAATTTGCATTCTGGCGGCATGGATTGTGCTGTATAGCGTGAGCGACCAAAAGGGGCATATCGGTTCGTTCTTCGGCAACGCTATTGCCGACTGGAGCGGAGTGGTGGTGATGGTGCTGGCAACCAAACATTTGTACGAACGCGGATCGAGCGAGAGCAAAGAACCTAAGAAGAAGTTGCCCAATCGCTTGCTGGAGACCCTGCGGGAGCATTCTCTAACAGTGTTTCTGTTCATCACTGGCATTGGATGGGTCCTGCTGTTCGCGCACTCAGACTCGGAATCAAAATGGGGACAGGTTGTGGGCAACATCGTTTCCGAGTGGACACAAATTCTGGGCTTGGTGCTGCTGACTAAAAAGCTGATTGAAGCGGGATCGAAAGAAAGCGACAGCGGCAAGTGAAGAACCAGCGCTGGCGGCAGCCGGAGATGACGGCTTGGCCGATCATCTGGTAGACTAATCAAGTTGTCAGGCACAGTCTGCCCAACAGACAAAAGCCTGAATCTGCAATTTCCCAATAAAGCTGGGGACGTAGTTCAGTTGGTTAGAACGCTGCCCTGTCACGGCAGAGGTCGCGAGTTCGAGTCTCGTCGTCCCCGCCAGCTTTTTCAATAACTTACAGAGATCAGCGGCGATTTTCCCACAACAATCACGCGTGACCTACCTTTCCGGTCTGCATGATCAGGTCGGCCAGGCGCCTTTGCACTTGGCGCTTTGGTTCGTCCAGGGCCTGAGTATAGCTGTCCATTGTGGTCCTGAATGACGCGTGCCGCATCAGCTCCTGCACCACCTTCCCTTTGGCGATACCTTGGTATTGGTAAAACCGACGATGCAGGCGATACCATCGTCCGATAGATTTGTTTTTGCACTTCTGACGTAATTGCAATGGTCTATTCGATGAAGACTGACCCGCAAATCGACAATCGTTTCCAGAGCGACGCGGCCAAGTACGCCAGCTATCTGGAAACGCCGGAAGGCCAACTGCGCCTCGATTTAGCGTTTGCGAACCTGCAGGAGTTTTTCCCGACACGGCGAGAGAATAAGCCACTGTCCGCCCTCGATCTTGGGTGCGGTACTGGAGCCACCGCGATTCGCCTGGCGCGGCTTGGATACTCCGTGACGCTGCTCGATTCGTCGGAGGCGATGCTTGAAATCGCACAGCGTGCGTCCCACGAAGCGGGAGTAAGTGAGCGTGTCACGGTCCGACGTGGCCATGCGGCAAAGTTTTCGACTCTATTCAGTGCCAGGTCGTTCGACGTCATTCTGTCCCACAACGTCCTGGAGTATGTCGATGATCCGGGTGCTGTGTTGGCCGGTGCTGCCGGTCTCCTGCGAGATTCATCGTCGGTACTTTCCGTGCTGGTGCGCAATCAAGCCGGCGAGGTATTGAAGGCCGCCATCCAGGCAGGCGATTTGGCCGGCGCGGAGGATGCACTGAAGTCAGAGTGGGGGCAAGAGTCTCTATACGGCGGCAAGGTGCGATTGTTTACGTTGGAGGGACTGCGAGACCTGACGAAGGCGGCCTCGCTGAGCATTATTGCCGAGCGAGGTGTGCGCATGGTGGCCGATTATCTGCCAGCGAAGGTGTCCCGTAGCGATGAATATCACCGGATCTTCGAATTGGAGCGGAAACTGAGCGGCCGGCCGGAATTTGTAGCCGCTTCCCGCTACATTCAGGTTTTGGCCCGGGGGACGCGCACATGAGCACACCAAGACCCTCTTCTTTATCTGCGACATCAGACGCGCCGAGGCCGGAAGCAGGCATCGCACTGGGTCTTGGGCTCACCAACGAGTGCAATCTTGCCTGCACCTTCTGTTACCGCGACCCCAATCGCACAGACCGCTTGTCCCTGGATCAAGTCAAGTCCGTCATGGAACGACTCCCAGTCCGCTCAGTGAATCTCGGCACCGGCGAAAACGGCATGCATCCGGACTTCAAAGAAATTGTGGCGTACCTGCGCGCACGGCCAATCAAACTCACCATCACGTCTAACGGTCACAGTGTAGCGGTTTTGGAGGACCACGAAGTTCGTGCGTTCCATGACATCGAGTTTTCTCTCGATTACGCCACCCAGGAGGAACAGGATACGCAGCGTGGCCCGGGGAACTGGGAACTCATTCATCAACAGGCGAGGCGCTGTGTGCGTCTGGGCATTCCAGTGACGATCATCGCCGTGATGATGAAAGCGAACTACCTGCGTTTGGCGGACGTCGCCAGAGTCGCTAAAAAATTCGACGCCCCGCTGCGAGTGAACGTGTATCAGGCCGTGCGGTCAGATCTGTACGCCCTAACCTATGAAGAATATTGGGACGGCTTTCAGCGCCTTTTCGAACAGACTGATGTAGTCGCCATTGGCGAGCCTCTGGTGAGAGCTATGGCGGGCTTGCCTCCACTACAGGGAGGATGTGGTGTAAGCACGGTTCGAGTTACTCCACGCGCTACTACGCAACCATGCGTCTATTGGCCTGGTTCCGGAGAACCTCTCACAGATCTGCTATTTGCAGGGCCGGAAGTCCTGAAGTCGGCGGCCTTTGCGCAGGCTCGTACAGTTCCGCAAGCGTGCCAGCCGTGCGAATTTCGAGATACATGCCACGGAGGATGCGCCGGGCGGCGCCATCTCCAGCACGCATTGGCACAGCCCGACCATTACTGCCCGATCATCCGGGGAGAACGCCGACAGCTTAAGCTTCAGATGGCCGCAGAGCGCGACTTGCCGAAGCTGAGCAGTTCTTGCACCACTGTCGTTATCGCCCGCGACTCGGATTCTCATAACGGCACTTTTCAATGACCAGCAGGGATTATTGCGCGTTTACCCAGTTATCTGAGCCCGCCACCTTGACGGCTATATCGGTGAAGAATATTTGCACCGGATGGCCGTCTGCCGTCCCATGGTGGTCCATCGAGAACAATAGAGGCCCCGCCTTCTTGTAGCTTTCCCAGGTTACATCGACGAGGCTCGGCTTCACGGTCCCGCCGTGATGGAAAACCATTTTCTGGATTCGGTTATCGGAACCAACATAGAGTTCCCAGGTATCGCCCGGCGTGTAGCCAACGTCTGAGGAATACTTCACTACCACATGGCGGGCTGAGACCTTTCCGCCTGGCACTTTTTGCATGCCTTTATCTTCCACGCTGGCACTGTCCCAGGCAATGTGGAACGGCAGGACCAGCCAGTACTGATCGTTGATGAAACCTGGGTCGATTTCCTTCTTTACATTGTCAGGCTGGCTGCCGAGCTGCGAACGGACGTATGTAACCTTTACGGGCTTGCCGTCTTTATCTTTTCCTTCATATGTGACCCGATCGGCTTTAGGCTCCCACGTCCACGTCCTGGAAAGTTTGAACGCTGGAATGTTGAAGGTGTACCGAATGGCATCAATCTGCCCGAACGAATCAAGGCCATAAGTCTTGGCCATCTGTTCCACGATAGGCGGTTTTTGGGCCCAGCAGGTTGCCGCGAAAAGCAGAGTCGCAATGACGAGAAGAGGTGTCTTTTTAATCGAAGGTGCCATGTAGAGTCCTTCTTTGAAGTTGGTTTCTGCAACTTGCAATTAAACCAAAAAACACAGAGCCCGATCTATTGAACGATAGTATCGACCAATACCAAAGTATTGCCTGCGAGTTTTCTGAGCGCCTCTGGGGGCCTCGCTCCAGCGAACCCGTTTTGCCAAGCGCGTTACACGCTAATCGCTTGCGCATTCAGATCCGGAGGAGCGCCGTAACCGACGCAACACCAGGACGGCGCCCGTTATTGCCACTGCACCGTATTCCAGCAGCATGATCCATCCCGGAACCAGCCATGGCCGACCCAGCGCACGCAGATGCCAGACATAGTAAGTAGGAATGAGGCTGACTGTCCAGATAATGATCGGCAGTGTCGAGACGGACCTCACGAACGGCAGCACCCACAACAAGTACCACGGATATACGACCGGTGCAAAGAAGAGCGATGCGGCCATTGGCCAGGCAAAGGCGTTTGAAGATAAGTCGTTGGATCTGCTCCTCATCCACACCGCAGTAAGAAAGCCGAGGAGCACGG
>DASSXL010000045.1:0-97661 GCA_035703825.1 Candidatus Angelobacter sp.
AAGGCCGCGCACCGCACTTTTCGCGAACTCAAAATGATCGCGAAGGGTCTGCTCTCGACCGACCACCCAATCCAGGTCCACATCATTCCCATGCGGCGCTGCAATCTCTCCTGCGCCTACTGCAACGAATACGACGATTTCTCTGATCCTGTGCCGTTGGAAGAGATGTACCGCCGCATTGACAAGCTTGCGGCCCTGGGCACCGCGCTCATCACCATCAGCGGCGGCGAGACCTTGCTGCATCCGCAGCTCGATGACATTATTGCCCGCATTCGCTTGCACGGAATTATTGCCGGCCTGATCACCAATGGTTACCTGCTCACGCCGCAGCGCATCCAGCAGTTGAATCAGGCCGGGCTGGATCACCTGCAGATTTCCATCGACAACGTAAAACCCGACGAGGTTTCCAAGAAATCTCTCAAGGTCCTGGACAAAAAGCTGCAATGGCTGCGCGAACACGCCGAGTTCCACGTGAACATCAACTCCGTGATCGGCGCTGGGGTAAAAGAGCAGTGGGATGCGGTAGCTATCGGCAAGCGCGCGGTTGAACTGGGCTTTACCTCAACCGTGGGAATCATTCATGACGGCACCGGACAGCTTCGGCCTCTGGACCAGGAAGCGCAGACGGTTTTCGCCGAGATGAAGAAGCTGGGCAAGCACAGTTATGCCCGCTTCAACCAGTTCCAGAACAACATCGCCCTGGGCCGCGCTAATAACTGGCGTTGCCGCGCCGGCTCACGCTATCTTTATGTCTGCGAGAGCGGCCTGGTGCATTACTGCTCCCAGCAGCGCGGTTATCCCGGAACGCCCCTGGCCGACTACACGGTAACCGACATCAAGCGCGAATTTCTTACTCCAAAATCCTGCGCGCCTAATTGCACCATATCCTGCGTTCATCAAACCTCGCTGGTCGACTTCTGGCGCAGGCCACAAACCCTTCAGACCCATGCCAGTTCCCATCCCACCCCGCCGGAGTTGGTCCAGATTGAAGCGCAGCAAGAAGAATCAGTGATGGGCGATTAACGCTAAAGCTTCAAACTCAGACTGAACCCTATAAATACCCTAACTATCGACGCGCGTCGTCGCGCTACAATGCACGACATGCTAAAGCCTGTCCCATGGGCGATGTCCCTATGCATTCTGTTGTTCGCATCCGTTGTAGTCACGCCCGTGCTTTCCCAGACGACGCCCACTGAAAAAAAGGCTGCCACAGACTCTTCAGAGCAGCCGGCCATCATTGAAGAATTGAACACCTCGGCTCGTTTTGAAAATAACGGAAACAGCGTGCAAACGGTGCGCGAGCGCGTCAAAATTCAGAATGAAGCCGGCATCCGGCTCTACGGCATAATCACTTTCAATTTCATTGCCGGACAAGATTTCTCTATTGACACCCTAGAAGTCCACAAAAAAGATGGCAGCACAATAAAGGCGGGCCCTGCGAACATTCAGGAAGTCACGCCTGAAATCAGCCGGGTTGCGCCGATGTATAGCGACCTTCATCAGAAGCAGGTTACAGTCCCGGGACTGAGCGTGGGTGATGAGGTGGTTTATCAGTACACCGCGAGACAATCCGCCCTCGTGCCGAATCAGTTCTGGTTCCAATATTCCTTCTCTAAGACAGCCGTCGTGCTTTCTGAGTCCGTCCTGCTGGATATCCCCAGTGGCCGCAAAGTCCATGTGAGCTTCAAGCCAGACTACAAACCTGAAGTAAAGACAAGCGGTGAACGCACGATCTATCAATGGCACGCCGTCAATGAGAAGATCCAGGAAAGGCCCAAGAACGTTCTGCTGAAAGAGAGCATGACCGGGACTGCGCCGTCCGCTTCGATCCAACTTTCTACATTTGAAGACTGGAACCAGGTAGGCTCATGGTATTACGGCCTGCAGCATGAACGCTCTGCACCCTCGGCTGCTATCCGGGCTAAAGCCCTGGAATTGACTAAAGGGCTCGATACTCAGGAAGCAAAGAGCCGGGCCCTCTATCAGTTCGTTTCCCTTTCCTTCCGTTACATCAGTCTCGATTTTGGCATTGGCCGATACCAGCCCCACGCAGCCGACGAGGTGCTCGCCAACAAATACGGTGATTGTAAAGACAAGCACACGCTATTGGCCGCACTGCTCGAAGCCGCGGGGATAACAGCCTATCCAGCGCTCATCGACTCCGATACGGCCATCGATCAGGAGGTGCCTTCTCCCGCCCAGTTCGATCACTTGATTACGGCGGTGCCGACAGGAAAGAACATCCTGTTTCTTGACACCACTGCCGAGGTGGCTCCTTACGGCATGTTGATTGCTCCGCTACGCCACAAGAAAGCCCTGGTCATCACCGGACCGTCGACCGCGGAATTCGTCGAAACGCCTGCTGATCCTCCTTTCGCGGCTCAGGAGGTCTTTGATCTTCAGGGTAAGATTGACGAATCCGGGACCCTGGAAGCGGAGGTCAATTACTACATCCGGGGAGATGCCGAGATCTTATTCAAGACCGCATTTCGACGCGCAATACCCAGCAAGTACAAGGAACTGGTTCAGGGGATTTCCTACTACGGAGGGTTCGCGGGCGAGGTCAGCCAGATCAAGGTGGAGGGTCTGGAAAGTCTGGACCAGGGCATTCGCATTCTGTATCACTATCACCGTCCTGAATATCTCGACCTTCAGGAGCAGGTACCAAAGAAGAGCCTCCCACTATCTTTCAGTCACTTCCCGAAATGGGAGGAGAGTGAAGAAACCCTTCGGCTTTATCCTTCGGCCGGATTGCTCACCCACAAATGCAAGCTTGAGCTGCCGGCCGGCATAAATATCCAAGCACCCCTTGATATAAAACTTGACCGTGAATACGCGCACTACCAAGCTTCCTATTCCACGCAAAAGAATATCGTCACAGCCGAAAGAAAAATCTCCATCCTGACGCCCGAGATCACTGCCTCTCACCGGGCCGATTACGGCGCTTTCCAGAAGGCGATTGACGCCGACGAGTCTCAAAACATTGTGCTGCGGCTGCCGCCGGGATTTGTAGCCGGGAAGTCCGGCGCCTCGTCATCGATTGGCGTGGATGAGTTGATGCGCCAGGCCGAAATCGAATATCGCGAACGCGACTACAACGCCGCGAAGACGGATTTTCGCAAGGTTGCCGAACGAGACACGAAGCGCAAAGGGATTTGGACGCAGATTGGCCTGGTAGAAGGGCGCCTGGGCCAATACCAGGATGCCATCAATAGTTACCAGAAGGCCATTGCTGCCGATCCCTTCGACGCCCAGGCCCACGCGGAGCTTGGCGGTATGTATTCCGTTAACAAGTCACCGGATGCGCTCAAGGAGCTGAAAAAGGCCCTGGAAATCGACCCTCTCAACCATCGCGCGCACTATCTTCTGGGATGGCAATATTCGATGGTCCTGCACGATCCCGCCAATGCCGTGCCTGAATTGGAAAAGGCCCTCTCCACGGAAGAAGACTATTTCAACGACGAAGTCCAGATCCGCCAGATGCTGACGGACGGTTATTTCAAGCTGAAGCAATTCGACAAAGGCGTGGAATCCCTGAAGCAGACTGTTGCATCTTCGCCCAATCCATCAGCGTGGAACAATGCGGCTTACATCCTGGCGGAAAATGATCAGGCCCTTGATCTCGCCCAGCAATACGCTGATTCAGCTCTAAAAGGAATATACGAGCGCCTCAATCAATTGCAGCCCGGATCCATTCGCCTGCCGGACTTCATCTTTATGGCCCAGCTGGCGATGACATGGGACACGATGGGCTGGATACATTTCAAAGCAGGCCGCCTTGATCTCGCGGAAAAATATGTGCGCGCCGCGTGGATCATCGCCCAGAACCGGGAATCGGCGGAACATCTGGGTGAAATTTATGAAAAGCTGCGCAACCTTCCCGAGGCCACTCGTTTCTACGCCATGTCGATAAACCCCGGCTACATCGGCCGTAGCCCAGTCCCGGAAAAAGGCCGTGAACGGCTGCAGAAGATAGTGGGACGCCAGCGCGCGGAACAGCTCATTGACGCCAAAAGGAATGAGCCTTCGCAGTTGCGCACCATCCATCTTGGGAACGTTGCGCCCGCGGGCACCAAGGGCGCGTTCTACTTCATCATCGAGCCTGGTCCTAAAGTGGCTGCTATTCAACTCAACAGTGGCGATCCGCGCCTGACCGATCAGTTGCACAAACAGGAAGCCAAGATCGCCGCTTCAGTGCTCTTTCCGGAAAACGCTCCCCAAAGGCTCATCCGCGAGGGGTTTGTGATGTGCTCGGCATATTCCAGGGCTTGCGATCTCGTCTTTGTAAACAGTGAGATGCCCACCACCCGGCCGGATATATACAGCGGAACGCGGCAATGAGTTCGGGTAGCTACTCTTCCATTACGGCTTGAATCCCACTGACCTCCACAACGCCGCCGGCTCATACATCTTTCCGCCGGCAAATACCATGCTCACCTTGCGAATGGCGCTGATGTTTTCCAGCGGATTGCCGTCCACCAAAATCACGTCGGCGCGCTTGCCCGGCTCAATTGTTCCTGAGTCTTTCTCCATGCCCATGGCACGGGCGGCCACAATCGTCGCCGACTGGATCGCTTCCATTGGAGTGAATCCCGCCTGCACGTGAAGTTCTATTTCGCGGTCCAGGCTAAAGCCCGGCACTGATTGGTCTGTGCCCGCAACAATCGGCACCCCGGCCTGATGCAGCAACCGGACTGCGGCCACCATCGACCGGAAGATAGCGGCCATATGCTCGCCCCTCTGTGGCGGAACACCCATGGTTTCCAGCGCTTCTCTCAGCTCCGGCGCCACCCTCAATATCCCGGGCTCAAACGCGGAGATGGGTTTGTCAGTGGAATGGGTAACGATTTCCATCAGGGCCAGCGTGGGATCCACCACGGTATGGCGCTCCAGCAGCAGTTTGATCGCCTTCTTCACGTTGGGAGCGTCTGGATCGATGGTCTGCGATTTGGGATCGACAAGCACCGCCGTCAGATACTCGATATGGTTGATCTGGTCCATGCCATCCTCAATGCCCTGGATGGCATTCATGCCGAATGGAATGTGGCCGGTAACGGTCATGCCCAGGCGATGCGCTTCAGCGCTAACAACTTTCAGAATCTCAGGTTTCACTGAGCTATAGATCTTGATCTGCTGGAAGCCGGCGGCTTTGTATTGCTGCACCTGCTCGCGCGCCTGCTCGGGAGTATCCACGCGGATCACGCCCAGCGAGAAAGGTCCGCTGCCATCCACCACGCCCGCCATCACCAGCCGTGGCCCAATACCGCGTCCTGCGGCAATGGCGTCACGCGCCGCGACGATAAATTCGCGCTCGTTGCCTACATCCCGCGCCGTAGTGACGCCAGTGGCAAGATAGATTGGCCCCCACTCCACCTGCTCAAAGTGCGCATGCATCTCCCACAGGCCGGGCAAAACGCTCTTTCCCTTTGCATCCACAAACTCCGCCCCGCGTGGAATCGGAGTGCCTGCCGGACCTGCGGCGATAATCTTTCCGCCGCGCAGGAGCACCACGGAGTTTTCAATCGGCGGTCTGCCCGTCCCATCAATCAACCTGCCACCCATGATCGCCGTGACCGCGGGCTCCTCGCCGCTGAAGGTGGAGGCTACCTTAGCCAGATTGGCCATGCCGTCGCGCGCGGCGCCCGTGACGAACGCCGCCAGGCCATCCTCATATCCCTCGGCAACGGCCTCAAAGTGGTCCATCTCCGCGTCCATGCTTACCAGCGCGACCAGGTGGTCTCGTGAATCCAGCCATATGGATTCCATGCCCCAGATCAGCCCGCGCACAGAAAGCTTGCGCAATGGCACTTTGCGGCCGCCGATAGTGAACTCTTCAGTCCCTTGCTCCTGAATCTGCACCTCGCCACGCGGCAAAGTCTTGAGCGTCCTGGGACTGCCGTGCGACCGCCAGTAGCGCACCAGCATCATCTGCACGGCAACTGGAGCGTATCCCTGGATATCGAAAAAGTTTTCTCCCGGGGGAATCGTTACCGTTCCCGCGCTCCGCCCATGCACCGCATTCTCAATGGATGAAAAGCGCGAGATATTGCCTTTGATCTGAAAATCGCGGGGCGTGAGGTCTTTCTCCATGGTGAGCGTGGCGGTAAGCGGCACCGCGGTGCCGCGGTCGGTGAATTTGAAATCCGACTTCAGCACCACTTCACCTCGAGACGGCATAAGCGTGTACGTCTCGCGGCCAATGAGCTGCTCAAACTTGTGGAGATTGAAAACACCCTGCTCCGGCGAAGGCACCGCTGTTTGCGTCCAGCCGGACACCCACACCAACATTACGAGAGCAAAACAAACACGCCTGACTGCTTTCACCAATTTCACTCCTCTTTAATTTATTCAGGCCATTCAACTAATCGCATGCCCCAGGGCGGCGCGAGCCAGCGTCCGGGTGGAATCCAGCGTCGGCAGCGCGGATTCACGATCGCTGATGAGCAACGGAATTTCCGTACACCCCAGCACCACCGCATCGCAACCCTGGTCCTTTAAATCAAGAATCACGCGCTGGCAGTAAGCCAGGGCTTCCGGCGTCTGCCGGCCGAGCACCAGTTCATCAAAAATAATGGTATTGATCCGCTCCTGCTGCTCGCTTGTTGGGCGCACATAGCCAATGCCAAGCTGCTCCAGCTTTTCCGGGTACACTGGCCCGCTCACCAGAAACTTCGTCCCCGTAATTCCCAGCTTCCTGAAGCTCCGACGCTTGGCCTCTTTGCCCACTTCCTCGGCAATGTGCAGCCACGGCAGAGGTGAACGCGGCAGAACAAATGGCAGGGCCTGGTGAATCGTGTTGTCAGGGCAGATCAGAAAGTCCGCTCCCGCGCGCTTCAGCGCCTCTGCCGATCGCAGCATGAGCTCGCCCACGGGCTCCCAGCCCGCTCCGGACTCTATCGGCTTCATATACTCGGCCAGGCAGATGGTGTGCATCGTGACTTCAGGATGCGCGTGCCTGCCCATCAGCAGCTCCGCTTCCAGGCAGATCGTCCGGTAGCAAAGCGCCGCGCCTTCCGCGCTGCAGCCGACAATGCCAATGTGTTTCGTCATACCAGAAAATCAATCTGGGAGAGAAGCTTCAGCTTTCTTTCCACCGGCAGGAATGAAGCCTCAATGGAGTTGCGCGCCAGCTCGCGCAGATGCTCCTCAGAGAAGCCAAATTCCTGCTGAGCGATTTCGTATTCCTTATTAAGCGACGTCTGGAACATTGCCGGATCGTCGGAGTTGAGCGTGATCATCAGTCCGTCGTCAAAGAATTTCCGCACCGGATGATCCTTCAGCTCCGCGCACGCTCCGGTGCGCAGATTGCTGGTAATGCACATCTCCACAGGCACCTGTTTTTGCGCCATCACTTCCAGCAGTTCCGGATCGCCCGCGGCGGAGAGCCCATGCCCAATGCGCTCCGCGCCGATATTCAGCGCGCCCCATACCGACTCCGGCCCTGTGGTTTCGCCCGCGTGCGCCGTAAGCCGCAGACCGTTGTCGGCGGCTTTCTTGTATAGATCGCGAAACCACTCTGCCGGGCCGCGCGCTTCGTCACCGCCAATGCCGATAGCCACAACATTGCGGTCGCGCAGCCGCGCAGCCAAGTCAAAGACTTCCGCCGCGGCTTCAGGACCGAAGTGCCGTACTGCATCAAAGATCCACAGCAGCGATACGCCAAAGTCGCGCTGGCCGCGTTCGCGTGCGCGCTCCATGCCCTCAAAGATGGGCTCCACCGGCTGGCCGCGCCAGCGGATCACGCCCACACTCACATAAACCTCGGCATGCACCACGTTTTGCTGGCGCAACTTCTGCATGAGCCGGTAGGTTACCAGTTCATAATCTTCCGGAGAGCGTAACCGCTCCGTGACTGACTTGAAAGCCATCAGAAAGCCGTTGAAATCTTTGTAAGAATAAAGACGGCGAACGTCGTCTTCGGTGAGCACGTCGCCGCTGCCGGTAACGTCATAGCGATTGTTTTCTGTGGGCAGAGGCGTGTTGTAACGGCGGCTTAATTCCACCAGCGTCGCGGGATCAACGCAGCCTTCCAGGTGCAGATGGAGTTCCGCTTTCGGGAGCGACTGAATGAACGATCTTGCCATTACCCTTTGCCGGCAGGGACGTTAGCTGTTGCAAACTCGCTGTGGCGGCGGCTATACAACCAATAGATCACCATGCCAATGGCCAGCCAGGCGAAGAAACGCAGCCATGTGATAACCAGCAAGCCCGCCATCAATGAGACGCACAATACCACGGAAATAATCGGAAACAGCGGCACCCATGGCACTTTGAATCCTCTGCCGCGGTCTGGCTGCGATTTGCGCAGGAACAATACACCCAGAGATACAAGCACGAAGGCAAAGAGGGTGCCGATATTGGAGAGGTCAGCGGCCTCGCCAATATCAACCAATCCCGCTGGAATCCCGACTGCGGCTCCGGCAATCCAGGTTGACCAGTGAGGCGTCTCGAACCTGCAAAGGTCTGAAAAGAGCCTGGGCAGCAACCCATCGCGCGACATGGCGAACCAGATCCTGGTCTGGCCGTATTGAAAGACCAGGAGCGAGGAGATCATTCCCGTAAGCGCGCCAATCACGATCACAGCCTGAAAAAAGCGGCTGGTTCCCATTTGTTGCAATGCGTAAGCCACCGGCGCGGAGGCCGCGTCCGCGTTGGTGGCGAAGATGCTGTATTTCTGCATGCCCAGCAGCACCAACGCCACTCCGATATAAAGGACCGTGCAAATGATCAATGAAGCGATGATTCCAAACGGAATGTCTTTCTGCGGATTCTTCGCTTCTTCCGCCGCGGTGGAAACCGAATCGAAACCAATATAGGTGAAGAAAATAATGGCCCCGCCGGAAATCACTCCCGCGAACCCTGACGGCGCAAACGGATGCCAATTTGCCCGATTCACCAGCATTCCACCAACCACCAGGAAGGTGACGATGGCGCCAATTTTCACCAGCACCATGATGTTGTTGGCCCCGGCCGATTCCCTTATGCCCCACACCAGAAGAACCGTCAGAATAAAGACGATGAGAAAAGCAGGAACGTTAAAGTACGCGCCCGACCAATGCCCGCCCGTCCAGACCGGGGAAGACCAGCTATCTGGTATGTGCAGTCCAAAAGACGCCAGTTGCGCTTTCAGATATCCGCCAAACCCCACGGCAACAGCCACGTTGCTGACCGCATATTCCAGGATCAGGTCCCAGCCAATGATCCATGCGAACAATTCACCCAGCGTAGCGTAGGAATACGTGTAAGCGCTGCCCGCAATCGGAATCATCGAGGCAAGCTCGGCATAGCACAATCCGGCAAAACTGCAGGCAATCGCCACCAGAAGAAATGACAGCGCAATTGCCGGCCCCGCGGGCGGGCGGCCATGGAGAAGCACGCCGGAAAGGTTTCCGTGCTGAAACAGGTTCTGGAAGACGTCCAATACCTGAGCGTGCAGCAGAGAAGGTGTGGAATACTCTCCTGCCGCCGCGGTGCCGGTAAGCACAAAAATTCCCGAGCCGATGATCGCGCCGATACCAAGGGCCGTAAGCGACCACGGTCCCAGGGACTTCGGCAGACGGTGGCCCGGCCTTTCCGAATCAGAAATCAGCTTGTCAATGGACTTCTTGGCGAAAAGTTGACTGGCCAGAAAGGCCTCCTTAGAACGCAGATCAAGAATTACAGGGCCGAAGCTTGTTCAAGTCCTTCACCGCTTGCAGCAGAGACGTAGCAGTGCTACGTCTCTACGTTCAGGTTTCCGCACAATCAGCAGTCATGCCCGCCTCAAAATGGCTTATCGCTTGGCTGTGCCGCGAGCCATCTTCTTCATCTTGGGCTTCTTGGAGCCGCGCGGGTATTCGCGTGGCTTTTTGGGCGCCTGCTTTTTGCGCGCGGTGCGCTTTACTTTCTTGCGTTCTTCCTTGCTCAGTGCTTTGGTGTTTGCCATGTACGAAATATCCTTAGTTTTGGTGGTTTTAACTTCATCACAGATTATTTGAATTGGGCGATCACGGCTAAATCAGCAACCGCAACCTGCTGATAAGACCCGCCCCCATCTCCCGATATGTTTTTCATGCTGGACCGGCAAACTTCCGCTTCGGCCCCTATCGGTTCCAGAATTGATTTATACGACTTTACTTTGCTGGAGAGATTGATGAATTGGCCGCTCCAGGTGCTTAGCTTTGATTCAGTTTGTCCTTCTACCAACGTTGCCCGGAAAGGCTTCTTGATGAGCTTAATGTCTTTCAGGCTGATATCCGCGGCCGTTTCGGTTGCAGTTACCTGAAACCCAGCCTCAGCGATTTCCTTCTTGATGCTTTCAACCAGCCCTCCGGAATTCGGCGCGGTCCTATTCTCCACAAATACAGTACCTTTGGAGGCGATGCTGGATTCAATCAGAGTTGTCTTTCCCTGCTGCTTCGTGATCGTGGAGTAGCCCTTGCCATCTCCCACCGATCTGCAGGAATAGACGGTTACCGATTTACCTTCGCGCGAGGCCAGTGTGGCAGAGATCAACTCGGCGTAGAGCGTCCCCTCGGCATCATGTTCCTTGATCGTAACATCGATTTTGGTGCCTGCTTTGCGCGGATCTTCGGTCAACAGGAGGTCCTTCTCTTCGGCATCTGCCGCGAAAAATCCACGCAACTGCGCCGCCGCCTCTTGGGGCCCACTGATCTTCAAATAGATGGTCCTGCTCTTCTCGATCTTTTCCGAGCTTACGACATGGGATTGCCCTTGCGCCAAGATGCTACAACAGAACAGAAATATCCCAAGCAAGGTATACAGGACCCTTTTCATGCCCGCTCCAAGTGCGCGTACTTTTCCACCAGCTTTTTCAATCCGAATCGTGGAAATTGTACCGTAATCTTGGCGTTTTCTCCCTCGCCTTCGCGCCGGTACACCACTCCCTCGCCATATTTCGGGTGTTTCACGCGCTGTCCGGGACGAAAAGAGCTGCCGCCAGCCGCCTTCTCCACGGGAATCTGCGGCCGATTGAACTTCTTGCCTCGCGAGGCAAAAAATTCAGCGATGTTGTCGATGGAATTGTACTTCGGGCCGGAATAGCCGCCGTTACGCGGCTTGGTGCGGGCCGCAGGCTGCCGGCCGGCGTGCGAAGGAGCGCTCTGGTCTTCATCTTCATAGCTGAAATGGCGTTCGCCAAAATCAGAGCTCTGATATTGCGTAGCTTGTCGCGCCCGCGACGATGTGCCCAGCTCTTCCAGCAACGGCGCAGGCACCTCTTCCAGAAAGCGCGAAGGCACGGTAGCATCCGGCATGTCCGTGCCGTAACGCCGGCGATAGCGCGCGTTGCTCAGCACCAGATGGTCCATGGCGCGGGTCATGCCCACATAGCACAGGCGACGCTCTTCTTCCATCTGGTCAGGATCGTTGAAGGCCCGCGAGTGCGGAAACAGCCCTTCTTCCAGCCCTATCAGGAAGACCAGGCCGAACTCCAGCCCCTTGGCGGAATGCAATGTCATCAGCGTGACCGTCCCGCGCGGATCGTATGTATCCACGTCGCTGACCAGGGCGGCGTGGTCCAGAAATTCCGCCAGCGTCTCGCCGCGGTCGCGCGAATCCATGGCGGCATTCACCAGTTCGCGCAGGTTGTCAATGCGCGCCAGCGAATCCGGCGTGGCCTCCTGTTCCAACTGCTTGATGTAGCCCGTGCGATCAATCAGGAACTTTAGGATCTCAGGGATAGAAGCGGGGCCGCCAGGAGCGCGAAATCCTTCGATGGCTTCTGGGCCCACTGTGCCAGACGCCAGCTCGGTGTCCTCTGGAGCAGTAATCTGTTCTTCCTCCGGCTCATCATTCGCGCCGAAATCAAAACTGATGTTTTCACCCAATTGTGCCGGCTCGAAAGACACATCCGCGTCAGATTCTTCGCTCACAGCCGAGGGCGGCTGTGCTACACGAGTCTCGTCAGAAGCAGCCACCGTCTCCGCCACGCGCTCCCCAAAGCTTCCCAGCAGCATGGCTCGCGCATCTTCAATCAGGTCTTTAAAACTCTTCAACGCGGCGCAGGCCCGCTGCGGCAGCAGTTTGCGCTCAATGGCTTCGCTGATCGCGGACCACAAGGACATCCCGGTCTCCAGCGAAAGCCGCTCCAGCGTTTCTATGGTCGATTTGCCGATACCGCGCGTCGGCGTATTGATCACCCTTAGCAGGGCAATCGAATCCTGGGGATTGTTGATCAGCTTCAGGTAGCTGATCATGTCCTTGATTTCCGCGCGCTCATAGAAAGAAAAGCCGCCGACGACCTGATACGGAAGCTGGTAGCGGCGCATGGCTTCTTCAATCAACCGCGACTGCGAATTCAGCCGGTAGAGCACGGCCACGCGCACATCGTCCGCGCCCTCTTCTTTCACTTTTTTCAGGTAGCGCGAGATATAGTCGGCAGCAAAGAGCGACTCGTTTTCGCCATCAGGCGCTTCGTAATAGCCGATCCTGTTGCCGCCCTCGCGCGCGGTCCAAAGGGTCTTGCCTTTGCGCTTTAGATTGTTCGACACCACCGCCGATGCGGCTTCCAGTATCGCCTGCGTCGAGCGGTAATTCTGCTCCAGCCGAATAATACGGGCCTCAGGGAAATCCTTTTCAAACTCCAGAATGTTGCGGATATCGGCGCCGCGCCATGAATAGATCGACTGGTCCTCATCGCCCACCACGCATACGTTGTGCCGCGTGCCGGCCAGCAGCTTGATAAGCTCATACTGCGGACGGTTTGTGTCCTGGTATTCATCAATCAGCAGGTGCTCGTAGCGGCGCTGGTAGCGCTCACGCACCGCCTGAGAAGACTTGAGCAGCCGCACCGTTTCCAGCAGAAGGTCGTCAAAATCCAGCGCGTTCGACTTGCGCAGCTCCTTGCGATACTCCTCAAAAATGTGCGCGACCTTTTCCGTGATGGGATCGGCCGATTGCAGATACATCTCCTGCGGATCAAGCATGTGGTTTTTGGCCCAGGAGATGCGCGAGAGCACGGCGCTGGGCTTGAGCTGCTTGTCGTCCAGACCAAGCCGCCGCATTACGCCCTTGACCACCGATTGCTGGTCGGATTCGTCATAAATGGCAAAATCTTTTTTGTAGCCCGCGCCGCCGGGCTTTGATTCTGCTCCGCCAATCCTTAACTCTTCAATGTCCCGGCGCAGAACGCGCACGCAGAAGGAATGGAAGGTGGCGATCAGCGGCTTGCGCAGCGTTCGACCGCCCAGCAGGCTGCCAACGCGCTCTGCCATCTCCGCCGAGGCTTTATTCGTAAATGTAACGGCCAGGATCGAATCTGGCTCAACGCCTTTATTCTCAATCAGATGCACAATGCGATAGGTGATCACACGGGTCTTGCCGCTGCCCGCGCCAGCCAGAATAAGCACCGGGCCGTCAACGGCTTCAACCGCCTCGCGCTGCTGGGGATTGAGTTTTTGTAGGAAGTCGACCACGTTAGATCAAGTATCGCGTGTTTGCGGGAAAAAGGAAAATGCGAGAAGAAAACACCCACCACGGAGACACGGAGGCACGGAGAAAACAAATTAGCCGCAGATTTGGGTAGTGTCAGTTTGAAATCTACCTTTACAAAAAATTCGTCATCCCAGATTTGCGCTGATCCATTTCACCCTGCGTGGTCTGTATATATAAGCAACCGCAGCATATGAACGACAGCAGACTGGCCTACTCCTGAGCAAACGGGTTCTACTTCGCCAAGATACTTAAGAGATATCCGGCCAGTCGCACTCAGAAGCACTAGGTATCAATCTCCCGCATACTTGCTTGCCAAAATTCAGCCATGCTAATGCGCCTCCTAAGCGAGGTGCAGGCGGTGGATCGTGTAACGGCAATCCCTGGACGCGGGACCAAGGAGAAGTGTTGTTTGACTGTACGTTTTGAAACTTATTCCACCAGAAAAGGAGGCAAACCGCATGCGTTCGAACGAACACAAGTCGCCTCAGCACAACCTCGATCGCATCGTCCGTTTCAAGTTTCGTCTTGTCGAATACATCGGCCTCGCCTTTTTCCTGATTTTTGTGGTCGATACCGCCGTGACCGAACTCACGCCGATCCTCAAGCATATTTGGCACACCATTTTCGGCCCATAGCATCACTTGGATTTAAATCTTTCCCGCCCGAATCAAAAAGTTATCCACAGGCAAGCCGAAAAAATAAAGAGAGCCAGTGACACACTTCGCCTGCTTCGTAGGCATATGTAAGCAACAGCAGCATATGAACGACCGCAGACTGGCCCATTCCTGAGTAGGCGAGTTTCTACCTCGCCAAGATACTTAAGAGATATCCGGCCAGTCGCACTCAGAAACACTAGGTATCCATCTGTTCCGCAGTTTGCTTGCCAAAATTCAGCCATGCTCATGCGCCTGCTAAGCGAGGTGCGGGCATTGGATCGTCTCACGGCAATCCCTGCGCGCGGAGCCAGGGAGAAGTGTTGTTTGACTGTACGTTTTGAAACTTATTCCACCAGAAAAGGAGAGACACATGCGTTCCAAATGCGAGAAATGCAGTTCTTTTTGGGGCTTGGCTGTACTGGTATTGGCCGTTGCGATGAATGTTCCAAGGGTCTCCGCTCAGGATCAGGCGGACCAGCACGCCACAACGAAATACGTCGACTGCGACAATGGAGACACCATTACCGGGTCGCTTCAGTTTGTCCGTCCCGGCGACACGATCATTCTCTCGGGTACGTGCAACGAGAACCTGTTGCTCAAAAGTCTCACGGGAAGCTACAACGGACTCACGCTTGACGGCCAGGGAACGGCAACCATTTCCGGCCCAAACCCCGCGTTGAATGTAGTTGAGTTGACAGGCGTGTCAGGGTTCACGATTCGCGGCCTGACAATCACCGGCGGAAACGATGGGATTGCGATCAATACGGGAAGCATCGTCGCCATCGACACAGTCGTGGTCCAGAACACAGGACGCCATGGAATCCACTTCCAGCGCGGGAGCACGGATGGATACGTGGTGAATTCGACTATTCAGAACAATCCGGGGAACGGAATTGTAATCAATGAAAACTCCTATGTCCGCGTGGGATTCACTGACGGCGTGGGCGCATCGCAAGGCGATACCGGACCGTGCGTGATTCAGAACAATGGCGGCTACGGCATTCGCGTCCAGCGCGGCGCTTCCGCCAGGATTTACACCAACACGATCAGTTACAACGGAAATAACGGCATCAACATTGAAAGCGCCTCGTATGCCGAGGTTGCAAGCAACGTCATTGAAGGCAATGCCAAAAATGGCATTGCGGTCAATGAAAACTCGACGCTGCATCTGGGAAATCCAAGCGGCATCAAGAATGAAGACCAGCCCAATACGGCCACCGTGCCCAACGGACAGTTCGGTCTTTCTGTATCCTGGGGATCGTACGTGTCAGGCCGCATGGGAACCTTGAATGGGACCAGCGGCTCTTCAACCATCGCGCACGACTCGAACAGTAATCTCACTCCGTAGCCTCCACCCCGCCGCGCCAAAATGTGCGCGTCGGGACTTGATTATTCCAAGCGTTTGACAACAGGTGCTGGCAACTCTGTTGTCAAACGCTTTCAAGTTTTACAGCGAGGTTTGTTACTTCTTCTTTTGGACGCAGGCATTCTTGCCTGCGGTTTTTCTTTGTTGGCTGACTGCTGATTGCTAGCGCTAATTGCTTCTTCTTTGGCTTTTGGCTAGAAGGACCAAAAACCTCGCTACGGATGAACATGGATGACACTGATCGGACCATCGGGAGAGCGGGGGCATCCCACGGATGAGCGGGCGGAACTATAATCGGGAGAATCTTTGGATCGGGAAAAAAATCACAGAGTCAGGAAAATCGCATTGTCATCTACAGCCGCACCCTCCGCTACGATTTCCCAAAACCGGATCATGCTGATCGACATGCCGGCTTCCCTGCAGGCCGATGCAGCGAGGCTTCTTACGCAGGCCGGGTTTGAAGTAATGGCTTCGAGCGCGAATTTTGAAGAATTACGGTCATTTCGTCCGCGCGTGGTGCTGTTGAACCTGGCGCCGGTATCGCTTTCCTGCTGCGATGTCCTATCTTCCCTTCGGGCGAACGAAGCGACGAAGGAAATTCGTGTTATTGCCCTGGTGAAAGGCGAGGCAGAGGCCCGCGCCCGCGCGCTTGATCTGGGCGCGAACGTTGCTCTTGCGGAATCGGTGCATCCCGCGGAATTACTGGCGCAGGTGCGGTTGCAATTGCGCGAGGCGGAGCAGCTTGATCGGGTGGAGCACGAACTGGGACGCGTGGCGGCGCACGAGCATGAACTGCAGGGCCAGATCCGGCAGACTGCTCCACTGAGACGCTTGTTAGTGCCGTTGCTTATGGTTGCCGGCGTGCTACTGGTCATCTCCGCTGTAGTGCTTTTTCTGGTCAGCGTTTCCAGCCGACGGCAGACGAACCAGGTGCGAAATAATCTAGCGACGCTGCAACGCAGCGTTCTTCAACAACAGGAATCGTTGCAACAGGTGCAAAAGGAACGGGAGAGGATACAGGCCTCCTACAACAAGGCATTGGAGGAACAAACCCGTATAACTGCCGAGCGCGACCAGCTTTCAAAGCAGGTAACCAATTCAACGGGAAGCGCCGCATTGATCGAGCAGCTAAACAATGCGGAGAAGCGCCTGCAAAAACTTGAGGTGGAAAACAGTGCAGGCAGGCGGATTGTTGAGCAATATGCGCCATCCGTTGCGCTGGTCCACGTAGTGGTCAACTTCCGGCACATAGAATCCGGCAAGACAGTCACCGTGGCGAAAAACACTTCCGGCGAGACTGATCAGGCCGTGACCCTGGAACTTGATGGCGGCGGGCCAGAGTTCCGGCTGGATTCGTTTGGAACAGCATTCGTCGTCAGTAAAGACGGCCTCCTGCTCACAAATCACCACGTGGCGCAACCCTGGTGGGAAAATGACGAAATCAAGCCGTTGCTCGACCGGGGAGTGAAGCCCGTAATCGTGTCCATGGAGGCATATTTCCCGGGACTCACAACTTCGCTCAGCGCCTCCACGGTGCAGGTCGCTCAAACTGCTGACCTTTCAACGCTAAGAGTTGCAAATTTACCAGCGTCCATTCGCACTCTACCTCTGGCGGGCAAGACGGAAAACGTGAGTGGCGGTGATGCCATCATCCTGATCGGTTATCCGACAGCACTGGCGGGGATTCTGGCGCGTGTGGATGAGAAAACTGCCACAGAGCTTATGAGCATTACAGGAGACGGCGATACACTCCTGCGCGAACTGGCAAAACGCAAGCTGATTCGACCGCTTAGTACACAAGGACACGTAGGCGATGTGCGTCCTGACCGTTTGGTGTACGACGCACAAACCACCTCCGGTGGTTCCGGTGGCCCAGTGATTGATCTGGACGGGAAAGTCGTTGGCGTGAACTTCGCGGTTCTTAACGGATTTGCCGGCGCCAGTTTTGCCGTACCGGCAGGTAATGCTCGAGACTTCCTGAGCAAAAAACAGTGACCGCGCGTGAAATCAGTGTTGTCAGTACCCGTAGTAAGGTTTGCTTTTTTGTATAAAGCGACTCAGGATGACATCTTGAGATCTCCAATGCGCGCCACCCCACCGGGCACAATCTCAAAGTAAACAGCTCCCACTCTTTCAAAGGCCGCGAGTGCCTCACGCCGCCACTCCAGATCGCCTGCCCATTCTTTCCGCAAAGATTGCAAAGGCGGCGCAATCCGGGAGCCCTGGCTCTTCTGTCCCAGATCGCGCAACACCGGCGCGACCCGGGAACCCTGGCTCTTCTGCCCCAGATCGCGCAACACCGGCGCGATCCGGGAGCCCTGGCTCTGGGAACTCTGGCGCTGTTCTTCCCGGGAAGAGCCGGTCAAGTGAGCGCGCAGCCGCTTCAGGCCGCGGTAGTACTGATTGCGCACGTTGCCAAAGGTCTGTTGCGTGTGTTCAGCGATCTCCTTGAATGTGAGTTCCTTAAAAAAGACCAATTCCATGACCTGGCGCTGCCGAGGGTCGAGCAGCCCGAGACACTCATTCACCAGGCGCGCGGTCTCTTGCGTCGGCGGCATCAGGCTTGCGCTCCATAGCTCTTCTCCATTCTCGCCGATTAGATCCAAGTGTCCTTTGTAGAACTGGCGCGTCATCAGATAGTTCCTGCGGTTGAGGCTTCGGTGATAGGCGAGAGTGAGAATCCACTTGTTCAGGGGACCCTTGGCGGGATTGAAATGAGACGCTTTGCGACAGATCTCAAAGAATACAGATTGGGTCAGGTCCTCGGCTTCGCCGACATCGCGCAGCACCCGCCAGGCGGTGGCAAACACGAGACGATAGTAGCGATCGAAGATTACTCCCAGCGCCTGTGCGCTGCCTGACCGAAATTCGCGTACCAGTTCTTCGTCATCACCGCTTCGACCCGGCAAGTCGAAGGGTCTATCCTTACTTGGCATCTTTCTAGCTCGCGTTCAACTTTTTAAAATGAAACCTGGGCGTCGCTTTCCATTAACGTGACATGCAGTCCGGGACAAATCGAACTTGAATTTCGGCAGCTTCCCGGCGGTTTTTCTAACATTTGAAAAGCTTAATGTTGTAGGAATATGTAACACAGTTTTACGAATTCCAAAATGGGAATATTTTTCCTTTTATTTGATACAGATGTGAGTCGCCAAAGGTACGAAGTGAGATCGGAGTATGCCGTTTGCAAGCTTTTATGCGAAAAAGAACGGTGCCATATTTCGCTCTTGATTCGTAAATCCAGAGTGTTAAGATACCCGTATAGCTATTTATAAAAGGGGTAAAAATCTCCATTCATGGTTAGCCCAAATCGGGGGCTTCCGAATCCAACGCTGGGTTAAACCCACGCCAAACTGGGATACAGTGGGATACCCAGGAAGGGGTAGGGAGGAATGGTTAGCTAAAAGGTAAGTTCTGGATTACCAGAATCGCCAGATTGCAAAAAAACGGCAACTCAGAGCCGCCCAGGCGGATGAAAGAGATGTTCCTTGACAAATTAGGTGCTAGCCGCTGACTTCAAGCCCCGGCGGCAGAGACGTAGCAGTGCTACGTCTCTACGTGAGGCTTTCTTGAACCCACCAACACCGTCGTCCAAGGTGCGTTATTGCGGTCTCGGCGTCGGGCTTGGCTGCGCTGCGGGCCGTTGGTCTGGCGGTCTTGGCTGCTGCGGACGATCCGCGGCCGCCGGGTTCGTCACCGGAGACGCATTCTCGTCGTCTTCCGACGGCGGCGGCGTGGGCGGCAGCTCTTTCTCGATCGGCTTGCGCGGGAACATCTGGTCGCGTTGCGCCGCCATGTAAACAAACGACGCAACAATCACCGCCATCTGCTTCAGGTCTTCCGGCTGCAAACGATCGTAGACGTCCATGTTGGAGTGGTGCGTTCGCGTGTCGTACTCCATAGGGTCCTGGATGAACTGAAATCCGGGGATGCCGACCGCGTCGAAAGAGAGATGGTCTGTGCCGCCAGTGTTGCGCATGGTGAGCGTGTCCATGCCAAGGTCGTGGAACGGCTTCATCCAGGCCTCAAAAATCGGCTCAACGGCGGCATTTTCCTGCATGAAGACGCCCCTGATCTTGCCCGTGCCATTGTCTATGTTGAAATAGACAGAGACGGTTTTCTGCTCCGGCTTGATGGTCATGGGCCCGTTCTCGCGGCGGCGCACTGATGGCTCGCCCTTGCGGTCAGGATCTTTTGACTCCGGCCGCGAACCAAAGTGGTGCTGAACATACCACTCGGAGCCCATCAGCCCCTGTTCTTCGCCGCTCCACAGGCCGATGCGGATGGTACGCCGCGGCTTGAGATCAAGCGCTTTCAGGATGCGCACGGCCTCCATCATCACAATGGAGCCCGCGCCGTTGTCCGTTGCGCCAGTGCCGGCGTGCCATGAATCAAGATGAGCCCCCAGCATTACAACTTCATCTTTCTTGTCCGTGCCGGGGATCTCCGCGATGGTGTCATTCTGCGTCATCGCTTCCGGCCCATCATAGAAGTTGTTTTTTACGTTCAGCTCCAGCTCAACGTCTTTCTTGGCCACCAGGATGCGCGCAATGCGCGCCCAATGCTCAGTGGCCAGCGTAATTTGCGGCGTGCCCACGGTCTGCCCGACTTTATGAGAGCCGCCCTGCTGCACAAATACCGTGCCTCCGCCAAGGGCGCCACGGCTGTGGTCGATCACGGCAAGCGGTTTCTCTTCATCGAAAAATTTGTTGATGACGCGTTGCAAGCGGGCGCGCTGGGCAAACTCACGCAAGCGGGCCTCATTCCGCTCACTGGGAATCTGGTAATGCTCAATATCGGCCAGCGACTTCTCATTCAACCGCTCTGAAAGCGGCTCAACGGAGGGTTTGGTCTCAGGATCGTCGCCATAAAGAACGATCTTGCCCGCCAGTTTGCCTTTGTATTTCGCCAAGTCCTGCGGCCCACGGATATTCACGCGCACCACATTGCCGCGGACCGTGCCGTTGGTGCCCGGAGTCCAGGCCTTGGCATAGGCGATCAACGGCGTTGTATCGGGCAAAACCATGCGAACATTGATGTATTCATTTGCCCATCCGCGGCCAAAGGGTCCCCAGGGCTCAAGATGAGAGTTGGCCAGGCCAAATTCCGCCAGCTTGTCGCGCGTCCAGTCATTCGCCTTCTTCATATTGGGCGAGCCTGTGAGGCGGCCGCCAATCTGGTCCATCAATCCGCTGGCAATTTCCATGATCTTTGAGTTATGGAAGCCTTCATAACGGATCTTGCTGATCGTCTCCAGATCGACCTTTTCCTGCGCGCTGCAATTCAGTGCGGCGGCCAGCAAGACGACCGCGAAAGACGAAATAAGGCGCTTCAGTGGCATGGTTTCTCCTTGGCTTGTTTTGAGCGGACTGCGGGGCAGAGAAGTTTATATGGCTTGTACTGCGTGGTCAAACTGCTGGTTGTGAAGATTTGTATAGCGCAAGTCGCGCCCAATCACCGGCAGCGCGGCAAAGATCGAGAGGGCTGAGATCGAGCGGAGCGGGACCGTTAACGCACGGCTGGAGATCGGCCAACCCGGACCAGCGCGATAACAAAGCCGCAAATCGCGCCCAGGATCGCCACCGGCACGGCGGCCTTGTAGGCCAGCGTCATGTCCGGCCTGATATGGTTTGCCGCCCTGAACGCCAGCAGAACAAAGCACAGGAACGCCACCGAAAGAAAAAACGTGATCACGCCTGAGACCAGGCCGATGCCTGCGCTCAGAAAGAATTTTTTCATAAGAACTTCTACCGGGCCTTGGCTAAATCAAGTGTACGTTAGAATGATAACGTGAGTCAGGCAGTCAATGCGCAACTCCGCAGCGCGCAGGAGGTTATCCGCGACGCGCGGGTCACCCAGGCGCCCAACGGCATCTGCTACACCACCTCGGGCGACGTGATGCTTCCTTCCGACGATCTGGAGCGGATCATAGGCGCCGTGCCGGGCGCGATTGCCGCGGCGCTGGACCGCAAAGCCTTTTACTTTGTGCCCATCACGCTTGGCGATGGTGACAAAACGCTGGTGGCGGAGCGTTTTGATGGCGCGCCTCCTGAAGGGGCCCTTTGCCATCGCAACATTGATTCCAGCAATGCCCAGTGCGTTTTCATTTCCACTCGCCTGCTGGAAGACCGCTTTTCTATAGCGTTTGAGTTTTACATCAACGTGGGCCATGCATTTGTGGACAAAGCGGGGATCTCGCCGGAGTTCGCGGAACTGGTTTGGTCGCAGGCCGTGGCCAACGTCCGCGGCGAAACCAGCCTGGATGCACATGAGTATCGCAAGCAGGCGCAGGCCTCCATCTCGAGCCGCGTGGACGAAAAGGCCAAATCAGATTACCTCTCCGCCGCGTTTTGTGACGCGATTGCCATTTACCTGCTTTCCCTCTGCCTTGACGTGGATTACTACGAACTGCGCGAGCGTGACTACCCGCTGCTGGCGCCTTCGGCCCTGGCAGAGCGCCTGAAAAAGGTGGCGGAACTCTTTCCGCCGAATCCGGGATTCCAGTTCAATATTTTTTACAAGCGCAGACAGTAGCCTCCAGGCACGGACCTGCCAGCTCTTGCGACAAGCTCTATGTAGAGACGTAGCATGCTACGTCTCTACGTTAAGGGCAACGAGACTACCATCAGCTTCGTTCTTCGGGCAGGATGAGGGGCCGAGCCGTTCCATTACAATGATGGCGAATGATTGCGCACTTAAGAGGCAAACTCATCTCCAAGCACCCGAACCAGGCAATCGTTGAGGCCGGGGGCGTGGGCTATGACATCACCATCAGCGTTCCCACTTTCTCTGAGCTGCCTGCGCTGAATGCCGAGGTGTCATTTTTCATCCACACGCATGTGCGTGAAGATGCTTTGGCCCTGTTCGGCTTTCTGCGCGCGCAGGAAAAACAACTCTTTGAAAGGCTGCTGAGCGTGAGTGGTATCGGCCCCAAGCTCGCCATTACCATCCTGAGCGGCATGGCCGCCGACGCGATGGTTGCGGCCATCAAGGGCAACAACGTGGCGTCGCTCACGCGCATTCCCGGCATCGGCAAAAAGACGGCCGAGCGCATGGTGCTGGAGCTACGCGACAAACTGGACGCCTTCGGCACGGCGCCTGACACGGTTACGGCCGCATCGCCGGTGGAAGAAGACGTGATCTCCGCGCTGGTCAACCTGGGTTATCAGCGTCCCATGGCCGAGCGGGCTCTGGCGAAGCTGGGCAACGTCTCGGCGGAGAGCTTCGACGCGCTTTTCCGCAAGGCCATGGCGGCCTTGGCAAAGTAAGAACCCCCGTCCCATCGTTTTTCATCTGTTGCCGCAGGACCGGGTTACACTTGGGCGTGAATATGTGGTGGGTCCATCAATGCGCGGTCGTTTCGCTGCTCCTGGCCATTGCCTTTCAGCAACACGTCGACAAAAAGCAGGGGCAGAATTACTACATCAAGCCCGATCAGAGCGCCGACCTGGCGAGCGACACGAAGCTTGTTACCGCCAAACAAAGCTGTGAGAACTGGGCCCTGGCCGCTGGCCTTGAGACCATGCTGCAACAGCAAAAAGTAGCGCTGGACCAGAATTTCTGGGTGATGCGAATGAACGGCGGCGAGCTTTGCCTTAGCGACCTGCCGACGATCGAAGCGCTAACGCGAGCGGTGAACAAAGAATTTGTGCTGGACGACGGCCGCCACGTTCGCCTGGAAATCCAATTCACACCGGGGCCGCCGGTAAGCATTGATCCCGTGATTGCTGGCTTGAAATTGCAGCAGGTAACGCTGATGCTGTGGCGCGGACATCCTTATTATCTGACCGGTCTCACCTACGACGAACGCATCGGGCGCGATGGCACGCGCTTCTTTGAAGTAAAAGAAATCCGGCTGGCCAACACGTTTGCCAAGCTGCCGGGAGTCACGTTCGAAAAGGGACGGGACGATCCCGGTGAGATTCAGGGAATTTTGAGCGTCACTGTGACGCCGTTGTAGCCTTTTCTGTTTGCTATTCTCACTAGCGTGATTAATAAGCTTATTCTTGCAAACTTGACTCAACGCCCGATCCGTACGTTCCTGAGCGTTCTGTTGATTGCCATTCCAGTCACACTGATGTTGACGCTAGTCGGGCTAAGTCACGGATTTGTGGAGGATTCCACCCAGCGTACGAGAGGAATCGGCGCCGACATTATTGTGCGGTCTCCCGATTCTCGCGTTGGAACAGTCGGTCTGACTAATTTGCCGGTGCAGCTCATCAAAAAATTAGAAGAACTCCCGCACGTAGAGTTCGGGACGGGTGTTGCCAGCCACCTGGTCTCCGGATGGACAACAGTTTCGGGAGTAGATTTGCCAGCCTTTGAGCGCATGAGCGGTAAGTTTGTATTTAGAGAAGGGCATTCTTTCGAAAAACCTGACGATATATTGTTCGATACGTATTATGCGCAACAGGCGCACGTTCATGCGGGGAGCAAGGTTAACCTGCTGAATCGTGAATGGAACGTGGCGGGTGTTGTTGAACCGGGCAAACTCGCCCACATCTTCCTGCCTTTATCAACATTGCAGGATCTTGATGGAAGCGCCGGTAAAGTTGCTCAAATCTATCTCAAGCTCGACGATCCAACGAACACTCTGGCTGTTATTGATTCCATTAAGACACTGCTTCCTGACTACAACATCTATTCCGTGGCAGAGCTTGTATCGTTGACGAATGTCGATAACGTACCTTTTCTGCGCCCGCTCCTGAATGTAATTATCGGCGTGGCGGTGTTGATTGGAGCGGCTGTCGCGTCGCTCTCCATGTACATGGCCGTACAGCAACGTACCCGCGAGATTGGTATTTTGAAATCTCTTGGAGCTTCGAAACTGCTGGTTGTCAGAATTATCCTGATGGAAGCCTTTTGTCTTGGACTCGGAGGAAGCGTCCTGGGAATTCTGTTCAGTTTTCTGAGTCGATGGCTCTTAGCCAAATTAGTGCCTGCATCTTTGCCACAGGCAATTGTTCCGGAATGGTGGCCCATAGCCGGCGGAATCGCGATGGGAGCGGCCATGCTTGGGGCTCTTTATCCGGGAATTCTGGCAGCGAGGCAGGATCCGATTCAGGCATTGGCCTACGAATAGCCGTTCACTTCCCGATACAAAAGCTGCTGAAAATCAAATTCAGGATGTCATCCGTGGTGGTCTCGCCTGTAATGGCATCCAGAGGGCGCAGCGCGCCGTAAAGATCGAGCATGATCATCTCATGCGGGATATTGCGCTTTACGGCGTGCGCAGCGGCTTCCAGGCAGCCAAGCGACTCTTCCACCAGCCGCTGATGGCGGATGTTGGTCAGGAAGCCGGTCTCCTGTTCGCCGCTGGCTGCGCGGCCCGAGACTTGCTCCAGAATGGCCGCTCGCAGCGCGTCAATTCCCGCGCCGGTCACGGCGGAGGTTCTAAAAATCTGCCAATCGGCAATGGGCGGCAGGCCGTTGGGCGCAAGATCAGATTTGTTGGCAATGGCCAGCGCACGGCGCTGCGCGCTCACAGCCAGCAGGTCGCGGTCTTCGGCGGAGACTTCTTGTGTGCTGTCAAGCACTACCAGGACCAGGTCGGCTTCGGCCAGCGCTTCATACGATTTGCGAATGCCGATGCTCTCCGCTTCGTCCGTAGAGTGGCGGATGCCGGCGGTATCCACCAGTTTGATGGGGATGCCACCCAGCGCAACGGTCTCTGTGACAAGATCGCGCGTGGTGCCGGGCGTGGCCGTCACGATGGCTCGTTCCCGCTCAACCAGCCGGTTGAACAGGCTGGACTTGCCTACGTTCGGCCGTCCGACAATGGCCAGCGTCAGGCCTTCATGCACGATTTTCCCATAGGCAAAAGATGCGCGGAGCTGTTCCAGCGGAGCCTGCACTTCTTGCAGCCGCGACAAAATTTCCGCGGCGGGAAGCACCGAGACATCGTCTTCGGCAAAGTCGATGCCCGCCTCCATCACGGCCACCAGTTCCACCAGTTTGCGCTTGATCGGCTGCAAGCGGCGTGACAGCGAGCCTTCAAGTTGTTGCGCCGCCACCTTGGCCTGATAGAGAGTCTGCGACTCAATCAAGTCACGAACGGCCTCAGCCTGCGTGAGATCAATGCGCCCGTTGAGAAACGCCCGCATGGTGAACTCGCCGGGCTCAGCCAGGCGCGCGCCGCCGCCCGTCGCCAGCTCCACAATATGGCGCAAGACCACGGGAGCGCCGTGGGCTGAGATTTCAACCACGTCGTCGGCGGTATAAGAGTGGGGCTTGGCAAAGAAGGTGATAACCGCTTCGTCAATCCGTTCGCCAGTGGAGGGCTCAATCACTTCACCAAACACGGCACGGCCCGCGGCAAGCTCATGCTTCAGGCGCAGCATGGAGCAGGCAATCGCGCGGGCTTCAGGGCCAGCCAGGCGTACCACGCCGATGCCGCCGCGGCCCAGCGGCGTGGCGATGGCAACGATAGTGTCGTCGAGGTTCATTGGAACAATTAGCAAATAGCAATTGGCAATTAGCCTGGGTATCTTTTGCTATCAGCATTCGCGCCTGCCATCGATAGAATTTTTGCGCGGGCTTTAGCTGTGCTAGTTGCTAACTGCTATTTGCTATTTGCTTTTTCCAGCCGGGCGAAATGGTCTTCAATCCGCTCGTAGATGTGGTCCACCTTGCGATGAAGATGCGCCACCTCCAGCTCGGCTTTGAGATTCACCTCATAATCCAGGTCGGATTTCAAACGGTCCTTTGACGACAGCCGGTTTTGCGACATCATGATAACCGGCGCCTGCACTGAGGCGATCATCGATAGAAACAGGTTGAGCAGAATATAAGGATACGGATCAAAGTGTTTGGCAAACAGCGCGGTTGAATTCAGGACCACCCAGACGGCCAGGATGACGCCGAAAATGATGATAAAAGTCCATGATCCGCCGAAAGAAGCTACTTTGTCCGCAATGCGCTGGCCAAACGTGAGCCGTTCTTCTTCTTCCAGATTCGGGTTGCGTGAAACCTGCGTGCGCAGCAGTTCATCGGTGGCGCGCAAGCGGCGTCCCACGGCGGTCAGCAGGTCCATGGCGGCATGCGGATGCTTATCGATGAACTCAAGCAGCCGGTCGCGATGCATAACCAGCGTCTGCGTGTCTTCGCGCGCCAGCGCGGTAGCTGTGCGGGCGCCGCCATCGAGAAAAGAGAGCTCGCCGATCACGTCGCCTTTCTCGTTCTCAGAAATGACGATCTTCTGCCCTTCCGTGCTTTCGATAAAAAGCTCGACGTTGCCATTGCGCAGAATAAAGATCTCGCCGCCGGTATCGCCATAATGAAAAATGATTTCACCTTCTTTGAAGTCGCGGCAGTCCATCATCTGGGCCAGCGCTTCGCGTTCTTCGTCATCCAGCAATCCGAAGATGGGAACATCGCCGATCATGGTCACGGTTGTAGACATGAAAAAACTCGCGTGTGGAAGGATTAACTGCTAAGGATACTCAGGGATAGTCTAATTGAGGTTCAGTTACCGGGAGGCAAATATGTCCTGGATTTCAAGATGCGTTGGCTTCTCACTCGCCAAAGAAGTAAGCCAGCGCTGAACAAGAGGCCTTGGGAGAGGTATTTCCATATGCTTTGCCCATGGTCATAGAGGTCCAGCAGCGCGAGGCCGCCGCTCAGAGCCAAGGTGAAGAGGAGAAACTCCCGCAAAGCAGTCCAGGCAAACGATGGTTCTTTGCTAGACCGGTCTGCCTGCTTCGCGTCTCCGCTGGTGCCGTCCATAGCAAGCCTATTCTAACGCCGCGAGGGCCGCGCCGGCTTGTAATCCTTGGGATAAAGCACCACATAACGGCGTCCGCCCTCGCCTTCACTCTGTGTGGTAAGGGAAGCGTGGTCGCGGAACGCCAGATGGATCAGACGGCGCTCGCGCGATGACATCGGGGCAAAAGAATAAGGCACGCCGCTCTGCAATACACGGTCGGCAGCCACCTGGGCGGCGAGCTTAAGCTCCTGCTGGCGCGCGGCGCGGTAGCCGCGGCAATCAAAGCTGACTTTATCGTGGTCTTCGGCATGTAGATGGAGCGATTCATGGGTCAGCACTTCCAACGAGCGCAACACTTCTCCGCCGCGCTCCAGGAGCAACTGGCTGTCCGGACCGGCCAGCTCCACCAGGATCTCCGGCGTTTCCATTTCCTGGGTAGCCGGAGGATTGACGGTGATCCGGTATTTCAGCTTGAACGCGCCTGAAGCAATAACGTTCTTCAGGAATGCATCGATCTTCTTTGCCGTTGCGACCTTGTCCTGCAGCATCTTTCGTTCAAACTCCACCGGGGATTTTACCGCGTAACCGCTTCAACGTTTGCGGGCATTGCGTTTTTCAATGGTTTTTCTTACTTGCTGTCCCAGTTCAGAGCGGTTGATCACCACCTGTTGGGCCCAGCCCAGCAGGGTGCTCAGCGCCAGGTAAATAGAGAGCCCGGCAGGCATGCCCCAACTGAAGGCGCCAAACATCAGCGGCCCCATGAAGGCCAGCATTTTCTGCTGCGCCGGATCCATGCCTCCCTGCGGCGCGCTCTTCTGCTGTACAAACATGGCCACGATGATAATGATCGGCAGAATATGCAGCGGGTCCGGCATGGAGAGATCGTGCACCCAGAGCCAGCCGGCCTGGCGCAGCTCAATGGCGTTATTGAGCATGGAGTAGAAGGCAAACAGAAACGGCATTTGCAGCAGCAGAGGGAAACAGCCGCCCACCGGGTTAACGCCTTCCTTCTTGTACAGCGCCTGCATTTCCTTCTGCATCTCCGCGCGCCGCGGATCAGTAAGGCTGTAACGCTTGTACTTTTCCTGGATGGCCTTCATCTGCGGCTGGATCCTCTGCATGCGCAGCGACGACTTCATGCTGGAAATGCGCAGAGGCAGCAACGCCATGGTGATTACCACGGTAAGGAATGCGATGGCCCAGCCCCAGTTGAAAATCCAATGTTCGTAAGTCCACTTCAGCCAGAGAAACAGCGGGCGGGCAATAAAACTGAAGGTCCCAAAATCATAGACGCCCCGCAGGTCCGGCCCGCCAGGATGGCTCTGCACGCTCTCCAAAAGTTCGACGGCCTTGGCCCCGGCAAAGACGCGAATCCGCGTGGGCTGGCTGGCATTTCCAAACGCAATCCCCACGACGTTGGCTTTGTCCTTGCCTTCTTCGGGCTTCGCTGGATTCTTGGGAACCTCTGCCTGAGAATTCAGCGTTACCAGCGTCATGTCTTTAGGATCGTCGGCCATAAATGCCACGGCGAAATACTGGTCCGCAGTGGCCGCCCAGTCCATGGGACCTGGAATTGTGAGCCCCCCGACAATCCACTTTTTGCTGCTGAGAAAGCCTCCGGAGGCGGGGTCTTTGCGTTCGATTGTGCTGCCTTGCTGGTAATCAACTTTGCTTTTCGTGTAGGAGGCCGGCGCCATTTGGTCGCCCAGCCCGCTCGACCATCGGGGAAGGGCCTGCACTCGCTGGCCATTGATCAGAACTTCAGTTTCAACGTTCAGAAGATTGTCTTTGTCCGGGCGGAAGGTCTTGCGCACGGAGACGCCGCCGTCAGAATACTCATAGGCAAGCGCTCCCGTGACGGAGTCCTGGCGTACGACGTACAGAGCGTCATTCAGTCGCTTTTCCAGGTCCTTGTCATAGCTAAAAAGCGAAAGAGGATAGCCAAGCTGCCCAGCAACAAGCGGATTGACCAGTTCGAAGGGCTTGCCCGCGTCATCTGGATACTTGTATTTTTCTGAGCCGTCCTTCCGTTTTTCTTTTTTGGTAAGCAGCCAGGATTTCACCGCTGCGCCATGATTAGTAAAGGTAATGCGGTACGCATCGGTTTCCAGCACTGACTCTGTTTCCGCAGTGGCCGCCTTCACGGGAACTTTTACGGTGGCAGCCGGAGACTTGGGCGGAAGCGGCGTGGAAGTGGCCAGGGGAGCGGCCCTCGGCCCCGGCGACGGCTGCGATTGTTGCTGCTGCTGGGTCTGCTGGGTCTTATCCGTCGGCGGGGCGGGAGGCTTGGGCATGAAGTACTGCATAACGCCAAGCACCACGAATACGGCGACCAGGGCGATAAGCATTCGCTTATCTGAACCCGGTTCATTCTGCGGATTACGATATTCAGCCAATGATGTGTCTTCTTTTCTTGTCGCTTCGCTCCAAACCGCTTGGAGCGTTTCCATAAAATTTACTCTGTCTTGCGCCTGTTGCGCGTGGCTCGGCTAACTCTGGCCTCGCCACGTTTTATCTGTCGCTTCGCTCCAAACCGCTGGAGCTTTTCCATAAAATTAGTTTGTCGTGCGCCTGGGACTCGCTTCCTGGCGATTCTTCTCGCGTGCTAAGCGTTCTGCCCCGGGTCAAAGCGCTCGGTGGCTGCAGGGTTCGCGGCTTTCTCTGCCGGCACCGGATCATAGCCCCCGCGCGCGAAAGGGTTGCAGCGCAGGATCCGCCAGATGCCCAGGGCCGCCCCGCGAAGCAGCCCGTGCCGGGCCACGGCCTCCGCGGTGTATTCCGAACAAGTGGGAACAAAGCGGCAGGCCACGGGCAGGAAGGGCGATACCACGCCCTTGTACAACCGCAGACAAAACGCTGCTACCTGCTTCATCGTCCCTTGCCTCGCTGCACAGCGGCAAAAACCTGCACGATTTCGGCATCCAACTGCTCAAATTTTAAAGTCAGCACGCTCTTGCGAGGATGCAACACCAGATCGAGCGGTGCGGCCAGTTCGCGCAAGTGTTGCCGCACGGCCGCACGCATGCGTCGGCGGATTCGGTTGCGTACTACCGCTCCGCCCAGGACTTTGCCAACGGTAAAACCAACTCGCGGTCCTGCTGCGCCCTCATGCTGGCGGTAAAAAGCCGTCATGTTCCCGGAAAAATGTTTCCTGCCGTTCTTGTAGACCGCCTGAAAGTCAGCGTGCTTCAGCAATCGCGCGTCCCTGGGGAAGCTCTGCGACACCTTTTTGGAAGTTTCATTCACGGCTGGTCTGGCGTACAGAATGGACATTTGCAGAAGAAACTTACTCCCGGAAGCCGGGCTTCACGGAAACGCGCTTGCGTCCTTTGGCGCGGCGACGGGACAGCACGGCCCTTCCGCTCTTTGTTTTCATTCGCGTGCGAAAACCATGCACCTTGGAGCGGCGACGCCGGTTGGGTTGAAAAGTGCGCTTGGGCATTGACTTGTGGGACTCCTACTCAGGATTGTTTGCGCTGGGCAAACGATAAGTATAAAGGAACACGGGCCTTTCGTGCCACTTTGTGGCATTGGGGAGATGAGGGGCCGACGGACAAGGCGACCGGAGCTCTTATTGCCGTCGTTCGAAGAGAATCGCACGCGGCCCTTCTAGCTAAATCGGTTACGCGTGCGCTGACAAACCGCTGCATGACAATTTGGGGCACACGATCTCTCAAGTTGCACGCGACAGAAATGCCGCTATGGAGAAGCAAGCGCAGAGGAAAAAACAATCTTGCACCAGGCTCGCGGCAGTTCACTCCGCGGATGTGACGAAAAATTGCGCGATGGTTTAAAAAAAATTTAAGCGGACAAAAAAAAGTCGCGCAGATGCATTTCCAGCGGGTGAAGTTCGTGCTAGTATGCCCACCAGTCGAAAAAAAAATTTGTTGCACAACGCAGTGTTCAACGCTCTGCGTCGCCCTTGCAGAGTTAAGATCAATATCTCCGAGTTCAACCACGGGCCCCTGGCCGGCTCGCAACATAGGAAACATTCCAAGAAATGTCATTACCCGCTGCGACCGTTACCGCAACCGCAAATCCGTGGCTCCGCATTCTGGGAGCGCTGGAGAAAAAGATCACTCGCCATTCGTATGACACGTGGCTCAAGCCGACGAGGTTCAGCCACATCAACGGGAACATAATTTTTGTCCGCGTGCCGAACGCCGAGTTTCGTCAGCTGGGAGAAAAATTCGGCGACCTGATCCAGGAAGCCATGGACACTCTGGCGCCTGAGTATCAGGACGTGAAATTCATCACGGCTGAAGAAGACCCCACGGTTCCTCCGGTCCGGGCAGATGGCGGCTTTGCTCCGGTTTCCGCCAGCGGCACGGTTTCACCCGCGGCGTCACGCCAGCAGCGCTTTGACTGGGACTCAGCGGCCCAACTCAGCCCCAAGTACACGTTTGGCGCATTTGTAATTGGCGCCGGAAACCAGTTTGCGCACGCGGCGTCACAGGCCGTGGCTGAACGCCCTTCCAAGGCCTATAACCCGCTCTTCCTGTACGGCGGCGTGGGCATGGGCAAGACGCACCTGATGCAGGCCATTGGCCATGAAGTGAAGCGGCGGCAGCCACAGGCTTCCATCTGCTATATCTCGAGCGAGAAGTTCACCAACGAGATGATCAATTCCCTGCGTTACGACAAGATGATCAGCTTCCGCGACAAGTTCCGCAACGTGGACGTGCTGCTGATCGATGACATTCAGTTCCTGGCGCAAAAAGAGCGGACACAGGAAGAATTCTTCCACACCTTCAATGCGCTGCACGAGTCGATGAAGCAGATTGTGATCGCCAGCGACCGGCCGCCGAAAGAGTTGCCGGAAATCGAAGACCGTTTGCGCTCCCGCTTTGAGTGGGGATTGATCGCAGATATTCAGCCGCCCGATCTTGAAACCAAGGTCGCCATCCTGCAAAAGAAGGCCGAGTCAGAAAGAGTCACGCTCTCTACCGACCTGGCGTTGTACATCGCTTCCAACGTGCGGACCAATGTGCGCGAACTGGAAGGCGCGCTGATCCGCTTGATAGCGTATTGCTCGCTGACCGGGGCCGAAATCAGCTTGGTCACAGCGCAACAGGTCTTGAAGAATTTTATTGACTCCCAGGCGCGCAAAATCACGATTGACGCCATCCAGAAAGCGGTGGCGGAGCAGTTTGGCCTGCGCGTGATTGAAATCAAGGCGAAGAGCAATTCCCGGGCGATTGTTTTTCCGCGGCAGATTGCCATGTATCTGGCCAAGCAGATGACCGAGGCTTCATTGCCGGAAATCGGACGGCAATTTGGCGGCAAGCACCATACCACGGTCATGCATTCGATTGACAAGATCGAAGACCAGCGGCAGGCGGACAAAGACCTGAACCGGCTGCTGAATAAATTGACCGAAACGCTGAATAGCTGAGGAGGCGGACTTCCCACTCTTTTAGCCAAGTCAAAATTCGGAAAAAACTTGAGGGCGTTATTCGCTAACTGACCGGTCAATTAGCGGCAATAACGCCCTCCTCACTTGTCCGCTACTCGCACCGAAAGGTGCCTCGGGTCGATTCCCGCCAAGCAGCGACGGTTGCCATCAGGTCCCCTGAACATCAGGCATAAAACCTGGGAATCAGGCGGGTGCGTAATGCGGCCGCATCACGGCAGGAAATCCTCAGCCCTAACGTCGCCAGGGCGTGAGTCCTGTGGGATTTCCAGCTCTAACGGCTCCAGGACTGTTTCACAAGGTGGCGGATTAAGTAATCCATGAGACACCTCCATGACCAACAGTCTTGGTCTTCCTAATTTTATCGCTCTGGCAAACCAGAGAACAAGAGCAAAAAATAAGTGTCACGGGTCAGCTTGTATTCCCGATGACGATATAAAGCCAAGTAGATCATCGGTAGAATTCCCTGATACGGCATGGCAAAGGAGACATCCTCGGGATCCTTCGACTCTACCTCGCTTCCCGCTGCGCGGTTGCGAGGTGTTGCTCAGGATGACTAAGGATAAAATTTCCCGATCGATGTTCAGCGTTATGCCGGGATGAATTGCAACAAAGATGGTGCAAGCCCAGTTGTCCACATTCCCACAGCAGGCTATTTTCCACAATTTTCAAAATTACAGATTAGAATGGCAGCCGACAGGAGCCAAGGTTTGAAGTTGCCGACGCCGGGCCGCTTTTTCAGGCGGTTTTGCTGTATCCTGCAATAAATAGGACCAAGGCGGAGACGGAGCAGGCTACGTCTCTACGTTGAGAATGTTTCACGCAAAGCAATATATTTAGGGGGCCACATTTTATGCCTTCCGCCACAGGGATTGAGGTCGGCACTACGATGGAAATCAGCGTCAGCAAAAACGATCTGTTGAAGGAACTCACGGCTACACAGGGCGTGGTGGAACGCAAGACCACGATCCCGATTCTCTCCAACTTCCTGTTTGAAGCGGGCGGGGACAAGCTCTCAATCACGGCGACGGACCTAGATCTGAGCCTGCGCACGTCATGTCCGGCCAAGGTGAAGAAGGAAGGTTCCTGCACCATACCGGCGCGCAAGCTTTATGACTATGTGAAGCTTCTGGGCGATGGAGACATCAGCATCAAGCTGCTGGAAAACCATTGGGTGCAGATCCGCAGCGGACGCTCCAACACCAAAATGGTCGGCATGGCGCGGGCAAATTTCCCTGCGTTGCCGCTGTTTCCGGCGGAATCAGCGCTGCAACTTCCCGCCCAGGTGCTGCGGCAGTTGATTGGGAAGACCATCTTCTCCATTTCCAACGAAGAGTCGCGCTATACGTTGAATGGCGCCCTGCTGGTGCTCAAGCCGGAATCGCTCACCATGGTGGCGACAGACGGACATCGCCTGGCCCACGTTGAACACAATGGCACCAAGCTGCCTGTGAGTGGAGAATTGAAGGTGCTGGTCCCCAAGAAAGCCATGGCCGAGCTGAGCACTCTACTGAACAGCAGTGACGCACAGACAGTGGAGTTCGCAAAGGACGAATCGACCCTTTTCTTCCGCATCGGCGGCAGACTCTTGACGTCACGCCAGCTCACCGGACAGTTCCCGAATTACGAAGCCGTGCTTCCGCGCGACAACAACAAGTTTGTGACTGTTCACTGCGACGAGCTTTCCGCGGCGATCCAGCGCGTGGCCCAGTTTGCCGACGAGCGCTCCAATGCCATCCGCATGCGCGTGGAAAAGAACGAACTCAAAGTTTCATCTTCCAACACCGAGACAGGCGAATCCGAGGATTCAATTGAGACCGCGTACACGGGCGATCCCATGGTGATCGGTTTCAATTCACAGTACCTGCTGGAATTTCTCAAGGTGGTGGGCGCTGGCGATGTTCGCTTTGAGTTTAAAGACGCGCAGACCGCGGGCCAGTTGCGTCCAGATGAGGCGGCAGACAGCGAGTACCGCTACCGCTATATCGTGATGCCGATGCGCATTTGAAGGAACTCGATTGATCGAAAAATAAACAGGCCGGACAAAGTGTCCGGCCTGAAGTTTCTTGGAGGCAATTCCTTACTGGACGATTTTGCGAGCCAGGACGCGTTCCACGGTTTGCTCCACACCGGGAAGGAATGATTCCATTCCGTTTCCGGCAAAGGCCATCTCGCCGCGGACGGTGTGAGTCAAAAGCGCTTCATTCCAGCGCTGGAAGATAAGCCGGCGAGGCGAATCCAGCACGTTGCTGCGTACCGGCTCAGGCTTGGCCAGGCTGTATGCCCAGAGAGAAGCCGCGCCCAGATAAGTGAGATTGGCAAGAATCTGGAGAGGGCCGGTCATCGCGGGCAGCCGGTCAATCAGATACGTGGTGCTCAGGTCCACGCCGGCATAGACGCCCAGACCCAGCGCAAGGCTCATGCTGTGGGTGCGCCACGTGAGGCCCAGGCGCTTTTCCAAGCCGAAGAAGAGCAGCAAGAGCCCGCACTGCATCAGTCGGACTGTACGCTGCAGCAATTCTGAAGCTGCCGCAATCTTGTGGTTTGACGTCCCCGTGGTTGCGAACGCGGTGAGGAGCGCGGCCAGCACCAGGAAAACAGCCGCCCAGCGAAACAACATTTTGCCCAGATCAATCAGGGCCGAGTAGGGCTTGAGCGCGTTTACCAGCAGCTCATACAGGACGCCGAACTCCAGCACCATGGTGACTGAGGTAAGGGCCCAGTAAACATAGAAATATTGCGGGCAGTAGGCAACAAACGGAATCAACACGACCGCATAGCCAACAACGGTAAACAGCGAGTACCGGAAAAAGACCGGAAACTCCGAGCGCAGTTTCTTCTGCTTGAGGATGCGTAGCGTAAAACCTTGTACTACGGCCGCGACAACGGTGATCGCGATGAGGATCCACTGAATTTGGGAGATGTGCACGTTTGCCTCCAAGGGAGCGCAAGCATACTATCCCCCAAGCGGGCTGATCAAGCCTCTCGGCGGCACTAAAGTACAATTTACTGCTTAGTAAACACCCTAAAGAGTTCGCCGCGGGGTAAGCCATTGAAAACAATGGCTCCCCCCCCATCAGGCGCAAACCCGGAAGCCTTGGTGGGTGTTACTTGCTAATCGCGCAAAGAGCATGAGGCGGACATTGGGGTTGAGGAAACGCAACGTTTGAGTGCGGCTTGCTGATGTCGGTGGCAACGGCGGCGTAACCAGCAAACACGAACAGAGCGAAAATAGACGAACGAAGTAGCGCTTTCATGAGGGGGATCTCTCCTGTTTATCAAAATGTTTATTGCTGTCCTTGGTGGTGCATTTCAGGTACTCTGAAATGCGGGCCCTAGTATACATTTCATCCCTAATTTTTCAATGATTTATTAGTACTATTTGACTAAGGAAAATTGGCTGGTTTTTGCCCCCGAAAGACCCCATCCTCAGGGCCCAGGACGTTACTAAAATGCCTGACCTTAAGTACTCTCTAAGATATTGACTTTGGGTTACTTACGTAACCTGCGGCGAGCTTGACGCGGGAAGTGGGGTACCCGAACAGTCACCCTGGCCGGGGTCAGACTAGTATCTAAACCGTTAACAGTCGCGGACCCATTTCTTAAGGTTTTTAAAACTTTGATCTTGTCGCGAGGACCAATTTAGGAATTTTTGGATCAATTCGGGAATGCACCTGTTCCGATTTAGGAATCGGATCAATTTGGGAAAATGTAGATGTTTCGGCGAAAATCATCTCTCGGGATACTGTAAAAATCAGTGCCTCAGTTGAGGGAATTGCGAGAAGCGGCGCCGCCAAAAGTGTTTTTGTCGATTTCAAAACCACCGCTAACAGCGAAAGGAAATTGCCAAATTCCGCTCCAAAATCATGTTGTTTGAACGATGCTCGCGTGTATCCAAAGCATCCGCAGATCAACTCTGAATATGGTATAATCACTGTTGGCTCACACATCCACTAAAGCATTGAATTTACGTAACTTGAGTGTTCTTCAGGCGGCACAGAAACGGGCCCTGATGACACCCGAAGTCGCACTGGTAAGACAGGAGTCCGAAGTTGTCCATCCGTGAATCTGCAACTGCAACGGCAAAACAAATGGCAGAACAAAATAAAAGCAAAAAGTCCGGCGGAAACGGAAACGGCAATTACACCGCGGAAGACATAAAAGTTCTTGAGGGCATGGAGGCAGTGCGCCTGCGTCCTGCGATGTACATTGGGTCCAACGGCGAGATGGGTCTTCACCACCTGGTGTATGAGGTCGTCGATAATTCCGTGGACGAAGCGCTGGCGGGATACGCCACGCAGATTGAAGTTACGATCCACATCGATAATTCCATCACAGTGGTGGATGACGGACGCGGCATTCCCGTGGACGACATGGTGATTGATGGAGAAAAAGTCCCCGCTGCGCAGGTGGTCTTGACCAAGCTGCACGCCGGCGGAAAGTTTGACAGCTCCAATTACAAAGTTTCCGGCGGCCTGCACGGCGTGGGCGTCTCTTGCGTGAACGCACTGAGCCATCAGTTTGATCTGGAGATCTGGCGCGACGGCCATGTCTGGGAGCAAGGCTATTCCAAGGGCGATCCGCAGACCAAGCTGAAGAAAACCGGCACGACAAAAAAGCGCGGCACCAAGATCCACTTTCTGCCCGACAAAGAGATCTTCACTGTAACCGAATACAACTTTGATACGCTGGCGCAGCGGCTGCGCGAACTCGCGTTCCTGAACAAAGGCCTGGAGATCACGCTGACCGACGAGCGCCAGACCGACGCCAAAACAGGCGAAGCGAAAAAGCTGCAGTTCAAATACTCCGGCGGGATCGCGGAGTTCATCAAGCACCTGAATCGCGGCAAGAGCGTGTTGCATGACAAGCCGATTTATATGGAAGCCGAGCGCGACGGCGTGGCCATGGAGATCGCGCTGCAATACAACGACGGCTATTCCGAAACCGTATTCAGCTTTGCCAACAACATCAACACAGTGGATGGCGGCACGCATCTTTCAGGCTTCCGCACGGCGCTCACACGCACCATCAATTACGCCGGCCAGCAACTTGGCTTGTTCAAAGACGTAAAAGAGAACCTGACGGGCGACGACGTGCGCGAAGGCCTGGTGGCCGTGGTGAGCGTGAAGCTGCCGCAGCCACAGTTTGAAGGCCAGACCAAGGGCAAACTCAACTCCGATATCGCGGGCACAGTACAGGCATTTCTGAATGAGCGCCTGGGCGCGTTCTTTGAGCAGAACCCGCCGGTGGCGCGCAAGATCATCAACAAAGCCATTGAAGCCGCGCGCGCGCGTGAAGCGGCCCGCAAGGCACGCGATTTAACGCGGCGCAAAGGCGCGCTGGATGGCGGCGGGCTGCCGGGCAAGCTGGCGGACTGCTCTGAGCGCGATCCCAACCGCTGCGAGCTGTTCCTGGTGGAGGGTGAATCCGCAGGCGGCACGGCCAAGCAGGGGCGCGACCGGCGATTCCAGGCCATCCTGCCATTGAAGGGAAAAATTCTTAACGTAGAAAAGGCCCGCTACGACAAGATGCTGAGCCACGAAGAAATTCGCGCCATGATTACGGCGCTGGGCACGGGCATCGGCAAAGAGGATTTTGATCCGGCGAAACTGCGCTACGCAAAGGTGATCCTGATGACGGACGCCGACGTGGACGGTTCGCACATCCGCACGCTGCTGCTCACGTTCTTCTTCCGCCACATGAATGAGCTGATCAAGCGCGGCAACGTCTTCATCGCGCAGCCGCCGCTGTATGGAATCAAGAAGGGTAAATCGCAGCAGTACATCAAGGATGACCGCGAGTTTGTCCGCGTGATGGTGCGGCGCGCGGCCGAGGGCATGACGGTCCGTTATGGCGAAGGCGCAGCCAAGCTGGAAGGCGCCGCGCTGGCCAAATTCATGACCACGCTAAACGAGTATCTGGTCTTCTTTGACAAGGTGGACAAGCGGCTGCGCCATGAGCGGCTCACCGAGCTGCTGCCGCGTCTGGCGATTTCGCAGCGCGCGGATTTTGAGGGCGACAAGAAGAATCCTCCCAAGAAGATTGAGAAGCTGGAAAAAGAGGTCAACAAGCTGGCCAAGGAATACCAACTCAAGCAGGTGGGAAGCTACTTTGACGAGGAGCACAATCTGTGGGGAGTGAAGTTTACTGACTCACAGGGCGCCGAGCGCCAGATCAACTGGGCGCTTGTTTCCACCCCGGAATACCGGCAGATGATTGCCAAGTTCAAGCAGATTGAAAGCTTCATGGAGCCGCCGTTCGTGGTGGAATTGGCGGGCAAGGCCACGGAAGACACGTCCGCGGACCTGAGCGATGCGGAGCGCGAGGACCTGGAGAAAGCGGCAAAGAAATCGTCGAAGACAACCATCCGCAGGACTAAGATCGAGGCCGAGCGAGTGGAAAAGAATTCTGCGCGCGAGTTGTTCGATTACGTTCTTTCCGAAGGCAAAAAGGAATACAGCGTGCAGCGCTACAAAGGGCTGGGTGAAATGAGCTCAGAACAGCTCTGGCAGACCACCATGGACCCGGAGCGGCGCACGCTGCTGTCGGTCCGGGCGGAAGACATTGAAGCCTGCGAGACGATCTTTACCACGCTGATGGGCGAGGACGTGGAGGCGCGCAGGAAGTTTATTGAAGAAAACGCGCTGGACGTAAAGAACCTGGATATCTGATTCGCCCGTTGGGACAACTGGGCCGTCGCTGCGTGGCTTCTGGTGGGCCCTTCCGCGTATATTGCTCTAGTCTGATGTAAATTTGCGGCGTCATCGCCATCAGCGAGCGCCTCTTCCCCGGCTGTCCAGTACCTGGTTAACCAATGCATCGGCGTCTTTGTTGTATTGCCGCAAGACGTGCTCAATGGAAAAATGCTCAAGCTTGCGCACCAAAGCGCGGGCCCGATCATAGAGATCTATCAGTCCTGGGCTCTTCACCTTGTATCGGCCCTGCATCTGGCGCACCAAAAGTTCCGAATCGCTCAGCACCTTGAGCGACAAATGTTTTTCCCGCACCGCGAAATCAAGCGCGGCCAGCAATCCTGAGTATTCTGCGTAATTGTTGGTCTGGATGCCCAGATAGTCTGAAAGTTCGGCGATGATCTCGCCTTTGGCATCGCGCACGATCACGCCATAGGCCGCTGGACCGGGATTGCCGCGCGCGCCGCCATCGATGTTGGCTTTGATTGCGTGCGGGGCGCTGCGGTGCGATGGCCGCTGCGCTGGCTCGTCGAAAAGCGAATTCTGGGTCAACGGCCTTCCTCCAGCCGGATGGCCAGGCGCTCCGGCAATCCGGCGGCAAAGATTTTCTCTTGCGCGCGCTCAATGTTGTACGGCACACGATAAAACGTGATCACGCCGGTATCGGTGTCATAAAGCAGAAACGCGGCGCGCGGATCGTTATCACGCGGCTGGCCCACCGATCCAGGATTCACCATGTATGTGGTCTTCTTCTTGATTTCCAGCCGCGCCGTCTGCTTTCCTTTGGCGGATTTATAGTTGGGTGCAAACGACTTGCCCTGGCCCGTCTCTTCAAGCAGAAGACAGCGCTGCACGTGGGTGTGTCCATAAAAAGTCAGCGGAACCGCCGCGTCCTTCAGGATGGCATACGCGTCGCTGGCCATCAGGATGTACTCGTCTTCATCGCGCGGCGAACCGTGTACCAGTTGAACATTCTCAATCGGCGAAACCGGCCCTTGCGGCAGCTCACGCAGGAACTCGAGATGATCGTGAGTAAGTTTTTCGCGCGTCCACAGCGCCGCCAGCCCGGCGATGGGATTGAAGTCGCTCAGGTCGCTGATTCCCGAACATGCCTTGTCGTGATTGCCGCGCACAAAGATCGATCCAAGTTCACGCGAGCGTTCGGTCACCTCGTTGGGATTGGCGCCATAGCCCACAATATCTCCCAGGTTATAAACCTGATCGTGTTCGGGGGCAGCGTCCAGGCAAGCCTCCAATGCTTCGAGGTTGGCATGGATGTCGGAAAGAATCAGTGCGCGCAAAGTGCTATGAGGTCCTCAATTTGAGATCGGACAAATGAGTGTATCAATATTCGTGGCGGCATCGGCTTATGGCGACACGCGCGCCCAATGTCCCGGCGCAATCTCCCGCAAGGCCACAGCGCCAGCCGGACGCGCATCTTTTTCTACCATCGCCAGCGGCCGCGACCTGTCGGTTTTCAGCGTGGGAATGGCGCTGATCAGGCCACGCGTGTATGAGTGCCGGGCAGAAGAAAAAATTTCCTCTACCGGGCCCATCTCCACAATCTCGCCGGCATACATCACCGCGACTTGTTCCGCCACGCGCGAGACCACGCCCAGATCATGCGAGATGAAAAGCACCGCCAGCCGGTGCTTCTCTCGCAGCTCCGCCAGCAGCTCAAGGATTTGCGCCTGAATGGTCACGTCCAGCGCCGTCGTCGGCTCGTCGGCGATCAAAAGTTGTGGGTTGTTCACCAGCGCCATGGCGATCATTACACGCTGGCGCTGTCCCCCGGAAAGCTGGTGCGGATAATCGCGCGCCCGTTTCTCCGGCTCGGGGATCGCCACTTCGCGCAGCGCATCCACCGTCCGCATCCATGCCTCAGCTTTGCTCACGCGATGATGGGCCAGCACGGCCTCGGCCACCTGGTCACCCACGCGCATTACCGGATTCAACGCGGTCATGGGTTCCTGAAAAATCATGCTGATGCGCGCGCCGCGTACCCGCCGCATTTCGTCGTCCGGCAGGCCCAGCAGATCAGCTCCTCCGAATGTGATCTTGCCGGTGGTGCGCGCCTGCGGCGGAAGCAGCCGCATGATGGCCAGTGACGTGGCTGACTTGCCCGAACCCGACTCGCCCACCAGCCCCAGCGTGCCTGATTCAGCGATGGAGAAGCTCACGTCGCGCACCGCAGCCACTTCGCCGGTCTGCGTGGCAAAGCTGACGTTCAGGTGCTCGACTTGGAGAAGGGAGGACATGCTTATTCTATTTGAACCGCCATCTGACGCTGCCGTACAATTCTAGCGTGACTCAAGAAGCCGATGATCTGCTGAAAAAAGCGCTGATGTTGCCAGCGAATGAGCGCGCTACCCTTGCGGGCTCTCTTATCGATAGCCTTGAAGAGGTGGAGGAAGCGTCTGCTCAAGATGCGTGGCATGATGAGATAGCTCGACGCATTGAGGAGCTTGATTCCGGCAAAGCCGAAACCATCTCCTGGGATGAAGTGCGGCGCCGGGTTGCTGCCAAGCTCGGTCATGGCCAGTAAGCGACTCGAATTTCTCAGAGATGCTGCGGCCGAATACGACGTTGCTCTTGATTGGTACTTTGAACGCAGCCCGGTCGCCGCTCAGAAATTTGCTGACGAAGTGACCCGAGCGATTGACAACGTCGCCAAAAGTCCTCCTAGATGGCCCGCATATCTGCTCGGTACGCGCAGATTCTTTCTCAGACATTTTCCTTTCGCGCTTGTTTATCGGGAGCTCCCTTCCGTAATTCAAATACTTGCTGTTGCCCACGGACATCGCCGTCCTGGCTATTGGAAGAACCGGCTCTGAATCGCCCTACGCGCTGACCTTATTCGCTGCAATTCCCGCCTCAACGCCTTTGTGCATCGCCGCGACAAATGCCGGCTCTTCTTGCAGCAGCGCGCTGGTCGCGGTGGCGAATTCGCTTTCCAGGTTCAGCAGGCCCTGTGCGGCAAGCTTCTGCGCCAGTTCAAACATCTTTTCCCGCGAGAAATTTACGTACTGGCAGTCGTAAGGATGCGCCACGCTCACGGGCGCGCCCTTGCCTGATTTGGCGCCCAGCCAGAAGACGCGACGCTTCAGCATCTCCATTACGTCCTGCTCGGTCTGCGTGGGGAACTGAATTCTCTTCGCCACAAAGCTGTAAAAGCGGCTGGTCACATGGACCGGCTGCAGCTTGCCGGACTTCACAAACGCGAGCTGCCCGTTGTCGATAGTCTTGCGAATGGAATTCATCACCAGGCTTTCCGCGTTTTCCGGCTCCAGCGAACCCAGGGCGTCTTTCATGGTCTGCGTCATGCCCACGGCCACTTCCACGTGCAGGCCTTCGTCACTGCCCAGCAATTCAGCGCGGCCATGCAGCACATGCCAGTCCGCGCCCGAGGTAGACGGATGAAACGGCCACTTCAACTCAGAGACGTGGATCGGCACTCCCGACAACGTTACAAAATGCAAAGGACGATTACCCATGGTTCAACTCGCGTCAAAAGGAATGATTCATTCGATTTTAAACGAACCCGCCAAACGATTCAGCCGATAGAACACACCTATTTGCGGCCGTCAATTTTTTCGCACCCCCGGGCTGCCCGACCACCAAAAATACGAAAGCGAGGAGCTTTCCTCTCCTCGCTCTCGCATATTTTCACAGCAAGCCCGCAATTGCCTTACGCCGACTTCATCATAAAGAACGTGTCCACATCCGCGTCCACCGTCGGCAAGGCGGCAGCTTCGTCTTTCAAGCCCTGGAACAGCACGGTGCTCAGGTAGCGTTCGCCAAAGTCCGGCACAATTACCACAATCAGCTTGCCCGCGTTTTCTTCACGGTTAGCGACCTTCAGCGCCTGTGAAACCGCCGCGCCGCCTGAAATGCCAATGAAGATGCCTTCTTCCTTCGCCATGCGCCGCGCCACGTCCAGCGATTCATCCAGCGTCGCCTGCAATACCTCATTGATCAGGTCTGTGCGCAGAACGTCAGGAACAAATCCGGTCCCAATTCCCTGGATCTTGTGCGGGCCCGGCTTGCCGCCGGAAAGTACCGGCGAATCCGCGGGTTCTACGGCAACAATCTTGAAATCCGGCTTCTTCGGCTTGATGAACTCGCCCACGCCAGTGAGCGTGCCGCCCGTTCCCACGCCTGAAACCAGGATGTCCACTTTGCCGTCGGTATCGTTCCAAATCTCCGGGCCTGTGGTCTCGCGATGGATCTTCGGGTTCGCGGGATTGGCAAACTGCTGCAGGATCACTCCGTTCGGCGTCTGCTTTAAGAGCTCATTCGCCTTGGCAATCGAGCCCTTGATCCCCTTCGGTCCGGGCGTAAGGATGATCTCCGCGCCCAGCGCCAGCAGCACCACGCGCCGCTCCTGGCTCATGGTTTCCGGCATTACCAGGATCAGGCGGTAGCCCTTGCCTGCCGCGGCAAACGCCAGTCCGATTCCCGTATTCCCGCTGGTTGGCTCAATCAGCACGGTTTTGCCCGGCTGGATGCGCCCGGCCTTCTCGGCTTCTTCAATCATGCTTACGCCAATGCGGTCTTTCACGCTGTGGCAGGGATTGAAGCCCTCCAGTTTCACCAGAAGAGTTGCTTTGGCGCCCTTGGTGAGCTTGTTAAGTTGGACCAGAGGCGTCCGCCCGATGGTCTGCGTAATATTCTTATAAATATTCATCTCTCCACCTTTCATCGCTGCGCGAAATCAGGCGTCCCGCGAGAGGTGTATTAGATTAACAAATTCGCCCAAGGTAGCAAAGATTTTGAGCTACCCTGGCAGTCTGATCGGGCCATTTATGGGCTTTGTCTCTTAAGAAATCCCCTAGTTCCTTCGTGCCCTTTGGGGTCAATGTTTTTGCAGTGCAGGGTTCTCGGCTGTAGCCTGCACTTCGAACGTCAGCAGCTCTCCGTATCCGCAGTCGGCGCAACCTTCACGTGACTTCGTATATTGCGCGCGGCACCGCGGACAATACAGCACGCACCCTTCCTCCTTCTCCGGCGCGGCTAAGAGCCGCTTCATATCGATACCTTTCTTCTCCAGCATTCTCGTCAGCGCCAATTCAAGCTGATCTCCAAACCAGCTTGCACCTCGCGTACTGAACTTACTTATCCTGAGCTGCTCTCCGGCAAACGCTTCCAGATCTTTCTTCGAGCACATCACACCGGCAACCGCGACGGGATGGAAGCCGGCCAGCAAATCCCGCGCCACCGCATCCCCGGCCCGGACGGCATAGATCGGCGACAGCACCGTGCTAAAGACTGCCTTGAATCGCCCCTCGCCATCGCCCGGAAAAAAAATTTTATGCAACCGCACCGACTGCCACGCAATAAAAGCCGAAGTCGCCAGCACCGCGCCGACCATTGGCCATAGCGCTTTACTGCCAAAACGGAAGAATGACATCGGCACTATCAGGAACAACAGAAAAAACTGCAGGTTCACCGCAATATCCAGCCACCTGGATTTCCGGCAAAACATTGTCAGTCGTTCTTCAATCGCGGCCGCGTCCGTGGACTTGCGCAGCCATGCCTCAATCAGCTTCTCGCGTTCTTTGGCTTTGGCGCGCTTCAGCTTTTCCAGAAATTCCTGGCTCTGCTTCAACTGCTCCGTGCCGCCTTGCAGGACCGCCGTCCCATTGCATGCGAGCTTGTTGCCGGCTCGTGTTACCTTCAGCTCTTCCCAGGCAATTGAAACCGGCTCCGCATCCGCCGGCGTAATGCGCACGGTTTCCGGTTCTGGTTGTAGCTGTGGCCAATCCACCACCAGCAGCGGTTGCAGCGGCGGCAGCGGATTGGCCCAATAACCGGTAAGATTCAGCGCGCTCCACAGGAACCCGCGTTTCTTTCGTCCGCCCTCACCGCCGGGTTCAAGCGAAAAAACGTGGGCATGCGTGGGCGCCCAGCACAGACACTGAAAAAGATAGACCAGCAGGACAACGGCAAGAAGTGATGCCAGCTCTCTCATTGCCCCTGTGACGCCGCATTCGCATTCGGGTCTTCAATCGTTTCTTCCTTGCCAAAAATCGCCTTGAACGCTTTCTTGATCGCCGCGCCCGCCGCCACCAGGCCCATCACAATAAACTTCCACAGCTTGGCCAGCAGCCCGGTCTTCAGCGCCACCGCCGCGCCTCCGCCAACGATCAGCGCCGTCAATCCGTATTCGGCTACCTTATCGCCCTTGGTGAAGTCGCTGTAGCGGTTGCCCTGCGTGTAGTGGAAGCCCGACATCAAGGAGTTGAACTGTCCAGTCAGCTCGGCATACTGCTCGCGGTCGGCTATCAGGTCCACGTTCATCGTGCCGCGGCGGCCCAGAATTCTCACGGAGTGGTTCACTGTGCTCGACTCTTTAGGATCGTCGCCCCGCCCCAGGATGGCCCACGTGAGATTGTGCGTTGCCGGATCGTAAAACGGCTGGCGCTCCCAGCCATTCACATGGAACGGCGGCCAGCCTTTTTTGGCCCGCTCCTGATTTGCCGCCTCCGTCCCTTCCCGTATGTTCTTCAGGATGGCATCGTTATCCAGCTTGCCGCCTTCCTCGTCCTTGACGTAGCCTTCTTCCTTGAATTCGAACATCAGGAACCAGTTGCCTTTGTCGCCCACAATCACGCCCAGCTCGCGGCCGCTGGGAATGTTCTGCGTCAGTTGCAGGACCTTCGTTGCTCCGTCCTTGCCGGCAAACCGATAGCCTTCAGGAATATTGATCTCGGCAATATCGCCCAGCTTGGCCACGGTTGGCCCATCTTGCCAATCGATATGGATTTTTGGCTGCGGATTCCTTTCCGGCTGCGCCGGCTCCTGCGCCCATCCGCGTATCGCCATGCTCGACGCAAGCACAATCAGCGCCATAAGCGCCAGGGCCGCTGCCCTGCCTGAGCCCGGCTTCAAAAAGTTGACTACATTGCGGCACTTGCTGTTCATCAATCTACCTTCCCTTCAAAGGGGGTTGTTTTAGGTGGCTTTTGTTGCTTCTGTGAGCTTTCCCAAATAGGTTTCTTGATTTCTGGTTTTTCTTCCTGGGGGACCTTGGGCCAGATTGTTAACCGGAATCCGTCGGATGGCAACAGAATTTCAGCTCAAAGGTTCCCGTTTAGCTATCCAAAAGTGCCACGACCGTCGTCTGGGCCATCGATGTGGAACTTCAGATGCGTTTGCTCTTCCGATCACGGCGATTTCATGGCGCCCTCGCCTGCGGTAATCCATGTGGAACTTCACACGCGCCCTCGCGTTTGCTCTTTCCGATCACGTGCTATGTCGGCGATCTCATAAGCCGCGCGGCGCAAAATCGGGGTCCCGGACGAGCCCGGTTTTGGCTTGGCGGGGTGGAAATTCGCCACGCCACAAATTGTCATCGTGAGCGACCGGCGACTGCCGGGGCCCCCAGCAAGCGCGCTTTTCGCTTGTTGGGGTGGCTGCCGGGAGTCGAACGATCTAAATCGGCGAAGCCCACTTCAACCCCCACCCGGCCTTTTCCACCTTTTTGTTGCAAACAAAAGCATTTGCTCCATACGACCCAAGCGTTACCCAGGCGTCTCCCAAGGGTCACCCAGGCGTGATCCAAGGGTCACGCTTGGGTGACCCAATCCCAAACCCAATCCCAACCGCAATCGGCAGAGGGTCGCAAATCGCTCATAAACACAAATCGCAACGGAATCCCCGTTGCGTAGCCCTGCGGTTCTTCCAAATATCAAGATGCTAACTACCAAGTACCTGCTGTTCCCATCCTAGCCTGTATCTCTCTCGATTTCACGCGCGAACTAGTTCACCAGCACCGGTCACTGCCCTTTGCGACCCTCTGCTTAACTGAGGTACACGTTTTTAGTACATGGCAGGGACAATTGACAGCGCACCGGCAGAATTTCAAGTCATGTTCCGCGCTCAATTTTGGTTTATGCTTTATCCTGACCGGCAGCCCAAGACCTTTTAACCATGAGCGCCAAGCATGACAATTCCGAGACCCTCGACACCAAGCTATGGATGTCCAAAGGCGACGCCTCGCGCGCCCGTGGAGTCTCGCGGCAGGCCATCTGGGAGCTGGTCAGACGAGGAAGATTGACCACTCGCCTCCATAAGGGACGGGTCTATGTCTCCCGGGCTGAAGTCATGGGCTTCAAGCCCCACCCTCGCGGTCCCACTGGCACAGGCTACGTCAAAAGAAAGACAATCAAGCGCAAGAAGATAAAACCGCCTGATGCTACTAAATGGATTTACATCGTTGAGGCGGCCCGCGAAATCGGCTTGCCTCGTTTGGCGATCGTCGATCTGGTCAGGCGCGGCCGCATCAAGAAAGTGGTAAGCGGAACCAAGACATTCGTCTCGCGTGCGGGAATTGAAGAGTTTATGCGTAAGCAGGGCCCGTCGGGACTGAAAAGCAAATCTACAATGAAGTAGGTTGCCGGCGGGTTGGCCTGCATCCGACGAGCCATAGCATAAAAGAAAAGCCCCCGCGAAGGGGCTTTCTCAATTACCGCCGTCAACTTACTGCAACAACGTCCCATTCTCTTCTTCAGCCTTCTCTTGCAGCACCACTGCAGACGCCACGCGGTCGCCTTCTTCCAGGTGCAGCAGCCGCACGCCCTGGGTTGAGCGTCCGGCTTCGCGGATCGTCTTGGTGTCAATCCGGATGATCTTGCCGAACTGGCTGATCAGCATGGCTTCAGACGATTCGTCCACCAGCATGATGCCCACCACGTTGCCGTTCTTCGCCGTGGTCTTCACGTTGATCACGCCTTTGCCGCCGCGCGACTGCAACCTGTATTCGTCTACCGGCGTGCGTTTGCCATAGCCCTGCTCGGTTACGCTCAGGATCAGGCTGGGCAGCGGCTCTTCCGCGTCCTTGCCGTCTTTGCCCTTGCCGTTGGTCTTGGCCTCTTTCGGCGTAACGGCCACGCCCACAATGTAATCGTTCTTGTCCAGGTCCATGCCGCGGACGCCGTATGCCGGCCGCCCCATTGAGCGCACGTCTTCTTCGTCAAAGCGGATCGCCTGCCCTTCATGCGACGCCAGGAAGACGATCTGGTTGCCGTCGGTCAGCCGCACCGCCACCAGTTCGTCGTCCTTGTCGATGCCGATGGCGATGATCCCGCGCGACATCACGTTGCAGAAGTCCTTTACCGGCGTCTTCTTGACCGTGCCTTTGCGCGTGGCAAAGAAGATGTAGCGGTTCTCTTCTTCCAGGTTACGGACCTCCAGCAGTGTGCGTACCTTCTCCCCCGGCTGCAGCGCCACCAGGTTTCCGATGTGCTTGCCCTTGCCTGCCGCGCCCACGTCCGGCACTTCATACACTTTTAGCCAGTAAACCCGGCCTGTGTTGGTAAACACCAGCAGGTAGGAGTGGGTTGATGCGCTGAAGAGATATTCGACAAAATCCTCCTCGCGCGTCTTCATGCCTGTGCGGCCCGTGCCTCCGCGCCGCTGCTGGCGATAGGTCGACTGCGGCGTGCGCTTCAGGTATCCGCTGTGTGAAACCGTCACAATCACCTGCTCGTCCACAATCAGGTCTTCCAGCGTGATCTCCGTCGACTCGTCCGTGATCTCGGTCCGGCGCTTGTCGCCGAACTGCTCTTTCACCTCTTCCAGCTCCTTCACAATCACTGCGCGCAGCTTCTTGTCCGAGGCCAGAATAGATTCCAATTCGGCAATCTTCCCGCGAATCTCTTCCAGCTCTTTCAAGATTTCTTCGGTCGAAAGCCGCGTCAGGCGATAGAGCTGCAATTCCAGGATCGCGTCTGCCTGGCGTGGAGAGAGTTTTCCCTCCGCGCCGCCCACCTTCGCCTGGATTTGCTTGTCGACAATTTTGAATTTCGCGGCCAGCAAATTCTCTTTCGCTTCCGCGCGCGAGCCCGATCCGCGGATGATCTTGATCACCGCGTCCATGTTGTCCAGCGCGATCTTGTAGCCCTCTAAAATGTGTTCGCGCTCGCGAGCTTTCTCCAGCAGGTAAACCGTGCGCCGCCGCACCACGTCCACGCGGTGGTCGATGAAGTGTTGCAGCGCCTGCACCAGCCCCATTTCTTTTGGCTGGCCGTTCACCACAGCCAGGAAGATCATGCTGAAGCTTTCCTGCATCTGCGTGTGCTTAAAAAGCTGGTTCAGGATGATCTGCGCCTCGGCGCCGCGCTTGAGTTCCACCACAATGCGCATGCCGTCACGGCCGGATTCGTCGCGCACGTCGGAGATGTCGTCGATAACTTTGTCATTCACCAGTTGCGCAATGCGCTCCACGATCTTGGCTTTGTTTACCTGGTAAGGAATTTCCCGCACGATGATCGCCTTGCGGCCCTGCGTAAGGTCTTCAATCGCGGCCTTGGCGCGCATCACAAACTTGCCGCGGCCATGCGTATAGGCTGCTTCAATGCCGCTGCGGCCGTAGATGTACGCGCCGGTAGGGAAGTCCGGCCCTTTCACGATCTTCAGGATCTCTTTGAGCGGCGCGGCGGGATTGTTCACCAGCGTAATCGCCGCTTCCACAATCTCCGTCAGGTTGTGCGGAGGAATGTTCGTTGCCATGCCCACGGCGATTCCGTTCGAGCCATTCACCAGCAGGTTGGGAATGCGCGTCGGCAGGACCGTTGGCTCAACCGTGGATTCGTCATAGTTCGGCGTGAAGTCCACCGTCTCTTTGTCGATGTCCTCCATCAGCGATCCCGCAATCCGCTGCAGGCGGCACTCGGTGTATCGCATCGCCGCCGGAGGATCGTTATCCACCGATCCAAAATTTCCTTGGCCATCGATCAGCGGATAGCGCAGCGAGAAATCCTGCGCCATGCGCACCAGCGTGTCATAGATCGCTGAATCGCCGTGCGGATGGTAGAGACCCATGGCTTGTCCCACCACCTTGGCGCATTTGGTGTACTTTTTGTTGTACTGCAGGCCCATCTCCTGCATGGTGTAGAGAACGCGCCGGTGCACCGGCTTCAGTCCGTCGCGCACGTCAGGCAGCGCGCGCCCGATAATCACTGACATTGAGTAGTCAAGATACGACCGTCGCATCTCCTCTTCAATGTTGATCGGCTGTACGTTGCCGCCGGGACCACCAGGGCCATCGCCACCCGGCGGAGGCGTCAACGGTAACTGCGGATTCTGTTCATCTGCCATGTTTTTCTCTCATTCAGATCTGACGATTTTACGCACACAACAAGCGTTTTCGGCAGACTCCGTGGCCCCGCCGAAATGTCCGCTAAATACTTGCATTTACAAGAAGTTATGTGCCAGAGGATTACAGGAAATTATAGCATAGAAACATGCTCTTTGGAACGTACTGAAAGCTCATGCGGAATAGGCGTAACCGCCCGATTAAGCAAAATTGGTAATTGAGTAATTTTGAAATGTAGTAATTCAAAACCGGCGTTTGTTGCACGCAGGTTTTCAATTACCCAACGTGATTATTTTACTTTACAAAAGTGCGAATCCAGCCCATTTTAGCGACAACGGGGGTCGGATATCCTAAGAAGCCGTTCCCTTATCCTAAACCAAAAGGGGCTTCCGAAAGCTAAACGCATGACAATTGCTGCTGGATATCACTGCTATGAAGGCATCGTCCTCTGTGCTGACACAGAGGAGACGGTGCAGGAATATATCAAGCATGACGTACCAAAAATTTTTCGATTCCCCGATGCTTGGGATTACAAGCCAGAGCTAAATTGCGCCCTATTTGCGGGAGCAGGCGATGGGCCTTTGATCGAATCGCTTGCTTTAAAAATGTGGAAAGGCACAAAGAGCCTGAAGGACGCGAGTCTGGACGATATGGTCACTGCCTTTGAAGATGTATTGTTCAAGGAGTATCAACGGCTAGTACCTGCCTACCAGAAGGACAGTATGCCGCAAGCACACTTCATGGTTGCAATACGGTCTGCCGCCCATAAAGATTTAGAGCTGATTCGTATAACTGGGCCAGTGATCGAGAGACAGTTACCGTATGGGGCAATCGGTTACGGTCTAACTCTTCACACTTATCTGGCAAGCCGTTTCTTATATCCAAAAACGGGGCTCAATTTCACAGCAAACGTTATGACCTACATGATCGACCAAGTCAAAACACATGTGACGAATTGTGGCGGCAATACGGATTTGTATATGCTCGATTACGAGGGCAAAGTCAAGGTTGAATCACAGCAGGATACCCAGCGAAGAACAGATATGCTGCGAGAGATTGACACAGTCGCGAGATATATTGCGGGTTTGGCAATGAATCCCTCAACTACCAGGGAGACAGCACAGCCGATTATCGAACACTACATGAATGAGTTATTTAAAAAGATCGATTTATCAGCTTCTCAAAATTCCAAGGATAAGCAGTAATCATTCAGCGCGGGATTAATTTTCATTCGCCGGTAAGGAGGCATTTATGGCGCATTTTGAAATGGAGCATGAAGTCGGCACAGGAAACAGGCCAGAGGATTACAACCTCTATTTCCAGTGGGGAACATATTATTATGACGAACCAGACCACGACCCAGAACAGGGATACCGGTTTATTTGGAGAAAGCCGCCCGAAGGGAAACTCCAGCCGGCACGCGGCCAAGCGCGAATTCCCAACGCGGAGACGCTTTTTGAATTACTTCGCAAAGCTACAGAGGCCGGATGGTTCATAACATGCGAGAGGAACGATTGAAAAGTTCGTAATGTCTAATTCAGCTTCATCACCACGCCGCGATCATCATTGGCCTTGACCGTGGCAGCGGAATCCAGTTCTTCAATCTGGATCTTCTTCAGCGTCTTGCCGGAGAAGTCAAACAGCGTTCCGCCCATGATGGCGTAGTTCCTCGTCTCCATTTGGTGGCCGTCTTTGAAGATAAAAACTGTCGCGGGCGATTTGTCTTCCACCGGGGCTGGCGGCGTAGCGCGTTCTTCGTTCACGCTTGATCTTCGCGCTGGTTCCTTTACCGCATCGGCCTGTTGGCGACGCTCGCGGGAATCCAGGTAGTGCTCTCCGTAGCGGCTGTCGTCCTGCCGGCTCATGGCATCGCGGGCGCCTTGCAGGTAAGCGGCGCGCAGTTCGTCTTCGCTGCGAGCAGGCGCTGCATCGGCTGCCGGGGCAGGATCGGGCTGGGTCTCGGGCACATAAGGATCTGCCACCGAGGGATAGCCGCTGTCAGCGTAAATCGGATAAAACACCGGGATGGACACGAACACCGGCCGCCGCGGACCATGAGGGTTGCCGAATCTGCGGAAAGGGCCATGTATCCGCACGCCGGGCCGCAGCGGGGGATTCACGCCGAAGGGTAGGGGCGTGGGAGAAACAACGCTGGCCGGCACGCCGTGCGTCTGGCCGTCAGGCGTGGGCGACGTGACAGAGGCCGGCACCCCATGGCTGAATAGCTGGGCTTGCGAAACTTGCAGGGCGAGCGCAAAAAAAGGAATGACGAAGACTGGTCGTGACATATGCCACCTGCTTTAAAACTGCCCTTATTCCTACCTACTATGATAGCTCTTTGGCCGTTGCTGTTACATTAAGTTTTGTGCCCAGCCCCGCAGCGCTATCACCGTCAGAACGGTCCGGAGCAGGAAACATGCGGCCAAAATCAGCGCCACTAGCCGCCGCGCCCGGGTTTCAAGAAAGTCCGCCGCCAGACCGCCGATAAATATGAACACAAAACACAGGCCCAAAGTTGCGTCCCATATGTGGATGGCTGGAACCAGACTAAACAGAAACACCGCGGTCAGCCCCGTAATCAGCGGGGCGGTGTTGCCAAAATAACGCGCCCTGGGCCAGCTTCCATAGCCGGTAAGCGCCGCAATGAAAAGAAAAACCAGCACATAACCGTCCGTCCAGCCGGAGAGTGCAAACGTCAGATTGCCCAGCGACGCAAGCCCCGGTTTCACCGAAAAGAGCGCCTTTGCTCCCAGTCCGGCGCTGCCCGTCAGCCAAAAAACCACTGCCCATACGGCACAGCCGATCGCCGAAGCACTGGCCAGCACGAACAGCGCCTTGCGCCGGCAGCCCGGCGCCAGATACATCATGTAGGCAAATGCCAGCAGAACCAGCGTTACCGACCACCACGCCGTGGCCAGGGCAAACCCAATCGAAAGCCCGAGTATCGCAATTCGCGGCACCCACTTTTTGGGGGGCGCATACAGCGTGTGTGCCACACCAATCGCCGTGTAGATCAAGCCCAGGCTGCTCCAGGCCAGAATGATCTCCGGGCCAATATTGCTGCTGGAGCTGATCATTGCCGGTGACGTGCAGTACAACGCCAACGCAACGTAGCCGCCTTCATCGTCAAACAGGCGGCGCGCCACCCACCACAGCGCGCCTCCCAGCCAAAAGCCAAAAACGATGAAAGGCAGCCGCAGCAGCCACGGCCGCGGCACCGCCAGCGCCGCGCTCAACCTGGGCGTTGCCACTTTTTTTGCCAGCGTGGTGAGCCGTACCGGCAGGGAAGCTATCCATCCGGTGAAGGGAGAAGGATTGACGACTTTCTCGCCACGCTCCGTCAGCCCGGAGGCGATATAGCGATACTCCAGCTCAGACATTTTGCGCGTATGCGCGGCCCAAAGGCATTGCGCCAGGAACACCAGCAGCATGGTCCCGGCAAATATCTGTGGCCTGCCAACCCTGAATTCTCTGAGCACCTGGAGCATTGATTCACAGTTGTATCATGCAGGCCCTGCATTGCTGAATCGCTGAATCGGAATGCCATCGTGGACAATTACTCGCATTCGGCGCTTGCCGATCCGCAAGCATCACCGAGCGCTTTAGAATCCATTCTGCCTCGCCGCTCTGATACAGTTCTCTTTTTCCTTCTTGCGGAGAGCACCATGGAACCAGACACGTCGGGGGCCGCTGCGCCTTCTGCCTCGAGAAAGGTCTTCTATAACGAACAAGGCCTGCGCGCCGGCTGGCGGCTGCTGATCTATTGCGGAATGATCGCGGTCCTGGTGTATGGCGTTGGATTGCTTGCAAGAAAGCTGGGTGGTGGGCCCAAGGGGCCTCCGCTGCCGGACTACATCCAGGCCATATTCCAGGCGGCCGCCGAGTTCATTTTGTTTCTGGTGCTCTTGTTTCTTGCCTGGATCATGAGCAGGATCGAGCGCCGCAAGGTGGGCGCTTACGGCCTGCCGTTGCAGCGATCGGCCTTTTCCGCTCTGGTTAGAGGATATTTCATATGGGGATTTCTTCCTCTCGCACTTCTGCTGTTGCTTCTCCGCGTCCTGCATGCTTTCTATTTTGGTAACGTCACTGCGTTCAACGCGAAGATTCTCGCTTGGGGACTTCTCTGGTTTGTGGTTTTTCTGCTGGTCGCCTTTTTCGAAGAATATTGCTTCCGCGGTTATTTTCTTCATACCCTCACAGAAGGAATCGGTTTCTGGCCGGCAGCCATCATTCAGGCCATCCTGTTCGCCGGCGTACACATGGGAAATGGTGGAGAGACCAAGATAGGAATCATCGCCGCCGGGGTCTTCGCCCTTTTTGCGGCAGTCACTCTCTGGCGCACCGGAAACCTCTGGCTGGCTGTGGGCGCTCATGCCGGATGGGACTGGGGGCAGACATACTTCTTCGGCGTCAATGACAGCGGTTTTCAGGCGCCGGGCCACCTCTTCAATCCGCACTCCCAGGGGCCTGACTGGCTCAGCGGTGGGACCGTTGGCCCTGAAGGCAGCGTCGTCACGCTTATCCTGTGGGCCATTATGGCGCTCGTATTCATACGGTTTTACCGCAAACGCAATGAGCACGCGCTGGTGGTGACGATGGGGAAATGAGCCCGCGGCCCTACTGCCCCGGTCCTCCATACCTTACCGCGCCAAACGCCACGTGGTTAAGAATGTCATAGTAGTTCACCCTGGTGGCTCCCGTTGATTGTTGATCACGGTAAAAGCATACCCATGCGGCGGCGTCCACATCGCATAGCGTTTCCATTCGCGCGGCGCCGGTATTGGAGGGAAATTGCCCAGTGCCCATCTGCGTCCGCGGCGGGATTCCGTTGTCTGACGCCACTTCACCGTACCACTGTATCTGCGCTGTCCTGGTGAACGTTCCGTTCCATTCCGTGTCTCTGAAGTATCCCAGCCACTGATCGTTGAACCAGCCCCACCAGGCGTTTTCAAAATGCACCCAGCCGATATACACGTCCGCCCCCACCAGCGCGGAGAGGTCCATGTAAGGAGAATATGTGCTGCTGTACTGGTTCCAGCCGCAAAGGTCGCCGCTGTGGCTGTAGCAGGTTTCTGCGCCGTTGATCCAGTGATAGACAAATAAATGGGGATGGTTGTCTCCGAACTGGTCCTGCGAGACGCTGAATCCCATCTCAACGTCATCAAGGCTGCCGCCGGCGCTGCCCGCGCCCATCACCGCGATTTCGCCAATGGAGTGTCCATCGCCGCCTGTATTGATCACGGTCGGGTTCTCGATGGTGTAGGTCATGCCGCCGCCATCGGCTACTCGTAGCTCTGAGGCGGTCCCATAATAAAAGCAGCTTCCAAACCACGCCACGCCGTCACAAGGGGGATCTCCGGCCCCGCTAGGCGATTTGGCCGGAGGCGGCGTGGCGTGTCCCTCGCGCTTCCAATAAACCTGGTCGAATGGAAGCAGCAAGTGGTTGACGAGTTCACGCGGCAGAGGATGAGCCGGCCCCGGCGCAGCATAGCTGCCGAGCATGGGATTGCCTTTAATGAAATGCCGCTTGCCTGGGACGCCCATCACCGGCACTTGGCCTTCAGGACATACCGGCTTCAACTTTCGCGCTGGCCGAATCTCCTGTTCCTTGCCTTGGTAAGCACGCAACGAGGGCAGCTCAATGCGCGGCGGCTTGAGATCAGCCTCACGTTTTACGCACCTCACCCGTGCGGCTTCGGTTTGCGCAAACGCAGCTTGCGGAGCTGCCAGGACAAAGGCCAACAGAATGACGGCGTTCACAAAAAGTAACGCCTGCCCAAGGCCCATCCGCGGAAAACGATATCGCCGGCTCTGTAGACTCTGCATAGCGCTGCCTCCAATAGGCGATTACGCATAGCACCCGAAGGAAGGTTTGCTACCATCGCCGATTCACCCTCTCTGTAAAATGCCCTGCTTAATGTAGTGCGCGGGAAGCTCTTCTTGTTACAAAGAAAGTCGCCTCAATGAGGCACCGAGTGCGCGAGGGTGCGCGGCGCATTGCCTGCTTGTAGTCAAGAGGTCCTTCGCTCCGCTCAGGATTTCGGCGGCAGGCTCAAACGCCTGCCAAACGCCTCAAGTTTGGAGCGAAGCGACGTGCTTGTCTATCTGAAGCTCAGCAGCGAGCCCGGTCGCGTGGCGAGCTGCCTGCGAAAGGTGCGAAAGGAACTTGCGGGAAGGAACGCTCTTAAGCGGTTTGGAGCGAAGCGACGAAGGGATGTGTGACTGCACCAGCAGCGAGCCCGGCTCGCGTGGCGAGCTGCCTGCCAAAAGCGCAGAAGCGGTTCTTGTCGTTAAATGCTGTTGAGCGGTTTGGAGCGAAGCGACATAAGTAAAGGCCAGCTCATTTCGGCTGGCCTTTGGAGTTTGCTGGTTGAATAAGGGTTACTTCTTGGGAGCGATTACATCTTTCACGGCCTTGGCAACGCGGAACTTTACCACGGTCTTAGCCGCGATTTTGATGGGTTCGCCGGTTTGCGGATTGCGTCCCATACGCGCTTTCCGGTTGGACTTTACGAGGCGGCCCAGGCCAGGAATCACGAACACGCCGTTTTTCTTTGTTTCCTTGATTGCGGTTTCCGCCAGGTGTTCCAGGAACGCCGCCGCGGTCTTGTTGTTCGTTTCCAGTTTTTCCGCCATGTGGCGGACAAGTTGGGTCTTGGTCATGCCTGCTGCCATCTTTCCTCCTTGAAATGTGAGCACTTGCGTCGGAATATGCGCACTTTTTCAGTGCACTCTTTGGGTATATTACATTGGCACGCGCCGATGCAAGCATTTTCACCTGATTTTATGCGGCTTTTTCTAAGGTCGCTGTGGAAAACAGGCATAAACAGCGGCGATTCGTGGCTTCTATTACTGTCGCTGCGCTCCAGACCGCCTGAGCGCGTTCTCTGCCGCAAGTTCCTTTCCGCCCCTGATATGAGCAGCTCGCCATGCAAGCCGGGCTCGCTGCTCTGGTTGTTGCCAGGTCTCGCTCCGCTCGGGACCGCGTGAATGCTGTGCTCCCACCAGTAGTCCGTCGGCATCGCCTGCATCGAGAAAGGACTGAGGCCGGTCGGCGCGCCGAGCCCCATGCAGACCACGCAGCAAGCTTCCGTTTTCCAATGAAAATCGACCTCAGGCGGTTTGGAGCGCAGTGACATACTTTGCCCATCCGCAACTCAGCAGCGAGCCCGGCTTGCGCGGCGAGCTGCATGCCGTAAGCGCAAAAGAAACTACCGCTGGAACAAGGCTCTCAAGCGGTTTGGAGCGCAGCGACAGAATAAAAGCTAAGGACAGCATCGCCCTGCCGCAGCGTGCGATGCCGCCGCAGTGAGCCAAATTCATTCCCCGGATCGAAGTGCTTGTCGTGTTCGGCTATCACCTGGCACCCGGCGTTCAGCAGCCGCGACTGTGACAGAAATCCCAGCACCTGCTCGTAATCGCCCATTTTGCGGTACGGCGGGTCGAGAAAGACAAAGTCGCACGCTATGGCTTGCGAATCCAGCATGCGCAAGGCCACAGCGGCATCGCGCTCAATGACTTCTACGCCTTCATTGATCTCCAGGGTGTGCAAGTTTTTGCGGATTGTCCGGGCGGCGGCGCTGGCTGACTCAACAAAATAGACGCTATGCGCTCCCCGGCTCAGCGCTTCAATCCCGATGGCCCCGCTGCCCGCAAACAGGTCAAGCCACACGGAATCCCGGATTCGCGGCGCGACCACGTTGAAAAGCGTTTCCCGCAGGCGGTCCGAGGTTGGCCGGGTATGCACGCCCGCCGGAGCTTCCAGCCGCCGGCTTTTGAATTTTCCCGCGATTACCCGCATCTGGGACTGAACTCCTGTACGTAGCATCTAATCTACCGTATAGAATCACAACGTGGCCGGCTGTCCCGGCTTGCGCTGGATGGATGCACCTGAGTTCGGAGCGCAGCGACAGAGCTACCACCGACCCAGCAGCGAGCCCGGTTGGCGCGGCGAGCTGCCTGCGACGAGCGCAGAGGATTACTGGGCCGCGGTTGCAGCGTAGAGGTATGGATCGCAGCGGCAAAGGCATTTGTCACTGCACCAGCAGCGAGCCCGGCTTGCGTGGCGAGCTGCCTGCCACAGGCGCAGAAGAGTTCCTGCTTAAACGCAGCTCTCAAGCGGTTTGTAGCGAAGCGACAAAGACTAAAGAAATAATGAGAAACTGGTCGATATTCACGGCAAGGTTCGGCGGCAGAGAAGTCCGCATCCACCTCACTTTTCTGGTCCTGCTGCTCTTCCTGCTGGTGGTGGAGATCAACCGGAGCGGTCCCCGCGTGATTACGCGCGTCTTCATGGTTACCGGGTTGGTTTTGCTTTCGGCCATGCTGCATGAATTCGGTCATTTATGGGTTTCAACGCGCCAGGGATATCCCACAAAAGGTTTCGTCCTGCTTCCCATCGGCGGGCTTGCCATGGGCGATCCCACCGCCCAGGCGGAAAGCGCTCGCGACCTGCGCAAGGAATCACTGATCGCGTTGGCAGGGCCGCTGGTAAACGCAATTCTGGCTGGGGCCGCGGCATGTGTTCTGCTCGCCATGGGCAAAATCCACAGTCTATGGCTGGCGCCTCAGATTACGCCGGCGAACCTGGGGACAAGTTTTTTCTGGATCAACGCCGGCCTGTGCGGATTAAACCTGCTGCCGGCCTTTCCGCTCGATGGCGGCCGGGTCTTGCGCGCCTGGCTGGCCCGCCGGATGGAGTTTCGCAAGGCTACACGGCGCGCCGTAAGTCTGGGCCACATTTTTGCCGGGCTTTTCATGCTCGCCGGGGCCGCCATGAATATCCAGTTGCTGATGCTGGTGGGTTTCTTTGTCTTCATGGCCGCGCAGATGGAAGAGCGCACGGTGATGTTCCAGTCCGTGGTCGACGCGGTGCAGATGGAAGACATTATGCTGACGGAGTTTTCCATCCTCTCACCGGCGGACACCCTGGAAGACGCTCTCGACAAAGCCGTCCACTGCCTGCAGGATGATTTTCCTGTGGTGAGCGGAGGCGACCTGGTCGGCGTGATTACCCGCCAGACGATTGTGGAACGGCTGCGCGCGGAAGGAAATGGCTACGTGCAGGGCGCGATGAGCAAAGCCTTTGAAATCGCTTCACGGACTGAATCGCTCGGTTCGGCTTTCCGCAAGCTTACCTCCCGCGGTCTGAGTCTGATCCCGGTGGTCGACCAGGAGCGTCTGGTGGGGATCGTCACATTGCAGCACCTGATGCACAGCATGGGACTGTTGGCCGAGTCGCGCAGGCTGAGACGGCAGATGGAAGATCAGTTGTAGATGGCCCGGCCCTCAACTCCTGGCTACCGCCAAGGCAGATAATCCCACAGTGCTAGCACGGCGAATCAATGCACACCGGATACATTTTCACTTCCCATCTGGTTCCGGTAAAGGGCGGGTCCGTGGTCTTGGCCAGCCCCACGGTGCCGTTTCCGGTCCGCCCGTCAAGCCAGCGGGGACCTTCAATGTTGCCCAGGCATTTAAGCCCCACGACATTAGGGTTGTTGTCGAACAGGACGACCTGCCATCGCGTGCCGGTATAAGGCTTTTGGCTGGTTGGCGCCAAGCCGACCGTGCCATTCCCGGTGCGGCCGTCGAGCCAGTGATTACCCTGCCCGGTCCCCTTGCACAGCAGGGCAATGGAGCCATTTCCTCCGTTGTAGACGTGCCATTTGGTTCCGGAAAACTTCTTGCTGAGATCAGGAGCCAGCCCTACGCTTCCGTCGGATGTCCGGCCATCGAGATACCGCGGGCCGTTAACATTTCCCAGGCACCGGAGCGAGACGTCGTTGCCCGGCCGAAGCAGAGTATCGGCCATCAGTAATTCCGGAAGCCAAAGGATTACGGAGCTTGCCCCCAGGCCGTAAAGAAAGTCGCGACGCCGCATGTGTTTGCTCCTTTTATTTGAATCTGTCTATTCAGACGTAGAGATCATAAGGCAAACGGCGCAAAGGCGGCAGTAAACAATCAGCTAAAACCACTCACCGCAAAGGACGCGACGGACGCAAAGGAATAAAAGAGCAATTGAACTTTTTTCTTTGCGCTCTTTGCGACCTTTGCGGTGAATTCCACTTTAGCTGGAATGCTGACGGCTGAGTGCTGAATGCCGTTTGCTAGTGTTACACTTCTTCGTTTCACCTCACCCGCTGGAGTGTGCCCGTGAAAAGGCTTTTCCTCTCGTTTTTCCTGGCGATTCTCTGTGCCGTCGCCGCCGCCGCGCAAGAGCTGACCATCGAATCCATCTATGCCCCCAATGGATTGATCGGGCGCGTGCCGGATACGATCAATTGGAGTCCTGACGGAAAGAAAGTCTCTTATTTTCTGCATCAGGAGCAGGGCGACAAGTCCGATCTCTATTACATTGACGTGACCTCCGGCAAGCCCGCGGTCCTGCTGGCTTCAGAGAAGATTGCCGCCATGAAGCCGCCGGTTACCGGCACTAAAGACGATCGCGAAAAAGACAATCGCGCGCGCTATCACGTGGCCGGCTACCACTGGGCACCGGACTCAGAGCACATCCTCTTCGACGCCAACGGCCAGCTCTGGTATTACACGCTCTCCACCGGCAAGTATGTGGCGCTCAGCGCACCGGGCGAGTCTGCCACAGACCCAAAGTTTTCCATGGACGGAAAGACCCTCTCTTACGTGCGCAGGCACAATCTTGTGGTAAAAGGCGTGGACGGCGGCGCGGAAAAGGAGTTGACCACGGATGGCAATGACAACCTGCTGGATGGCGAAGTGGACTGGGTCTATTCTGAAGAGCTTGACGTTCGCAGCAATTATTTCTGGTCGCCCGATTCCAGCAAAATCGTCTTCCTCCAGATGAATGAAGCCAAGGTCCCCACCTATCCGATCACCGATTTCATCCCGCAGCATCCCACGGTTTACCAGGAAAAATATCCAAAAGTAGGCGACCCGAATCCTGAAGTCCAACTCGGCGTGGTGAGCGCCGCCGGCGGCGCGGTGAAGTGGATCCACCTGACCGATGAAAAAGACATGTACATTCCGCGCTTTGGCTGGGTGCGCGATGGCATTGTCTGGGCCACAGTCCTCAACCGCGCGCAGAACCAGCTTGACCTTTTTTTTGTTGACGTCTCCAGCGGCAAATCGCGCCGCGTGCTCACCGAAAAGAGCGATACATGGATCGAGACCGACAACAACCTCCAATTCCTGAAATCGGGCGACAAGTTCACCTGGCCAAGCTGGCGTGACGGCCACACTCATCTTTATCTCTATTCGTTCGATAAAGTGAATCCGCTTGCGGCCGACGCCAAACTGGTCAATCAGATCACCAAAGGCGATTTCGAGGTTTTTGACATTGAAGGTACAGATGAAGCCAAGGGCGCGCTCTTCCTCAACACCAACGCCGGCGATGACCGCCAGCGGAATCTATGCAGCGTCAAGCTGGATGGCTCGGCCTTCCAATGCCTGACCAAAGATGGGACGCACGAAGCCAAAGTTGCGCCGAATGGCCAGTACTTTGTCGACCATTTTTCCTCGCTCATGACGCCGCCGCAGCTTGCTTTTTGCCATGTCGGCGGAAGCTGTGATGTTTTCTGGCGCTCAAAGAGCGTGGACTCGCTCAAGCTGATCGCGCCGCAGTTTGTGGACTTTAAAGCTGAAGACGGCACGGTCCTTCGCGGCCTGCTCTATCTGCCTCCGGATAGCTCGGGCAAGAAAGTGCCGCTGCTCAACAATCCTTACGGCGGCCCGCACGGGCAAAGCGTGCAAGACAAATGGGGCGGCGCGGGCTTTCTCTTCAACCAGGTCCTGATGCGCGATGGCATTGCCGTTCTCGTGGTGGACAATCGCGGCATGGGCGCGCGGGGAAAGAAATTCGCGGCCACGGTGATCCACAACTTCGGCGAAGTTGAGCTGAAAGACCAGCTCGCCGCAATCGATCAGGCGCTGCAGCGGTTTCCGCAGCTTGATGGCTCGCGCATGGGCTGGTGGGGCTGGAGTTACGGCGGCTACATGACTCTGATCGCCATGACGCACTCTGACCGCTTCAAGGCCGGAGTGGCGGTGGCGCCGGTGACGGATTGGAAGGATTATGATTCCATTTATACGGAGCGCTACGCCGGACTGGTCCCGCAGTACGAGGAAGGCTACAAGAAGGGCTCGCCCATTACTTATGCGGCCAACTTGAAAGGCCATCTGCTGGAAGTCCACGGCACCAGTGACGACAATGTCCACATGCAGAACACCATGCAGATGATCAATGCCTTCATCAACGCGGGCAAGCAGTTTGACCTGCAGATTTATCCGCGCAAAACACACAGCATCTCCGGGCCGGGAACGCGCGCCCATTTGTTTACCCGCATCCGGGCGCATTTCCATCGCGAGCTTTTAGGGACGGAGTAGAGGGCAGTTGAAGAACCAGACCATTTCGCTCGGCGACTTTGAATTAACCGCGATCTCAGATGGAACGTACGTGGGCGATGGCGGCGCGTTCTTCGGCATCGTTCCCAAGGTCATGTGGCAGCGCAAAGTGCCGGCAGACGAATTGAACCGCATCAAGGTAAGTTGCAACTCGATACTGGTCCGCACCGGCAAAAAGACCGTATTGATCGAGACCGGTATCGGCAACAAGCTCTCTGAGAGGACCAAAAGCTTTTTTCTTCCCGAACTCAAGCTCATGGAGAGCCTGCAAGAGACAGGCACGCGGCCAGAAGAGATCGATGTGGTCATCAATTCGCATTTGCATTTCGATCATTGCGGCTGGAACACCGTGTATCAGGACCGTGTGGCTGTGGCTACTTTTCCCAACGCCAGATACTTTGCGCCCAAGGGCGAATGGGAACACGGCTCGCTGCAACTGGAACGCGACCGCATCAGCTACATCAGTGACAACTACGATCCGCTGATCCGAAACGGCCAGATGACCCTGCTGGACGGCAATCAGGAGCAGGAGATTGTTCCCGGCATATCCGTTGAGGTCTGGCCCGGGCACACGCGCAACATGTGGGCCGTCTTCATCCGCAGCGGGGGCAAGACCGCATGCTACATCTCAGACTTGATCCCCACCACCTGGCATCTGGAGCCCACGTGGGCCATGGCCTACGATCTATTTCCGCTTGAGGTGCTGGAAAATCGCAAACGCTACTACGCCCGAGCCATCGCGGAGCAGTGGCTGACGATGTTCACGCATGATCCGAACGTTCCGTGGGCCTATATTGACCGGAAAGACAATAAGCTCTCATTCAAAGCGGCTTAGCGCGTCTAGCGGGAGATTTTGGCCCGCGACTAACTCGTGATAGTGGAGTACGCCGCGCCCGCCGTGTAAGATAGCCTGACCATGCGCGGGCAGGCTCTGATTTTCCAAGTCATACTCCTTGTCTTATGCGGGGCCAGCCAGGCGCAGAGGGTCCAATTTACACCCGCCGAAAAATCCCTGGTCCTGGAACGGATGAAAAGCATTCCAGAAACCAATGAGGCCCGCGCCGCCAGATTGAAACTGATGTTCAGCGAAGCCGGGTGCCTCGGCAGCGCATTGTTCGAGCAAAAAGTGGAGGGCAGTGACACTCCCAACATCATCTGTCGCCTGGGAACTGGAGAAGGCGACACGGTGATTGTGGGCGCGCATTATGATCGCGTCGCTTCGCCGGAAAGGCCGCTGGACAACTGGAGCGGCGCTTCATTGCTGCCGGCGCTTTACCAGAGCCTGCGGGCAAGAAAGCGGAACCACAGTTTTGTCTTCGTAGCGTTTGCCGATAACGGCAACAAGGCCGCCGGCGCGGAGTACTTTGCTCGCAAGCTGACCCGCTCTCAGATCGATCATGCGGAAGCCATGGTCAACGTGGATGCCCTGGGCCTTTCGCCCACAAAAGTCTGGTCGGCTCATTCCGATAAAGACCTGGTACATTCCCTCATGATCATGGTGTATGCCTTGAAGCTTCCGGCCAGCCAGATTGATATAGCCGCGGTGGGCAATACGGACTCCGATTCCTTCGCGGCCCGCCACATCCCTCAGATCACAATCCATTCGCTCACGCAGCAGAACGTTGCCACCGGCGCCACCACGCAGTTCCGGCCCAATAATTATTACGATACGTATCGCCTCTTGTGCGGCTATCTGGCTTATCTGGACCAAATTTTGAAACAGAAAGGCCGCTCCGAATGAGCGCAGTGGCGCGTTTCTTTCAACTGGAGCAACATGGCACCACGGTTTCCCGCGAGGTGATCGCCGGCCTGACCACGTTTACGACGATGTCCTATATCGTGGTGGTGAATCCGGCCATCCTCAGCAATGCGGGTATTCCCGCGGGCCCTTGTTTTGTGGCCACGGTGGTGGCGGCGGTCTTTGGCTGTACCTTGATGGGACTGTATGCGAATCGCCCGTTTGCCATTGCGCCGTATATGGGCGAGAACGCATTCATCGCCTTCACGGTGTGCCAGCAACTTGGCTACAAATGGCAAACCGCGCTGGCGGCAATCTTTATTGCTGGAGCACTCTTCGTCCTGTTGACAGTGTTGCGCCTGCGGCAATGGGTGGTTGAAGCCGTGCCGGTGTCACTGCGTTACAGCTTTGCCGTGGGTATCGGGTTGTTTCTTACGTTCATCGGGTTGAACCAGACAGGGATTGTCACGCTCGGAGTTGCGGGCGCGCCGGTGCGCGCTGGACATCTCACCACGGCGCCGGTCTTGGTGGCGATCAGCGGATTTTTGCTGCTCGCGGTGCTGGTGATCCGCAAAGTTCGCGGCGCCATTCTGCTGGGAATCATCGCCACAGCCGTGATTGCCTTTGCTGCCGGAATCGTCGCACCGCCAACAAAATTCGTGAGCTTGCCTCCCGGCTTGGGGCCGATCCTGTGGAAACTCGATTTTCACGGCGCTTTCACGTGGAGCGCGTTCCCAATCGTGCTTACTATCTTCATCATGGCGTTTGTTGACACCATGGGAACGCTGATCGGTCTTTCCGCGCGCGCAGGTTTTCTGGATAAGGACGGCAACCTGCCGCAGATTGAGCGGCCCATGCTGGTAGACGCTCTGAGCACATGTCTTGCGCCCGCCGTAGGAACCACCACATCCGGGGCTTACGTTGAATCCGCTACGGGAATCGAATCTGGAGGACGGACCGGCCTGACCGCGTTGGTGGTGGCGGCCTGTTTTGCCTTGACCTTGTTCTTTGCTCCATTCGTGACCGCGATCCCTCCACAGGCTTACGGCCCGGCGCTGATCATCGTCGGCCTGTTCATGCTGGAGCCAATCGCCCGCATCGACTTCAGCGATTACTCTGAGTCCATTCCCGCGTTTGCCGTGATTGCGCTGATGTGTTTTACCTTTAATATCGCCGTGGGCATCAGCGCCGGCTTTGTTCTTTATCCTCTGTGCAAGCTGGTCTCGGGAAAGATCGGCCAGGTGAAGCCCGCGCTGTTCGTGCTGACGGTGCTTTCACTCCTGTTCTTTATCTTCTATCCATACGGATAAACTATTACGGCCTTGATTGGGAGCGGCAATGGACCAAAACGAATTCATCCAGAAAACTATTCAACTGGCCGTGGATAACGTAAACAGCGGACGCGGTGGGCCTTTTGGCGCGATCGTCGTCAAAGATGGTCAAATCATCGCGACCGGCACGAACCAGGTGACTTCCATTCTCGATCCCACGGCGCATGCTGAGGTGGTTGCGATACGCGCGGCCTGCCAGGCGCTCGGCCACTTCGAACTCACCGGATGTGACATTTACTGTAGCTGTGAGCCGTGCCCAATGTGTTTGGGCGCGATTTACTGGTCGCGGCCGGCGCACGTCTTCTACGCCGCTACCGCCGCCGATGCAGCGAACGCGGGCTTTGACGATTCGTTTATCAAGGGCCAGATATGCCTGCCCTACGCCCAGCAGAAGTTGCCCATTGCGCAGCTAGTCCACCAGGAAGGGTCAACGCCATTTAAGGCCTGGAAGGCCAAGGCGGACAAGATAGCTTATTGAGACTCAGATGTCGATGGCTGGTTGTCCGCTTTGAGGTAGTGGGTCAGTTTGAAAATTACAGCATCCGCCTGTCGTGGTGAGCGAAGCCGAACGATTCCCGCGTAGCGGGAGAGGCGAGGGCGAGTCGAACCATCCCGAAAATGCATCCATCGCTAATGCCGCATCAGGGAATTCTTCCCAGGCTGTTTCCCAGTATGTCAATGCAACTGCAAGACAATAGGTTGCGGAGGAAAATGCTTTCAAGAGAACTCCCTGCCGCAGTATGGGCAGGAATACATTCTCGGGATGCTTCGACTTGCGCTTATCCCGGCTTCGCCGGGACTCGCGCGCCGCTCAGCAAGACAAGTTCGAAACGTTTTTTTGAGGAAATTGACTTCCTGAGTTTTGGAAATCAGACTTGACCCACTACGGGCGGTTTGACCCTCCCTCCCTCACCGCACTAGAATCGCGCCACCCGAGAAGCTGGTTTTTGCCCGGAGTTGAACCTGAGGTCCGCGCCCATGATGCTCAAAAAGACGCACCAAAAATCTCCCGTTTTCCTGCCGCTTGCCTTTGTTCTTTCTCTGGCCACTTACGCCGGGACGCCTTCAACCCCAGAGGCCAATAGCGCGGCCAAGAACCCGTCCGGTGCCGCTGTTGCGGTGCCGGCACCGCCCAGGACCAACGTCAAAGAGGTCAAGGACCAACTCTATGGCACGGAGATCGTGGACCCGTATCGCTGGCTGGAGGACCAGAACAGCCCGGAGACGCGCGCCTGGATCGACGCGCAGAACGCATACACCGACTCGCTGCTGGCCAAGCTGCCTGAGCGCGATGCCCTGCGCCGGCAGGTGGGCGCACTGATCAAGATTGACGCCATGAGCTCGCCGCAGGTCGCCGGCGGCCGCTACTTCTTTACCCGCCGCGGCGCGGAGCAGGACCAGTCCTCTCTCTTCATGCGCAAGGGGCTCACCGGCCCCGATGAATTGCTGGTGGACCCGCTTCCGCTCAGCCCCAAGCACACCATCACCGTGGGCGTGAACTCGGTCAGCCGCGACGGCAAGCTGCTCGCCTACTTTCTGCGCCAGGGCGGCGCGGACGAAATTACGCCGCACCTCTATGACGTGGACGCCCGCAAGGAGTTGCCGGATGTCTTTCCCAAGGCGCGCTACTCGGGCTTTTCCGTGCTCACGGATAAGACCGGCGTTTATATGACGCGCCTGGTCGCGGAAGGGCCGCGCGTCTTCTATCACAAGATCGGCACGGAGGTCTCAAATGACGTTGAGATCTTTGGCAAAGGCTATGGCCCGGAGAAAATCATCGTCTCCACACTGAGCGACGACAATCACTATCTCTCCATCGCCGTTTTGCACGGCGCGGCCGCCGACCACACCGAGCTTTACGTCAAGGACCTGGTCCACAACGGTCCAGTCGTGCCCATCGTGAAAGATGTTCCCGCGGTCTTCAACGGCCAGATCGCCGGCGACCACATGTACGTGCGCACCAACTGGAAGGCGCCGAGATGGCGCATCATGGAAGTTGATCTCAAAAATCCCGCCCAGATTGAAAACAAAGACAACTGGCGCGAGGTGCTTCCCCACGGCGAAGGCGTGCTGGACGGCTTTTCGCTGGTCGATGGAAAGCTGGCCGTGCGCGTCATCCAGAATGTGGTGCCCCACCTGAAGATCATTGATACCAATGGAAAGCTGCTCAGTGAAATCCCCACGCCCTCGCTCGGGACCATCTCCGGCCTCAACGGACACTGGGATTCTGCCGAGGCTTTCTTCTCCTTCACCTCGTATCCTCTTCCCCAGACCGTCTATCGCTATGACGTTGCCAGCGGCAAGCAGAGCGTCTGGTTCGCCTCCGCGGTCCCCATTGAGAGCGCGCAGTATGAAGTCCAGCAGGTCTGGTACAGCTCAAAAGATGGAACAAAAATTCCGATGTTCATCACTCACGCCAGGGGCCTGAAGCTTGATGGCTCCAACCCCGTCCTGCTCACCGGCTACGGCGGATTCAATCTTGACCAGACGCCCAACTTCAACGCCTTTAACGCCGCCTGGTTGATGAACGGAGGCGTGCTGGCTGTGCCGAACCTGCGGGGCGGCGGCGAGTTTGGCGAAGAATGGCACCATGCAGGCATGCTGGAGAAGAAGCAGAACGTCTTTGACGATTTCATCGCCGCGGCCGAGTGGCTCATCCACAACAAATACACCGTGCCCGCCCGTCTCGCCATACGCGGTAGCAGCAACGGCGGCTTGCTCGTGGGCGCGGCGCTCACCCAGCGTCCTGATCTCTTTGGCGCCGTGATCTGCGGCTATCCGCTGCTCGATATGGTCCGTTACCAGAACTTCCTGGTCGGGCGCTACTGGGTCCCCGAATACGGCTCTTCAGAAAACGAGCAGCAGTTCAAGTACATTTACGCCTACTCGCCCTATCATCACGTGAAGCCGGGAACAAAATATCCTTCCGTGCTCCTGATCTCCGGCGACTCCGATACCCGTGTTGCGCCGCTCCACGCCCGCAAGATGACCGCGCGTCTCCAGGCCGCCACGGCCGGCTCAGACCACCCAATCCTGCTGCACTATGACACCTCCGCTGGGCACTCCGGCGGAACTCCCGCTGGCAAGCAGATCGAAAACACCGCCGACGAAGTCAGCTTCCTTTTCTGGCGACTCGGCATCGCCGTCCAACCGAAAGGGGAGGGCGCGAAGGGCAAATAAACAGACTATCCTTTGCCACAAGGTGGAAGCACCTGTCTCCCGGGCCCTTAACCAGTAGTACGCTCTTGAACTCATGTGGTGACAGTCACCCGAACTATCTTCATACATTGCAGAAATTGCTTGCATTTCTATGGATAGTCATAGCTTAGTAGTTTCTTTTACTAGACGGCGGATGGGTTCCACACACTAAAACCTCAAGTTGTTTACGGCCGTTTAACAAATTTAATCTCCAAAGCTATCTGTTTTTCATTGACGAGCAGGAACTCTGCTTCGTACACTTCATAACCTGCCCTTGAATTGTGCCTCGCTCGCAGCGAAGTTATAAGGAGTTTTTGTGCTTAAGCTCTTGCTCCCAACACCAGTCTCTGGTCGTTTTCTGGCCGCCATGTTTGGTTCGCGAAGCCTGGCGTTCGTCTGTTCCCTCATCCTCGTGCTCTCGGGATTTCTAGCGAGCGCTTCAGCCCAAGACAAACCGGCTGATTCGCAGCCGAGCGCCACAGTCGCGACCGGGCAGACTTTATCCGGCGACTCAGCGCAGACCCAGACAGCTCCCGTGGTCGATGCCGGGCAGGAGCAGCGTCTAGTCCACATTGTGCCGTTCGACAGAGGAGTGAGCGGCCTTAAAAACACCTCCGCCCCATTCGGAGCTCACCTTACTTACTGGGGCGGGCCGGTCATCTCCAATGTCCACGTGGTGATTGTCTTCTGGGGAACGAACGTTGACCCGGTGGTTACCACTCCTGGCACAATCGACCAGTTCTTTGCCGACATCACCAACAGCAGATATTACGATCTGTTGACGGAATATAGTACGGTTGGAGTCACCGGGGCTGGACCATCGGCGACAAGCAGCAATCAGACGATTGGAAGAGGCCAATTTGACGCCACAGTCACGATCATTCCTTCTTCCTGTCCTGGTCCTGCTACCTGCAATCTTACTGATGCTGCGATTCAAACGGAGCTGACCAACCAGCTTGCCGCCGGTCATTTGCCCCCGCCGGTGAAGGATGCCAAGGGAATCATTGAAACCTTCTATATGATTTATTTCCCGCCTGGAGTTCATATCAATCTGGGAACGGCGCCAAGTTGCGCCGCAGGCGGGTTCTGCGCCTACCACTCGAATACTTCCAGCCTGGTTCCTTATGGCGTTCTGCCTGACTTTGGGCCCACCAGCGGATGCCAAGCCCCCCATTGCGGTAGCGGCACGGAGTTTCAGAACATAACCGCCGTTACCAGTCACGAAATGTCCGAGGCTGTAACGGACGCGCAAGTTGGTTCCGCGCAAACGTTTGACTCGCCTCTGGCATGGTACGACCATCCCCCATCTGGAAATGACCTGGGCGAAGTCGCCGATATATGCGGCAACCAGGATGTTATTGTGAGCGCTGGCGCTCATACTTACATGGTCCAGACGGAGTTTTCCAATCTGCAAGGCGACTGCGTAAGCGCACCGCCGGTACTTAACCTGAGCACCCCCGCATCTGGCGCCGGGCCGTCATTGCCGTTTAACGGCACACTGACGATCCAGAGCAGTGTTTCGCCGTTTACGCTGAGCGGCTACAGGGGCACAATCCACTTCACCAGCTCCGATCCTCTAGCTGTTCTGCCGGCTGACTACACCTTTGTACAAGCCGATGCGGGCTCGCACCAATTTTCTTTCACCCTGGGAACACTAGGGAACCAGACCATCAGCGTCATCGACACGCATTCGGCGGGCTTTACCGGCAGCGCGACCGTGAACGTAAACACGACTCCTGACCTGGCGATCACCAAGAGCCACACAGGAAACTTTTCCGTCGGGCAAACAGGCGCTACTTATACGATCACGGTTTCCAACGTTGGCCATGGCCCGACCTCAGGGACGGTTACAGTAGTTGATAGCCTGCCAAGCGGGCTCACGGCCACGGCAATCAGCGGAACCGGTTGGACTTGCACTCTGGGAACACTGACTTGCACTCGCACCGACGCGCTGGCCGCCACCAGCAGCTATCCTGCGATCACTTTGACCGTAAACGTCGCGGCCAACGCGCCTTCATTGGTTACGAATACGGCCACGGTTTCAGGTGGCGGAGAAACCAACATCGCGAATAATTCTGCCAGCGATCCCACCTCTGTTCTGGCGCCTGATTTGCTTATTTTCAAGCAACATGACGGGGTCATCAATGGATCGTTCTTCCAGGGAGAAATCGGCGCTACATACAGAATTTTTGTCAGCAACAACGGCAATCTGGCGAGCTTCGGAACTATTACGGTAGTCGATACTTTACCCACTGGATTGACCGCAACCGCCATCAGCGGCAGCGGCTGGACTTGCACGCTGGCCACACTGACTTGCACGCGTAGTGACGTATTGGTGTCGGGCAATACTGCTGAAACCATTACGGTTACGGTGAACGTAGCTCCGGATGCACCTGCCAATGTAGTGAATTCCGCAACCGTGTCGGGCGGGGGCGAGGTGAATACCGGCAATGATCTTTCCCAGGACCCCACCATCATTCTGCCGCCGCCGCATCCTGACCTCGCTCCCTTCATGAACCATTCATTCAACAACTTTGTACAGGGCCAGACCGGCATCTACAGGATTGATATCTCCAATGTAGGAACGGCCAATACTTCCGGCACGGTCAATGTCTCAGACACCCTGCCTACCGGCCTGACGGCGACAGACATGAGCGGGGTCGGCTGGACCTGCACGGTGGGCGCCACATCGTCATGCACGCGGTCGGATGCCCTGCTGTTCAACGATAGCTATGCCCCGATCTTTCTTACAGTGGCCATTGCCGCCAACGCGCCCACCAGCGTCGTTAACACGGTGACGGTTTCCGGCGGCGGCGATACCAATGCGGCCAACAACACGTTCAATGATCCCACCTCCATTGCGGTTCCTCTCGTGGATCTGACTGTACAGATATTCGGGCCATTCTTCATTGTCCAGGGCCAAACGAACCTTTCTGAAAACATTTCCGTCCGCAACTTTGGAAACGTTCCCTCATCCGGCACGGTCACATTAGTAAATACCCTGAGCACCGGGTTGAACGCGACTTCAATTGGCGGCCAAGGCTGGAGTTGTACTCTGAATAATCTGACGTGTATGCGATCAGATGCTCTGAATGCGAACGCGGTGTATCCGGATATCCTCGTGGCATTTAACGTGGCCAACAACGCTCCTCCAGGTGCCGGATCGTATCAAACGACGGTTTCAGGAGGAGGGGACGGAGCGCCGGGGAACAACACCTCAAACCTGGCTGCGCAGATTAGCCCGATGTTCCAGATTCTGCCCCTCACAACCAATGCCACAGTCAACGCGGGACAGCCGGCGGTGTTCTCCTTCCAGGTGAGTATCAACAGTTCAGCGGCGGGCGCGGTAACTTTGAGTTGCAGCGGACTACCGGCCGCTTCCACATGCTCTTTCAACCAGCCGTCTGTTACTTCCTCGGCGTTCATAAACATGACCGTAAACACCACGGCAAGTTCGACGGTTGTAGGCAACGATGGCACGCGCTCATATCCGAAATTATGGCTGGTTGCCATGCTCCTGGCGCTGGCGATGCTATTTACATTCAGTTTGAGCTCTCGTTCCCCACGCCTGAAGAGACTCAGGCTGGCACTGGGTGTGACCGGGTTCCTGCTTGTGCTGGCGCTGGCCGGCTGCGGAGGAGGCGGAGGAGGAACCCAGACAGTCGTCACTCACACCGCGGGCACACCGCCCGGGACGTACGCTCTAACCATCACCGGCACCGGTTCCAACGGACCAGTCACTCAAGTTGTGAACTTGACGGTACGATAAACTTCCAGATCGTGGCGGCTCACGACCGCCACACTTTTCAAGTTCATGACCGCCGACCTGCTCGCACGCACGCTCCAGGAGTTCCTGTCAGAAGCGCGCAGCGGCGTGGTAATGGAAGACGGTCAGGTACTCTTCGATCTTGAGTCGGCTCAGTACTCCGTCTCTGCCAAAAAAGACAGCTGTCTGCTGCACTTGTGGTCGCAGGAGCGCAACCTCGTCCGCAACGTGCTGGATGCTGAATCGAAGAACGGCATTCTCACGCTCACCGTGCGGCGCTTTGCCCAGGCCCGTCCCGTCAAGCTGGAAATCTGCCGTGATCGCGACCGGCGCACACCAACGGCACAAAAAGCCGCGCGCAGCCGCTATGCCCGGCTGCTGGAGCGCGTGCTGCGCCGTGAAGCGCCGGACTGGGCCCTGGACAAAGCCCGCCTCTCGACATCCATCGACCTGGAGCGCAGCTTTTCTCCGGTGTACGCGCGCGGCCTGCTGCGGAAAGGCCGCAGTGCTTTTGCCGTAATGGGCGTGAACCAGCAAGAGACACAAGCGGCGGTCGATGCGTCGCTCACCTTTGGCTTGCTCTGGCTTCAGGCCTGCCGTGAACGCGAAGCTGGACGGACGGTAGTGGAAGGTTTGCGGCTTTATGTTCCGGCAAAGAGCGCCGCCACGCTGCGGATTCGCATGGCCCATCTGGACCACAGCGCCGCCAAGTTTCAGCTCTATGAGTTCGACGAACGCGACGAGTCAGTGATTCAGGTTGACCACTCCGATCATGGCAACATTCACACTCGCCTGGTACGCTGCCCGGACGCGGCCCAGGTGCGCGCACGCTTTGCCGCCATCGTGGACAAGATTCTGTCTCTTGCGCCGCAGGCTGAGGTCGCCGTTCTTTCTGCGACTGAGCTATCGTTGCGTCTCCACGGACTTGAAATCGCCAGAGCGAGACTCGCGAATGCGCCCGGGTCTTTTCAAGTTGACGAGGAAGTCGTCTTCGGGCCGCCCGGATATGAAACGCGTCTCAACGAAGAGACTGCCCTGGCATTCAGCCAATTCATCAGCATCGTTGTTGAAGCCCGCTGCCCACAGGGCGACCGTCGCGACCAGCTCTGGCGCATGTATCCGGAGCGCTGGCTTGAATCGCTGGTGTTCAGGAACGTTGCGGCCATTGACTCCCGGCTGGATCCCGGCCATGTCTATTCGCAGGTGCCGGCGTTTTCCGCTTCCGATCGCGCCATGATCGACGTGCTTACCTGCACGCGCGACGCCCGGCTCGCCGTGCTGGAACTGAAAGCCGAAGAAGATATTCATCTGCCGCTGCAGGGTCTTGATTACTGGGCCCGCGTTCACTGGCACCATGGCCGCGGCGAATTTCAGCAATACGGCTATTTTCCCGGCCAACAGCTCTCGCCCCGGCCGCCGCTGCTGATGCTTATCGCTCCGTCATTACGAGTGCATCCGGCCACGGATACGGTGCTGCGCTATTTTTCGCCTGTGATCGAATGGTCTCTGGTGGGTTTGGACGAGAGATGGCGTGAGGGGGTGAAAGTGGTTTACAGAAAGACTTCAGCAAAACCGGCAACAGCATAAGCACTAGGGGCTCGCATAATCATTGGACGGCCTCCGGTTTGTTCTCCGTGTGCTCGAATGCCGCCCCCTCTTTTTCTCCGCGATAGACCCTTCCCACGCCGCGCACAATTTTCCGCCACGGCATCTCGCCATCTTCGCCGGCAAAAAAAACCTCCCCCACTTTGTGGCTGCGGTAAAACCAGCGCTTCAGGATAGACAACTCTTCGCTGAACCGCTGGATAGACTGGTTTCCTGGAGCGAGCGATTCCAGCGCCGCGCGTATGCGGCCCTCCATGCTTTGTGTATGTGTTAAAGCAGAGGCTATCGCAGGCGCCGACTCCGGCTCGCTGGGCGATAATGGGAGATGTTGCGCTTGTTGAGTTTGCTCCGTAGTGTCTTGCCTTTCTGCCTCCGTTTCCATCGCCAACTGCACCGGCCCTGTCAACTGGCCGCCATGAAAGCAGAATAGCGCGACGCACCGGGCTTGGACCGAAGGCTGTACGACCACGGCGTTCAGGCGGTCCAGGCGGCCGCAGATATCGTCGCACACGGAAAGAATGTTTTTGATCTTGGCCACTCTTGCGTGCTGCGCCGCCGCGCCCTCAAAATCCAACGTGGCCGAAAGGCGCTCACGCTCAGCTTCCAGCTCGCGCAGCAGAGACTGGCCGCCGGAATCAAAGTACTCCTGCACCCGCGCCACCTCCGCGGAGTAGGCTTCGTCTGTACATCCCTTAAAGCAGGGCGCAAGGCACATCTTCATCTCTGAGTAAACACAGCCGGGAAAAGTTGGATCGGGATTCAGATCAAAGGTGCAGCGGCGCATCTTGAAGAGGTCGAGCGAATCATTGAGAAACTTTTCCGCCACAACCCGCGAGCGGAACGGGCCATAGTAAAGCGAGCGGCCGCTCAGCTTGCCGATCGTCTTGCCGATTCTCGTGGTGACATAGGCACGCGGGTACTCGTTTTCCAGGTTCAGACGGACTAACGGCGCTGGGCGCAGTCGAAGGCGCTTCGGGTATTCCCTGGGGAACTCCTCACGCAGAGTCTGGTAGAGCAGGAGCACCGACTCAAAGTCAGAACCAGTCAGCGAATACTCGATTGCGACAGTACGCTCCCGCAGGTTGAGCCGCTTTGATTGCGATTCCGGCGGAGCCAGCAACCGAAGCAGCCGCTTCCTGAGATTGGCCGTCTTGCTGACGTAAGGCTCGGCTGACTCATCCGCGCCGCGCAGTGCAAACACGGCTGGTGCCGCGGCGAATTGCGCGAAGAAATCCGCTGCGTGATCAATTGAGAACGGGATGGAATGGGTCAGCAATTCCTGGACGCCAGTCACAGACTACATCGGCTTTAACCAGTCTGGCACAGCCGCGTGCTCCTGCGCACCAGGAATATAAAAATCGCAGAAGAGGTTTGTTCTCACGTTTTCCAGAGCGGGCTTCTCTCGACTGCGGAAAACTCGCACCTGTTATCCCGCGATGGATACAGGCCGAATTTAGCTTCGGGCCATGATTTCCACGGCTTCCTCTTGAGCTCTCGATTCGCAATGTGGATTTGGTTGGAAAGCGAAGGCCCCCTTGCTTCCTCCGTCACTATTCTCACATCATCATCGGATTCAGGGCCCGCTTGTTCACAGCCTGTGGACTCGTCCAAGCCTCTATTCATCACGGTTTGCGCATTATCCGCACCTTCCACAGCCATCGGCTACTACTACTATATTTATATAGATATAAGTCTTTATATTCTTAGAAGAAGTAAGCGACAGGCAGTTCAGCAGAGAGTCGGCCTTGATGCCTCATCACTGCTGTTCATATCGTCACGGGCTTTGTGCAACAAAAGGGGGCCAGATTAGGCTCTGGTTTTGTGGAGCGTCCTGAAGTCGGGGCCCTTCATGGTACGGACACGGCACATGTCATGCAGGCGTGAGCGCATGCGGTCGGTAATGCGGTCGCCCAGCGTTTCCTCGCGCGATGCCGACCGAGCATCTTCTTCCTCGCGAGACTTCTTTAGACGAGAGATTTCTTTCTCAGCCTTGCCGGACGGCCCATCGGGAAAATTGGTGGTGATGATGGTGGTCTTCTGCTCGTTGTATCGGCTATTCAGGATGTAGCTGACTGTGTCCCAGACCCATTCTGAAGATTTCACCGCGCCCAGCTCGTCCAGCACCAGCACTTCAGCTTCAAGGATCGGTCGCAGGATTTCCAGCTCCGTAGCCTGGACCGCGGGATTGTACGAGTTCTGGATTTCCTTAAGCAGCTCGCGATAGTCGCAGAAGCGGCAAGCGATACCTTTCTCCTGGATCAAGGCTTGGATCATTCCCACCGCCAGATGCGTTTTGCCCACGCCGATGGAACCGATCAGCAGCATTCCCTGTTTTTCCAGCGGATACTCCTGCACAAAGCGTAGCGCGTCTCGGTGAGCGTTCCTGACCGAAAGAGAAATCTCATGCAGCTCAAGATTGAAGTTGGTGAGAGTGCAATTTTTGTAACGGGCGGGGATGCCGGCTTTTTCCAGCAGTTGCTGGTTGCGCGCGGAGATGCGGCAATCACAGCGCGTCATGCGGCTGGCTTTGCCGGGGACCGTAACCTGCTTCCAGCCAGTGCCGTCACAAACGGGGCAAGCCTCTATGAGCGATTGATGCTGCGTTGCCATGATCAGAGAATATCTCTGTTAAGAAAATACCACCATTTGCGGGCAGATGCGCTCCCCAGTCAGGGAGGAAATCCTGTTTGTGCACAGGATTTACACAGGCGCTGCACCGTCGACGGGCTGACAAGAGCTGTTGCTCAAAAAAGAAACGGCGGTCTGCCAGAAAAAGCCATGCAGGCCGCCGTGATTGTCTGGCGTAGTGGTTAATCTGCCGCATTTTCCTTGGAGGGCGCGATCTTTCCGCCTTCGGGGAAGATATCGAATACGTAATCATGTGCCGCGAGGGCTGCCGGGCTCAGGGTGCCAGCCTGGACGCGCTTAACGGCCTCTTCTCGCGAGAGGTCGAAGATCGCTTCCAGCATCTGCTTGCCTTCCTGCTTGTTGGCTTGACCGACAACGAAAAGAACGCGCGCGCTGTGCTGGATATAGCGCGGAGAGGGCAGCTGTTTCATCAGCATTTCCATGATTAACGTGGCCTTGTCGCGGTCAAAGCGGCCGCGCTCGCCGCGGCGATCCTGCTCGGCAAAGAAAGCCTGCGTCCACTCATTGTGATAGTTCCACAACTTGTCGAACAGGTCTTTGGTGAAGCGGGTGCCGGCCTTTACGTGATCGGCATTCTCTGCCGGCTCAACGCCGTCTTCGGTCAGAGCCGGACGCTTGAGGTAGCCATCTTTGGTGATGACGGCCTGGTGGCGCAGAAGGGTCCAGAGCCATGAGACGTCAATTCGATAAGTGGCAAGATCGTTCATGAAGCGCAGCTTGAGTTCGTAATCGTCAATGGCGGCGGCAAAGTTGCCGTTGAGGATCTGGAAGCCGTAATTTGCGGCCATGTAAAACGCATGTTGAATGCGCTCAATGGTGATCTCGCCCTCGGGAATTCCGTAGATTGCTTCCCAGCGCTCGGGTGAGAGAAGTTTTTCCGGCGAATCAAGCGATTCCTTGCTGATGACCTGCGGCGTGATCTTGCCTTGCAGGTTCAGCAGGCCGCGCGACTCGAGCACGCTGCGTTCAGCGTCACTCAATCCGCTGGTTGCCGTAGGTACCGCCTGCTCTTTTACCTTGGTGGTTTCCTTGGGCGCGTCAATGATGGCCTGAAGCTGCTCCACCTTGGCTTGCAACGGCGCATTGCCGGCAGCGACGTAGTCTTTTTCCGGGCTGGCGACCCAGCTCTGGCGGTAAACGTCATAGAGGTGGCCTTTGACGCGCTTGGCCAGGATGTCATCGAGCGTGGGCTGCTGGCCATTTGCCAGCGGCTCGGCGGGGACGAAGATCAGGCCGAGAATGCGCTCGCGCAGCTTGTCGATCACCATGGCGCGCAACGCCAGCGGATTGTAGCGGGATCGGCCATAGGGATCGCCAGCTTGGTAAATCATGACGGCGGCCATGCCGCCGATAGGCGCGGCATTCTCCAGTTCGCCATGCTTCATGCCGCCCATCAGCATCATGAGCGCGTTAAAGCGCTGGTAGGCGATCATGTTGGGCGAGGCCATGCCGATGGATTGCGGATCGGGATAGACGCCCTTGGGATCGTCCTTCCACATTTCGATCAGGCTGCCCAGGTAGTCCCAGCGGCCCACGTTGGTGCCCAGCAGGCGGCGTCGCAGAGTCCACGCGATGGCGGGCAGCGTGCGGCCGGCATTGCCCTCTTCATACAGCATTTTGATCTTGATGGAGCCGGTTGGAATCCCAATCATCGATTCCAGCCGCGAGAGAATCTTTTCCACGATCAGCGCTTCTTTGGGCGTTTGCAGTTTGGGAATATAGAAGTAGACGCCGCTGCCCGCGTTCCTGAGCGAATCGTAGTTGTTGAACGCCCACAGAGTGGCGACGACGATGGTTGCGGGCGCGGGCGCCCCGTCGACCGTCACATGGTCGTAATTGATATGAAGTCCCGGCGGACGGCCAAAACGCGTGGGCCACTGCGCCGGAGGTTTGGTGATGTTGTAAGCGCGGGTCTTGCCCTTCTTTACCACTTCGTAGGGGCGGCTGGTCCAGCCGCCGGCAAAAATCTCTTTTGCATTCTGCAAGGCGGCAAACACGCCGACAGGCACATTGCTGGGAGTGCCATCGGGAAGGAAGTGTGTGGGTGATGCGTCCTCAAAGTCCGGCATGTTCATGGGCGCTGGGCTGTTGAGCGCGTTGAACGCCATATCCAGCGGATGCCACGGCCCGGTCAGTTCCAGGCCGGGATTCTTCAGCGGATGCGCGTCTTTGGGGACCGGCACTTCGTCATTCAGGCGCCAGCGCCACTCGCTCTCTCGTCCAAGAAAGTTATCGATCAGCCCTTGCACGATCTGGCGATAGGTCCAGGCACCGCCATTTTTACCCACGGGATCTTCAAATTTCTCTTCCCATCTGGGCCAGGCGTATTTCTCGCGCACCGGCGCGGGCGACTCAAGAATCTGGCGGCGGGCGGTCAACGCCGCGGCAATCTCCGGCCGCAGCTCTCGTGTGAGCGCGGTGATGGTTTCCTGGACGTTGACGTCGCGGCCGTTTACTTTTTTGGCCCCGAAGAGGTCAGGGAATTTCTGGAGAATGTCGGCGCGGATCATAGGGCAAGGGCTCCTGGGCTGGCTGAATGGCAAGGCTAAATAATCGATTTTACGCCAGTTGAAAGCGATTTAGAATGTTAAGACTCCACCGAAGCCATGGAACCTACCGTTCGCCAGTACGAGATTCCCCCTCCGCAGATCAAGGTGTCTTGGTGGAAGCGGGTAGCGCTTTTTCTTGGTATTGGCTGCTTCACGTTTATTTTCCGCTGGATAGTCGAAGGCATTTTCCATTGGGGCCGCCAACCCATGCCTGAATCTCTGTTCATGCCCGTGGTCCTTGGCGCTGTTTTTAGCTTGCGCTTTCCCAAATGGCTCCCCAGGGGCGGCAGCCTAATCATTGGGGAAGATTTCTTGGAGGGCCGTACGCGAGCGCAGTGGCTTACCTACAAGAAGCGCATTCGCAGGGACCGGATCAAGTCCATTTCGGAAAACAAGCGTGGTTTGTGCGTAATGGATCGCGGAGAGTTTGCCGCCAGGATGTTAGGTTTTGTCTTTGTTCCAGCCACGATGCCCGAGTATCAGGAGATCAGGTTGATTCTGAGCGGATGGGCACCGGTGCAAGGCCGACATTGAATCTTTAGCGCTACCAATCTCATCAAAGCAAGACGTTATATCTAGCCAAAATCAGCTAATTTCAGGTAAAATAAGGCTTTACTGCGAAAGGTATTCAGAGGCAATGAAGGCAGCGATCCATCCCAAGTATGAAGAAGTGCGCGTGCACTGCGCATGCGGAAACACATTTACAACCCGGTCAACGCATAAGGGCGCCATCAATCTGGAAATCTGCTCGAATTGCCACCCGTTCTTTACCGGCAAGCAGAAGCTGGTGGATACAGCCGGACGCGTCGAGCGCTTCCGCCGGAAGTACGCAAAGTCCGATGCCGCGAAAGCCGCAGAGGCCAAGAAGCAATAAGGCCGCGGGTTTGATTGAGGCCTCCGCCACGGCGGAGGCTTTGTTGTTGTGAAATCTCGAGCGGAGCGAGAGAACCCTTTCATCTGCAAGCATTTTGAGGCCTGCGAGATTGGTGCTTGATTCGGGGCTACGCTGGGGCAGTATCGAAACAGATAGGGATCCCTCGCCCTGCTCGGGATAAAAAACCTATGAAGAAATTCTGGGAAAATCCGGCCAATGCCACGGTCGCCCCTCAAGGTGCGCGGGTGCCGGACTCTCTCCAGATCGGTAATGTACGCATCGCGCCGGCGACGATTCTTGCTCCCATGGCAGGCGTCACGGACACAGTCTTTCGCCGGTTTATCCGCAATGCCAGCTTTGTGCGCAGCGCACAGGACGTGATGGCACCACCAGAAGAAGTTGATCGCGACATTGCCACATCAGAGCTGCCTCAGGCACAAAATCCCGATGGTCGCGAGAAGAAACCTTTAGCGGTTTTTGAAAAAAGCGCTTGCGGCCTGCTGATGACCGAGTTCACCTCGGCCGATGGGCTCTTCCGCACGCGCGAATCCAAGCGCAAGCGCTACCTGACTTTTTACGAAGATGAGCATCCCATTTCAGCGCAGCTTTTTGGCAGCGATCCGTACACGCTGGCCGAGTCGGCCAAGATCGTGGAAGATGCCGGCTTTGACCTGGTCGATCTCAATCTGGGCTGCCCGGCAAAGCGCGTGGTCAAGTGCAATGGCGGATCAGGGCTGCTGAAAGACCTGCCCGTTATCAAGACGATTTTTGAGTCGGTGCGCGCCGCGGTGAAGATTCCTTTTACCGTAAAGTTCCGCCTGGGCTGGGACGACGAGAATATTGTCTGCGTGCCGCTGGCCAAGATGGCCGAAGACTGCGGGCTGAACGGCGTGGCCCTGCATGCCCGCACGCGCGAGCAGGGCTACAGCGGCAATGCGCGCTGGGAGTGGATTGCCGCGGTGAAAGATGCGGTGAAGATTCCGGTGGTGGGCAACGGCGATATTCGCACGCCGGAAGACGCCATCGCCATGGTGGCGCAGACCGGCTGTGACGGCGTGATGATTGGCCGCACGGCTGCGTCGAATCCGTGGATCTTCCGCCAGATTCGACAACACGCTGAGACTGGACGCTACGACCAGCCGACGGAAGCTGATCGCCACCAGATGATCCGCACCTATTTCAAAATGCTGGTGGATGAAACCATGCACGGCTCACCGGGGAAGATGAAACAATTTGTTGCGTGGTTCACGCACGGAATCCCGGGCGGCAGCGCGCTGCGCCGCGCGTGCTATGACGCGCATACAGGACCGGCGATCCTGGCCAGCGTGGAACGGTTCTTTGAAGAGCTGCTGAGCGGGAAAGAGCCGGAGCAGCATGCACTCGCTCCGGAAACAGAGATGGATTTGTTGCCGGCGTGCGACTGAGAGGGCCAGAGCGGTCCAGAGCGGTTTTGGGGTTAGTGTAAACCAACAAATTTCGCAGGCGAGGGCGCCTGCGGTCCGTGATCATCAAGGATTTAGGTTTTCACTACCGAGAGCGAATATGCCACATGGTTTACAGCAACCCTAAAAACTGCTCTAAAGCCTATTCAAATTATTTGGCATTTACGGCACGAATAAATTCGGGCCCTGACACTTGTCTCGCCGAGAACACTCTTATTTAAGCCATCTCATTTCATCGGGATCACGCCCAACGCTCGGTCCATATCGGCAACCTGAAAGACCACGCCATCTTTCACCACGGTCCTCACGCGCCGAATGTCACTGATGTGGGCGGCTGGATCGCCATCCACAAGAATCACGTCAGCCAGCTTGCCGGGAGCGATTGAGCCCAGCTCGGCATCGCGCTTGACCACGCGCGCCGCTCCCAAGGTGGCCAGTTGCAGGACTTTCGCGGCGGGGACGCCGGCTTTCTGGTAAAGCTCAAGTTCACGATGAAGAGCGAGACCAGCATAGGAGTCTGTGCCGGCCACGATGGGAATACCGGCATCATAAAACGCTTTGGCCATATCGAGCATGCGCTGGAAGGAATCCTGGTAGCGCTGGTCCTGGCCGGCGGGGACTTGCAGGCCACCATAGAGAAAGCCACGGCGGACCTGCGTCGGCATGTAATCGGCCACGGCGGCGTAACCTTGCGCCATTTTGCCGGGACGATCATCAAGCATGCTCTCAAAGATGCTGAGCGTGGGGTCGAGAACGATCTTGTGTTCCTTCAGTAGCTGAATAAATGCCTGCACCTGTTGGGATTTTGGATCGATTTCTGCGCCGTGGGCTGCAACCTCAGTAAACCGGGCAGGCGTGCGCGTGTCTTTCACCTGCGGCATGAAATTCAGCAAGATGAAATTCATGTGCTGGATCTCGTCGACGCCATCGCGAACAAATTGCTCGGCAATCATCCCTGAGGGAACGTGTCCGCTCACGCGCATGCCATGGGCATGGGCCATCTCCACAATTTTGGGCAAGAGTTCCGGTTTGAGCGAGCTATAGACTTTGATTTGTACGTAGCCAAGCTTCGCGTAGTTGTCGATGGCGGTCCGGGCTTCTTCTTCTGTATCGGCAAACACCTTGGTTGGGCCCTGATAAGGACCGCGGCCGTCAATGAATCCGGCCATTACAACGCGCGGGCCAATCTCGGTCCCAGCGTCGAAACGGCTGCGCATCTGCATTAGGTAATCTGTGTCATTGGCCAGGTCGCGGACAGAAGTCACCCCGCACGACATGTGCAGAAGGCCGTCACCGGGCTGCACGTGAACATGCATGTCCCAGAGGCCGGGCATGAGCGTTTTGCCAGCGGCATCAACTGTTTCAGCGTGGGGCGGCAGGGCCACCTTGCCATCAGCGCCCACGGCGGTGATCCGGTTTCCAGTGATGACCACGGTGCGGTTCGGCAGCAGTTGGGCTGACTCAGAATCGAACAGGTTAGCGTGCGTGAAAACCAGCGGGCCTTGCGGCTTATGCGCCAAAGTACGGGCCAGGTTGGCGGAGCGTTCATTCTCAAACTTGTCTTGTTCTTTTATCAGGTCTGCTGTGGCGCTTTCCCAACCTTCCTGAATGATGGAATTCCAGGTTGAGACCGAGGCAAAAAACTTTCCGTCCGGCTCCAGCCACAGCGCAGACGGCGAAAAGCCAAGCCCGCTAATGGCGTATTGGACGACGGTGCGCGACTGCCCATTGGCGTTGATCTTTAATTCGCCGCGCTTCTCAATGGATGCTTCACCGGCGGGAAGCAATGGCAGCTTGTGTCCGGGCGCAGCCAGCAGCGCCTGCGCCAGCAAGGCAGCTTCTTCATTGGCGCCGGAGATGCTGGCGTAAAACGCTTTTCCGCTGATCTTCGTGCGCCCTTCCTCAGAACGGTTTTTCCAGGCGGCAATGCCTTGCTTGAGCGAGAAACGCTCATCCACGGGCGCCTTCAGATAGTCCACGCCGGTAATTTCTATCTCCGACGGTATGCCGTCTTTGCCGGTGACGATCTTCTCATTCACGCTGGGGCCGCGGCCGCGATCGTTGAATTCATAATGGATCTGCAGGCTGCCGTCCGCATTGCGAGAGGAGCTTTCAAAACCGGCTTTGTTCCCGGCAAGAGTGAACGTGTAGCGGGTGGCGGTGTTGTCCGGCACGGGCGCGGCAGGGACCTGGCCATAGGAGAGAGCAATCAGCATCAAAAAGAGGCATAGCTTTTTCATAAGAATCCTGGTTCAGCTAAAGGTTGGACGTGCCGGATCAGTCTTCGGGTAGCTCGGCGACGGCGGCCCCGCTTCGATTCGACGGCCGGGGCCTCTTTGGGGCAGTTACGTATGCATATGGGTCGACGGGCGGCTTACGCGCGCGTTGGCGGAGCCATCCGGTTAGACGACGAAAAAGCCTACGAAGCCGGGAATCTTCAGACTGCGGCATCAAGTCGCTCCTGCCCGGAAAGCGTACCACGACAACCGGCTGTAAACTAAGTATCGAATTACGACTTATTTGAGTGAAAAATCGTTCATTTTTGAGAATATTCCATTTTGGGCGGCTGCTTCCAACCCTTACTATCATAGGGCAGGAAAAATGCGACAATAGAAGCAGGTGAAACGGATGCGCCTTTTCCGGCCCCCAGGACATCCAATGAAAGAGCCGAATGACACAAAATCAGAATCTTTTCTTTCAGAAATTTGGCATTACTCCCAACGATCTGCAGCGCTACCTGGGCGAGGCCCTTTCCGCCGGCGGCGACTACGCCGATTTGTATTTTGAATATCAGACCTCCACCGCAATCCGGGTGGATGAGTCGATCGTGAAATCCGCGTCACAGGGGATTTCCGCCGGTTGCGGCGTGCGAGTTGTGGCCGGTGAGCGCACCGGATACGCCTACACCGACGATCTGGCGCCGGAAAAGATCCTGCGCGCGGCGCGGACGGCTGCATTGATCGCTCGCGGCCCGGCAAAGAGCCCGGTGCAGGGATTCACGGAAAACACGAACCATCAGCTTTATCCCATTGCCTCACCTTCAGCCGATGCCGATATCGCAGCCAAGCTTGAGCTGGTGATGCGCGCCGACCGCTCAGCGCGGGCCTACGATCCGCGCATTGTGCAGGTGCGGGCCGGTTATTTTGACGAGATGCGGCAGATCCTGGTGATTGGCTCAGACGGGACCTTTGCCACCGACGTGCAGCCGATGGCGCGTTTCAACGTGAGCTGCGTTGCCAAGTCCGCTGAGAATTCAGCGCAGGGCGCCTCTGGCGGCGGCGGGCGAGTTGGCATCGATTTCTTCAATACCGAAAAGACACCGGAACATTTTGCCCAGGACGCGGCCCGGCAGGCCATCATTCAACTGGGCGCGCGCGAAGCGCCGGCGGGCGAAATGGAAGTTGTGCTGGGGCCAGGCTGGCCGGGAATCCTGCTGCATGAGGCGATTGGCCACGGCCTGGAAGCTGATTTCAATCGCAAAGGGACCTCAGCTTTTTCCGGCATGGTGGGCAAGCGCGTGGCGTCAGACAAATGCACCGTGGTGGATAACGGCACGCTGCCTTCACGCCGCGGATCGATCAACGTTGACGACGAGGGGTCGCCCACGCAGAACACCGTGCTGATTGAAAAAGGCATACTCAAGGGCTACCTGAGCGACAAGCTTTCCGCGCGGCTGATGGGCGTGCCCGATACCGGGAACGGCCGCCGCGAAAGTTACGCGCACATTCCCATGCCGCGAATGACCAACACCTACATGCTGGCGGGCGACGATTCTCCGGAAGACATTATTCGCTCTGTCAAGCGCGGGGTTTATGCGGTGAACTTTGGCGGCGGGCAAGTGGACATCACAAATGGCAAGTTCGTGTTTTCCGCCTCGGAAGCCTACATGATCGAAAATGGCCAGGTGACGGCGCCGCTCAAAAACTGCACGCTGATCGGCAACGGTCCGGACGCGCTGACGAAGGTCTCGATGGTTGGCAGCGACCTGCAGCTTGACGAAGGCGTGGGCACCTGCGGCAAAGACGGACAGTCAGTGCCGGTGGGGGTTGGCATTCCCACACTGAAGCTGGACAGCATGACGGTGGGCGGCACGGCGCGATGAAAGTCCCGGCAAGATAATGGCAACAGACACGCAAACATTAAGCGGAGTAGACGCCGATCTGCGCGATCTGGCGGCCACAGTAGTTTCCAGGGCCATGAAGGCCGGAGCCACTGCGGCTGAGGCCGTGGTGCGCGAAGCCTCAGAATTTTCCACCGTGGTGCGCATGGGAGAAGTGGAGACGCTGAAAGACTCAGGATCGCGCGGGCTCGGGCTGCGGGCATTTGTGGGCCAGCGCGCCGCCAACACATACTCCAGCGATTTTTCTGAAGATGGAATCCAGCGGTTGATTGGCGGAGCCCTGGAGTTGGCGCGAGTAACTTCAGAAGACGCTTTTGCCGGCATTCCCGAGCCGGACCAGCTAGGCTCTCTGGGCGATCTCAAGCTTTATTACGATGACGTGTATTCGCTTCCGCCGGATGAGCGCATTGCTTATGCGCGTCGCGCGGAACAGGCCGCGATGGAAGCTGACCCGCGCATCAAGAATTCCGATGGCGCGTCATTCGATGCATCTACGGGCTACAAAGTGCTGGCCAACTCGCATGGCTTTGTGGGCGAGTACCGGCGGTCTTCCTGCTCGGTTTACGCGGCGCCCATTGCGCAGGACGAAAACGGCAACATGCAGCGCGATTACTGGTTCTCACTGGCCCGCACGATGGCGAAGCTGGAGACGGCCGAGTCTGTTGGACGCGAAGCAGCGCGGCGCACATTGCGGCGGCTGGGCGCGCGCAAGATCGCTTCCACGAGAGTGCCAATCGTGCTGGATCCCTTGGTTGCGGGATCGATGCTAGACAACATTTTTGACGCCGTGAATGGCGATGCCATCTACCGGCAGTCGTCGTTCCTGATGGGCAAGCTGGGCCAGAAAGTTGCTGCCGGCAACATCACGGTTGTCGATGACGGCACCATTCCTGGAGGCTTTGGCAGCGAGCCGTTTGACGGCGAAGGTGTTCCCACGCGGCGCACCGTCGTGATTGAAAACGGAGTGTTCAATTCCTATCTGCTGAATACTTACACCGCGAAAAAGCTGGGGATGAAGTCTACGGGCAATGCTTCGCGGGGGCTGGCCGGAACGCCCGGAATTGGCTCAGGCAATTTCTATCTGCAAAAAGGTGAACGCACGCCGCAGCAGATCATCGGCGACATCAAGCAGGGACTTTACGTTCTACAGTTTCTCGGCTTTGGCGTGAACATAGTCACCGGCGATTTCTCCCGCGGAGTAAGCGCGCTGTGGATTGAAAACGGCGAGCTCACTTATCCGGTGGAAGAAGTGACGGTTGCTGGCAATCTCAAAGACATGCTCAACAACATTTCTGAGATTGGCAATGACCTGGAATTTCGCGGATCGACGGCCGCGCCCACGCTGCGAATTGACGGCATGATGGTGGCGGGCGAGTAACGGCATTTTCAAGTTGACGTTCAGCGGCTAAAGCCCGATTCTTTGGAAATCGCGAAAGCAAGGCTGAAGCCCTGCTTCGATGCGAATCACCAGGGCTAAAGCCCAACTCCCCTAATTGCTTAACGCGGCCCTGAAGGGCCGCTCTTCCACCGGGATTTCGGCGGCTCAAGTTTGGAGCGAAGCGACATAATTCCTCTCGAACATGAAGCAGCGAGGCCGGCTTGCGTGCCGAGCTGCCAGCATCAGGAGCCGAACAGCGTAACCACGGGCAGGACTCTCGAGCGGTTTGGAGCGAAGCGACATAGATATTAGAATTCTCCGACATGGGCGATTCTGAAAACGATCCGGTATTTTCTCCTCAAGCCGAACAGAGCGAAAGCAGAAGCTGGGTGCCCATGGCCGCCGGTGGAGCATTTGTGCTGCTGCTCATCGTCGGCGTTGTGCTGCTCACTCGCGGCGGAAAATCCACGGGCAATCCTGCCGATCCAAATCTGGCCAAGCTTCAGGTTTCCAACCTGCACATGGCCACGGCGCAAAACTTTGCCGGGGGATCGGTGACGTACATCGAAGGCAAACTCACCAATGGCACAGACCGCAAAGTCACCGGCGCAAGCGTCCAGGTGCTCTTCAAGAATTCGCTGGGAGAGATCGCGCAAAAAGATACGCTCCCCGTCACAGTGCTGCTGCCCAACGTTCCTTACGTCGACTACGGTCTCATCGATCGCGCGCCGCTTGCCGCGGGCCAGTCGCGCGATTTCCGACTCACGCTGGAGCACGTCACCACCGATTGGGACGGCCAGGTGCCGACGGTGAAGGTGGTCTCGATTGCGTACTAGCTTTTTCTGAAGCCCCGAAGCGCAGCGAGGGGTTTCTACGCGAACGAAAAGCTATTGGGCCGCGAATTGCGCGAATGAACACGAAACAAAACTTTTTCGCGTGCATTCGCGGCTAATCTCTGGCCTTGATATCATCGCGGCGATAGTGATCCCTCACCTTCGGCAAAGCTCAGGGTTCGGGATTTCAGAGAACAAGCCCGCTAACCTGTAAAATACCAGCCATGGCAGAAGTGAAAACAATCCGGCTCACGGAGCAGGTAAAAGCTGCGGGTTGAGCAAGCAAGCTGAGTCCGGCGGCGCTGGACGCGGTGCTTGGGAAATTAGCCCGGCAACATGACCCGAACGTTCTGGTTGGCTTTGACACAGCCGACGACGCCGGAGTGTACAAAATTTCCGCCACGCAGGCGCTTGTCCAGACCGTAGATTTCTTCACTCCCATCGTCGACGACCCATTCACCTTCGGCCAGATCGCGGCCACCAACTCCCTGAGCGACGTTTATGCCATGGGCGGACGCCCCTTGTCCGCGCTGGCCATTGTCTGCTTTCCCGATAAAGGCGATCTCGACGTCCTGCAGCAGATTCTTGCCGGCGGCCTCTCCAAGATGATGGAGGCCGGATGTACCGTGATCGGCGGCCACAGCGTGCGCGATCCCGAGATCAAGTTCGGCTACGCCGTCACCGGCATGATCGACCCGCAGAGAGTCTGGGCCAACTCCAACGCGCAAGTGCTGGATTCGCTCATCCTGACCAAGGGCCTGGGGACCGGCGTGATCTCCACGGCCATCAAGCAGGGCAAGGCCAGGCAGGCATGGATCGATGCCGCGACTAAGTCGATGACCACGCTCAATTCTCGCGGCGCGGAGGTTGCCGCTTCCGGCAAGTTTACGGTCCACGCCGCCACTGACGTGACCGGCTTTGGCCTGATCGGCCATGCGCGGGAGATGGCCGCGGGCAGCGGCGTCTCTCTCCGTATCGACTCAGCCAAGGTCCCGCTGCTGGAAGGCGCGCTGGACTGCGTCCGCAGCGGCTTCATCCCCGGCGGCCTCAAGAACAATCGTGAATTTGCCGAATGCCTGGTCGGCTATGAGGCGAACGTTCCAGAAGAAATCAGGACCATCCTGTTCGACCCTCAGACCGCCGGTGGCCTGCTGCTGTCCGTTGCCCGCGCCGATACCGATTCGCTCGTGACTGCATTGAACAATGCCGGCGTGCCCGCCGTGGAGATTGGCGAAGTGCTGCCACAAAGGAAGCCGCTGATACGGGTGGTGTAGGGGAGCGAAGCACAGCTCAATTGTCGTCACACATCTTGGCGAAATCACGCGCGGGTTGGCTCACGGCTCCAGTAACAACTGAATCCATGCGTCTCCCAGCCATCTCTCGTACTCCTCCAAGGACCAACCACGCTGCTCAACCAGCAACAGATAGAACTCCGGCGAATTCATGCTCCAAATAATGTCTGCCGCCTTGGATTCGGAAAGGGCTGAGCGAAGACGTCCGGTTGCCGCCAGATCTTTGGCCAGCAACCTCATGTTTTCAGCCCGGCGTTGCGAGATGGTCTGCCACAGCGCTCCCAGTTCCGGGTCGAGCGACGCCGCACCCTGCAGCACGCGGATCAGAGGAGCCAGTCTTGGCTGAATGCGGCCGAGTGCGGCGGAATACAACTGTAGTTTCCGAGCGGCGTCCGTCTCGGCTCGAATCGCGCGCACGTAGTCACGCTCGTCAGCAGGTACCGCCCTGTCGCTCCCAGAGATTGCCATCTCAATGAGGAGCCGGAATAAATCCGGTTTCTTGCCCACAGTTGCGTACACGGTATCAAGCGCGGTTCCCGCGGCCGCTGCGATTGCGGGCATCGTCGCCGCGGCGTAGCCTTTTTCCAGGAAGATCGCGCGAGCGGAATTAATGATCAACTCGCGGGTGGTCTTTGCACCTTCGCTGCGTGAAGTGGAATCGTACTTGCGCTTCGCGCGCCGCCTGATTTTCATCTTGACGCTTGACCTTTAAATTCATCCGAAGTATATTAGGATTAATCCGAAGAACCTTAGGATTAATTTTAGTGCACCAGTGAGACCTGGGACAAGGAGGATGCGATGTTTTCAACAATAATTCATTTTGCGGACGTGCTGCTGGCAGCGTTGTTGGTGGGCGCCATGTTCGGAATGTGGCTGATCCTCAATCCAGCCGGACTGGCCGCCAGTGTCTATATCACGCTTCAGCAGCAAGGCATCCGGACGCTGAACCGGACGATGCCGCTGTTGGGCCTGGTCACCATACTTTTCACGGTTCTTGCGGCCGTGCTCGGCCGGGACAACAGCGCTCGATTCGGTCTGCTCGTCGGGACCGTCGTCTGCTTTGTAGCGTCTGGCCTGATCACGCGATTTCGCAATCAGCCGATCAACGCAATCGTAATCACGTGGCACCAGGATGCGCCGCCTGCGAACTGGACGGGTATACGGGATGAATGGTGGCGATGGCATCTCGTCCGTCTTCTCGCAGGGCTCGGCGGATTATCCCTGCTCATTGCTGCGATGCTGCAGCGCGGTTGAGGCGGTGGAGTTTCGGGCCGGGAACGAATGCTCTGTTGTCGGCGCGCGCCTGGTGCATGCCGCGAATTTCAAGTAGAGGGATGAGATGTCAGCCGTAACCGTAATCAACTCTTTCGAAGTTCCTGCTGGCCGGGAAGGCGAGTTCCTTGAATTGTGGAAGAAGGTAAACGCCTATATGCAAAGGAAGCCCGGCTATCTAGGTAACAAGCTCCATCGCGCGATAGCGCCCGACGCGCCGTTCCAGTTCGTTCACGTTGGACAATGGGCTTCGATGGCTCACTTCCAAGGCGCGCACGATACGGGTTTTCGCGAGTTGGTCGACCAACCGGCGTGGTCCGCGTTCGTACCGCACCGAGTTCTCTTTAAAGTCGTCCACGAGGGTCAGGCTGACAGCGGCTCGCCGGAATAGTTTTGACCACGGAACCGTAGCTGGCCAAGTCCTTGTTAGTGATACGGGAAAGAGGGCGACAAACTGAGTCACGAACCCACTCATGTGTCGCCCAACACCGGTGATTACGCGGCACTTTTGCTCCGAGCGTGGGAAACCCGCCAGGGCGGATGCTGCGATTTCCGGCTTCGCCGCTCATTCAGGATGACATTTGTTGCGCCGCGAAATTCCACCCCGCCAAGCCAAAACCGGGCTCGGCGGGGGCCCCGGTTTTGCGCGGCGCGGCTTTCTTGGCGCGGCGGGTCTGCACTTGGCATTCAGCCAAGACCGGTCCCAAAAACCGATATGTTTCTGGGGCAGCCGTTTGTCAAGATGTACTTATTCGCAATTGATATGGGCGAAGAAAACAGCTATAGTCTGGAAGAGCAGCTAGCAATTAGCAAATGGCAATTAGCCGGAGGAGATGGTACTTGGTTCCTGGTATTTGGTACTTGGAGAAGCGTTACGACCTTCTGCCTGCCAGGATTGGGTTTGGGATTGGGATTGGGTCACGCCTGGGTGACCCTTGGGAGACGCCTGGGTGACGCGTGGATCACGCCTGGGTCGCCCATGGTTCAAATGGAACAAGTGCTTTGTTTGCAACAAAAAGTGTAAAAAGGCCGGGTGGGGTGGGTGCCTAATCGCCCGGAATCGGAAAAGCGAGAAACCTTACCACTGATCGCACGGATGACACGGATCAGAACCAAGATCGAGTGATCCGGTGATCGGTAGATCGGGTGATCAGGAAAAGCAAAACCTCGGAGCTCAAGGTTCGGGTGTCAGAAAAACTAAACGCTGGCCGCGCCGGTCGATCCGAGCGGCAGGAAATACTGGGTGCCGCGGATAGGCTCGCTCACGCGGCGGAGCAGCTCCTGCAGGTCGGTATGGCGCTCGACGAAGTCGATGTCGTTGGTGTTCACCACCAGCAGGTCTGACGACGTGTAATGAAAGAAGAAGTGCTCATAGGCCTTGACCACTTCTTCAATGTAGTCGTCACTCACGGCGGTTTCACCGGGAAGGTTTTTCTTGCGCAGGCGTTTCTTCAGCACGTCGGGCGAGGCCTGAAGGTAGATGACGAGATCGGGCGCGGGCAGTTGCTGGCGGAAAAGCTGGTAATAGCGGTTGTAAATTTCCAGCTCAGGATCGCTCAGGTTGATGTAGGCAAAGATCTTGTCTTTTTCAAAGATGTAGTCAGCCACGATGGTCTTGCGCGACTTGGGCCCCACTTCGCCCTGCAGCCGCTGCAACTGCTCAAAGCGGCGGATCAGAAAGGCAAACTGCGCCTGGAAGCCGGCGCCGCGCTCGCCTTCATAAAACGCGCGCAGAAAAGGATTGTCTTCCGGCTCGATCACGCGCTGCGCGTTCAGGCGGTCCGCGATGATGTTGGCCAGCGTGCTCTTGCCCACGCGAATGGGGCCTTCCACTGCTATATATTGTGGTGGTTCAAAAAGCTTGGCCATGTTTGACGATAGATGCGTTACAAGTCGCCGACTTGACGGCAGCATATATGGCAACGTGGCCCGCTGGCAATGTGCAATCAGTTAACAGGCTGTGGAAAGGCGAGAGCGTCTGCAAACGAAGTGATTGAAAGTGAAAGCGTTTTGAGCGCAGGCTGCCGCATGAAAGGAGCAGATAAAATTTGGTAATTGGGTAAATTGGTAATTTGGCAAATGTCGGACTTGTGACTGTTGGTCTTTCAGTCGGAGCTGCAACATCAGACGCAGCGTCAGGGATTTGAGCTCTCTAAAATTACCCAATTACCAAATTACTCATTTACCAAATGCTCCTGCCTTTCATCACCGTCGCTTCCGCCGCTGTGCTCAGTTATGCCGGATACGCCACCATGGCGCCGGCGTCGCAGCTCTATGGCCGCACCGTCACGCATGGCAGCGATCCCGGACAGATGGCGCTGACCTTTGACGATGGCCCCAACGATCCGCACACCATGCATCTGCTGGACGTGCTGGCCCGGCACAACGCCAAAGCCACGTTCTTTTTGATCGGCCGTTACGTTCGCCAGCGTCCGGAGATCGCCCGCGCCGTGCTGGCCGCCGGACACGAGATCGGCAACCATACTTACAGCCATCCCAACCTGGCGCTGGTTTCCGCCCGCCGGCTGCGCCAGGAGCTCGACGATTGCCGCAAAGCCCTGGAAGACGCCCTGGGGACCAAGACCACACTCTTTCGACCGCCCTTTGGCGGCCGCCGTCCCAGCGTTCTGCGCACCGCGCGCGGCATGGGCCTGAGTCCTATCATGTGGTCGGTCACCGGTTATGACTGGAACGCCAAATCCGCGGACGCCATCGTGGAGAAAGTCGCTCGGCAGGTGGATTCGCGCAGCAAGCCGCAGGCGGAGGTCGTATTGCTGCACGATGGTGGCCACCTGGCCTTTGGCGCCGACCGCGGCTACACCGTCGAGGCCACCCGTCGGCTGCTGGAGCGGTATGCGGGCAAGAAATTTGTATCGATTTCGGACCTTAGAAATGCAACCCCGGCCGCTTCATAGCCCGAAAGGATTAAGGCGATTTTTTGATCGTTCAGTCAAAGCGTCCCCATATAATTGAGCCTGTGCGCCGACTCCTCTGCTGTGTAGCTCTGCTGAGTTTTGCCCTGAGTTTGCAGGCTTCAGTGCCTGCAAACAGTACATCGCGTGTAGCCCATCCTGCCGCTGGGCAAGCGGTCCAGCCGGTCTTTGACCAGGGCCATCCGGCGCTGTTGCTCACCGCTGCGCCGGCAGACGTTTCTTTTTACGACGAGTTTTATCACGGCGCCACTCTCCGCCATGAGCATCCGCCGCAGCCGCAAAAGACCAGCGTGCTGCACTGGTTCGGCAACCTGATCAAGAAGCCGTTCAAGTTGGTAAGATAACCCGCCCGCAAGCAGCCAAAATTTTGTTTTACCCGCACAAACACTGGCGTTTTCTACTATCGTCAGTAGTGTCCTGGGCCACAATTTCTTGGCGGCCACTTCAGCAACTAAGGTAGAATCACAGCCTGGATTATCTCCTGGAGTTTCCCCTTGCGCACCACTCGCTGGATTTTGTTCGTCTTTGTAGTGCTGGCCGCGTCGCTCTGCGCCGCGCAGTCGAGCGTTGAAGGCGTTGTCCGCACCACCGCCGGAGCGCCCGTTCCCGCAGCGCATGTTTCGCTCACCCATGCAGGCGCTTCTGCTCCGGCGCAAACCGCAGTCGCTGGCTCAGACGGACGGTTCCATTTTTCCGCCGTTAATGGCGGCCAATACCTGATCAAGACTGAGGCCCAGGGCTTTTTCCCGCGCGACTATCAGATGGTCCTGCCGCCGCGTGAGACCGTTTCTTTGACCATCGAACTGGCCCCAAAGACCACCGTCCGTGAAAACGTGGAGGTGACGGCGCAATATCAGACCATCGATCCCGCCAAGACCGGAAGCTCGCAGACCTTCAGCCACCAGCAGTTGGAGCGTTTGGCCGGTCCCATGGTGGAAAACACCAGTAATCTGGTGGCCAACCTGATGCCCGGCGCAAGCCAGAGTCATGACAACTTCATCAACGTGCGCGGCAATGAGTTTTCATTGCATGAGTTCATCAACGGCGTCTCTTTCCTAGAAAATACTCAGCCGCAGTTCAGCCCCGGCGCCAGCCCGCAGATTTTTGAGACCGTGGACCTGATGACCGGCGGCTTCACCGCGCAGTACGGCAATCGCTTTGGCGGCGTGCTGGATATCACCACCCGCTCCGGCGCCGACATGCAGGGCCATGGATCGGTGAATTTTCGTGGGGCCACGCAGGACAACTACGACCTGAATGCCGAGTATGGCGGCTCCGCCAAAAAGCTCAATTACTATGTTTTTGCTGATGGCTTCACCTCGGGCCGCTTTCTCGATCCTCCGGACGCCATCGAGCTCAATGATTTCGGCTCCGCGTTGCGCGGCACCACGCAGCTCGATTGGACCAGCGGCAGCGGCAAAGATAGTCTCAAGCTTCTGCTGATGGGCAGCGGCGCAAACTTCCAGCAGCCCAACCTGCCGGAAGACCAGGATGTGGGTCGCGATGCCTCGCGCCATCTGCGCCAGCAAACCGCCATCCTGTCTTGGGGACACACGTTTTCTCCCGACACAGTCCTTTCAACCTCCATCTATCAGCGCATCGGCGGCGACCGCATTCTTCCCACCTCCGATCCTGATACGCCGCTTTCCATCGGTTCCCGCAGCACGCTCACAGTCGGCGCTAAGAGTGACCTGATTCAGCTCTGGCATGGGCACGTTTTCAAAGCCGGCGTGGACCTTACGCGCCTGCGCGAACTAGAGAGCTTCTTTATCGATGGCCGCGGCGATGCTGAGATCTTCAGTCTTGATTCCAGCGGTGTCTTCAGCTTCCGCGGCGGAGTAAAAGGCGGCCAGGCTGGCGTCTATTTGCAGGACCATTTTTCGCCCTTCAAAAACGTCACTGTCGATGCAGGCGCGCGCTATGACTACTTTGACCTGGTTGACACACATGTGCAGCTCAGCCCGCGCGTTGGCGTGGCATACCACATTACGCGCACAAAATCCGTCCTGCATGCGTCTTATAACCGCTTGTTTTCGCCGCCGCCGCTCGAGTATTCGCTGCTTGCCAGCTTTATCGGCAACAACGCCGCCGATCCTGACCAGCGCGTGGGCAACGTTCGCGCTTATGCGCAGAACTATTTTGAAGTCGGCGTGCAGCAGGAACTGCATCCCCAGGTGGCTCTTGAAGTGGATGCCTATACCCACACCGGCCACAACAGCTTTGAGAACCATGAAATCGGCATCTCGCGCCTGTTTCTTCCCATCAACTTCCATACGGCGCGTTCCAGCGGCGCGGATGTGATCCTGAATGTTCGCAGCCTGGAACGGCTCGGTGTGAGCGCGCGTGTGCAGTACACGCTGGCCCGCACGTTCTTTTATGGACCGGTTACAGGCGGCTTCACCGGCGACGAGCCTCTCGATCCCGGCCAGCGTATTCAGCCAGCCTTTGATCAAACCCACACCGGCACCGCCAATCTGTTCTACCGCAATCGCTGGAGAAATTCCTGGATCGGTACCGCGCTGCGTTACGGCAGCGGGACCATCGTGGAGCGTGGCCCTCGTCTGGACCAGCATCTCACCGCCGATCTCTCTACCGGCTTTACCATGTGGAACGTGGAATCCCGCCGGCTCGACCTTGAGTTGGACGCTACCAACCTGACCGATAATCGCTACAAGGTTTCCAAAGAAAGCGAAGAAATCCCGGTGCAGTTTGCACCGTCGCGCACGCTGGGCGGCAGCCTTAAGTTTCATTTCTGAGCAGGCTCAACCCTGCGGCAAGGCTGCCTTCTCACGTAAAATACGGGAAAGCCTTTTTCCTTGGCCGTTGGATTATTCATGAGGGCGCCAATTAACCGGTTCTTGATCTCGCTGATCGTGATAAGCGCAAGCGCCTGCGCGCTAGCAGCCGATGCCTCTTCGCTAAAGCCCCCACCCGGGGCCAAAGTGGCAATCGTGGTCTTTGAGGACCTGCAATGCCTCGAGTGCTCACGCGCCTATCCCGTGATCTGGGAGGCCGCAAGCGCCCACAAAGTTCCGGTCGTGCTGCATGATTTCCCTTTGCCCATGCATAACTGGGCCTTTGACGCCGCGGTGTGGGCCCGCTATTTTGACAAGACCTCTGTCGACAAAGGCAACGACTTCCGCAAATTCATTTTCGCCAACCAGACCCAGATTACCCGCGACAATCTGTCACAGTGGGTGCAGAAATTTGCCGCCGGTAATCAGGTATCTCTGCCGGCGGCCAATGATCCCGACAGGAAGCTCTCTGAACTGGTCAAAGCAGATTTTGCCCTTGGACAGCGCATAGGCGTGGAACATACTCCCACAATCTGGGTTATAGGTAATGGCGAAGTTTCGCAGCCACTGGTGGAAGAAGTTAAGGACCGTGAGAAGCTGGGGCAGCTGATCGATGACATGCTCAGCAAGGCGCAGCCGGTTTCGGCCCCTAAAAGCCCGGCGCAAAAGAAAAAGTCTGTTGCTAAGACCCAAAAGAAAGCGAGTTAGGTGTTCGTGAAACGATTTGCTGCTTTGATAACGCTGGTTCTTGCTGGATTTGCCAATCTGTCCCGCGCTGCGGACGCCTCCAGTCTGAAATTACCTCAGGGCGCCGAAGTGGCCATCGTTCTGTTTGAAGACATGCAGTGTCCAGATTGTGCCAGGGCTTACCCTGTCGTACGGGAAGCGGCGCACGCGCACGGCGTCCCCCTGGTGCTGTATGAGTTCCCTTTGCGCCTGCACAATTGGGCTTTTGAAGCGGCGGTCTACGCCAAGTTCTTTGACGCAAAGTCAGAAAAATTGGGAGACCAATTTCGCGCTTATGTTTTTGTCAACCAGGCGTCAATTACGCCGGATAGCCTGCGCACTTTGGCGGAAAAGTTTGCTCAAGACCATAACGCTGAGCTGCCGTCATCCGTCGATCCTGATGGGAATTTCAAACGCAA
>DASSXL010000167.1:0-31528 GCA_035703825.1 Candidatus Angelobacter sp.
GTTACCAACTGCGGCCGTCTTTGCCTTTATCGCAAGAAAATCAATCTCAGTTCTAGCCTGGCCGGCCAAGCTGTCGGTGTGAAAGAGGTAGACGACGGCATCTGGCTCGTCAGCTTTATGAACTATGATCTTGGTTATATATACTTGGAGGAGAAAACCCTGCAGCCCCTCGAAAACCCCTTCGGGGCAAAAGTGTAACCCGTGTCTCCGGTACGTTCTGTTACCTATGTCTCAGGACCGGACAGAAAAGAAATGGTCGGGGAGAGAGGATTTGAACCTCCGACCCCCTGGTCCCGAACCAGGTGCTCTACCAGGCTGAGCCACTCCCCGACGTGTGCCATCCGACGGATGGATGGCGACGAGTAGAAGCCCCATTATAGCAGAGCATTTTTGGTTGAGAGACTGTATTTCCCACGCCCGCCAGCGTAAGGAAGCACAGAATTACTCGCATAGCTTCAAGGGGGCTGCGCAGGGACCGCCGTAGGAGGGTCTTTTGTTGTAAGGGACATGGATCGCGGTCTACTCCTGTTTATTTAGCAATATATTGCCGTCAAACCTAATGAATCGCACGCCAGACCGAGTTTAAGTTGCCCCAGACCGACTGTGTCCGGTCATTGCCAAGGCGGCTCTCTCGCAGCCAGTTCAAAACCATCAGTCCAGTTCCCCATGCGGTCATGGCCGATTGTTCATTGAGAGCAGGTATTCACCTGATTGTGGCCGTTAGGGTCTTGGCCAAGAATGTTGGTTCTCCCCTTCGTCCATATGTCCTCACTTGAAATTTGCGAGCGGCTTGGCCCGGCGGATGCGACCACCCAACCCTCGCCTGCCGTTGAAAATGAGCCTGCGCTTAAGCAGGCAGCTTGTGTTGATGCCGCTCCAGGTGGCAGCGCCGTGCAGAACACTGCAGAACCTCGCTCGGCAAAGCGAAGGTGGTGGCATGTTTCAGCGCGCCGGCTGGTTTTTTTGACTGCAATCGTACTGGGAGTGCGGATCTTTGTGGGCGAAGCGTCCGTCGTACCGACTGCCTCCATGGAAGGCACCATCCTGGTGGGCGATCATCTTTTCATGGACAAGCTGCTCTATGGCCCGGAAATTCCTTTGGTCCACTGGCGTCTGCCCGCGCTTAAGACTGTCCATCGCGGAGACATCATCGTTTTCCGTTATCCCAAGGACCCATCGGAAACTTTTCTCAAGCGCGTAACGGCCACGGGTGGCGACCGCCTTGAGATCCGCGAAGGCGTGCTTTACGTAAACTCGCAGCCGGTCCAGGAGCCTTACGCCGTGCACCATGCGCCGGTGCACAGCCCTGAAGAGAGCTGGGGACCGACGGTTGTGCCTGAAGGCAAGCTGTTTGTGATGGGTGACAATCGAGACAATTCCAGCGACAGCCGGGACTGGGGCTTTGTGCCGGTGAGCAACGTAATAGGCGAGCCGCTCTTTGTTTACTGGTCGTATGATGCTCCCACCTCCCGCTGGCTGGATGAGAATATGGGCCACCAGATTTCTTTCTACGCTTCCATTGCCGGCAACTTCATCACCCATACGCGCTGGAACCGCACGGGAATGCTGCTGTAAGCAGCCTGGTTCCGCGGCAGGCCCAGGCGCAAGACTCTCAAGGCTGGAGCCGTGCGGTAATCAACTCCTCACTTTCTTTTTGTACCGCGGGATCTGAGCCAAAGCCTGAAATCCAGTGGACATCCGGTTCACGGCGAAACCAGGTCAACTGCCGCTTGGCATAGTTTCTGTGGCCTTGCTGCGCTGCGCTGATTGCCTGATCCAGCGCTATTTCTCCGCGCAGATGTTGCAAGGCCTGCTTATAGCCCAGGGAGTTGAGCGGCCAGGCTGAGGCGCCGTAGCGCGCAACGAGCGTGCGCGCCTCATCCAGCAAGCCGAAAGAAAACATCTCTCGCGCGCGTTGATTGATGCGCTGGTAGAGCGCGTCCCGATCCGGATTTAAGCCGATGCGAAGAATGTTGAAGCCGGTGAGTGGATTGCGGCCTTGTTGCCACAGACCGGTCATCGGTGCGCGTACGCTGATGCTGACTTCCAGCGCGCGAACTACCTTGGGAACGTCATTGAAGTGGATGGTTTGCGCGGCCGCCGGGTCAAAGCGGCGGAGCAATCTGTGCAGATAATCCGGCCCGCGTTCTGCCGCGCGTTCGCGAAGGCGCGTGCGCAGCGCTTCCGAGCGTGGCGGCCCAGGAAACAGCCCATCGAGCAAGGCGCGCAAGTAAAGGCCGGAGCCCCCGACGACGATTGGCAGATGCCCGCGCGCGGCGATCTCGCCAATTGCCTGCCGGGCGAGACGCGAATAATCGCCTGCGGTAATGACTTCCGCGGGTCCCGCGATATCAATCAGGTGGTGCTGAACGCGCCGGCGCTCCTCAAGAGAGGGCTTGGCCGTGCCAATTTCAAATTCACGATAGACGGCGACAGAATCACAGCTCACGATCTCGCCTTGCAAGCGCTGGGCGAGATACAAAGAAAGAGCGGTCTTGCCGCTGGCCGTGGGGCCCAGCAGAACCACGAGCAAAGGCAGGCTCATGCGCCGCTCCAGGCCCGGCGCAGCAACACAAACAGAATTAGAATCAGGGCCAACAAAGCCAGGCCCAGCGCTTGCTGTCGTCGCGCATCCATGGGTGACATTGTAAACAGCCGGCAAAAGGCGAGCATGCGGGTTTAGCTATCAAAGTTGGAAATGCTAAACTCTAGCGCGATAGCTGGTATCAGCAGCTCTTTACCGTTCCCATGGGAGCAGTTGCTAAATACAAATTCGATGACTTTGAGGCCGATCTCCGCGCCGCGGAGCTGCGCCGTGGCGGCACGCGGCTGAAGCTGCAACTGCAACCATTTCAGGTGCTGGTGGCCCTGCTGGAACGGCCCAAGGAAGTGGTCACGCGGGAAGAGTTGCGCCAGCGTTTGTGGCCGGAGGATACGTTCGTCGACTTTGATCACGGGCTGAATACCGCCATGGTCAAACTGCGCGACGTGCTGGGCGACTCCGCCAGCAACCCCAAATTCATCGAGACCATTGCCAAGCGCGGCTACCGCTTTTTGGGGACCGCAGAAGTCGTTCTCGACCAATCCGCCGTGGTGAGCGTCAAACCTGCGGCAATGGCCAACGTTGCTCAACCCGCCCCTGCCGCGCCGGTCGTGACGCCGATACAAGAAGAACAAGATTCAGGGCTTCCTCGCGTGAGCAGAAGCAGCGCTCGCGCGTTGTTTGCCCTTACTCAGATCATGTATCTGATCTTCTATCTCTCAGCTTTGTTTCGTTGGGAGAATACCTACCAGGCTTCATTTAACACCTGGGGCCGCGCTGGTTCGGTGGCGTTTGTCCTGTATCTGGCTACAGCGCTGGTGGGTATTGCGGTGCGCTTGTACCTGATCTCCGCCACGGCCATGGACTATCACCTGCTCGGGGAAAAATATCGCATTCTCACTCCGGCGCTTTTTGCCCTGGACATGCTTTGGGCGCTCGCTCCATTACTCATCGCTGACCGGATCGGTCTGGGGTTTGCCCTGGGGGCATGTGCCGCGCTGGTCTATATGCCATTTGCGCAACGCACGCTCATGAAGATGATGCAACGGCAGGCGTGAGCGTTAGCGGGCTATTCCAGGTCGTTTTTGTCGGGGTTGTAGTAGAAGCGCGCGCGAATCTGGAGATAGTCGCCGGCAAAGTCCTTTGGAAGATTGGGCAGCGGAATCGCGTCAGTGATGGCGGCCCAGGCGGCGCGATCCAGCGAGACATCGCCTGACCCGGAGATTAATTTCATACCCATGACTCTGCCGTCCTTGGTAATGGAAAACTCAACCACCACCACGCCTTTTCTCATGATGGGCGGCAGGGCCGACTCGGGGATCAACGGGTCCCAGTGGGATTGCACCGTATAGCGCAGCCGCTTCATATAAGGGCCAAAATCCACGCCCATGGTGTCGCTCATGATTTCCAGACCACCACGAGTGTCCACTTTGGGACGGATGCCACTGCCATATTCTCCGCCACCGAATTCTGTCGTCGCTGCGCCATGGCCCTCAGCCACGGATTGAATTGCCTGGCTCACGGAAGCTCCCGGTGAGGCGATCGCAAAAGGAGACTTCTTGGGCGCGGCGGGTGCGGGCGCCTGGAGCTGGGCCGTCGTCTGCGGCGGCTTCTGGACCTCAGGAACCGGGGCTTGCGCTGTAGCGGGATTCTGCTGCATGGCCTGCTGACCGGGAGGAGGCGCAGCCGAAGGCTGGGGCGGACCCGGGTTGCGGGCATCGATCAACTTGCGCAGTGTTTCCTTATCGACTGTGGGTGTTCGCGTCTGCGCGATTCGGTTCTTGTCGGAGATAACGTCTGTCTTCGGCGGCTTTACTTTGAGCAGATCGTCAGGCAACGGGATAAAAGTTGTTTCCTGCTTTTCGTGGATCGGAACGATTACTGGCCGGTTGAAACTCCACTTAGGAATAAGAATCAGCAAGGCGATGATGAGCGCGTGGGTGATCAGCGAGATCCACGCGGCCTCGCGCCGGCGATAGGAAGAGACCACATCTTCTTCCTCCGGCAAGTCCGCCGTGAGCAGATGCAAACGCATCTCCACGGCCGTGACCTTCAACGGCGCTTCCTCTGCTCTACGCTGGCCCTCTGCCGGACGCCCTTGTTCTTCCATTACAGGAATAATCCACCACCAGCCTTCAACAGGCTCTGTTGCATGCTTAGTTACTATTCTCTCATTAGAACGGTAAATGTGAGATGCTCTTGCGGTTCCCCACGATGAAAAAAGAGCAAATACTAGTGGAAACCACTCATTACCAAGGGATAAATCGCGGGCCTTAACACGTGTTTACAAAGAATTTACAGAGAATGCAGTTGCGCCCGCCTGGTGTGCTCTTCAATGGAAGAGAGAATGCTCAAAGCGGCGGCCAGGGCGCGCCGCCCGTCCTTAAGGGAGACCACCGGCTCGCCACGGTGGCGAACTGCATGGAGGAACGATTTCAGCTCCGCGCGCAGAGGTTCTTCCGCTTCCACCTTGGGTTTGTTCAGCGTGACTCCGGGGATGGGCAGCGTGGAAGGCGTTTCAGCAAATGCCATCAGGTTGTGGAGAGAGAACTTCTCTTCCTGAGTAACCCGAATTTGAAAGACGTCCTGCCGCCCATAATCAATGGAGATATATTCTTTCGGCTGAAAGAAGCGCAACTTGCGCACGCGCTCCGTGCTGATGCGGCTGGCGGTGAGGTTGGCCACGCAGCCCGATTCAAATTCCATGCGCACGTTGGCGATATCAACCTTCTCAGTAACCACGGGCAGGCCCACGGCGCGTATTTCTTTCAAAGGCGACTGCACCAACGAAAGAACAACATCGATATCGTGGATCATCAGGTCGAGCACCACGTCCACGTCCAGGCTGCGAGGGCTGAAAACGCTGAGCCGATGCACCTCAAAAAACATGGGCTTGGTAATCAGCGGCAGCGTGGCGCGCACTGCCGGGTTGAACCTTTCCAGATGGCCAACCTGGACGATGCGCTGGTTGGCATTGGCCAGGCTGATGAGTTCATCGGCTTCATCCAGCGTTGAGGCCAGCGGTTTTTCGATCAGCACGTCAATGCCCGCGGCCATCAACGCGGCGGCCACGCTGCGATGGTGCAGCGTGGGTACGGCCACTGACGCGGCTTCCACGCGGCCAAAAAGGTCTTCCACGGCGGCCAGGGCCGAGCAGCCAAACTGGCTGGCCACGGCCTGCGCCTGGGCGGCGTCACTGTCCACCACGGCCACCAGTTCCACTCCGGCGTTCTGTTCTTGCAGATCGTGATACACGCGGGCATGGTTGCGACCAAATGAGCCAACACCAACGACCGCAACCCGAATTGGACTTTCGTTAGGCAACCGTTTGATTTTCTCAGAGCCGGGCCAAAGCGGCAAAGGTTATCATGGGGCCGGCTGGAGGAATACGCCGATGGGACGCGCGTTTGGGTTTCTGACCTTGATTATTGTCGTCGCGGTTGGGTCTTACATCTATATGCGGCAGACGCAGGGCACAATGGCCGCCGGCACCAGCAGTCCCACGGCAACGGTGGATTTGATTGCCGTGAGAAATGATCTGCTGGCCATAGCCCAGGCCGAGCGCAGCCACGCCGCGTTGCAGGGCGGTGGTTACGTTTCAATCGAAGCTCTCCGGTCGCAGGGCGAACTCACGATGGACCGCAACAACCGCGGACCCTACCAATACTCCGCCGAGGTCAGCGATTCTTCTTTCCGCGTTGTGGCCACCTACTCCGGCCCGGAAAATTCCGGCATGCCCCACACCATCAGCGTTGACCAGACCATGCAGATCAGCCAGCAATAAGCCGTCACGCCGCCCGGCGCTGGTGGAGTTTTTCGGCTGCATTCTTCAGGTCGGCAACGAACTTGCGCGTTTCTTCGTGGCGTGATTCGTCATCCGGAGCCCGCAGGATGGAAGAAGGATGAACGGTTGCCATCACATTCGGCGCAATCTTAGATAACAGCCACTCGCCGCGATGTTGGGTCACACGGAAGTTGCGGCCTAAGACGCCCTGCGCCGCCGTGGCGCCCAGCAGCACCACCACTTGCGGCTTGATAACGTTGATCTCAGCCTCAAGCCAGGGACGGCAGGCACTGATCTCCAGCGCATTGGGCTTCTTGTGCAAACGCCGCTTGCCGCGCGGTTCCCATTTGAAATGCTTGACGATGTTTGTGACGTAAACATCTTTGCGGTCGATTCCCGCGGCGGCCAGAGCTTTATCCAGCACGGCCCCTGCCGGTCCCACAAACGGCCGGCCTTGAATATCTTCCTTGTCACCCGGCTGCTCGCCAATCATCATCAGACGGGCATTTGCGCTGCCCTCGCCAAAGACCGTCTGCGTGCCCAGTTTCCAGAGATCGCATGCCTTGCACCCGGCGGCAGCGGCGCGCAAGGCCGTCAGCGACGCTCTGCCAGGAATCAGCGGAGCAGCAGTTTGCAATCGACGATCGCGCATACTGAATCTGATGCATCATGACAGACCGGAGCGGCTTCCCTCATATAAACTGCTCGACGGAAAGAATCACGAGGTTGAAATGGCATGAAATTTCATACGGAATATCTCACCTTCAACACTAAAAAGCATCGCGAATACGTCCACATCACGCCGCAGGTGGAAAAGATCGTACAGGCAAGCGGGGTGACCAACGGCATGGCGCTGGTTTCGGCCATGCACATTACGGCGGGCGTATACGTGAATGACGATGAGCGAGGATTGATCCAGGACATCGACCAGTGGCTGGAGCAGTTAGCGCCCTTCAAGGAAGAGTATCTGCACCATGAAACGGGCGAGGACAACGGCGACTCGCATCTGAAGGCGCTGCTGGTGCATCACCAGGTGGTCTTGCCGGTGACCAACGGCAAACTGCTCCTGGGAACATGGCAGTGCGTGTTTTACGCGGAGTTTGACGGCCAGCGATCCAAACGCGTAGTGGTGGCCGTGATGGGTGAATGAGGTGGAGCGAGCTGTGCAACCGGACGGAGTGCGCGCCGAATCGACGAAGAAGAGAGCTAAGCCGACAGATCCATATCTTGCCTGCTAATCTGCTGCGGAGCAGCCGGCAGCCTTAGTTGAATCTCTGACAGTCCTTCAGCAAGCATTATTTCCCCGCCAATGGAATAAACCAGTTCCTGTATGTATGTGAGTTCCCTGGACAGAATGTTCCTGGCTGCCAGAGCGGGAGATGCTGAATCATCGGTTGCCTTCCAACTCATGTCGAGCAGGCAACGCCCATCGCTGGCTTGCGCTGCGATAGTGAGGGCCAGAGGACGGGTATTTCGCCCAATCAGCTTGCTGAGGAACAAGACCATCAACTGGCGCAGCACGGGACTGCTGGTCACCTGTATGGTGGCATCCCATTGGCGATCAAGCGTTAACAGGCCAGAGTGCAGCAGGACGGTGAAATCACTAAAAAGCTCGTTGAGCAATCCATCCAGCGGAACCCAGGGACCGCTGGGCACAACTCCCTCCCGCACCAGGGCCGAGATACCCTTCGCCAGTGAAATGGCCCGATCCGCCTGTTGCTCAATGCTTCTCAATTCGTCCGGTGGCACGGGAGCGCCCTTGTTGATTCCCAGGACCTCAAGGAAACACCGGAGGCTGGTGAGGGGTTGCGCCAGATCGTGGGCCATGGAGTGTATCACCGCCCTTAAGGGCGTGTTTTGCGCGGTCATCAAATCGCTGGAACTCGCCACGGAGCTCATATGATGACTATGATTCGCTTCCTTGTCCTTGTCCTCGGCCTCGTGCAATTTTGCCAGCCCGGTGGAAGCATGGTCCGGCGCCGGCCTGCCGATCCTGTATCCCGAACCACGCACAGTGTGGATGACTTTCTCCTCATCGGCGGGATCGACTTTTTTGCGCAAATAGTTTACGTAAACATCCACCAGATTACTGTCCGTTTCCGGATGCAGCCCCCACGACTCGCGCAGCAGTTCCTGGCGGGTAACGGTCTCACCGGCGCGGCGCATCAGCAGAAACAACAAATCGAATTCCTTTGGGCTAAGCTTGATTTCCCGTTTGCCACGGTGCACCCTGCGCGACGAAGGATCCAACTCCAGGTTTTCAACCCGCAAAACGCTGAGCGCGGGATCGGCCTTGCGGCGAAGCAAGGCATTGGCGCGCGCCGCCAGCTCCTGGAACGAGAACGGCTTGGTCATGTAATCATCGGCGCCCAGGTTGAGGGATTGGATACGATCAGAGACGCGGTTGCGGGCGCTTAATACCATTACGGGGATTTCCAGTCCTTCCGCCCGCAGCTTTTCCAGAAGCTTAAGTCCATCTGTCTCGCCGAAATTCAGGTCCAGGATCATCAACTGGTAATTTTGCCGCTGTAGCTCGGAAAGGACAACATCCTCATTCAACGCGGTGTGGACGGAGTAGCCCGCTGTTTCAAGCGACTTGGAGAGAAATGTTGCCAGATGGAGATCATCATCGGCGAGAAGTATCGACATAGCAATCTACCTTTCACTCGCATAGTCGAGAATAGGACGGAATCCTAGAAAAAGTATCATGGATCCCGAATCTATCTAGTTTCTTAAAGGTATGTGCAAAGCAAGTACGCATAACTACATGGTTTTGATTCTAGACCACAAAAATGCTTTATTTACGCAGATTAGCATAATTTTATGAACTCCCAGGCTGGGCCGCTCAGGCTTGCGATATCGCATTGGGAGATGCGGATGCACGCTGCGAAGCCTGTAAAGCCTCCTGTTATCATGGGCTTCGCCGCCTTCACTGGAACCCGGCAACTTACCCTGGCCCGCGCACAACACCCAAAATCTTGGTACGATAGAGAGTTTGATTCTCTGGAAAGGCAATTCCTGTATCAATGGCAGCCAAAGTCTTTAAGAATTTCATCGGTGGTGAATGGGTCGAGTCACGCAGCGGCCAGACGTACGAAAACCTGAACCCAGCCGACACGCGCGACGTGATCGGCGTTTTCCAGCGCTCAGAGAAGCGCGACGTGGACGATGCGGTCTCCGCCGCGCGCCAGGCGTTTGAGCGCTGGCGGCTGGTCCCCGCCCCCAAGCGCGCCGAAATCATCTATCGCGCAGGCGAAATTCTGCTGGAGCGCAAAGAAGAGTATGCGCGCCTGATGACGCGGGAGATGGGCAAGGTGCTGAAAGAAACGCGGGGCGACGTGCAGGAAGCCGTGGACACGGCTTATTACATGGCCGGCGAAGGCCGCAGGCTTTTCGGCGCGACAGTGCCCTCAGAACTGCCCAACAAGTTTGCCATGGCCGTGCGCATGCCGATTGGCGTTTGCGGCATGATCGCTCCATGGAACTTCCCCATGGCGATCCCTTCATGGAAGCTCTTGCCGGCGCTGGTGTGCGGCAACACCTGCGTGATCAAGCCGGCGGAAGATACTCCTCTTTCCACGCTCAACCTGCTGAAAGCGCTCACGGACGCAGGCTTGCCCAAAGGCGTGGTCAACGTAGTTACCGGATTTGGGCCGGAGGCCGGCGCGCCGATTACGGAACACCCCAATGTGCAGGCGATTTCGTTTACCGGATCGAGCGAGGTAGGCCGCATTGTGGGCGAAACAGCGGCGCGGAGTTTCAAGCCGTGCTCGCTGGAGATGGGAGGCAAGAACGCCATCATCATTCTGGACGACGCCAACCTGGACCTGGCGCTGGAAGGCGTCCTATGGGGCGCGTTTGGCACCACCGGGCAGCGCTGCACCGCGGCCAGCCGCGTGATCGTGCAGAAAGGCGTCTACCGGCAATTTGCCGACCGGTTGATTTATCGCGCGCAGCGGCTGAAGGTCGGCAATGGCCAGGATGAGAGCGTGGAAGTTGGCCCGCAGATCAACGAACAGCAGGTAGCGACCACGGAAAAGTATGTCCTGATTGGAAAGAACGAAGGCGCAAAGCTGGAGGCCGGCGGCAAGGCCCTGAACACGCCCGACCATGCCTATGGATGGTTCTTTGAGCCGACCATCTTCACTGACGTGAATGAGAAGATGCGCATTGCCCAGGAAGAGATCTTTGGGCCGGTGCTGAGCCTGATTCCGGTGGATTCGTTCGACCAGGCAATCGAGATCGCAAACGGCGTTACCTACGGCCTCTCGTCTTCGGTTTATACGCGCGACGTGAACAAGGCTTTCCGGGCCATGCGCGACATTTATGCCGGCATCACCTATGTGAACGCGCCAACCATCGGCGCAGAAGTGCATCTGCCTTTTGGCGGCACCAAGTCAACAGGCAACGGACACCGCGAAGGCGGGCTTGGGGCAATCGATTTCTACACGCAGTGGAAATCCATTTATATCGATTTCTCTGATCGATTGCAGCGGGCGCAGATCGATACCGGAGAGTGAGCAGTCAGCAAACAGCTAACCATTTACCGCAAAGGGCGCGAAGGACGCCAAGCAAAGAGAATTCTGGATTCCCGATCCCTTTGCGACCTTTGCGTCCTTTGCGGTTCAATCCTTTGGCTGATTGCTGACTTATAATGAGTCGCAGGACTCACGCGAATTTTCTTTAAAAACGCGCGAGCTGTATTGTGTCCGAAAAGAAACCGGATAAGAGCAATCGTTCGCTTCCCCTGACGCAGCGGCGCGCCCTGCTGATTCCGCTTGCGCTGGGCATCGTGCTGCTCTTTGGCGTTGTCTTCTCCCAACAGGCGTTCAACCTGAAGCATCTGCGACCAGATTCCGCCGGACAAACGCTGGGACTGGTGGCGCTTTCAGCGCTGGTCTTCCTGCTGCTGGTGGTGCTCACCTTTGTCCTGTTTCGCAATTTGCTCAAGCTATATGCCGAGCGGCGGCTGGGAGTGCTGGGGTCGCGCTTCCGCACGCGCATGCTGCTTGGAGCGCTGGTGCTATCTTTCGCTCCGGCAATCGTGATGTTCATGTTTGCTTACGGGCTGATGAACCGGTCGATCGATAAGTGGTTTTCCAGCCCGGTCAACGCGCTGCACCAGGGTTCGGGCCGCGTAGCCGCGCTGCTCACCACTTCCCAGGGCAACAGCGCGCGGCATACGGCCATGGACATAGCCGAGTCTCCGGAGATCCAGCACGCGTTTGAGACCGCCAATTACACTGGTGTGCTGCACGAATTTCGCCGCCACCAGCACACACTGCAAAATGGATTTGCCGTGGCGATGCGCGAAGGCGATGCCGTGGCAAGCTGGAACCTGCCGCGCCCATGGGCAATGTTGCGCCAGTCACTTCCTGATCCCAGGAAACTCCAGCAGTCGCCGGAGAAATGGGTGTTTCAGAGCGCTGAATACCTGCTGGCCGTGGCGCCCTCGGGCAAGTCAGGGGCGATCCTGATTGGCCTGCCTCTGCCGAAGGATTTTTCTCCGACGCTGGAGCAGATCAACCAGGACCAGCACGACTACGATACCCTGGGACATGAGGCCAAACGCATTCGCGGCCTGTACATGCTGCTGCTGACGATGCTGACGGTGCTGGTGCTTTTTGTGGCCACTTGGTCGTCTCTGTTTGTGGCCAAGCTGGTGACGCGGCCGGTGGAAGCCCTGGCCGAAGCTACGCGGGAAATTTCGCTCGGCCACTTGCAGCATCGTGTGGAGGTGTCAGCAGCCGACGAACTGGGCGAACTGGTTTCATCGTTCAACAATATGGCCGCGGAGTTGGAATCAAGCCGCACGAAAATCGACCAGTCCGCGCGCGCCCTTACCGAGACGAACACCGAGTTGGAGCAGCGCCGGCGGCACATCGAGACCATTCTGGAAAACATTCCCACCGGCGTGCTTTCGCTCGATCCGGAGAGGCGCGTTACGCACAGCAACGTGGCCTTCGGGCGCATGTTCTGGCCCAATGGCGGCGCGCCGGTGACCGGCTCAACCTTGAGAGAGGTCTTCAATGACGAAACGGCGGCGGACCTTGAGCATCTGCTGCGCCGGGCAGACCGCATGTCCGTAACGGCGGCGCAATTTGAAATCCCGGTGGATAAGGACACACTCAACGTGAGCGTTACGGTTTCCTCCGTGCAGCACGGCAAGCAGCGGCTGGGATACGTGGTGGTTTTTGAAGACTATAGCGAACTGCTGAAGGCCCAGCGCGAAGCAGCCTGGCGCGAGGTGGCGCGGCGCGTGGCGCATGAGATCAAGAACCCTCTGACGCCCATTGCCCTTTCAGCCGAGCGCATAAGACGACACCTGGAGCGCGGCCTGGTCCCGGACGAGACTTCGCTGAAAGTCATCCATGACTGCACGGAGACGATCACGGAAGCAGTGCAAACAGTGCGTTCACTGGTGGACGAGTTCTCTTCCCTGGCGCGGTTTCCGGCGGCGCAGCCGCGTCCGGCGGACATCAATGAAATTGTGGAAGGCACGCTGGCAATGTTCAATGGAAGGCTTGACGGCATTCACGTGGAGAAACAACTGGACGCGCACCTGCCGCTGGCCATGGCCGATCCGGAGGCGATCAAGCGCGCGCTGGCCAATTTGATCGATAACGCCGCCGAGGCCATGCAGGATTCCCGCGTCCGCGAGATCCACATCACCACTTCCCTGCTGGAGGGGCGCGACGGGCTGGAGATCGTGATCGCCGATACCGGCCACGGCATCAATCGCGAGGTGAAAGAAAAATTGTTTCTGCCATATTTCTCCACCAAGAAGCGCGGGACCGGGCTGGGGCTGGCGATTGTCCGCCGCATTATTGAAGACCATCACGGCTCGATCCGGGTGGAGGAGAACAAGCCGGAGGGTGCAAAATTCCTGGTGGAGCTGCCCCTGGCGGGTGAGATGGCGGCATCGGAGTCACAGAGTGCATAGCGTCCTGGTGGTGGATGACGAACGCGATATCCGCGAGTCGCTACGCGGCATCCTGGAGGATGAAGGTTACAAGGTACTGCTGGCGGAAAGCGGCGAGGCCTGCCTGGAGCAGTTGAAGAAACGCTCATGCGAGGCCGTGCTGCTCGACATATGGCTGCCGGGCATCGACGGGCTGGAGACGCTGGAGCGCATACGGCAACTGGAAGACCCGCCGGAGGTGATTATCATCTCCGGCCATGGGACGATTGAAACCGCAGTCCGCGCCACCAAGCTGGGCGCGTTCGACTTCCTGGAAAAACCGCTGTCGCTGGACAGGACGCTCATCGTGCTGAAGAATGCGCTGGAAGCGCACCGGCTGCGCCTGGAAAATGCCGAATTCAAGAAGCAGTTCCAGGCCAAGAGCGTGATCGTGGGCGAAAGCATCCCCATGAAGGCGCTGCGCCATGAGATCGCGGTAATGGCACCGACCAATGGCCGCGTACTGATTTACGGCGAATCGGGAACGGGCAAGGAGCTGGTGGCGCATGCGATCCATGCCAACAGCCTGCGGAAAGACAAGCTGTTTGTGGAAGTGAACTGTGCCGCCATTCCGGAAGACTGGATCGAGAGCGAGCTGTTCGGCCACCGCAAAGGAGCGCTGCCCGGCGCCGCCAGCGACAAAGAAGGCAAGTTCGAAAAAGCGAATGAAGGCACTCTGTTCCTGGATGAAGTGGGCGACATGAGCCTGAAGACGCAATCCAAGGTGCTGCGCACGCTGGACGAGCAAAAATTTACGCCGGTTGGCGACGATGATCCGGTGAAAGTGGACGTGCGGGTGATTGCCGCAACGAATAAAGACCTGGAAGACGAGATTTCGAAAGGCAATTTTCGCGAGGACCTGTTTTACCGGCTGAACGTGATCCCGTTTTACGTTCCTCCGCTGCGCGAGCGCAAGGAAGATATCCCGCTGTTGTCAAAACATTTTCTGAAGGAATTTTCCGCCGCTTACAGCCGGCGTTCACGCGAAATTACCGACGAGGCGATTGAGACGCTTTCGCGCTATTCCTGGCCGGGAAATGTGCGAGAGTTGCGCAACGTGATTGAGCGGCTGGTGATCATGAACCCCACGGCGCACAAGATTGAGCGCAAGCACCTGCCGCCGCTGATCCATCGTGAAGGCGGGCGCTCTTCCACGACGGGCTTTTCCACGCTGCACCAGGCTCGTGCCGCATACGAGCGCGATTACATCCTGAAGAAGCTGGACGAGAACCACGGCAACGTGACACGAGCGGCGGAAGTGCTGGGGCTGGAGCGCAGCCATTTATACAGGAAGATGAAGACGCTGGGGATTGCGGTAAAGGAATAGAGCAATTGGCAATTGGCACAAGAACCCAACCCTTACCACTGATAACGCTTGATTTACACAGATCAAAAAAGTTCAACGAAGGCCATTTTTAAGTTTGTAAATCCATTGTCCTCCGTGTTCATCCGTGGTGAGATTTGCTTTTTTGTTCAAAGCAATTAGCAAGAGCTTGACGCTTGAAGACAAGCTCATTACGTCTGCCCCCGTTTTTACACTAAAATTGAACTTCTTTGGCCGGAAAGGTGTGAGCTCAGTGCAACTACGCTTTTGCTCGATATTGATTTTCAGCGCGCTTCTGGTCGCGCAACCGGGAAATCATCCCCAAACGAAGCCGCAGCAGTCTGCTGTTACCATCCACGTCTTCAAGTCGGGATTATTCTCCGGCTTTGCGCACAATCATGTGGTACTTGCTCCCGTTGGCGGCGCCCGTATGGATCCAGAGGGGCTGAAGGCTGAGGTTTCTTTTGCTGTAAAGGATATGCGGGTCCTCGATCCGGAAGTCTCAGACAAGGACCGGGCTGAAATTCAGAACACCATGCTCGGGCCTAAAGTTCTGGACGCAGCAAAGTATCCGGAGATTCGCTTCAAGTCTTCGCACATCGAGCAGGCGGCCGCCGGGCATTACAACGTGACCGGCACGCTTGAGATGCATGGCGCCAGCAAGCAATTGTCATTCGAGGTCACCGGCGCTCCGGAGCGCTATCACGGCACGACCAAGCTGAAGCAATCGGATTTCGGCATCAAGCCAATCTCGCTCTTTGGCGGGTCAGTCAAAGTAAAAGACGAACTGGAATTGGAATTCGATGTGTATGCGCCTATCCCCAAGAAGTGATACGCAGCGCGTTGGCCGCCTCCGGCAGAACCGCGCCCAGAAAACTGAGCCTCACCACTGATTTACACTGATAACACCGCTCGGTCGAATTGCGGTTTGATCTTTGTTTTCAACAAAGTCCTATGGGGGTGGGGGTACACGCAAAAGTTTACTGAGAAGTAAATTTTTGACGCTCGATTGCCCCCTAACGAGGCGAGAAAGACTGCACCAAAATAGAAAGAAGCGTATCTAATGCGCATGGCACGTTTCACTGCACTGACGATTCTGGCATTGGCGGCGGTTTCTCTTTCCATCGTATTGGCCAAAACTTCTGAACCCAGCGCGCCGCGCAAAGCGGTAGTGGTGGAGCTGTTTACTTCAGAAGGCTGTTCCAGTTGCCCGCCGGCGGATGAGTTGCTCACGCATTTGCGGCAGGACCTTTCCGTCAAAAACATCCAGGTAATCCCGCTGGGCTTTCATGTGGACTACTGGAACTCTCTCGGATGGAAAGACCGGTTCTCTTCAGCCGAATACAGCCGGCGGCAGGAGCAATACGCGCAAAACCTGCGCGTGGACGGGCCGTACACGCCTGAAATGGTAGTGGACGGGGCGGTGGAATTTGTGGGCAACGATGCGGGGCGCGCACAGCGGTCGATCCGCGAGGCGGCAAGCCAGCCGGAGGCCGCGACGGTGAAACTCTCGTCAGCCGCTGGAGATCAACTGGCTGTGCAAGCGAAGACGCCGGGTTCCGCCAAGGACGCGCAAGTAGTCCTGGCGATCACGGAAGACAATCTGACGACCCAGGTTGGCTCGGGCGAGAACGGTGGACGCACACTGCATCACGCGGCGGTGGTGCGCGAGTTACGCCAGCTCGGGCGGCTGCGCGAAGGCAGCTTTGAAGCGAACGTACCGTTCAAGCTGGAGAAGGATTGGAAGCGCAACGATCTGCGCGCGGTGGTCTTTGTGCAGGAAGGCCCCAGCGGAAAGATCCTCGGGGCCGCGTCAATTGCTTTGGGATCAGTCGCCCTGACGGGCCAATTGCGCTGACGTGCGATTGAGCTTGCCCAGCTCTTCCAGAAACAGATGATTGTTGGGAAATTGCTGGTGCAAGTCTTCCAGTTTGCGGCGGGCTTCAGCGGGATTGTTGCGGCGCACATCTTCAAACGCAACCAGAATACGGGCAAACGGGGCCAGGTAGCGGGCATGGTCGGCCGCCAGAGAAAGCTCCTTCATCCCTTCCTGTTCGTCTCCCTTGTATCCACCCATGCGGAGCACCCAGCGCACCGGCGCTGATTTGCGGCCGATGATGTATTTGCCCATACCGGTGGCGACGTAAGCATCGTAGGAATCGGGCGAGAGCGCCAGGAGTTTTTCCGAATATCCGGTCGCGGCCTTGATATAGGAAAGCGCCTTGAGGTCCTTCTTGGTGAAGATGCCGGTATCGTCGCCGCGCAGGCCGTTGGCAAGCGAGAGCGCGAGCAGCGCGCGGGCATCGTTCGGATTATGGCTTAAACGCGCCTGCGCGAGTTTTTCCGCGCGATCCAGAGCGGCGTCAAAGGTCTTCTTGCTCTCAGCTTCCCATGCGTAGGATTCGCGACCGTTGAAGCCATCGTCGGTGGTAAAGACTTCGCTGCGGAGAGCGTGCAGGCGGTCGAGCTCGCGGAAAAAAGCAACCCAGGCCTGAGCGACATAGGGCAACGGATCATCCTGGGCCACGGCCTTGGCTTCGTCGGCGGCCTTGAAGGCGTCCTGGAACTTGAGGTCATACATCGCGCGATAGGACTGGGCCAGTTTGTCCTCAACCGATGGCGGTTTGGACGCCACGTTCTGGACTTGGGCCTGGGCTGACGCGCCTGAAACCAGCGCCAGCAAGGCTAAGATCGACAAGGCAATAGTCTTCACGCAATTTCTGAGTTCCAAAATGGTCTCCAAAAAAATCCTTCAGGTAACGGCATGCTAACAGGTCAACCCGGGTTTGCCGATGTACGAAAGGGTATGTCCCCACAGAGGCACCAAGCAATGCACCTCCCCTGGGGCAGGCGGGGCGATCCTTCAATGCGGGATGTATTTATTGTAACCGACGAACACTAATTCTGACCCAGCGCGGGCGCGGGATGATCTAATTTGGCAATTTCCTGCGAAAAGAGCGGGTTGTTGGGGAAGCGCTCACGCAGCCACTGCAACTTCTGGCGTGCCGCAGCGGTGTTCTTGTGGCGAAGATCGTCAAAAGCCAGCAGAATGCGGGCAAAGGGCATGAGAAAACGGCCATGATCGGCTACCAGCGCCAGTTCTTTCAGGCCCTGCTCCTGATCGCCTTTGAAACCGCCCAGGCGGAGCATCCAGCGCACCGGCGCAGCTTTGCTGCCGATGATGTATTTTCCCATTCCGGTAGCGATATAGGCGTCGTAGTAATCGGGCGAGAGCGCCAGCAGACGCTCCGCATAGCCATTGGCAGATTTGGTGTATGAAAGCGCGCTGAATTTTTTCTTGGCGATTAGAGCGGCATCGTCTGCGCGCAAACCGGTCACCAGCGTAAGAGCGAAGAGCGCCCGGGCATCGTTCTTGTTCAGCTTGAGCCGCTCCTGGGCCAGCTTTTCGGTGCCGATGAGCGCGTTGTCAAAATCCTTGCGTCTTTGCGCGTCCCAGGCGATGGCTGGGCCGTCAATGAATCTGTCGTCTATGCCAAACAGTTCGCTGCGCAGGATATGCAGGTAGTCGAATTCGCGGAAGAGCACAGCGCATGCCTGCGCCATCCATGGAACGGGATCGTCGTTGGCCATGCGTTTAGCGGATTCAGCTAGACGGAATGCATCGTCAAACCGCAGGTTGTACATGGCGTTGAAGCTTTGATCGAGCAGCGCGTCCGGATTCTGTGGCTGCGCGGAGATGCTGGGTTGGATGGCCTGCGCCGCCGCGGATGGCTGCCAGGACAACGCTACCAGCGCGATTGCCAGCAAGGCGGTCCTGATTGAGAGACCACTAAACAGAGAAGAACCTCCAGATTGTTACTGCCGCAGGATACTAACAGGTTGGATGCGTTCCCGCGCTATTTCGAGCATGTTGCACCAAAAGGATTCTCCATCAGGCCATGCATGCAGGGTTAAGAATTGTTTATTCCTTCCACGGGGAATATTTCCTCCGCAGGTCAGTTAATGAACCAGATGCGTATGCAGGAAGCGAAAGCGCGTCACATCAAGTATTGAGTGCGAAGGAGGGACGAATGTCCGGCAAACCGAAGGATGAAATATTGCATGACCACAACCATGACGGCATCGATCGCCGGGGTTTCCTGAAGTGCATGGCCTGGGCAGGCACGGGGGCCTTTTGCGTGATGCAAGGCGGAGTGCTCAAGTCATACAGCCTGAGCGGGCTTTCCGGCCTCACCGCCAAAGAGATGAAAGGCGAGCTCAGCTTTGTGCAGATCAGTGACAGCCACATGGGCTTCAACAAGCCGGCCAACACCGATGTAGCGGGCACGTTGAAAGCCGCTATCGATAAGATCAACGCGCTGCCCACGCAGCCAGCTTTTATTCTGCACACCGGCGACATCACGCACCTTTCCAAACCGGAAGAATTTGATGGCGTGGACCAGTTGCTGAAAAGCGCAAGCGCCAAAGATGTCTTCTACGTTCCCGGCGAGCACGACGTGATTGGCGACGACGGCAAGCAATATCTGGAGCGCTACGGCAAGAACAGCAAGGGCGCGGGCTGGTACAGCTTTGATCAGAAAGGCGTCCACTTTATCGGGCTGGTCAACGTGATGAACCTGAAGGCCGGCGGACTCGGCAGCCTGGGCACGGAGCAACTGGAGTGGATGGAAGGCGACGTGAAGCACCTTTCCAAAAGCACGCCTATCGTGGTGTTCGCGCACATTCCGCTGTGGAGCGTCTATCCGGAATGGGGCTGGGGCACGGACGACAGCGCGCAGGCGCTGGGCTATCTCAAGAAGTTCGGATCTGTCACGGTGCTGAACGGCCACATTCACCAGACCATGCAGAAGGTCGAGGGCAACATTACTTTCCACACCGCTGCGTCGACGGCGTTTCCGCAGCCCAAGCCCGGCTCCGCGCCTTCACCCGGGCCCATGAAAGTTCCGGCGGAACAACTGAAGAGTTTGCTCGGCATCCGCGACGTGAATTATGTCCACGGAAAGCACGCGCTGGCCGTAATCGATTCAACTTTGGAGTAATTTTCGAAAAGCGAAACAAGGAGAACAGCAAGTTATGAAAAGAACAGTCTCAACTTTGAGTGTTGCCGCGCTCGCCATCATGCTTCTCATGATGGCGGGCCGGGCAAGGACCTTCGGTGCGGCGGTTGAAGATAAATCCACCGTGCCGGTCAAAATCGACAATTTTGTTTTTTCACCAAATCCGTTGACTGTGCCAGTGGGCAGCACGATTCGCTGGACCAACCAGGACGATATCCCACACAACGTCGTCAGCGACGACAAGACTTTCAAGTCCAAGGCGCTTGATACGGACGAAACGTTTACTTACACATTCACCAAACCAGGCACTTATACCTACTTCTGCTCGATTCATCCCAAGATGACCGGCAAAGTGATTGTGCAGTAAAGGAGCACATGAATCCTTTCGACCTGAAGTCGGTCCTGCTGGCGCGCCATGCCCAGCATGTGGTGTTGATTCACTTCCCCATCGCGCTATTTCTGGTGAGCGTTGCTTGTGATTTCGTTGCGCAGTGGAAACGCGCGGCTGTGTTCGCCACTGTGGCGTATTTCAACCTGACCGTGGCAGCGTTCTCTTCCCTGCCGGCGGTGGCGACAGGCTTGATGGCCTGGCGCTGGCAACTCGAAGGGCAGAAGCTTAAAGGCACTCTGCTGCTGCACCTGGTTCTGGGCTTGGCGTCCACGGCGTTGATCTGGCTGGTTTGGTGGCTGCATTTCCGGGGCCGCAAGCCGGAGCGCACGCTGCCGCTCTATCGGTTGCCCCTGGAAGCACTGGCAGCAGCGGTAGTGGCCCTCACGGCTCATCTTGGCGGGTTCCTGAGCGGGGTTAACGCTCCGGTGTGAGCGCGCCATGAATGAAGCAAACAGCGTCGTGTTTTGGCCCGGCGGGCATTTCAGGTGGGAAAGTTCCACAAAGGGGAATAACATTATGGCCGCCACCGTTATTACGCGAGGAAATGTGAGCGGCCTGGAAAACAATGACTTTGAGAAGCTGGCGGTCCCCCTGCTGGACGGGCTATATAACTTTGCCCGCTGGCTGAGCGGTGACGCGGACGAGGCCCGCGACCTGGTGCAGGAAACGTTCGTAAAGTCGCTCAAAGGGTTCGCGTCATTTCGCGAGGGCACAAACTTTCGCGCCTGGATGTACCGTATCCTGCGCAACACCTTCCTGACCAGCAGGACGGGGCTGGAGCGGCGCAATACGCAGCAGGAAGATGAAGAGGGCATGGCCGAGATTTCCATCAGCCAGGAAACGCCGGAGGTCGCGCTGATTCGCCGCGCGGACACCGAGCTGGTGCAGGCTGCGATCGCGAACCTGGCGCCGGCGTTTCGTGAAGTGATCCTGCTGGCCGACCTGGAAGAGATGAAGTATCAGGAAATCGCGGATGCGCTGGACATTCCGATTGGCACGGTGATGTCGCGGCTGGCGCGGGCCAGAAAACAAATACGCGAATATATTATTGCGGCGCAGAGAAGAATTGTGGGTGCAAAGTGAAGAGCTGTGAGTGGCGGAATAAAATCGGCATGTATGTGGATGGCGAACTGGAGCCGGCCGCGGAGCAGGCGTTCGCCGGCCATCTGCAAAGCTGCGTCGAATGCCCTGCCGCGGTGCTGGAACAGCAGGAGCTGAAGAAGGCGGTGCGCATCGCGGGGAAGAAATTCAGCGCGCCTCCGGAGCTGCATGCGGCTGTCTTCAGGCAGGTGCGCCGCCGGGAAGGCGTGAGCCCATGGTGGAGGTGGGGCTTGGCGCCGGTCACGCTTGTACTGCTGGCCGCCCTGACGGTTGCGCTCTGGCCCCAAAAGAAAGATGATCCCACGATCGCCGGGCTGGTGGACCAGCACGTGAACACGCTGGCCAGCGTGCATCCTGTGGACGTGATCTCTGAAGACCGTCACACGGTAAAGCCATGGTTTCAGGGCAGACTATCGTTCACGTTCAATCTGCCGGAAGTCGCAAATTCACCGTACACCTTGGTGGGCGGCAAGATGGCTTATATCCAACAGAACCCCGGCGCTGAGCTGCTCTACCAAGTGGGCCAGCACAAGATCACCGTTTACATTTTCAAGACTGACGGAGTGGAGCATAAAGCCTCCGGCCGCCCTGTGACTTTCAACGTCAAGAGCTGGCGCGAAGGCAACCTGCAGTTTTACATGGTCACCGACGCCTCCGATTACGAAGCAAGCCGGCTCGTGACGATGTTTCAGGATGCCAACAGGTCCTAAGCCGGCCCGGTAATGGGCGCGCTTAAAGGCTATTGTTTTCCCGTGGGCTTGACTGGCCCCTTGGGCTCGATCGCGCCAGACGCGTTCCTGGAAACAAAACGGTTTGCCAACTTCCACGCGTCGCCTTCTTTCTTCCATACATCCACCACAAAAAATTCGCCATTCTCGGGCTGGCCTTTACTGATGGCCTCCTGTCGCCGGTCAAACTTAACCACTACGGCATTCCCCAGGTCGATGGCGAGAACGTCCCGCATGGCAAAAGATTTCAAAGTGAAATCTTTGGCCATGACGGAATCCACCCACTCGTCGCCGGGCAGGGGATCGGCATTTGGCATCGTGATGACACAATCGTCGGTCAGCATCGCTTCAAGCGCGCCTTTATCTTTTTTCTGAACGGCCTTGAGCATTTGTATCTCAAGGTCAGAAAACATCGTTACCTGCCTGGTCGCGGTCACGATCCGGGGAGTCAACTTTGGCTTCACCGGCTCCTGCGTTCCCGCGAGAACGGTGACGGCAATAAAGACTGACGCTAAGCGATAAAAGAAGCGGACCTGCATCTGAGGCTCTCTCCTGTTATAACGATCTTATTCTAATTAATAAAAAGAAAAACCGGCCCTCGAAGCGGCCTTATGGTTCTGCCGGAAGTCAAAAAATCGGAACGGAGACACGTTCCATTTTGGGAAGAAAGGAAAACCGCCAATGCTCGGGTGAAAGAAAAAGCCGCCCGGCGAACCGGACGGCCCTTTCTGTAAAAGCAATGATAGTTTACTGGAAGGTTCCGCCCAGAGTCTGGTCACAACCGCCGCCGCGGCTGTTTTCCCAGTTCATCTGAAGGAGGAAATTGAGACCGCCCAGGGTCTGGTTGAAGTGCGCGCCATTGCCAGCGATCGAGGTGGTGCCAAAGCGGAAGTTGCACTTGTCGGCGTTTTCCTGTCCGCTCGCATCGAACCAGGCATTCAGGTCAGGATCAGAAATGGCTTCTTCTGTCTCGTGCGCAATCACATTGGCCATTCCGTCAGCGCCGCCGCCGCTTCCGGTAACGCTGTTAGGACCAACGGTCTGGGCTTCGCAGCCGGAGGGGCACTGGTCAACGTTTCCGATGAAGGCCCACTTAATGTCGGCGCCGTTGAGCGTCTGCCGTGTGTGGAAGCCGCAGAACTGGGTGCAGAATCCGCTCTCTTTGACGTCGGACGAGCTCAGAAACAGATACACACCGCTGGCATCGGTCGGCAGGGCGCCGCTGGTGAGCTTAGCGGAGATGGCTGCGGAGATCCTGCTATTCCTTAGCCTTGTTCCCTGTGAGCCGGTATCGGTAGTTTCCCCGGCCAGGGTCATACCGCCGCTGACGTTTCCCGTGGCGTCGCCGTAAGTGGAATTGATCTTCTCGTAGCCGCTGTTGTTGAGGCCTCCGATAAGAGTCCGAATGATGGTTTGCGTAGCGGCAGTATTTGAACCAGTGCCATTCCAGTTGCCGTACCAGATGATGTAGATCGGTACAGTACCTTTCAGGACCGGGCCGCCGTTATAGTTAATGCCGTTGCCGGTGACAACGGCGCCGCCGGTTGGCCGGGCGCCGGTATCAGGCACTGCGCTCGCAGTACCGTCGCCGTTAGGAACGTTCTTCATTCCATCCGGAGCGCTTCCTTCGCGCACCTTCTGCGCCATCAGGAAGTTCGCCGCCAACAGGACGAAGAGAAGAGCTAGTGCATATCTAAACTTTCCAAGAGGAGCTTTCATTTGTGAATGACCTCACGATGTCAAGTGTTGCTGCGTCTGTTGAAATAAAATGCACAGAAGAAGCCAGAAATATGAATTTGACCCGCTTTTATTAATGGTTTCACTGATTCTGATTCGCGGCCCCCCGGAATCGAGCAGAACAGAATGAGCGAAAGCGTATCACGAGAATTGTCCGCACACAATCACAGAATTTCTTGTTTTATGCGCCAAATCGGCACGTTTTAAATGATTCGCAACCTGGAAATCCAGGCACTAATTGTTTTCCCATAAGCGGTAATTTGCAGCGAAATTCGTTATTAGCCTGCTTTTCTTAATAGGAAACCCAGACCGCCAGCATGCCTGGCGGCCCGGAAAATGGTTTCTATAGGTGCTGGGCGCAAGCCCCGCCACCGGAATTTCTCCAGTTCTGTTGCAGCATCCAGTCGTTGTTTCCGAAGGTCTGGTTGAACTTGGCTGCGGCTGCTTTCCCTGCCGCGCTGCAAATGCTGGTTGATGTGCAAGTGCTGGTTGCACCGAAGTTGAAATTGCACTTGTCCGCGTTTTCCTGGCCGCTGGAATCAAACCACGCGTTCAGGTCAGGATCGGAAATTGCCTCTTCCAATTCATGGGACATTACGTTTGCCATGCCGTCCGCGCCGCCCACGCCGCTGGCGGGGCTATTGGGCCCGGTGCGCTGGATTTCACAGCCGCTGGGGCAGCGGTCAGGATTGCCGACAAATGAGTATTTAATGTCGACACCGCCCAGGGTGGCATGCGTGTGCCATCCGCAATACTGCGTGCAGAAACCTGAGGTCTCACTAATTCCCGAAGAGGTCAGCACGAAATATACGCCGTTGGAATCGCGAGGCAGCGCCCCGCTGTTGAGCGCACCCGAAACCACGCTTTGCACGCCGGCATCGCTCAGGTTGGCGGTGCTGGTATTGGTGGTGCTGCCGGCAAAGCGCACGTTGCCGCTCACGTTGCCTGTGGTGTCGCCGTAAGTGGTATTGACTTTCTCGATGTTCGAACCGCCGATCGTACCCAGAAAATGCTCGATGAGGCTCTTCGTTGCCGCGGTGTTGGATCCGGTGCTGTTCCAGTTTCCGTACCACACGATGTACGCATTCACGGGATTGCCCTTCATCACGGGACCGTTGTGGTAATTGATGCCATTGCCGGTAACCACTGTCTGGCCGATCGGGCCAGGTTTGGCAGGCTCTATCGTAGTTGCAGGAACGCCGGGAACGTGGCCGGTGGGAGCTTTGTCGGCTGTTTGTCCCGGGTTGTCAACGTGCTGGTTGAGTTCCTGCGCGGCCATAAAGTTCACAGCCAAAATCAAAAAGAGAAAAACGGATGCGAATCTGATTTTTCCCTGGGGAAGTTTCATTTTCTGTGACCTCATTGTTATGGGATTTTGCTGCGTCTGTTGGATCAAGATGAACAGAAGAAGCCGGGATGATATGAAAATGTGTTTCTACACTGCTACGGTCCAACGCATGAGTTTTGTCGATCGTCTTTCTCCGCGCAGCACAAAGCCCCCGGAAGTCAGCTCAGTGTTGCTGGAGTCTACGCTTGCCGGCTTGGCGGCTGACAAAGGCCTAAAAGAATTTCTGAATGTGGAAATGGAACAGCCGAAGACAACAACCGTTGAGAGCAAGGCGCGCAACCGAATCTTTTCAGGGTTTGCTGGGGAGATTTTGTGCCGCTTCCAGGAACGGACACGGCGCATTCAGCGATGCCGGGGACAAGACCGCGCTCGTCTTAGGAAATCACAATCTTCTGGTCCCACGGGTCTTCTCCGCCGCCGGAAACGTTCGCGGAAGACTGGACTGCGGGCTGCGGGATAGTTGCGGCCATGGCCTGTGGCGCCGCGGCCGCCGAAGACAGCGCGGCCAAAACCGGTTCCGCCGCGCCTTGTTCCAGCGGCGGAGCAATCGGCTGCGGATCGACCGGAAGGAGGTGCGTGTTCTGCGCGGCCCACTTTGCCGCCAGGCCATTGAGCGGGCTCTTGGTGTTGTATTCCTGGTAAGAGATCATGCGCCCGATGCGGACAATAAGATCGTCAAGAGACTCCGATGCCGCCCAGAAATCGCCGATGCAGACCGAGCTGTCGTCAAAGTTCGGATGAAAGACCGGCGTGAGCATGCGGCACTGGGGAGCGCGGCGCGGATATCCCAGGGAAAGATTGACCTCCAGCAGATGTTCATTGCGTTCCAGAATCGCGCCATCGGGCGCCACATATAGCCCGCGAATGGAGTATTGAAATCGGTACAGCTCCGGAGGCATTCCCGCGGTGCCCACAATGCGGATCACGGGCCATCCCGCAAAGCGCTTGAAGAGCGAATCATGATCGAGCTTCAGCCGGCGAATTCTGGGTGACAACATAAGAGATCAACTCAGGAACGAAAATACGCCATTTCTTGCCGCGGCAAAAAACAGCACCACCAGATACAAACATACCGCAACCGGCCGCGAAATCCGCAGAGTTGGACTTTGATTGCGAAATATGATCGAGGCATACCAGAAGACAAACCATGCCAGCGCCGCAGGCGCAAGGAGCGTTACCAGCGCGTTGTATTGCAGGGCCTGGCCAACGTGAAGATGCAGCAGTTGATAGAGCGCTCTGGTGCCTCCGCATCCCGGGCATTGCCAGCCCGTAAGCGCATGAAACAGGCAAATCGGATAGAAACTATGCTCAGTGGGAGAGTAGGTATAAAGCACGCCCGAACCGGCCAGGAGTCCCGCGGCCATTGCGTGAGCCCGTAATTTGCCGTCCATACTCATTGCGGCTCCAGATACCCCGTTCTCTTCCAGTTGGCGATGCGCGAAAAGTGATGTTGAAAGTAGTACACCGCAAAAAAGAACGTCATTACCCCGCTCAAGCGCAGATTGATGGGCTCCACGGTGTTGTAATAGTTCTCAATCGAACTGCGCATCTGAAAGATCCCGATCAAGTGCAGCACGGCGCCCGCAACTGCGATAAAGAAAAATGGAACAAAAACGGCCGGGGAAGGTTCCTGGCGATCAGGACTCATGCCGACGGAAGTAAAAAAAACAATGAAGGCCACTATCTCGGTAACCAGAGATCCCGCCAGAAAAGCGACGCCTTTGCTTTCGCTATCGATTTTCTTAACAAAGCCAGCTTCAATAAAGAGCCAGACAATCTGAAAAATACTACAAAAAAAACCAATCAGCAGGACCAGCGCCCAGTGAAAGTCGGGCGGAATGAGTCCCGGAACCACAGGCGCGCCATAAACTGGAACGCTGCCCGGGACCTGGGCCGGACCGCCGTAGACCATGCCGGTGGACCCGTAAACATTTCCGGCGTCGTAAGTTGCGCTGCCCGGGGCCTGTAGCGGAGCCGGGGGTTGAGGAATAGGAATGTTGCCGATGACCTGCGAGACGGGGACCCAATCAGTCATGCCCTCGCTGCGCGTCAGATCGGTGAGCTGGATGCTTCCCTGGGCGACGTAGCGTTGCAAGTCTGCCAGCGTGTATGGGCCGTACTCATTGAGTTGACGTTGAATGTAATATTTCATTCGTCACCGGGTGATCAGCTGAAATTTAGTCCAGTGCTGTCCTTTTCCACAATACAAATTTCGATGATGGCCCATATCCAGGAAATGATGCCGAGATAGCCCAGCGTCAATACAGTGAGGCATAGCTGGCCCACCGCGCGGCCCACGTATCCCGCATAAAAGTTATGGACCCCCAAAGCGCCAAGGAAGATACCAAGAACAATGTAAGTGGTTCTGGTCTTTTGCGACCGTCCATACCCGGCCGGGGCCGCATATGGTTGGTACGCGGCAGGCGCGTAAGGCGCAGAGGCTGGGACCTGCGCGGGCGCCGGGGCCGCGGCTTGTGACAATCCCAACGGTCCACTGTAAGCCGAGCTCGGGTATTGCGGCGCCGCGTACGATTGCGGCACAGCAGAGTAAGGCTGGGCCGTGGGGATGGCGCTCAAATCGCTTTGAGAGACCTGCACTTTAGGATCGTCCGCGGGCGCGCACTTGCAGCCGAAAACCGTGCAACCGCCATTTTCCCGATAGCAGTCCTCATGATGCGGCATTCCGCAGGCGGTGCAAAAGATCTTTGGCGGGGCCGCCTCGTCAAAAGGCATGCGGCAATAAGGGCAGACAGGTTCGCTCATTAATTCCTCTGCCTTTCGCGGAAATGAAACGCGTAGCGGCCAATCTGGATGAGATCGCCGCTCTGCAGGGCCCGATTCCGCGCGGGCGAGCCGGAAACAAATACCGGCCCGTCAGAGCGGATAAATGTCTGCGCGCCCCGCATTTCAATCGCCCCATGCTGGGGCAGAATTGAGGTGTCCTTGAACAGATAGATATCACAAGACTGGCTGCTGCCGATGGTGGTGAGCGGCTTATAAAGGATGAACTGCTTGCCCGCCAGCGGGCCCGCGGCAACATAAAGCCAGCGGTCTTTGAGCGCGCTTTCCACAATCCCAATGGCGACGCCGGTAGCCAGGCCTAGCAGCGCAAAACCCACGCCGCGGCTGAGTGTCCCCGTACGCGTGAGAAAACTGATGGGATCGAATACGGTTCCGCCCAGGCCGGAGCCGATGAGGCCTCCCAGAATGCCGTACTTGGTCTTGGCTCCGGAACGATCTACCAGGCCATAGACGATGCCCCCGGCAATGCCAAAAGCGGCCCAGGCAAGGCCGCGCACCAGCCAGAAGCCGGGATTTTTGTAAGTTTGCACGCCAAGAGAAGCTATGATCTGCTGCCCGATGAAAAAGATCATGTTGGCGAACCGGTCAAAGATGAAACCAAAGACCAGTCCAAGCGCCAGGCCCAGCAGTCCGCGCATCACCGCTTTTTTTGCCGACCGCTCCACAATGCTTTCCGCTACGCCCAATCCAAGACAGGTGAACATCACGATCAAAGGCAGCATTACGATATCCGCCCAGCTGCCCCGTCCTTGAGGAGTATCGCTGAAAAAAGGCTCGCAGATTCCCCAGCCCACCAGCGAACCCACCAATCCCGCAAGGCCCAGATAAAACCAGCCTTTCAGAAAGATGTGCCCTTTTTCCTCCGTCGCGACGGCAGGCCCTTCCGACGGCGCCGCGATGTTGCCATATTGTTTTGCGCCAACCGCGGTAGCCGCCATATTTCCCGGCTGCGCTTGCGCAGGCAGTTCCACCCGGGCCAGGTCTTCCAGCGTTATCTTCAGCGTGGGTTTTTCGTCACTGTTTGCCATTGTTCCCTTTGGCCGGCTGAGCTTGGCGCTGCTGCGGGGGAGATTGCCGCTGGTTTTCAGGTCCAGGAGCAGGTTGACTCTGTCCTCCATGAGCTACGCCCCCAGCGGGAGCAGCGGTACCTGCCGTTCCTTGTTGTTGCTCCTGATACTGCCTCAGCATTTCCACCATCTGGTCATATCTTTCAGCTTTTTCCAGCACTCTTTCGGCTTTATCCAACACCGGGGCCCATCGCCAATTCAGAAACATGAAACACACAACGAACCCAAGCACTATGGCAGCCAGATATCCCATCACCCGGCTCGTCCATTTCATCCACGCCGGTTCCGGCGATCTCGATGAGTTGTCCGTGCGAACCATGGCTTCAAAAGCGCCATCGTCCATTTCATCCTGGTCCGCCGTGGCGTCATTGCCTTGGATCTCCACAGACTGCGTGTAGCCCACGCGGATAGCGGAAAGCTTTTCAATGTTGCCGCCCACCCAGCCAAAGCAGCCTTCTTCGTCGGTGTGCGGATCGTAGACCCAGGCCACCTGCTGGGCATTGGAAAAGAAGTTCTGCTGGATGAAGAGATCATGTTCGGAAAGGAACACGCCGAATCCGGGATGCGAGTGATACCACCCAACGATCTTGTGGTCTGGATATTCCTTGTCCTTGATCTTATAAATGTGCTCCCACGTATCCTGCGTGAAGGTGACGTGAGCGCCGCCCTGCGCGGCATTGATGCCGGCGATGCAAGCCTCGACCGTCATGCGCTCGTGCTCGGTGTTGCCGATCAGTACGCCGCAAACTTCAGCCTTCATGGACGCGCGGGCGTGCTGGCGTATTTTCCGCGCCACCTCGGCTTCCATCACAACCACCGGTTGCGTGGATACCCTGACTTTTACTTTGGCCGGCTTTGCCATCAGCGAGCAGCCCCCATTGCCATTTGTCCCAGAACTTGTTTCTCGTCGCCTGCGATCAGATACGCGATTTCACGCTCCGGAGAACGGGCCGTGAACACGTCAAACTGAGGAAGTCCCAACTGGTCCAACCCGCGATCGCCAAAAGGCTCCTGGCCGGAATAACCGTGCGCGGTAATAACAGCGCGCATCTGGCCGTCCCTGGCACATTTGCCGCGGGCATAAGGCACCGCGCCCACGGCGGCAAACAACTCTTCCTCCGCGCCGCATCCGGGGCAAGCCAATTTGTGGATCACATCCCGGCTGAACTCAATCGCCACATCCTGTGAACCAAGATCGCGCCGCGCCAGATCAAGAATCTGCGCCAGCGAAAGATCGCGCGAGGCTTCACGAAGACGAATCACCTCGCCAAAGGTGTAATGGCTCATGCAGTCGGGGTTCTCAGTGTATTCAACCTTATAAGAGGTGTGGTTCAGCCCTTCAAAGATAAAGCCCTTTCCTGCCAGCACGGGAAGCCCATGCAGCAGCTTCACCGCTTCCTGCACCTGCAAGCCGGCGATGATGGAAGAAATCGTAGGCGTGGTCGCGACTTTGCCTTCGGTGTCATTTTCCAGCGTCAGCAGATTGCAAGACATGCGCTTGTTCAGGATGGCCCAGTCGGTTTCGCCCAGCGTGCATTCATAGCACGGAGGCCGGCCCGGCATAAAGACGCGGGCCACGCCATTGATGCCTTCAATGGCTCCATCGATCCAGGGCTTGTTCATCTTCCAGCAAACGCGATTGATCCACAGCCGCGCTTCCCGGTTATCAAGTCCCGCCAGGACCACGTCGGCCCAGGCAAACAGTCCCAGTCCAACACCATGCACCACGTTGGCCGTGATGGGATGGACGCGAGCTTCAGGATAGATATTTCTGACCGCATCGGCGGCTGCGTCCGCCTTGCGCCTACCCACGTCAGTGGCGCGATAGAGAATGCTGCGCGAAAGATTGGACGCCTCAATGGAATCGAGATCGACCACGACAATGTTGGCGAAGCCGAGCAACGCCATGTTCTTGAGGATTTCATTGCCGAGCGCTCCCGCGCCTATCACCAGCACGCGAGCCGAGCGCAGCTTCTCCTGGTCCCACCAGCCAATAAGACGGAAGCGGCTGAACCGGTCATCATTCCCAGGGGCCGTTATGGGACCGCCCGGCGGTGCCACAGACTTGCTCATCGCGCTCCTGCGGTGATTTCCGGCTGCAGGCGCAGGATATCGCCTTCTTTTACCGCGGCGTCAGAGAGAGTTTGCGAGTCCTGGATCTGACGGCCTGAATTCTTATGGTGAAATTTATAGCTGAGTGGCGCGCCATCAGGCCCGTTTTGCGGCAGTTGGAGCTTATCCACCAGCACCGCGATGATGCGGTTGGCGGGAGCGTCGTCCGGCAGTTCCACCGGAACGCGCTTGTTCTCCGTTGAATCGTAGACCGTAACAGTTATGTTAGCCATGTTTTCCAGATATCCTATCGCGCCGCCGCGTCGGTGGGGGCCCTGCGCACTTTGGCCTGGTGCAGAAAGTCTGCCAGCAGGTTCTTCGGCGCGCCTCCGCCGGTCACAAGTTCCCAGTCGGATTCGTGCAGCAGAGCATCCGTGCTGACGGCAAAGTTCAGGTTCTCCGCTTCCGGCTCCATGGAGCGCGCAACCTTGGAGGTAACAATGCCCAGCAGGTTGCCATATTCGTCATAAACCGGCCCTCCACTATTTCCGGGACTGATGGGAGCTGAAACCTGCAACACGTCATTGCCGGGCGTGCGCGAAACAATGCCATTGCTCACGGAAAAATTCAGACCTTCAGGATGGCCGATGACAAAAATCCTCTCGCCCATCTG
>DASSXL010000038.1:0-14900 GCA_035703825.1 Candidatus Angelobacter sp.
GTCATATACGCTTCCGGCATGGGCTCGCCCGCTAGCTCTTCGCGGTGTGTTGCAAGAACAAAAAATATCTTCATGCCAACACGCTCCGCAGGTTCGCCGGGGTCACGTAAGGTGCAATGTTGGCTAAATACCGTCTTCCAATGCTGCTGCAGCCGGTCGCCGCGAAACTCCCATTCTCGAGGGGGAATGAGCCCGTCATTAAATAACCGGAATTTCTCCTTGCTGAAACGAATGTAATGAATTAATTCTTCGTCAATCTGAGAGTCATTCATTTGGATGGCTGCTAAGTGAGATATAAAGCGATTTGTCCGAGCCTCGAACTTATCGGTCTCCGAAACAGGTATGACACGGGCGGCTCGCGCTTTGACTTTTTCGTGGACCAAGGTGCCGATAGTTATTTGCAGCTGGCGATCAAATGCCTTTCTTGAAATCCACGCCGGTTCTCCGGCTTTCCACTTCTGCAAGATCAATTCAACTAGCCATCCATAAAGCGCTCGGTAGACAGTGCGAGCATCAACGACGTCTGAAATATGGAGTTTTTCAATTGTTTTGTCTTGGAGACCGCTATCCAGTACGCCTGGACCAGACTGGACAAGCATATTTTCAACGACCGCTGTAAATGATCGCTTCGGCCTCGCCAAAACAGAGTTGATGAGTGCTTGCAATGTCTTGGGACGATGCTTCGGCTTCTTTTGACTACGCAGGACTTCCAGGACTTCTTGATTTACTGTTTCTAGCCGGTTATCGGCCTGCAATTTATTAATTGTTGGATCAGTGCAGCGCCTGTTAGTAACTAACAGAAATGAGACATCCTTGGTTTGGAGCTTTTCCCTTTCCCAAGCTGTAATCCAGATGTCAAGCGTTTTCCAAAGCGCTTCGGACCTGGTTGTTAAAGGAGTTTTGTCCGGAGTTAAGCTGAACTTGTCTTGCTCAAACTCTGTAAGATCTCCAGGAGTCAACGCAGAAACATCATCAAGCGTTTCTATTCCGACCATTCCCTCACTAGACACGTCTGAAAGCTTATACAAGGCTCGGTGAATCTGCAGTACATACCCAGCTACCGAACCTGGAACTGATGTGGCGATCCGCTTCAATGTAAGTGAAAGATACGATAAAACCTATACTTACGCAATAAAAACATTCTTGCTTGCACACGTTTGTGGGCTAACTACTGATTTCAGACATTTAGCTAGTTGGGTTTTTTGTGTACCGAGTTAAAAAGTATTGCTTCTTGAGTGGTGGCCCATAGATGGGCGAGTTCCTCTCTCCCACGCGATGGGCAGGTGTACTGCCGGAAAGATGCAAAGAATTTTGGCCAGCTCTCAAATTTCTCAGCACGCGAAATTGAACATGGCCGGTTTCGTGCTTTATTTGCTGGATCATTTTGGCCTAAGATGCAGAATGGTCGAATTTTGCTTCAAAAGCTCCGATCATTAATCTCCCTGCGGGGAATGCGGAAAGGAAAGAAAGCGCCATGGAAAGCCCAAAACCTTTTACCACAGAGAACACAGAGAACGCAGAGAAAAGCAAAACTATCACCCAGTAGCGGGCGGAGGCGCTGGTACGGAGGATCGGCGAAGCGTGCGATGAACTGGAGAGGCTGGCGGAGGAGAATCCGGAGCTGGTGGGGCGGGTGACGCGAGGATCAGAAGAGCATAAAGAGGCTTATCTGCGATTGAAGGCAAGGTTGGCTCTGGCTGAGGCGGCTCCCAGATGCCGCTGGGTGAGGCAGGACGGGACGACGTGCGGGTCACCGCAGATGAAGAGACACATCTACTGCTTTGCTCACAAGCAACTGGCAGAGGCACAGGCGCTGGCTCTGATGCTGCCTGCGCTGGAAGACGCGAACGCGATTCAAATTGGAATCATGCGGATACAGAAGGCGCTGATTGAGGGGACGATCTCGACGAAGATGGCCGGGTTGCTGCTGTACTCGATGCAACTGGCGCTGCAGAATGTAAAGAACGTAACGTTTGGGCAGGCGAAGGCGGCGGAGCCGGTGACTGAGACGGTGGATGCGGAGCAAGCACTCAGGGAAAAAGCACTCAGCAGTCAGCAATCAGCAGCCAGCCAAAACCAACGCTCTTTTACCGCAAAGGACGCAGAGGACGCAAAGGTAAGTAAACAAGATCAACACCAACACCAAAGGCCTCTTACCACAGAGGCCACCGAGGACGCGGAGGACGAGAAAAGGTTACCGCTGATGGACGCGGATGCTCGCGGATTCAAGGGCGGGATAGGGCCGGTGGAATGGATGCCTTCGCCGGACATGTACAGAATGGACACGCGGGAAGGGATGGAGGCTTACGAAGCGAGCTTTCGGATGAAGATCAGGACAGCCCCGCAAGGAGTGATCGCACCTGATGATCGTGCTGGAACCTGCAATTCATCGCTGCGCGATGAACGTCCGCCTAAAGGCCCGCGATTCGCTTGCGAATCGCTAGACGCTGACACTGGCGTCGGGTCAGTTCTTCAAACTGAACCCTACGCCAATCTGGGATGACTTGGGATGCGGTGGGATACCAAGGGAGGGGGTAGGGGATCGAGAAAAGCCGTAACCGGTGATGAACGGTAAGAAACGCAAACGAAAAGAATGCTGCCCAGGCAGCGAAGCTTAATGGTCTTTGACAATTTAGATCCACGGAGTTCATGGAGGAGTAACCAAACTCCGTTCTCGCTTCTCCGCCTTCGTGCTACCGTATTCCCTGTCTGCACGTCGATGGAATAGGCATGCCGTACCAGCGCCAGATACTGCTTTCCAGCAAGCCGGTCCCCAGCCGGACGGTCATTCTACTGTCGGCTTGCGCGCACCTGGCCGCATTGGTGCTGATCTTCGCGCTGCGGGACGCAGGCCCCCAGATCGTCCCGGAGAAGATCCAAACCGCCCAACGGCTTGCCGGCACGCCTCATCTGGCCTTCAAACCAGCAGAGGCAAAAGCCGGGCGGGCCAATCCGTTGCACCTTCCCCGGACTACACGTCGCACACGCGTGGCGCAGACCAGGGCCGGAGAGGGAGGCACGGCCTTACAGGTCCTGCGCGAGCACGCAAAAGCCGCGACCGCCGGGATGGTGGCGAGCATCCGGCAGCGCCAGTTCTATGGCTTTTCAACCGAGCACTTTGACCTTGCCGCCCAGACCGCGGGAATGCTGCCTGTTATTTCAGCCGCCGAACTGCCGCCGCGCTTTGAGCAGTACATTACCGTGGAGGTCACCATTGACGTGGATGGCCGCGTGGCGGACGCGCGGATCGTGGGCGGAGAAGCGCCTCTCTCTGTTCAGCAACGGCTGCTCTCGGCCGTCCGCGAATTCAAGTACACGCCCGCCCGCCGCGATGGAACTCCCATCCCATCTCAGTTGGACCTAGTCGTCCATATTCCAAGTTGATGGCTCATAAACCCAGGGCCTCCACTTGCTCCTCGGTTTCATAGCCGAGCCAGTGTGCAACCTCATGCCAGACCACCTGTTTCACTTCAGCCCGCAGGTCTCCTTTTGAACACCGCAAAATGGGGCCGCGAAAAACAAATATCAGGTCGGGGGCATACTTCAACTGGGCAAATGAGCGTTTCGTCCTGAATGTGCCGCTGTACAGCCCTAATAACTCTGTTCCATCGCGCCATTTCTCCCGGTTCCGCATCTCCTCGAATACTTCCGCTGGCGGCTCGTCAACCACTTGAATGCCGGGAAAGTCCGGCAGGCGCCTGATCTTCTGGGGCAGGGTGCTGTACGCCCACTCGACAATCTCCTCAAAACTCCTGGGATCGGTGGTCTCGGCCATGAAGCCAACTTTAGCACCAAAGCAAGTGCGGAGACCTGGCGACACTCGTAGTAGAATCTCAACCTCTGTACCGGATCGCCAAATCTATGCGCCCAGCTATGCTCGCCGCATTCTTTGCAACCTCCCGCACCGCAGTGGCAATGTGTGTCGCCGGCGGCGCGGTTATCGTGGTGGGAACATGGGCCGCGAGAAAAGACCTCGTCGCCGCTCGCGGTCTCGACAAGATCGTGGCCCTGGCCAATCTGTGTTTCGCCGCTCCGCTGGCGGTCTTCGGCATGCTCCATCTCTTCGCGCCGGATTTCGTCAAAGGTCTTGTGCCGCGATACATGCCCGGGCGCATGTTCTGGGTTTATTTCGTCGGCTGCGCGTTGATCGCCGCGTCCTTGAGCATCGCCGCTAAAATTGGCGTGCGCTGGTCCGGCCTGCTGGTCGGGATCATGATGTTCATGTTTGTCGCCATGCTCTATCTGCCTTCCGGGCTGCGCCACATGCATGCCCTCGCTAACGCCGTGACGGCGAACATTGCGTACCCTGAGGAGGGCAAGGGACTAGCCCGATTCACCTGGACCATCGTCTTCCGCGAAAGCTCGTTCGGCGCCGCGGCCTGGCTCCTTGCCGCCACTGCCGCCAACGGTTGGCGCGGGCCGGTCAAGAGCACGATGATCGTTGTCGGCCGCACAGTCATCGCCCTGGCCGCAATCTTTTTTGGCATTCAGCATTTCCCGCACCACTTGGGACTGCCCGGAGTCCCGCTGCAGAAAGAAATGCCGGTGTGGGTCCCGGCCCGCGCGATCATTGATTATGTGACCGGCGCAGCTCTTCTCGCTTGCGGCCTGAGCGTCCTGCTGAATTGGAAAACCAGGATCGTCGCCGCCAGCGTTGGCGCTTGGATTTTGCTGCTGATCGTGGTCATCTATGGCCCCGTCATGATCTCAGCGCTCGGCTCGCCCGCGCTCGAAGTCAAGGTCGAAGGGATCAACTACTTTGCTGACACGCTGCTGTTTGCCGGAGTCATCCTGGCGCTGGCCAGCGCGGCGCCACGATCCACCGCCCGACAACAATAAGGCCCCGAAACAATGCCACGCTTTCAATCGAAGCCTGATTCACTATTCGCGCAGAGCAGGAGGCTTTGCACAAAAAAAGCGAATTTCACCACGGATGAGCACGGATAAGGATTTGCAAGCTCAAGAATGGTCCCAATTTGAACTTTTTTGATCCGTGTAAATCAGTGTCATCAGTGTTATCAGTGGTAAGGTTTGGCCTTCATGCCAGCAGCTTCCGCATACATCTTCTATAATTTCTACCGGCATCCAACTTAGTATTAAATCGGTCATGATTCCCTGGCGCGCTTCGTAAGCCCAATATTTAGAGGATATTTATGCCATCACGTAACCCTTCCACCCGAATGCTGGCGCTTGTATTCGCACTGCTGCTGGCGCGGCCTTTGGCCTTACTCGCGCAAGGCGGTTCCGCTCCGCAGTTGCCCAACCCCGGCGCCACCGGCATGAACCGGCAGCAACAGCAGCAACTGGGCCTGCAGGCCATGGGCGAAGTCTATAAGCAGATGCCTGTGCTGCCCGATTCCAGCCCGGAGACGCAATATGTCCAGCACCTGGGAAGAAAGCTGGCGGCCGTGATTCCGGCGGACAAATCCTGGCCCTATCAATTCCACGTGATTCCAGCGGCGGACATCAACGCGTTTGCCCTGCCGGGCGGCCCCATCTTCGTGAACCTGGGCACCATCCAGGCGGCAGACAATGAAGCCGAGCTGGCCGGCGTGATCGCGCACGAGATGTCGCACGTCTACATGCAGCACTCAGCTAAGCAGGCGCCTAAGGCGACCGTGGCGCAGATTATCGCCGGGCTGGCCGGCGCGGTGCTGCCGCAGAGCGGGCTCGGCAACCTGGGACGTATGGGAATCCAGATTGGCGCCGGCACCATGCTGATGAAATATTCCCGCGCGGACGAAGCCCAGGCCGACTCGACAGGCGCGATCATCATGTATCGCGCGGGATATAACCCGAAGTCGATGGCCGACTTCTTTCTAAAGCTGGAACAGAAATATGGCAAAGGCGGGCCGCAAATGCTGAGCGACCACCCGAATCCCGGCAATCGCCAGGCCGCGATCCAGCAGCAGGTCCGCAACTGGCCGCAGAAAAACTACGTCACCAACAGCAATGAGTTTCCGCGCGTGAAGCAGGATGCCAGCAAGATCAAAGCCTATAGCGCGCAGGAGATTGCCAACGGAGCCAAGTCAGGCGAATGGGAGCAGCAGAACAGAAAGAATAACGTTGTTCCGTCGAGTGTGCCATCGTCCTCGAACCAGGGCAGCGGATCGGGCACCGGCTCAGGCACCGGCAGCGGCACGGGCGAGGATGCTACTGATGTCGCGTTTAAGCAAGCCAGGCCCAGCGGCAACTTCACCCAGCACCAGGGCCAGGGTGTCACCATTTCCTACCCTGACAACTGGAAGGTGACCGGCGACCAGAGCACCACGATCATCGCGCCTCCTTCCGGCGCGACAGAAACCGGCATTGCCTATGGCGTCGTCCTGGGGTCCAGGCCGGAAGGCGGCGGCTCATCACTGGACAATGACACGCAGCAGTTGGCGCAGAGCTTAGTGCAGGACAATGCGGGAATGAAAATTTCTGGCGAGCCCCGGAATGTGGATGTGAACGGCATCCAGGGACGGTCACTCGAACTGGTGGGCAACTCTCCGCTGCAACTCAACGGCAAGCCCCTGCCGGAACGCGATCTGCTGATTGCGCTGCCGCGTCCCCAGGGTGGATTGTTTTACGTGATCCTTATCTCCACCGAGCGCGACTATGACAAGCTCCACCCCACCTATCAGAAAATGCTGGACAGTTTGCAGCTTCGTTAGAGCAGTTTTTCTCGCACCTGTCATTGTTCGGCAGCCAGGTTTGAGACGGCCCCAAAAAGAACATACGCATCTCAATAAGAGTGAGGGTGATGGAGCGGGTTTTTATCGTTTCCTCGCGTGAGCTGTACTGAAGTCCAACGATGTCAGGTACAGCTACATCACCCCATCATTCCTCAACCCTGCTTTCCTTCCAGCTCCGCCCAACGGCTATATAACTCGTCCACCGCTTTCTGCGCTTCTTCCATCTCGGCATGCGCTCTGAGCAGCTTCGCCGCATCGCTCGCGATAGCGGGATCTTCCGCGGCGCTGCGCTTCTGTTGCAGCGTCTCTTCCGCTTGCGCAATCCGCTGCTCAATCGCCGCAAACTCTCGCGCTTCAAGATATGAAAGCTTCTTTTTCGTGGAGCTTTCCGCCGCGCGCACGGGCTTCGCTATCGGCGGCTCGCTGCCCGCTGCGCGCGCAGGCTGCCTGTTTTCCGCCTGCCATTCTTCCCATTGCAGATAATCGGCAAAACTCTCCGCGCCTCCTCGGCCGTCCAGGCCCAGCACCATGGTGGAGACGCGGTCCAGCATGTAACGATCATGCGTTACCAGCACCAGCGCGCCCGTGTATTCGAGCAAGCTTTCTTCCAGGATTTCCAGCGTTGGGATGTCGAGATCGTTCGTCGGTTCGTCCAGCAGCAGTACATCTGCCGGCTGAAGCATCAACTGCGCGATCAGCACGCGCGCTCGCTCGCCTCCGGAAAGCCTGCCCACAGGCTGGTTGAGCTGCTCCCCGGTAAACAGGAATCGCGCTGCCCATGAAGCCACATGGACGACGCGGTCCTGGTAGACGACGGCATCGCTGTCGGGGGCCAGCGCGCGCCGCAGGGTCACGTCAGGATCAAGCAGGCGGTTCTGGTCAAAGTACACCACGCGCAGAAAATCGGCGCGGCGAATCTCGCCCGACGTGGGTTCCATCTCTCCGCGCAGCAGGCGCAGCAGAGTGGTCTTGCCGCTGCCGTTCGGTCCCACCAGTCCCACGCGCTTGCCTGCCGTGATAATGAAATCAAGATCGGCAAACAGCGTGCGCCCGCCGACTGCATAGCTTACGTGGTCAAGCTCCACCAGCCTCTTGGTCCTGCGATCGGTGGCGGAAAAATCGATCCTCGCGCTGGCCGTGCGCGTTCGGGTGTTCAGGTCAGCCAGCTCGGCGATCAGTTGATTGGCATTGTTGATTCGCGCCTTGGCTTTCGTCGCGCGCGCCTTGGGGCCGCGCCGCAGCCACTCAATCTCATTGCGAACGCGGTTTTCCAGCGACTCCTGGTGTTTTTCCTGCGCCAGCAGAAACGCTTCCTTCTGTTCCAGAAACGCGCTGTAATTTCCCGGCACGCGCAACATCCCGCCCGGATAAGCGCGGCCCAGTTCTACCGTTTGCGTGGCCACGTTCTCCAGAAAATACCGGTCATGGCTCACCACCACGCAGGCAAACGCTTCCGCGCGCAACAACTCTTCCAGCCACTCAATGCCTTCCAAGTCGAGATGGTTGGTCGGCTCGTCCAGCAACAAAACGTCAGGTTGCTGCACCAGAGCTTCGGCAATCGCCAGCCGCTTGCGCCATCCGCCGGAAAGCGACGCGGCCCGGGCATCAAAGTCCTCAAACCCGGCGCGGCCCAGGGTTTCAAACAACCGGCCTGCGCGTTCGGCTTCCGGGACAGCGCTGCGCTCCAGCGCCTTCATCACCACTGAGCGCACGGTTTCCTCGGCGGCAAATTGCGAATCCTGGATCACGTAGCTCAATCGCGTATGACGCCGCACGGCCACTACGCCGCTGTCCGGCTCAATGCCGCCGGAAAGGATCCCCAGCAGCGTCGATTTGCCCGAGCCGTTCTGCCCGATCAGCCCGATGCGGTCGCCTTCTGAAACGGTAAACGAAATATCTTCAAAGAGGGGAGAAGCGCCGTAAGCCTTCCCGATCGCTTGTGCGTTGATGATGGGCGGCAAGGATTTACGCGGCTCCCGGCTGCTTACTTTCCGGCATACAGCTCCGGCAGAATTTGCTTCAGGTGCTCAAGCTTGGGCAGGTCGTTGAAGGCGATGTAGGGCTCGTTGGGATGGCGCTCCGCATAGTCCTGGTGATAGGCCTCAGCGGGATAAAACGCTTTCAGCGCGACGATCTGCGTCACGATGGGCCGCGCAAAGACCTTTGCTCCATTTAGCTGGTCAACATACGCCTGCGCGATGCGCTGTTGGTCTTCGCTGGAATAGAAAATCACTGAGCGATATTGCGTGCCTTCGTCCGGGCCTTGCCGGTTCAGCTCGGTAGGATCATGCGCTACGGAGAAAAACACTTTCAGTATCTGGCCGAAAGAAACCTGCGAGGGATCGTAAACCACGCGCACTGACTCCGCGTGTCCGGTCTGGCCGGTGCTCACGGTTTCATACTGTGCGGTGCTGGCGGAACCGCCGGAATATCCGGAGGTAGCGCTGCTCACGCCTTTCACGTGCTCAAACACAGCCTGAATGCCCCAGAAACATCCTCCGGCCAGCACAACCGTCTGCGCGCCCTTGGCTTTGCTCAGCGGCTCGTCGGCAGCGGGGTTGGGCAGCTTCACCGCCGCGCTTGACGCGTGGCATGCGACCGTGGTCGCCAGGGACAGAATCAAAACAGCATTCACAATTCGCCGCAACATTCGCTCTCCGATCAATTTTTACTCTTCGTCATCCCGACGTCCGTTAAGCGAGCTCGCGTTTTCTTAAGCGAGCGAGTAGGACGGAGGGACCCTGCGTTTCTCAATCCAGCCGCCGCGAAAGCAACTTACATTGCGGGCCTTGGCCCGCGCGACCGTTACACCTTCTTCACAAACTTCAAAGAAGCTGAGTTCATGCAGTAGCGCTGCCCCGCGGGCCGCGGGCCATCGTTAAAGACGTGTCCCAGGTGCGCGTCGCACCGGGTGCATTCCACCGCCGTGCGCCGCATGCCAAACGTGGTGTCGTCGATATTCTCCACGTTCTCTTCGGCAATCGGCTGGTAGAAGCTGGGCCAGCCCGTGCCTGACTCAAACTTTGTGTCGGAGCTGAACAGGGCCGTGCCGCAGCAAACGCAGCGATAGATTCCCTGCTCGTGGTTGTTCCAGTATTCGCCGGTAAAAGCCATCTCCGTGCCGTCTTTGCGGGTAACGTTGTAGGCCCCCGGAGAAAGCTGCTGCTTCCATTCGTTTTCGGTCTTTACCAGCTTGGGGACGTGGACCGTCTCTTTGCGCTCGCCGGAATCGGTGAACTCCACAATGTCGACTTCCTGCGGCGTTTGGTTCGCAGCCGGCTTGTGCTGCGCACCGGCTTCTGCTGTTGCTGATTTCTTTGAAAAAATACCCATATAAGAAAAGTATAGTCCTCCTCCAACGGCTGCGGCGGCAGCCAGAAAAGAGCGCCGGGATGTCCTGCGCGATGATGATGTGCCTATCGGATCGAACATGCCGTCACCGGGGTCTTCGTTTATAGTACGGCCAGGAGCGGACCTTGGATTTCCAATGGAAATCCTCTCATTAGACTGATTGTGTCCCAAGATCAAAGCCGAACATAATCAATCCGTTATGGACTAATTTTAGTGCGTCGTTAATACTAAACCGCGAATGCTGACTATATGAAGAGATCCACAAATAGCGGCCTCCGCCCCGAGTACGACTTTGCGACAATGAAAGGCGGCGTGCGGGGCAAGTATACAAAGCGATATCGCGAAGGGACCAACATCGTGTTGCTGGAACCCGACATCGCAGAAGCCTTCCCGAACGATGCGGCGGTCAACCAGGCGCTTCGGGGCGTCCTCAACACGGCCCGTGCCGTTCGAGGGACGGGGGGACTTGCGGAGAAGAGCCTGCAAACTTCAGGACAGCGTCGCACTCGCCGATCCAAGCGGGCCTAGACCAATTCTGCTTTACGCTGCTCCGCTGGTGGCTGCAATCTGGGCGTCCAACGGCAGGAACACGGTAAACACTGCGCCGCCCAGCCCGCCATCTTTGCTCAAGCTTAACTGCACCTTGCCGCCGTGGCGCTCGGCAATCTCTTTGCACACCCACAGGCCCAGCCCGGTGCCAACGTCTTCCTTGGTGGTAAAGAATGGCTCAAAGATGCGCGTGCGATTTTCCGCCGGGACGCCCGGCCCATTATCGGCAACCTTGATTTCCACGCCCTTCTCGTTTTCCAGCGAGGCGGGCGAAGTGGCGATCCTGATCTTTCCGCCCGGGCCTACCGCGTCCGCGGCATTGGAAACCAGGTTGGCCACCAACTGCTTCAGCTCACCCTGCATGCCATGGATTGGCGGACACTCGGAAAGCTCCATTTGCACGGCAATGCTCTTGCTCCGGATCTTATTCTCATACAGCTTCACCACGGACTCGATCACAGTGCGGACCTGCACCGGCCCTGCTTCGGAGGAATCGCGATAAAAGCCCAGCGTCTGCCGCGTGATGTGTGAGACGCGTTCCAGCTCCTGCTCCGCCATATTCAGGTAGCCGACGGTCTCTTGCGGCAGGCTCGCCGTGTTCTTCACGATATAAATCAGGTTGCACACAGCTTCCAGCGGATTGTTGATCTCATGCGCCACGGTGGCGGCAAGCCGGCCGGCGGCGGCCAGTTTTTCCGCTTTGCGCATTACGTCCTGCGCCTGCTTTTCCGCCGTCACGTCGCGGAACACCATCACCACGCCGCGCAGCTTGCGCTGGTCGTCATAAATCGGCGCGGCGCTGTCTTCAATCGGAATCATATGACCGTCAGCGTGCTGCAAAATCGTATGATTGGCCAGCCCCATCACGCGTCCCAGCTCCAGCACCTTGGCCACCGGATTCTCCACCGGCTTGCGCGTCTGCTCATTGAAGATGGGGAAAACTTTGCTGATCGGCTGGCCCTGCGCTTCGCGCATCTTCACTCCCGTAAGCTCTTCAGCAATGGGATTGATGAAGATCACCATGCCCTTTTCGTCCGTGGCGATTACCGCATCGCCAATGCTGCCCAGCGTCACGCGGAACCACTCTTCGCGCTCGCGCATTTCCGCTGCGTGCCTTTCGCGCTGGTCCATCTCGCGGATGATGTAGAACGCCAGCAGCACCAGCCCAATCACGGCCAGCGCCGTGGCCAGATATAGTGTCCGCATCAGCGACCGTGTACTATCGGCTACTGCTTGCAGGCGCGCAGCTTCCAGTGAGCTCTCTTCCCGCCTCATCTCCGCCGTGAGCGCGCGGATTTCGTCCATGATCGCCTTGCCGCGCCCGGAGAGCATGATGGACCTGGCCTGTTCTTTCTCACCCTCATCAAAGGCTTTGAGCGTCCGCGCCAGTTCGTCCAGTTTTTGCTGCTTTAATGTGCGCAGTCTGGCCACCCGCTCCTGCTGCCGCGGACTGTCGGCGGTAAGCTCAGCCAAACGGGCAACGTGAGGGCTGCCTTGCGCCAGCGCATTGTTGTAGGGCTCCAGGTAGCCTGGGTCGCCCGTATATAGATAGCCGCGCTGGCCGGTCTCCGCGTCTTTCAGCAGGGATTCAAACTCGGCCAGTTCAAGTTGCACCTGCTGCGTGTGCTCCACCCAGCTTTGATTGCTGTCCTGTACGGCGATCTGACGACGCGTGACCGTGGTGTTCATCAACAACATGGCCAGCAAAACGGCAAAGCCGCCAATCACGCTAAATCGTTTGTAAATCAGTCGCATGCGAATGTAACCCGAGAGAGGTGAGCACCCGGAATAAAGACATTTTAACCTAAGTCCGCGGGGGTCGTGAGTGCTGAGGCAAAAGGCCCTCTGGGGCCTGCCGCCAGCCGCTCTGCTACACCTCTTGCACACTCTGCACAGAATTACACTTGAGGATCGAGGCGCCTTTTTGTATCACGCTGCGAATGTGATCAATGTCACTGACGTGGCTTTTTTCGATATGAGAATCTTCCAACCACGGGAAGCAGCTCTCAGGCACCTTGAACACCCTCGCGCTCCGCTTTCCCATCGGGCCGATCCACGGATCTTGAGTTGATCGAACGTTTCTCAAGGGACGCTGCAATAGCGGTGCAGCCTCCGGAAGGATCTCTTTGTGCGAATTCTTATCATTGAAGATGAGCCTAAAGTAACAAGGACCCTGGTCAAAGGTCTGGAGGCAGACCACTTCGCCGTCGACGTCGCCGCCAATGGAGAGGAAGGGTTGCAACTCTCCACTGAAGTCGACTATGACGCCCTTATTTTGGATTGGAACCTGCCGAAACTCGACGGCCTCTCGGTATTAAGGAAATTGCGCAAGTCCGGATCGCCGGCACGCGTCCTTTTCCTGAGCGCCCGCAAGGAGGTTTCCGATCGCGTCATGGCCCTTCAGGCCGGCGCAGATGATTTCCTGGTGAAACCATTCTCCTTTGAAGAGCTCCGGGCGCGTGTCCATACGCTGCTGCGCCGTCCCCAGGAACTGCTGGACAAGCTCATAGTGGCCGACCTGGAGCTGGACCGGATGCGGCACCTGGTGACGCGCGCCGGGAAAATGATCAGCCTTACCCAGCGCGAATACGCCGTGCTGGAATACCTGATGCGCAATGCCGGACGCACCGTCACGCGCACCATGGTGGTGGAACACGTGTGGAACCTGGGCTTTGAAGGGCTCACCAACATCGTGGATGTTTACATCAACTACTTGCGCGCAAAAATCGATCAGGGGCATAACTCGCAGTTGATTCACACGATACGCGGCGTAGGTTACTCGATCATGGACAATGAATCGCCGGTGGGCCGTCTCGGATCTCCGTCGGTGGAAGGTCCACGGCCCGCGGCGCCGTAAAGAAAATCGCAGCTCAGCGCGATTGTCATGACGAACGAAGGTTAGGGGCGAACTTCGCAGCGTGCATCGCGTGGCTCAGACAAATTATTGGAACCTTGTCATCCTGAGCGACTTCGAAGAAGCGAAGCGCGTGAGAAGGAGTCGAAGGATCCCGGTCCAGACGGTCGTAACCAGGCCGTGTCAGGGAGTTCTCTCGAAACATCTCGTGCGAACGCCCTGACGCTTCATCTAAGAGTGCGAATCCTCGGGATCCTTCGGCTCGCGCGCGCATTCACGCGCCCTTCGCTCAGGATGACAGAAAGCTAAACCTGCACAGTCTGGTACTCCGCATACGAGCCCTTGAAATCCTCGATCTTATGATCGTCAAAGTGCCAGATGCGCGTGGCTACTTCGTCGATCAAGTCGTGGTCATGCGTCACCAGTAGCACGGTTCCCTGGTAGCGTTGCAGCGCGATGTTGAGCGCGTTGATCGATTCCAGGTCCAGGTGATTGGTGGGCTCGTCAAAGACCAGCACGTTGGGCTTTTGCAGCATGAGCTTGCAGAAAAGGATGCGCGCGGCCTCGCCGCCGGAAAGCACATCGGTCTTCTTGTTGGCTTCGTCGCGCGGAAACAGCATCTGCCCCAGCAGCCCGCGGATCTCTTCATTCGAAACCGAGGGGTCCCACTGGAAGAGCCATTCGAAGATCGTCATGCCCGGCTCAATCAGGCTGCGATGGTCCTGAGGGAAATAGCCGACAGCGGCTTCGTGCCCCCAGGTAACTTTGCCGTCGCTCAGGAACGGCCCAGCGTAACCGGAGGTCTTGCGCAGCTCGGCTTCCGGCGTGGTGGGAGAGTTGGCCAGCAGCGCGTTCAGCATGGTGGTTTTGCCCGCGCCGTTGCGCCCCATCAGCGCGATTTTTTCCCCGCGCAGCACACTGGCGGTAAACGGCTTTACCACCTCGGCCTGATCGTAGGATTTGCTCACGCCTTCCAACTCAAGAATATGCTTGCCCGAGGGCCGCTTCATTTCAAACTTCAGGAATGGGCGCGCGATGTTGGACCGCGCCAGTTCGGTCACCTGCAACCGCTCCACTTCTTTCCGTCGCGACTGCACCTGGCTCGACCGAGTGCCGGCGGAAAAGCGCTGGATGAACTCCTGCAACTGCGCGATCTTTTTCTCGCGCTGCGCGTTCTGCGCCTCAATCTGCGACCGGATCTGCGTCTTGGTCATCACCATGTCGTCATAGCCGCCGGTATAAGTAATGATGGTTTCGTAATCGATGTCGGCAATGTGGGTGCAGATGCTGTTCAGGAAATGACGATCGTGCGAGATGGTGATCAGGACGCCGTCATAGTGGTTGAGAAAATCCTGGAGCCAGTGGATCGAATCAAGATCAAGGTGGTTCGTAGGTTCGTCCAGCAGCAGCGCCTGCGGATGTCCAAAGAGCGCCTGCGCCAGCAGCACGCGCATTTTCTGCCCGCCCTG
>DASSXL010000051.1:0-103894 GCA_035703825.1 Candidatus Angelobacter sp.
TACAGCATTGAGAACCGCGACCTGCAACGCGCCGTGGAAGATGGCCAGGCCGCAGTGCAGAAGAATGTTTCAATCCCCGGCGGATATCAGATCGCATGGGGCGGCGAATACGACCAGTTCATCGCCGCCAAAGAGCAGCTCACCATCATTGGTCCGCTGGCGGTTCTGCTGATCTTCTTCATCCTGTTTGCGCTGTACGGCAACTTCAAATTCCCCATGGCCATCGCCCTGGACGTGATCATGACTGAGCCTGTGGGTGCGCTCATTGCACTCAAGCTTACGCACACCCCTTTCAGCGTTTCGTCAGTGCTGGGGCTTCTGGCTTTGATGGGAGTGTCAGTGGAGACGGGCGTAATTTTGATCTCTTACATCAACAAGCTTCGGCTTGAAGGCATGGACATACACTCGGCAACGCGTGAAGCAGCGCTGCTAAGGTTGCGCCCGATCATGATGACTGCGCTTGTGGCCTGCTTGGGTTTGCTACCAGCTGCGCTATCCACCGGCATTGGCTCAGATACGCAGAAGCCCTTTGCCATTGTGATTGTGGCCGGGCTTGTTTCCAGGCTGTTCCTGGGCTTCTTTATCAATCCCGTGCTCTATCGAACCATCGCCCGCGAAGGCGATGTATTGCAGGTTTGATCGGCGATCAACGAAACTTTGCTTTAGGCCAAGGCCATACGCTGACCTTCCGGGCAGCAGATTTCAGCCTGCGTTTGAACTAGAATTAGCAGGTGATCACTGGAGCCAGTTCAGACATCATCCAGGCATTTGCCGCGCTGGTGCGTTCGGAAATCGACGACGAACGGGTTGATCTTCTGCGCTCCGCGCTGACCTTTGCGCGGATTGAAGATTCGCAGCTTGATATCGAGTATTACGTGCGGCGCGTAGATGAGCTTGCCGCGCGCGTGGCGGAAAAGATCTCAGACCCTGACGATCCGGTGGAGATCATTGCCGCGCTGAACGACGTGCTTTTCCAGGAAGAAATGTTTCGCGGCAACACAGTGGACTATTACAGTCCGCGCAACTCTTTTCTGCACGATGTGCTCGACCGCCGCCTTGGTATTCCCATCACTCTGGCAGTCGTATATATGGAAGTGGCGCGGCGGGTGAGCTTTCAGCTATTTGGCGTCGGCATGCCGGGGCATTTCCTGCTGAAGCACTATGACGTGGACGGCCATTCCATTTTGATTGACGCTTTTGAGCGCGGATCAATCGTGACTGAAGACGATTGCCGGCAGAAGCTCGATAGCATTTATTCCGGCCAAGTGGCATTGCAGCCGGAGTTCCTGCTGCCCGTCACGCGCCGCCAGATGCTGACGCGCATGCTCAACAATCTGCGGGCCATTTATCTTTCTCAGCGGGATTTTCGCCGTGCAGTGCAGGTGGTAGACCTGATTTTGGTGATCTATCCGCGATCGCCTGAGGACATGAAGCAGCGCGCCGTGCTGCGCTACAACCTCGACGATTATCGCGGCGCGCTGAGTGACTTTGAGGAATACGTAAAGATGTCTCCTGATGCGTCCGATGCGGAAGAGATCAAGCAGACGGCGCTGTCATTGAGAAGATCGATGGCGATGATGAACTAGGTTTTGTAAGCGTCTGGTCATGGACTGGAGATTTGAAACCTTTCCGCGGAACTTTGATGGTTTTCGACAGTATTCTCGCCGTAGCGTAGCGGTCAAGCGTCTTTTTTACTTTCGCGACTGCGCTAGGATAACCGGACCGGCCCCTTGCTGGTCCATACAACTCTTAAAACTATTTGCGTTTGTTAGCACACCAAGCAAGATCAGTGCAGTAATTGCGCAAGCAAACTGTCCTGCAAGCACGAGGGTGGCAACGGCGGCTTGGATTGAAACACCAAGCCACGCCAAAAACCAACTGTAAATCAGTGCAAGAGCACCAAGTTCCATAAGTCCAGCGAGAGTGAAAGACACAACCGAAAGAGTGGACGCGGCCTGGCCCAGCGTATTAATACTTAGAGAAATGCTGCATTTGCCAGCCGTACCTCTGCATGTTGCATAGTCGAGAAGCGCACTCTTGATTTTCGGGATGATGTAATACGCTACCGTGGCAACAATGCCGGCCGCGATAAATAAGGGAATCGCGGCAACCCAAGCATATGAGATTCCGATTGCCAAAATCAGCAGCGCAATCCCCAGTGAAATCCAGAGATAGACCGTACTTAAGCTGCAATTCATGGTGCACCTTTCGGACGTTGCCCATGCGTAAGGCAACTCCTGATGTGTAGTGCCATGATGGAGCCAAGTGTTACTTAAGAATTGGGGATTTCACCAAAAAACTACTTCGGCTGGGGACTCTGTCCGCTTCCGCCCTGCTGCGGATTCAAGTCTGCCAACTGGCTGATGAGTTTCTGCTCTTGATCGGAAAAAGTGCTGCGGAAACGGTCGGACTGGATGACCTGCTGGCGCTCAGCCGGAGGCATCTGCCGAAGGTGTCGCAGTGCCGTGTGGACCGCGACCTGGCGTTCCGGGGGCAGGACTTTGAGTTGCTGATTGGCGTCACGCAATTGCTGCCGCTGCTGCGGTGTCAGCTTGGCCAGAAACTCCATGCGTTGCAGGGCCTGAGCGCGCTTTTCAGGCGGGAGACCGTTAAATTTCTTCAGGCGCTCGCGGAGCGCGTTCTGTTGCTCTGGCGGAAGCTTCTTGAACTTGGGATCGTTTTCCAGGAGCTTCAACTGCTGGTCGAGTGGCAGGTCTTTGTGGGCCTGGAGCCAATCGCCCATCTTCCGCCCGCCTTTTTGTGCGGGATGATTGGTGCTATTGGGACTTTTTTGCGGCGTCGCCTGCACCAGAAGCACCGGCGCCGGTCGATGAGTTGATGTTGTCACGCGCGAAGGTACATTCAGGGTCATCAACCCTGAGAGTAAAACCGCTGAAACAACCTTGGCCCCGATCACCATTCGCTCCCCCGAGCAGAAAGTTTAAGGCTCAGCTACATCGTCTGACGGAGCTCCGGTAAGTTCATTCACCAGGTCCGTATCAATGATTAAGTCGTGGTTCTTGTCCAGAGATTCAATATCGGCAACCGCGCCGTTATCGGGCGGCGGAGTTGACATAAAAATCCGATATCCCACTCCACCCGCGGCAAGAACAGTGGCCAGGGCAGCGGCCAGCATCGGGCGGCGCAGCCAGCCAAACATGAAAGCTGGCGCCTTCTCCCGTTCTTCCTTCACGTGCGCCCGCAGGCGGGTTAGAAAGTAAGGAGAAGGCTCCGGCGATTCCCATTCATCCAGCAGCGCCATCGTCTTGCGCAGGGAGCCAAGCTCCTCTGTGCAGGCGCTGCACTGGCTTACGTGAGCCTTCACCTGCGGGTCGGCCGGACCGTCAGTGAGCAGCTCAATCAGATTTTCCCGAACATCATTGCAGTTCATACAAATTCCTTCAGCCGGTCACGCAGCACTTCATAGGCGCGGAACAGCAGAGACTTGGTGGCGGACTCACTTAATTTCAAAACTCCCGCAATCTCGCGATAATCCATCCCCTGATATTTATGCATTAACACGGCGGCGCGCTGTTTTTCCGGCAGCGCCATCACATGTTTTTTGATGGCCTGGAGCCGCTCCCGGCGCAGAATGTTTTGTTCCGCATTCAGCGTAGGATCGGCAACGTCCATCGTGGCGCCGGATTCTTCATCCGGCTCATCCAGGCTTACAACTTTTCCGCTGCGCTCAACCTTGTGGTCGCGCGCATAGTTCACTGCCAGGTTGGTGGCGATGCGGTAGAGCCATGTGGTGAACTTGGCTTCCGCCGCATAAGTCTTGCGTGAGCGATAAACCCGCAGAAAGACTTCCTGCGCCAGCTCTTCCGCCAGTGCCTGGTTATGGCACATGCGGTACATAAAGGCGATCATGGGCCGGTGATACTTGGTCACGAGATATTCGTAGGCCGCGTTATCGTCGGTCCCGGCGCGGAGCATTACCTCCGCATCGCTCAGCGAATCATAAGGAACGTGGCTTGCTGCCATCTCCGCAACACCCTGCATCCTGCCGGTAGCTGTGGGCATGAACAACCCCGATTTTAAGGCCACGCTGCTCACACCCCCTTAAACCCTTTGGTAACAAGAAAGTTGCGGGTTTTTGAGAGCGGGCGGAGCCGCGCCTCCGACAACAGAGTTTATTCCATCCGGCAGGTTTCGCGCATCTCGAAGTTTTAGTTAAGCCCTGGTCCCAGGCCAGAGCGCAAGACAGTGGGAAAAGCCTTCTGTTAGAATAGTTTCACCCGACGCAGCAAGACCCCAGCGGATCGGGCGCTTAACTCAGCGGTAGAGTGCCATCTTCACACGGTGGAAGTCATAGGTTCGAATCCTATAGCGCCCACCACTCATCAGAATCCAAGGGCAGGTAAGGAAGGGTTGTGGAATTCTGCGGGTGGAATTTACAAGTTTTTGCTTGCGTCACAGCCCGTTCGTGGTAACATCACGGAGTCTTCAGTAGCCGCCCGTTCCGGTGCGACGATTCGCGCAAAAGAGTTCTTGGACTAAAGCGCAGATATAACGAAGATTTTCCGAAACTTAGCCGGCTGATTTCCAACCAGACCCTGAGGCGATTCGCTCATAGCAGGTCACCACGTTTGGAAGTCCGGCAGATAGAACAACGCTCACAGGTATACGAATGAATGAAGGATTGAATCAACCGCAGAATCCGCCGCAAAACCCGCGCAACCGAAAATCGCGGCGGCGCAGACGCAACTTTGGCGGCCAGAACCAGGGGCAGAATGCCCAAAACAACCAAAACGGACCCGGCAATCAGGGCCGCCAGGGCGGACAAAACCGCCAGAACCGCAATAATCGCGGCCAGCGCCGTGGCGGTTCGGCTTTTGTCGGTCCCATGGACCACAGCTATCGCAACCAGGGCAATGGCAACAGCATGCAGGGGGCGCGTTTCCACAATGGCGCACAGGCCGCGCCCAATATGGAACCGCTCACCCAGCGCGTGGACGCTCCAACACGCATCTTCGCCTTCGTCGACGATCTTTTCTTCGTGGCCAAAATCCAGGAAGTCTCGCGCAAATTGAACGTGAAGGTGGAGTTCGTCAAGACGGACAAGGACATCGCGGAAAAAACCGAGAACGTGGAAGAAAAGCCGTCGCTGATTATCGTTGACTTGAACAGCAACGGCATCAAGCCGCTGCCGGTGATCACCAAGATGCGTTCCAAGTACAAGAAAGCCACGTCGATCGTGGGCTTCGTTTCCCACGTTCAGGGCGATCTCAAGGTCAAGGCGCAGGAAGCCGGATGCGATGTCGTGATGCCTCGCTCGGCGTTCTCGCAGAACCTGGTTAGCATTCTCCGCCGCCACGGCGCAGATGACGATACAGACGACAACTTCAACCGGGCATAAGGACTAAACGCTGAAGCCAAGTCGTGATGGGGCCGGTCCTTGCTCTTATGTGTGAGAGTACGCTAGGCGAACCGCTTCTTGCGATAGCCTTCAATGGGCGCGATGCTGCAGTCGATGGCTCCCCCGTAAATCGCATATTTATATTCCACTTGTTCCGCGTCTGTTAAGGCACGGAAGACGCCGTCTTCCTGGGCTACTATGTATTCTCCTGCCGAGGAGATACACGCTACAGCTGAGACAAGCGTGCCATGCGCGTGAGAGCATAAGCGGAGGCTGTTGACGCCATCAGTGCATTCTGCGCAGTGGTAGGTGGTGGCCATTCTCGTTCATCCTTGTCACAGTCTTGAGTATGCCGGGGCGGCCGAGTGACGAGCTATCTTCATCGCGCGGAACCTGCGGCGCAATGTTACGTAAGTGAACCGAGAGGATTGTCCGTTTTAGGATGAAACGATTTCGGACAGCGAATCACCTGACCTCATTTCGTCAGGGTGCTTCATAAGAAAAGTCGGGCGATCGCCTCGGGGTATCTCCCTACGCAATCTTCATCGATCGGCCAAAGCTACTGAATCCAGTGAATGCCGTTCCCATAGAGCGGCATCGACTTCAACTCAATCCGCCGCAGGCTGGCCTGAACTTTTTTGCCATCCATCTCACCGCGGAGCGTGACCTGAGTGGGCGAAGGCTGCTGGAAGGTGAAGTCGGCTTTCCAGCTTCCACCAGTGATCTTGTGAAGTTCCACACTCTTTTTGGCTGGATCCAGTTCGATCTTGTAGCGTTGAACGGGGCTGTCCCCGGGAAAGATGGCCATGAGATTGTAACGCTCAAAGGTCACGCGCTGCCAGCGGGCGTTGTCGGTAAAGACCGCCGGACGCGCTTGGCCGTCCACGATGAACTCATCCACGCTGTAAACGCCGAACAGGGGAGGCGGAGGTGCGCCGTCGCCGGATCGTCTGTATCGCAGGTGGCTCTGATACAGCTCTGAAGCTCCCACATAGATGAGCAAGATCAACTGCAAGGCGAGCACAGCGTTGTTGAGCCATCGTCTCCGGAACAGCGGTAGGTGCGTTGCCGGGGCCACAGGCCGGTTCAGCACAAAAAAGCCCAGCAGCCGCCGGGCTTCAGAAGCCATGAGGTAGACACCCATCAGCAGCAGGTTGAAGGAATACAGTTTCACTGAAACGTCATAGCTCACATTCAGCATGAAGACGTTGGACATGGCGCCGACGCAGACCAACGCCCCGAGCGTCGCCAGCCGGGGCACAAACAGCAGCGCGCCGCCGATGAACTCCACCAATCCGGTAAACAGGTTGTAACTTCGCGAGTAGCCCATAAAACTCCACAGCAGGCCCATGGGAGAGCTGTCGCCATAAGGCGACAGCAGCCGCCAGAGAAATAAGTCAGGGAATTGGACTTTAATTATTTTGAACGCGCCATAACTGATCATCGCCGTGCCCAGCACCAGCCGGACATACAACCACAGCCACTCCTGCATGGAGCGATAGTTGAGGCGTTTGCGATCGAGCAGCGACCAGACGACTGCTGCGGCCACGGCCAGCATAAGCTTCACCAGGTTCTCGACCCAGCCAAACATTGAGTCGCCGCCGAGATACAAGGAATACGCCAGCGGACTGTTGAGATGGAGAATGTGTGCGCCGGTCCAAACCGTCATCTTGTTGAATAGCGCGTCATACCAGCCAAAAAGTTTTTCGGACCAGGGAAGCAGTCTGAGTGGGAAGGGGAAGCTATAGAGGAGTTCATAGGCAAACACCAGCCGGAAGGTGAGGCGGGTCGCAAGGCTCCAACGCGGCACGACCGCGACATTTGAAAGAAGTGGTTCCGTTTGGACTTCCTGTCCCTGGTCCTGGATCTGGCCCTTTTCGCGTCTCCGCATGATGTGGACCTCGATATTGATTTTTATCCAGCCCGTGATTCCTGACAGCCAGCTCAACCGGGAGAAATTGTGGCACTTCTATGGCGAAAAGTTGCGGCCATTTTACTAGACCGGGCCGCGTTCTTTTTCGGGACAAGATGCGCCCGTATTTTGCGAGGATTAATTTCCTTGTCCTTGCAACTGAGTAGCTGTTGGGAACGTCCAAAGATCTATAGGCACAAGCATGGCCCTGACCCGCGCATACGAGGAGCACGAAGTCCCGCCCGAAATACGCCGGATGTACTCGCGCATCCGCACTGGATTCGATCTCCCGTTCGTTCCCACAGTCTTAAAGCTGTCAGCCGGAATACCGCAATACCTCAAGCTGGTTTGGAAAGACCTGGAGAGCGTGGTGTGTTCGCGCGAATTCGAGACCGCGGCGAGGGCCTTCCAGGAAAGCGCGCATTCGGCGGCGATCAGCGGAGGCTGGTCTTTCTCCGATCAGCCTGCCGTCCTTGCGGCCGACAAATTTTCCAACGCCGACATTCGCGTGATTGGCGGCATTGTGGGGCTGTTTGCCCGGGCCACGGCGCAGATGTCACTATTTTCACGGCTGATGCAGCGCGGCTATTCCGGAGGCCAGAAGGGACGAGTCAGCAACGTGAAGCAGGTGGCGGCCATGGCACAGATGGTGCGCGTCCACATTCCCAACGAACGCGAGGCGGGACTGCGTGTCTGGCTGATCTACTCCGACATTAAGAAGACCACGGGCGCCAAATCCGTGATGAGCCTTTACCGCGCGCTTTCGCCCTTTCCCAGTTACCTGGCTTCGGCCTGGATGGACAGCAAGCGGCTGCTGGCCGATCCCGCATTTGTGAGCGCCCGCGAGAATTTGAACCGCCGCGTACGCTCGTTGCTGGCTGGAATGCCGGTGCGCGACCATCGGGCCATCCTCAAAGACCTGGACGCGGCGCAGTGGCGCGAGATTGAAGAGATGGTGGACGGATTCGCCCGTTTGCTGCCGCAGTTCACGCTGCTCACTTCGGTATGGCAGAGGTCGTTTCCCAGCGCGTCAAGGTTGACTGGGGCAGCGTGAAGGAAAGCACTCAGCATTCAGCAATCAGCCAAAGCAACTCAACCGCAACGGACGCAACGGTCGCGAAGGAGGACCTGAGATCTTGTGTCTTAAAGGACCTAATTTCAGTTCCGTTGCGCTCTTTGCGGCCTTTGCGGTGAAACATTTTTACTGAATGCTGAGTGCTATCCCGGCGGCCAGTGCATCTGCCGGCCACCCAGCAGATGCAAGTGCAGGTGGAAGACTGTCTGGCCCGCGTCAGGGCCAACGTTGTAAACCGTGCGAAACCCGTGCTCCAGCTTGCGTTCGCGCGCTATCTTGGCCGCAACCAGTTGGCAATAGCCCACCAGTTCGGCGTCAGCTTCAGTCGCCTGGTCAATACCGACAATATGCTTCTTGGGGATGATCAGCACATGCGTCGGCGCCTGCGGCTTGATGTCTTCAAACGCAAATGCCTTTTCATCTTCATAGACTTTCTTGGCAGGAATTTTTCCCGCGATGATCTTGCAGAAGAGGCAATCAGTCATGGGGGAATATTAGCAAATCCTTCTGCAAGGGGTCGTAGCCATGAGCATCAGAATTCATTAAGTTGAAGCCGTTGGATTGAGATAGGGCTCCCTCGCTGCGCTCGGGATTCCAGAAAAAAATCAATCCAGCCTTACCAGATAAACGCCCGCGTCGGTGTGGGTCTCCCGCACGAGTTCCTGGGCGCGCTTCTTATCGTCGTCAGCCACGCGGATGCGGAGCCAGTCGCCGCCCACGGGGCTACTGAACTGCAGAACTTTGGCGGTGCGATAGCGGCGCGAGATTTTTTCCTTGAGTTTGGAGGCGTCGCGCGCGTCAGAAAACGCGCCAATCTGCACGCACCAGCGGCCGCCATCTTTGATGGGCGCAGGCGTGTCCAGCACTTCAATCCGTACCAGCGCAACGCCTTTCTGGAAGACGCTGAGCTGGCGCGCGGCGGCGCGGGAAAGATCAATCACGCGGTCGCCGACAAACGGGCCGCGGTCCGTGATGCGCACCAGGACGGAGTCGCCGGTCTTCACGTCCGTTACACGGACGATGGTGCTCAGCGGCAGCGTGCGGTGCGCGGCGGTCATGGCGTTCATGTCATAAGGCTGCCCGTTGGCCGCGTTGCGCTTCTGGAATCCCGGCCCATACCAACTGGCGTAGCCAACTTCCGTATAGAGGACCTTCGCGTTCCTGGGCACGGTGATTTCGCCGCTTGGCCTGGAGGCGGCAGGCGTGGGCGATGGCGAAGGAGAAGGGAGGGGGACCGGGACAGGCGTAGGGATGGGCCGATGCGCCGGGGGAATCGAGGGTGGGGGCGCAGGCATGGCCGGCGGCGGCTCACGGTGCGCCGCGCAGCCAGCCAATATCACCAGCAGGAAAAATAATGCTGCTAGCTGGACGACCGATTTTTGTCCATATATTCGGCCAGCTTGTTGAGCTGCTCTGCGGCCACGCGCAACGCCTTGGTTGAGTGGGTGCGGATGGCCGGCACCACCTCGTTGTTCAGGTAGGTAATGACCTTTTCTTTCTCCCGCTCGAATTTCTCCGCCGCTTCGCCGAATTCGGCATCCAGCTTGCGCCCAAAGTTCTCGAACCGGGGCTTGGTCTTGGGATCGTCTTGTGAACTCATGGCTCTGTTTTACCATCGCAACCGAACGGTGGCCAACTGAGATTATGGATTCGCGCCTGCCCCCGGTTTCTTCCTGCTCAAACTTAACCGCAAAGGCATGCGCAGTCTCAGTACCTTAGATGATACCTTCCGGACGGGCAAAGTGTGGTTTTTCGTACATTGGCCGGGCGGAGAGCGGTGCTAGTGCGCATAGAAAGGCGCGTGTCCCCATCCGGCTTGCGCGCAAATGCGGTTTAGGCTGCGCAGCCTGGGTCAAAGAGACATTGCGTTGCCTGGGTGGTCATGAACAGAAGCGGGCGCCAAAACGGATGCGGGTTTCCGGCCAGTTGCTGAGCGTGCGGCGCACCACGCGCGCCAGCCGGGTGCTGGACTTTACCTGGGGAATATCATCACTTTGAAATGTAATCTGCACCTTGGCATCGACTTCAAGAAGCTGGTCAGAGGAAAACAATAATCCTGTTTCGCTCATATTGATGGCTTCGCCCGCCAGCCAGTCAGCCTGGCCCTCCAGTCGGTAGCGCAGGGGAATATTCAGTTCGTGGCGCATAGCGCGGTCGCTCGAATTCCGAGGCTCTACTGCCGCGCCTGGGTCTAACTTTTCCATGTCTTCTCCCTTACCAAGTCTTACATACGTTCATTCCGCTCAGTACCCGGAAGAGCGGGAGGTACGGCCAAGGGTTCAAAGATTTTCCGTCGATCAAGCCTAAGTGTCAAGCTCCGACAGCCAAACGTTGGCCTTTTTAATTTTTTTCTAATGCAGGAAATTTTGATACGTTTGGCACGGTTTCTGCACCGGTACTATGAACTTCGAAAAGACAGACTATTTTTTCTTGCTGGATTTGCCGATAAATGCCATATCCGGCGCACTTTGTCCCATTCAAGCCTGCATTTTCCACAGAGAGGTGCCTTCAGGCATCCGAACCGATTGATTTTGGCTACTGCCTGCGGTTTAGAGCTACTTTGCCTGACTCACGATCTTCTGGATCAAATCGTGATTTTCCGGCAGCAGGCCGGCCTTGGGTAGCCGCGGAGTCAGCTCGACCCAGTTGCGATCCATGGCAAAAACTTTTTTGAACAAAGGCAGACTTTCATCCACGCGGCCCATGGTGGCCAGGGCGACGGCGTGCCAGTAGATCATCTCAGCACTGTCCGGGACGAGTTGCTCAGCAGCGCCGTACTCGCGCAGCGCTCCGGGGTTGTCATGCAGTTCAACCGCTTTATCGCCGGCATTCATGTGGTTATAAGCCCGCTGCAGGGTAACCAGGCGGCGAAGCTCTTTCAGCGGCTCGGCGCTGTCGTCCACGCGGAGATTGAAGACGTAATCCTGCCAGGGCTTGCCGGTGCCTTTGGCTGGCACAATCAAGATTGCCGCCGACTGCCTTCCGCGCACGTCGCCTCCCGCAGCCTGCGCCGCATCCAGAGCCGCAAGCATGCGGTCGGCCAGGTCGCCTTTGGCGGATTCATACGCCTTTGACATGGCGGGCCAGATACGGTCATTGATCATCAGGTTGGCCTGGACCGCGTAGTTCTTGCCGGTTTGCAATGTGCCGCCGGGCTGACCGCCGCACTGAATCGCAAGAGGATTTCCAGACGAAGCGCCCGCAATTCCGCCAGCAGGTTCAATATCCTTGGAGCCGGTGAAGGTGGCCACGCGGCCTTGTGTATCCACCATCGCCACCTGGCGGACATTGCAAGCGTCGTCAGAGATGAGCAGGCCGCGCAACGCATCTGGCGCGCTCTTGCCCGCGCGCATCAGGTTCAAACCAAGAGGGCCATAGCTGGGATCGATGAACGATTGCGTAGCTACCGCACCCACGCCTGCTTCCGCCCACGGAACTTCTCCGCCTACGGCAAACCAGTGCGACTGCACGGCGACACCCATCTCGCCCGTGGCGGGATCAAAAGCGACGATGGAGAAAGTGTGGACGGGGCGCAGAGGTTTATCCTGCGCGAAGGCCGACGCGAACAGCAAGAGGGCCGGCAAACATCCAAAAAGAGTAATGCGGCGTATCATGGCGATCTCCTGGTCAACAAGATAATTAGGGAAGTCTAATCTATCCTGCCGTACGCTGGAATGAAACCGCCGGTTACGATCACCAAAAACGAGGATGTCCCGATGGCGGAGATCGGGAAAACATATTCACAGCAAAGGACGCGAAGGACGCCAGGAAAGAGCTGGATTTCCAAATCCTTTGCGCCCTCCGCAGTTGAGTTTTTGCTGATTGCTACTCAGGCTGAGTGCTGATGGTTGAGTGCTGAATGCTCTCACCATGCCACTGCTGCAGGGAGCGCACGTTCACCTCATTCCGCTGAAGCGCGGCAATGCCTTCTGCGGCGGCCCAGGCCGCGGCCATAGTGGTGATGGTGGGAATGCGGCCTGTAACGGCGGCGCGGCGAATGGCTTTTTCGTCGAACCACGGCTCAGCGCCGTGCGGCGTGTTGACTACAAGTTGAACGCGATCACCCTTGATCAGGTCCACCACGTTGGGACGGCCTTCCTTCACCTTGTAAACGCGGTCAACATTGAGCCCCGCCTTCTCCAGGCGGTCGGCGGTGCCGTGGGTGGCGACCAGGCTGAAGCCCATCTCCACAAAGCGCCGCGCCAGTTCAATGGACTCCTGCTTATAACGGTCAATCACGCTGATGAAGACCGTGCCTTGCGTGGGCAAGGCCTGTCCGGCGGAAAGCTGCGCCTTGGCAAAGGCTTCGCCGAAGGTGTCGGCCGAGCCCATCACTTCGCCGGTGGATTTCATTTCCGGTCCGAGGACCGTGTCCACGCCGGGGAACTTGTTCCACGGGAAGACCGGCGACTTCACAAAGTATCCGGCGCCTGTGGCGAGATCGATTTCTTTTTCAACGTTGGTAGGGAGAAATTCTCGCAGTTTGCGGCCGGTCATGAGTCGGGCGGCGATCTTGGCCAGCGGCACGCCGGTGGCCTTTGATACGTAGGGCACCGTGCGAGAAGCGCGCGGATTGACTTCAATGACGAAAACCTTTTCGTTCTGGACGGCGAACTGGACATTCATCAACCCGACGACCTTCAACGCGCGCGCCAGCTTGAAGGTGTAGTCGCGGATGGTATCGAGCACGGGCTTGCGCAGGCCCACAGCGGGCAGCACGCAGGAAGAATCGCCGGAGTGGATTCCGGCTTCTTCAATATGCTGCATGATTCCGCCGATCACGACATCCTCGCCGTCAGAAAGGGCGTCCACATCAACTTCAACCGCGTCTTCAAGAAAATGGTCGACCAGCACAGGGCGCTGCTGGGAATATTCGACTGCTTCTTTCATGTAGCGGACAACGCTGTCATCGTCATAGGCGATCACCATGGCGCGCCCGCCAAGAACGTAAGAAGGCCGCACCAGCACGGGGTATCCAGCTTTGCGCGCTCCGGCGACGGCTTCTTCCACGCTAGTTGCTATCGCGCCGGGAGGCTGCGGGATATCGAGTTCTTCCAGCAGCTTGCCAAAACGTTTGCGATCTTCCGCAAGATCAATCGATTCCGGAGAAGTGCCAATGATCGTGACGCCAGCCCCGCGTAGCGGCAGCGCCAGGTTAAGCGGCGTCTGTCCGCCAAACTGCACAATCACGCCGACCGGAGCGCCGCCCTTGGTTTCATGCTGATAAACCGCCAACACGTCTTCAAAGGTGAGCGGCTCAAAATAAAGGCGGTCACTGGTGTCATAGTCGGTGGAGACGGTTTCAGGATTGCAGTTGACCATGATGGTTTCATAACCATCGTCATGCAGGGCGAAAGCCGCATGGCAGCAGCAGTAGTCAAACTCAATGCCCTGGCCGATCCGATTGGGGCCGCTGCCAAGTATGAGTATCTTTTTCTTGTCTGTCGGCTGCGCTTCATCTTCTTCTTCGTAGGTCGAGTAAAGATATGGCGTGTAGCTTTCAAATTCGGCGGCGCAGGTATCCACAAGCTTGTATACCGGACGAATGCCCAGAGTTTCACGCATGCGGCGCACGGTTTGCACGCCCGTTTTGATGGAAAGCGCAATCCGCTCGTCGGATATGCCCAACCGCTTTGCCTGGCGTAACGTTTCTCTTGTCAGTTGGGGCGACTGGTTCAGCGCATCGGCTTCCGTGGGCGCGATTTCAATGCCCTGGCGGCCGGCCTTGTCCATGATTTCTTTGGTCAACGAGTCAGCCGATAGTTTGACCAGTTCGGTTTCCATCGCCGCTATTTCCTTGAGCTGATAGAGGAACCACGGATCGATGCTGGTCATCTTGTGCAGCTCTTTTACCGTCATTCCCTGGTGCAGCGCATAGCGGATATAGGTGAGGCGCTCAGGATGCGGCGTGACCAGGCGTTGGGTAAGGATGCGCGGCTCGATTCTTTCGGCGCCAACTTTTTTCCCGGTCTCCAGCGAGCGTATGCCCTTCATCAGCGCTTCTTTGAAGGTGCGTCCAATGGCCATGGCCTCGCCCACGGACTTCATCTGCGGGCCCAGGCCTTCATCGGTGCCGGGGAACTTTTCAAACTGCCACTTGGGAATCTTGGCGACAACGTAGTCGATTGTCGGCTCAAAGCAGGCCGGCGTCATCTTGGTGATGTCGTTGGGAATTTCGTCCAGCGTGTAGCCCACAGCGAGCTTGGCGGCGATCTTGGCGATGGGGAAACCGGTGGCCTTGGACGCCAGCGCCGACGAGCGCGAGACGCGCGGGTTCATCTCAATCACCACCATGCGCCCGTTCGCCGGATTCACGGCGTACTGAATGTTGGAGCCGCCGGTTTCCACGCCGATTTCACGAATGACTTTGATCGACGCGTCGCGCATGTGCTGGTATTCGCGGTCGGACAAAGTCTGGGCCGGCGCCACGGTGATGGAGTCTCCGGTGTGCACACCCATGGGATCGAAATTTTCGATGGAGCAGACAATAATGACGTTGTCCGCCATGTCGCGCATGACCTCAAGCTCGTATTCCTTCCAGCCGAGAACGGATTCTTCAATCAGCACCTCGTGCACCGGGGAGAGATCAAGGCCGCGGGCCAGGATTTCCAGCAGCTCCTCGCGGTTGTAAGCAATGCCGCCGCCGCTGCCGCCCAAGGTGAATGACGGGCGGATGATGAGTGGAAAGCCGATCTTGCCGGAAAAGTCGAGGCCGTCTTTGAGGTTGTTGACCAGCGCGGATTTCGGGACGTCGAGCCCGATGCGCGTCATGGCGTCTTTGAAGAGGAGCCGGTCTTCCGCCATCTTGATGGCGCGAAGCTGCGCGCCGATCAGCTCAACGTTGTATTTCTCAAGAATGCCGGAGTCGGCAAGTTCCACTGCGAGGTTGAGAGCGGTCTGCCCGCCGACCGTGGGCAGCAGCGCGAACTTTCCCGGCTGTCCGCGCAGCATCTCTGATTCCTGGCGGATGATCTCTTCCAGATAGGTCTTGGTCAAAGGCTCAATGTAGGTGCGGTCCGCCATCTCCGGGTCGGTCATGATGGTGGCCGGGTTGGAGTTGGCCAGCACCACCTCATAACCTTCGGATTTAAGGGCTTTGCAGGCCTGCGTGCCGGAGTAATCGAACTCCGCCGACTGGCCGATCACGATAGGCCCGGAGCCGATGATCAGGATCTTCGCGATGTCGTTTCTACGCGGCATTGATCTATGTTTTCAGTTCTCTATGACTTTATTCATTCCACGTTTAAGCGTAAGCTGCGGCTCAATCATGCACGACTCAGCTGAGCATTTTACGGTTGGCGCAAGCCATGGTCCTGGATCAAGTGTGATTATGCACTCGCCAGCTTGGACCGGGCCGAGATTGAACTTCCCGTAATAGTCAGTCTCCGCCACTTTGTTTAGTCCCGTGCACCCTAATGCCATCTTCAAATTACCGATCACGGCACCTTGCGGATCCTTTAGCACGCCTGACAAAATCTGAGGAGCTGGAACTTGAAATCTGACTGAGCTTGAATCCCTCAGCCTCTGTTTTGACGGATGGGCGGGAGAATAGACCACAAAATCGTTACCTCGAACAACGGACGTTTCCGACACTGGGATTCCCGAATTTCGCGAACGCCGGCAACTGCCGGCAACCATGAAAACCATCAGAATTGTTAATACAGACCCACCTTGTCGGATGATCATTTCCCCTTCCAGTCCTCCATCAGGCCCATGAAGTCCTTGAACAGGTAATGCGAGTCATGCGGCCCCGGCGAGGCCTCCGGGTGATACTGCACGGTGAAGAGCGGCAAAGTGCGATGGCGCAGGCCCTCCAGAGTATTGTCGTTCAAATCGATGTGCGTTTTCAGGACCTCGGATTCCTTCAGCGAATCGGGATCGACGGCGAAGTTGTGGTTGTGCGCCGTGATCTCAATCTTGCCGGTTTCCAGTTGCTTTACTGGATGGTTGCCGCCGTGGTGGCCGAACTTGAGCTTGTAGGTCTTGCCGCCCAGCGCCAGCCCAACGAGTTGATGGCCGAGACAGATGCCGAAGATAGGCGTCTGGCCCATCAGGCGGCGAATGTTGTCTGCGGCGTAGGTGCAGGGCTCGGGATCGCCGGGGCCGTTGGAGAGAAACACGCCATCGGGATTCAGGGACATCACGTCTTCCGCAGAGGTCATGGCCGGGACGACGGTCACGCGGCAGCCCTGATCCACCAGCATGCGGAGGATGTTCTGCTTGATGCCAAAGTCGTAGGCGACTACGTGCTTGCTGGGCGGCAGGTCTTTTACGCCGACAATTTCCGTGGGCTCGTGCGAGCGCGTGCCGGTCTCCCACTGATAGCGTTGCTTCGTCGTGACGACTTTGGCCAAATCGGTGCCGTCCATCTTGGGCAAGGCGCGGGCTTTGGCGATCAGCTTCTGCGCGTCGGTTTCAATCGAGGAAATTACGCCGCGCATCACGCCGTTGGTGCGCAGGTGACGAACGACAGCGCGCGTGTCGATCTCGGCGATCACCGGAATCTTAAATTTTTCCAGATACTCGTCGGTCACCTGCTGTGAGCGCCAGTTGGAGCTGATGGGCGAAAACTCGCGCACCACGAGTCCTTCAATATAAGGATGGGTGGCTTCGTTATCGTCTGGATTGGTGCCGTAATTCCCGATCTGCGGGTTGGTCAGAATAACAATCTGCCCTGCATACGATGGATCGGTGAAGATTTCCTGGTAACCGGCAAGGGAGGTATTAAAAACGACTTCTCCGTAGCATTCGCCTTTCGCGCCGTGACCTATGCCGCTGAAGACTCGTCCATCTTCCAGCGCAAGGATTGCCTGCATCGGAACTCCGAAGAGTGGATTTTTAAGATTTTATCATCTCCGGCGGCGATGGAGAAGGTGAGCGGCTGTGGATAAGCAGGCCGTAATCGAAGATTTTTCTCTCGCCAATCTTCGCCCATCCTGAATGCTCCAGCAGAGGTATATTTAGCCCGATGTTAGAGGGAGGCGAAGAAGCATGAAGAAGCGCAGGAAGATCATCGTGTCCGTTGCGATGAGCACGGACGGTTTTATCGCCCGGCCTGACGGCGACGTGGCCTGGCTCGACCGTCCGGGACCAAAGCGAGACTATGGAATGGGCCAATTCTTCAAGACCATCGACACGATCCTGTGGGGCCGCAAGACATATGACAAGGGAATCGAAATGGGCATGAAGAGTGCGGACTTCGGGCCGGGGGTCAAAAACTATCTCTTTTCTCGCCATGCGCGAAAGTCATTGCTGCCGGGATTCGAGAGGGCTCGCGAGACGGTCAAGACGTTCGCGCAACGGCTCCGCGCGCAGCCGGGTAAGGACATATGGATGATGGGTGGCGGTGGAATCATCGCTTCGTTTCTGGACGAAGGAGAAATCGACGAGTTCAGACTCCACGTTATTCCGATTCTGATTGGAGAGGGGATTCCGCTGATCCAGCCCCGGCATCGCTCCGTTCCTCTGAAGCTACGCTCCAGCAAAGCGTATCCGGACGGGGTAGTGGAGCTGAATTACCAGGTGAAGGGCCGTTCGTAGAGGAGTTCTCTATCCCCGGGGGCAGGGCGGCTATACTTCTTCTGCCGAGTACCTGGAGAGTGAGCAAGAGGAGGGCACAATGGCAATCGATCCTGCGCAAGAACGACAGCGCCTGATGGACGTTTATTCCCACATGACGGATGGCGAGTTGCAGGAGCTTGCGGAAGATACGGCTTCGCTGACCGGCCTGGCGAGTCAGGTCTTGAATGAAGAGATGGTCCGTAGAGAACTTGGTCCGTTACAACCAGGTCCGTCACAATCAGACTCCGATGGTTCGCAAGACGAAACGGCGCTGCGGCCTATGGTCACAATTCGCAGCTTTCCAGACGTGATGCAGGCATGGCTGGCCAAGAGCGGTCTGGAATCGGCTGGCATCGAATGTTACCTGGTCGATGACAACATGGTGCGTTTGGACTGGGGTATTTCGATCGTCCTGGGCGGAGTGAAGCTTCGAGTGAAGCCCGAGGATGCTGAAGCAGCCCTTGAATTCTTGGACCAACCCGTCCCGGAGGAAGTCGGCGATGATAACCCTGAATGATTTAAGACTGTGTTGGTGGCGGGCATGATCCCGCTGCCATAGGAGAGGAAGATGCTTTGTTGCGGCGGCCAGCGGAGCAACCCCGACGAAGTATGTCCAGAAGAGCGGGCCAATTGGAATTCACCACTTCCCGGAATGGAATAAAATCGAGTTGACTCCCATGCCAGACTCCCTCACCAGCAAACCGGCTGCGACGACAGAGAAGAACGGGGCCAGTTCCGGCCCGCAGGTCAACGTGTTTGCGGTGCACGGCGTGGAGCCAGAAGTCCAGGCCTATGCCATGGCCAAGTACTCGCGGTCGGCGCTGTCGATGAAAGAATCGCTCAAGGAGATCAGCGAGCAAAAGGCAGAGCAGTTCCTCAACACGTTTTACTTCCAGTACGGCCACCGCTCGATTGCCGATCTGGCGCACCTGGCTTTTGCGATAGAGAAGCTCTCGATCCTCGCCGCCATCGTTCTGGTGGACGAGCAACGCTGGGACGGGCAGGAGCGCTCAACGCGCTACCAGAACTTCAAGAAGAGCGGCTACTTTATTCCCGACTTTGGCGGCGACGAAGCGCTCAAAGCCGAATATTGCTCCACGGTGGACTTTCTTTTTTCCGAATATGACGCCTTTACGCAGGAGATGCTGCGGTATTACACCGGCAAGATTCCGCGTCCGCAGGAAATGGCGGAAGACCAGTACACGCGCACGTTGCGCGCACGGGCTTTTGACAATTCTCGCTATCTGCTGCCGCTGGCGACGAACACATCGCTGGGCCAGATCGTAAATGCGCGCACGCTAGAGACGCAGATCGCGCGGCTGCTATCGAGTCCTTATGCCGAGGTCCGGCATCTGGGAGCGTTGCTGAAGGACGCGGCCCGCGAACCTTCCTATAACGTCCAGGCTGAAACTTTGCGGGCGCTGGTGGAGGAGATCAAGGCGGCGAATCCGGAGCTGGGCGTGAAGGCCGAGCAGCAACTGATGCGTCCCACGCGGGTGGCGCCCACGCTGGTGAAGTATGCCAACGCCAACGAGTATGAGAGCCGGACGCGCGCTGAGATGGAGCACGCGGCGGCAGAATTGATGGAAGGCGTGCCGCTGGAATCGTCGCCAAAACTGGTGGACCTGGTAGAGGACGGGCCGCTGGAAGTTGAGATCGCGGCGACGTTGCTGTATTCGGCGTGCCACCACTCTTACCGGCAGGTCCAGGAGCGGGTGCAGGCGCTCACGGCAAAGCAGCGAAGCGAGATCATCGATCTGGGCATGCGGCATCGCAGCCAGCATGACGAACTGCTGCGAAGTTTCCACGCCGGCCAGCAGTTCAAGTTTGACATCCTGATGGACCTGGGCGGCTTCCGCGACATGCATCGCCACCGCCGCTGCACGCAGATTGAGCAGGGATTTACCCGGCTACATGGTTATGACACCCCGCCGGACATCGCGGAGGCCGGCCTGGAAGCGCGTTACAAAGCGGCGATACAGAAGGCGGTAAGCGCGAGCAAAAAGATTGGCGCTGCCGGTCCGCACGCCGGGCTTTACCTGCTGCCCATGGCTTTCCGCAAGCGCACGCTCTTCAAGATGGATTTTGCCGAGGCGCTTTACATCTCTGAGCTGCGCAGCGGGCCGGCGGGACATTTTTCCTATCGCAACGTGGCTTACGCCATGTATGAAGAGGTGGCCAGAAAGCATCCGTCGCTGGCAAAGTATTTCCGCGTGACGGACGTGAGGCAGCCGCTCGATTTACTGAAGCGTTAGAGTCCGACGGCACTTCAGACGGAAAGCGTTGAGCGCGTGTGGCCGCGCCGTGAATTCAGGGCCGTTACTTTTCTCGATTTCCTGGAATCTAGGGCCGAATACCTAGAAGCAGCCGCCGCCAAGCCGCGTTGGAAATTGTAAAATCCTTGTAAAACGTGCTTCTTGAGTCTGCCGTTCCGAAGACACTGATGACCAAAGGCTTTACCGGAAGGTGACTAAAATCACCTTTCCCGCTCTGGCGTTTGGCTATAAAATCTCTTAATCTTTAAGATTGCCAGGTAAACGTGCTCACATCCCCCTCCGGCACACGAGAAACCATCGCGCCGGGAGCCGCGTGGTCTGATTTTCTATTCATGGAGAAGAGTCCGCTTGCTTGAGTCGGTGCAAAAAATAGCAATTTTGTATGACGCCAGCCAGGCTGTCCTCTCCACGTTTGACCTGGATGAGGTGCTGAACCGCATCCTTACGATTATCCGCGACTTTTTCCAGCTACAAAATGGCGCAGTGCTTTTGATGGACAAGTCCGGGCAGGAGCTGCAAGTGCGCGCCCATCTGGGACGCAGCAATCTTGACGTGGGTTACCGCATCCCGAAAGGGCAGGGGCTCACATGGGCCGCTGCCACCATCAAGCGCCCGGTCTACGCGCCGGACGTAACGAAGGACCCGCGTTACCTGGCCAAGGTGGAAACCACGCTCTCCGAAGTGGCGATTCCGCTGCTCGTGCGCGATGAGGTGGTCGGCGTCCTGGACTTCCAGAGCGACCAGATCGATTATTTTGATTCAGAGAAGATTGACCTGCTGACGCTTTTTTCCACGCAGGCTTCCCTGGCCCTGGAAAATGCCCGCCTGTATTCCACGGAGCGGCGCCGCACCAAGCAGCTTGAGGCCATCAATGCCGTGGCCAAGAAGACCACGCGCGTGCTGGACCTGGATGAGCTGCTTACGGTGGTTTGCCGCCTGCTGATGGACTTGTTTGGAATTGATCATGCCGCCGTGCTGCTGGCTGAAGGCGAAAGCCTGCGTGTGCGGGCCTATGAAGGCCGATTGACGCCCAACCTCCCCATGGGGTCGCTGCTTTCTCCGGGGACGGGGCTGGCGGCGCGTGCACTGGCTTCAGGAAAAACCGTGATTGAAAACGACGTGAACAACGTTGAAGGCTACATAGCGGGTTTTTCTGAAACGCAATCGGAAATCTGCGTTCCACTGATTATCTTTGGCGAGAAGCTGGGCGTTCTGGCGCTGGACAGCGCAACAAAAGGTTCTTTTGACCACGATGACGTGCAGCCACTGGAATCGGTGGCTGACATCTGCGCGGCGGCCATCCAGAACGCGCATAACTTTGACCGCATGAAGCAGCTTGCTTATGTAGATGGCCTGACGGGCATCCATAACCGGCGCTTTTTTGAGATGCGTATTGTGGAAGAGCTGGAGCGCGCCAGCCGCTTCCAGGGACGCATGTCAGTGATCATGGTGGACATCGACCACTTCAAGAAAATGAACGATGAATTCGGGCACCTGCTGGGCGATGAGATGTTGCGCTCGGTTTCCACCATCCTGAAGCAGCAACTGCGAAAGATGGACATGGTATGCCGCTACGGCGGAGACGAATTCGCGATCGTAGTGCCGGAGACGAGCGGGGAGAGCGCTGTGCGGGTAGCGGAAAAACTGCGCCGCCAGGTGGAAACGCATTTCTTTCCCGGCGTGCCCCGGCCTGTTACCATCAGCTGCGGCGTGGCGGACTATCCGGCGCACGGCGTGACGCGCGATGAAGTAGTGTCGGCGGCCGACAGCGCGCTATACCAGGCCAAACAGGCAGGGCGAAACCAGGTGGCGTCAGCCAGCGTTAAGAAAGAGTTTTCCGCTTCCAGATAGAGAAATCCAGGGAGACATGAGCAGCACCACAGTCGCGGCTATCTCGGGCAAGATCACTGCCAGGATCGCTAGCATCCACATTGACCCCGCCTGCAACTCTTTTCTGAATGATTGCTTCAGGCAATTCGGCATCATGGTGGTACCCGCGGATGATGATCCGGTAATGCTTTTGAACCGGCAGAAATTTGAGGCGTGCGTCCTGCGGCTGTATGATCCGGATGCCGACCGCATATTGAAGGCCGCGCGCAACTCCCCTTCCAACCGGCGGCTGGTGATCTATGGGATCGCGCGGAACACGCAGGAGGCGCTGCGGCACTCGGCTTACGGAATCAATGCCGTGCTGGACGAGCCCCTGGACCGGCAGAGCGTGCTGAAGGTTGTCCGCGCCACTCACCTTCTGGTGATCCACGAGCTACGGCGCTATGTGCGCATACCGGTGGCGTCACAGGCGGAGGCGGAAGCGGGGAGCCGGACCTTCACCGTGACGGCCGTGGAAGTCAGCTCCGGCGGCATGTCTGTTCGCAGCTCCGCGCAATTGCCTAAAGGAGAGGCCATCCGCCTCAATCTGGCGCTGCCCGGGCTGGAAAGGCTGAGCGTCCGGGCATTCGTCTGCTGGTTCCGTGAGGCCGATAAGGTCTACGGTCTGCGCTTTGATCCCACCGACGAGCGGCGGTTGAGAATCCGCGGCTGGATCGACCAATACCTGGAAATCGTGTAACTTTGGGATGCCCGCCGCGTAGTACAACCGGGGCATAATCCTCTTTCCATGCAAACCATTGAACTCACCAAAGTCCGCAAGTCTTATGACCATTTTGTGGCCGTGAACGATCTCTCCTTCAGCATCGAGCAGGGCGGGGTTTTCGGGCTGCTGGGGCCGAACGGAGCGGGAAAGACCAGCACCATCCGCATGATGATCGGCATCACCGTTCCGGATTCCGGCCAGATCAATCTTTTCGGCAAGCCGTTCGAGCGCAAGAGCCTGAACAAGGTCGGCTACCTGCCGGAGGAGCGCGGGCTCTATAAGAAGATGAAGATCCTGGACCAGCTTGTGTTCCTGGGCGAGCTGCATGGCATGACCAGCGGCGCCGCGAAGCAGAAGGCCCTGGAGTGGTGCAAGCGGCTGGAGATCGACGCCTGGCTGCAGAAGAAAGTGGAAGAACTTTCCAAAGGCATGCAGCAGAAGATACAGTTCATTGCCGCTCTGCTGCACGACCCGGATTTCATCATCATGGACGAGCCGTTTTTTGGGCTCGATCCGGTCAATGCCACGCTGCTCAAAGACGTGATGCTGGACCTGAAGAAGCAGGGCAAGACAATCCTATTTTCCACGCATCGGATGGACCAAGTGGAGAAGCTGTGCGACAGCATTTGCCTGATCAACAAAGGCACGGCGGTCTTGCAGGGCGACCTGAAGACCATCAAGGCGGGCTACGGCAAGAGCAATGTGCAGATCGAATATGAAGGCAACGGAGACTTTCTGGAGAAAAACCCGCTGGTAAGCGCTTACAACAATTACGGCAATTATGTTGAGGTCCGGCTGGCGCCGGGCGCGGACGCGCAGCAGTTGCTGCACATGGTGGCGGAGAAATCACGGATCAACAAGTTTGAGCTGATGGAGCCGTCACTGGAAGAGATATTCATCAATACGGTGGGCAAAGCCAATGCATAACATTTTGATCATCGCCAAGCGTGAATACCTGGAGCGGGTGCGCACGCGCTCGTTCGTGATCATGACGTTTTTCATTCCGGCGCTGATGTTTGGTGCCATCGCCCTGCCCACCATGCTGTTGACCCGCGGCAGCAATGAGACCAAGCGCATGGTGGTGGTTGCAGCGGACCGGGACACGGCGGAGATGATCCGCAGCCGCATCGAGCAGAAACAGGCCGAGAAACCGCAAAATCCCCTGACCAGCGATCAACGAGGGCTTCCGCCAACGCACTTCACCATCGAGGTGAGCACCAACGCCACACCGACGGAGCGCGATGCACTCACGCAGAAGGTCAACCAGAAGCAACTGGACGGCTTTCTGTGGGCCACACCGGACGCGATCGCCGCGAAGAAGCTCGACTTCGTTACCAACGATACTTCCAGCTTCATCGAGAATGGATCGCTCAGCGAAACCGTAGGCGACGCATTGCTGCGCCACGAGTTGAAGACGAAAGGGTTGCAGGAGAAAGACATAGAAGGAGCGCTTAACCGGGTCAAAGTCGAGCCGGTCAGCCCAAAGGGAAAGGGTGCGCCTGATCCGCAAAAGATGTTCATCCCCATCCTGATCATGGTGATGGTGATGTATATGACCGTCCTGCTGTATGGCATCAATGTGATGCGCTCGATTCTGGAGGAAAAAACCTCCCGCATCATGGAGGTCATGCTCTCAACCGCCAGCGCCAAGGAGATGATGGCGGGAAAGATTCTGGGTGTGGGCGCTGTAGGCTTGACTCAGGTGGGTATTTGGGCTGCCGCAGCGGCCGCGTTTGCCGGATACGCCGTGGCTGCGTCCGGCATGATGAAGATGCTCAAGGCCGCCCTGAATCCCACGCTGCTCATTTATTTTGTGGTGTTCTTCCTGCTGGGCTACGTGCTCTATAGCACGTTGTGCGCTGCAGTCGGTTCAATGGTCAACTCCGAGCAGGAAGCGCAGCAGATGCAATTCCTGGTAATGATGCCGATGATCCTGGCTGTCATCTTCATCACCAACATTTTCACGCATCCCAACTCAGGCATCGCGGTCTTCGGTTCCTTGTTTCCATTTACTGCGCCTCTGGTCATGTTCGGCCGCGTCGCCATGCAGCCTGACACGCCGGGGTGGCAGATTGGTCTTTCTATCGTGCTGATGGTGGCCACCATCTACGGCATGGTCTGGCTCTGCGGGCGAATTTACCGCGTCGGCATCCTGATGTACGGTAAGAAGCCGAACCTGCCGGAAATCATGAAGTGGATCAAGTACGCTTAGGGGACTTACCGCGGATGCACGCGGATAGACGCTGATCGGGGCGTAGCGTAGGAGATATCGGCGGTCTCGAAAGGCCTTATACAATTAGAGCGTGAGCGACGCAGCCCAGGCCGAAATCCAGAATGAGAGCGCCGCTGTCAGGTCTTTTTCCTTCGGCGAGCGCGTGAAGCTGTGGCTGATTACGTGGGCGGGATATCTGTTTGTCCGCGTGGTGGGCGCCACGCTGCGCTACAAGTTCTTTCCTGAGCCGGGTTGCATTGCGGATTCCTATGGCAAAGGGCCGCCTGTGATCTGGTGCTTCTGGCATCGAGCGGTGATACCGGCGACCTATCGTTTTCGCAACCAGGGACTGGCCGTGATGACAAGCCGCAGCTTTGACGGCGAATACATAGCCCGAATCATCCAAAAGCTGGGTTATGCCGCGGTGCGAGGATCAAGCTCACGCGGCGCGGTGGGCGCGCTGATTGGCATGCGCCAGCAACTGGAGCAGGGACACGGCGTGGTGTTCACCATTGATGGCCCGCGCGGGCCGCGCTACGTCGCCAAGCCGGGGCCGGTACTGTTGGCGAAGAAGACCGGCGTCTCGATCAATTGCTTTTATGTGGCGGTGGAGCGGGCCTGGATCTTGAAGTCGTGGGACCTGATGATTATCCCCAAGCCATTTTCGCGGGCAGCGATCTACGCCAGCGGCCCAATCCACGTGACTGCCGACGCAACAGATGAGCAGATGGCCGCTTTGCATCAGGAGATGCAAGAGACGCTGGAGAGGTGCAGGCGGGGAGCGGAAGAAGCATTCGGCAATCAGCAGTCAGCAGTCAGCTAAAGCCATTTACCGCAAAGGACGCGAAGGACGCAAAGGCAAGAAAATCAGGCCGCGAATCAACGCGGATAACACGAATAGCACGAAATCAAAAAAGTCACCGCAGAGAACGCAGAGAAATGGATTCATCATCCAGAAAATCAGCAGGCCTTCTTTCCTCTGCGCTCTTTGCGATCTCCGCGGTAAATCCGTTCATCCCTTTGCGCGCTTTGCGTCCTTTGCGGTGAAAAGGTTTTGGCCGACCGCTGAGCGCTACTCTCCCATCCACTCCCCAATCGGCCTGAGCGACGTCACGTGGTCGCAGATGATTTTGATGGCGGCCATGATCGGCACGGCCAGAATCAATCCCATGGCGCCCCAGATAAAGCCCCAAATCAGCAAGGAGATAGTTACAACCAGCGGGTTGAGCTGCAGGCGGCTGCCCAGAATTTTGGGATAGAGCACGTTCATGGCGAGCAGATGAAGGGCAAGAACAGTTGCGCCCACCATGAGCAAACGAGTGTCACTCATCACGCCGAAGCCGGCGGCGATCGGCGGCAGCATGGCCATGGCGATCCCCAGGTAAGGCATCAGGCTGAGAAAGCCGCTGATGAATCCCAGGAAATAGAAATAAGGAACCCCGAGAAAGCCGAAGATCACCACGCTGCAAACGCTCATGAACAGGCCGATGGCGAAATTGCCGGCAATGAAGCTTTTCATCATGGCGGAGATGCGTCCCAGGGTGACGTAGGCGGTGGTGCGATATTCCGGGCGGAACAGTTGCACGGACTTGGTCCGGGCGTGCTCCTGCCAACTCAGCATGAAGTAGGTAAGAAACGGGATAAAGAACAGGGTGAGCACCACTTCTGTCACGGCGCCCAGTTTTTCCGTGACCATACCCTGTGTACCATCGTTTTCCACCGTGACCGGCATGGGCTTTTTGCCGTTCTTGTCCTGCGGCAAGACCTGCTGCGTGGTTTTTTCCAGTTCGCTGGTCTGTTCGCGGACATGCGCGAGCTGGCCGCGAATCCTGTCAGAGTACTTGGGCAGTTCGTGGACAAAGCTCATCGCCCGGCCGTAGAGAAAGTAACTACCGGCGTAAACCGCGGCAAGCATCACCAGCACCGCCAGGAACGCCCCTGCCGGCCGGGGCAGGCGCACTTTTTCCAGCAAGTTGACCAACGGCTCCAGCATGAAGGCCAGCAGGATCGATATCAGCAGGGTGACGAGGACAAGCTTGGCGATATAGCAGATGGTCAGAATCACGGTGGCCCCGACGATGATCTGCGCGACGGCCCCGGTGTGAAGTGCGGCATTGAGCTGGCGTTCTTCCTTTTTGTCCAGTTCTTTTTCCGCGAGCTGGTTGTCCGGGGCTTCCTCCGGCATGAGTTGTTCGGGCGCGGGAGGAATGATGCGGTTGGTGGCCATATACCAAGGTAAGATGCGGCTGCTCGTATAATCGGCGAGTGGAAGTTTCAGGACGCATTCTGGCCATTGACTACGGCAGCCGCCGCATGGGGCTGGCCGTGACGGACCCGCTGGGCATCACAGCGCAGGGGCTGGATACGCTGGAGCGCAAGAACAACCGCGCCGATTTCGGACGGCTGGAGCGGACCATCCGCGAATATCAGGTGAAAGAGATTGTGCTGGGGAACCCGCTGCGCATGAGCGGGCAGGAAGGGACCCAGTCCAGAAAGGTAGCGGAATTCGCAGAAGGGCTGCGCCGGCGTTTTCAGCTACCTGTCCACCTGTGGGACGAGCGGCTAACTTCGGCGGAGGCCAACCGGCTGCTGCGGGAAAACGAGGTCAGCACCAAGAAGCGGGCGCAGGCGGTGGACCGCATGGCCGCGGTGCTGATCCTGCAAAGCTTCATGCAGTCCAGAGGAGTGGTCTAGAGGCGCACGGGCCAACTTCTCTCCAGTTTCCTACTTCCAATTCAATATAGCGGGACGCGGATTGCTAACAGAATAGAGACGGCAGTTCATTGACCATTCGTGATGCGCCCGGCGAGGGAAGAATGCAGCGCGGCGCGGATTCACCCTTAGAATAAGGGAAGAAAACCGATCATGCTGAAATTCATTTTCAGAACCGTGGTGGTCTTGTTGCTCATGGCCGGGGCGCTGCTGGCCTATGGCCTGCTCCTGCCCGCGGGACCGGTACAGGAAAAGCTGGTGCAACTGAAGCCCGGTTCTTCCGCGCGGCACATTGCCGCCGACCTGGCAAATGCGGGTATCATCCGCAGCCAGTACGCGTTCCTGGCGTGGCATTACCTGCACGGGCGCAAGCCGCTCAAGGCCGGCGAGTATGCCTTTGACCATCCCGCGAATGCGCGCGAAGTCTATGACCGGATCGCCCACGGCGACATTTATTTCCAGACGCTGGTGGTGCCGGAAGGCTACAACATGTTTGACATCGCCGCGGCAATTGAAGAGGCAAAGCTGGGCAAGCGCGACGATTTCCTGAAAGTCGCCCAGACGGACACCGCGCTGATTAAGGACCTTGATCCGCAGGCGCCAAGCCTGGAGGGTTACCTGTTCCCGGATACGTATCATTTCACGCGAACGCAATCACTGCATGACATGGCCGCGGCCATGGTGCGGCGCTTCCGGCAGGCCGCCCGGGACATGGGGCTGAACCAGAATGTGCATGCCGTGGTGACGATGGCGAGCATCGTGGAAAAAGAAACAGGCGCGCCGGAAGAGCGGCCGGAAGTGGCCAGCGTGTTTTACAACCGGCTGGAAAAGCATATGGTGCTGGCCACCGACCCCTCGGTGATCTATGCCGCATTGCTGAATAACCGCTACAACGGCGTGATTCATCAGTCAGACCTGCACTTTGACTCGCCGTATAACACCTACAGGACGGCCGGACTGCCGCCGGGGCCGATTGCGAATCCGGGGAAGGCGTCATTACAGGCGGCGCTGCACCCCGCCCAGACCGATTTTCTCTTCTTTGTGAGCGATAACCAGGGCCATCACCGGTTTGCCCGGACCGATTCCGAGCATGCGGTGAACGTGAAGGCCTACCGCCGGGCGCTGGCCCAGGCGGTAAACCGGTAAAACAGCCGCCAGTTGTCGCAAAATGTCATTGTTTGCCGTAGCTTACCCGCACGCCGGACAACCCGGCATCCGCTATACTAGGAGCATCCAATTTACTGGACGTAAGACTGGACGGATGTACTCTCATTTGCGCAAAACTACTTTCTTATTTTTAGCAGGCATATTGGCGCTCAACGGGTGCGGGTTTCGCTCATCGCACCCGGTGAAGATGCGCACGAGCACTGCCACGCTCAAAGACGCCACGCTGGACCAACTGGTGGAGAGCATCAACACCAACGCCGAGAAATTGAAGACCCTGAAGGCGACGGTTGATATTGACAGCTCAGTGCTGGAGCAGAAGAAAGAAAAAGTCACGGACAACCCGCAGGTTGCGGGCTACGTGCTGGTCCGCAAGCCGGACCAACTGCGCATGCGCGTGCTGGTGCCGGTGGTGCGCAACACCATGATCGACATGGTGAGCAATGGCCGGACATTTGAACTGGCGATCCCGCCGAAAAGCCAGTTTATTGTGGGCTCCAACAAGCAACCGGTGAAGCCCTCACCTCGGCCGCTGTATAACCTGCGCCCGCAACACATCTCCGACGCGCTGCTGCTGAAGCCAATTGATCCGGAGAAAGAGCTTCCGGTGCTGGAGCAGACCACTGAGATTGTGAAGGACCCCAAGAGCCACAAAGACGCGGAGCAACAGGCGTACGCAGTGCTGGTCATCGACAAGGACGCCAGCGGGGCGTTTCTTTCGCGCAGAATTGTTTTCAGCCGCACCGATCTCCAGCCCCATGAGCAGGCGATCTATGACCGGCAAGGACGGCTGGTGACGTTTGCGCGATACGAGAATTTTACCGAGTATTCGGGAATCAATTTCCCGGCGATCGTTTCCATCCAGCGGCCCATTGAGGGCTATGGCATCACGCTTTCCATCGTAAAAATGGACGTAAACGTCCCGCTTACCGATGAACAGTTTGTGCTGACGCAGCCGCCGGGCTCACAACTGATTAACGTGGACACGCAAGCAGCCGCCGCGATTACAGACGAGGAGCACAAGAAGCCTCCGCAGTGATTTGGAGCCGGGTTGAAACGGCGAGCCGGAGAACGCCTGCCGGCGGTCTTAAGAGAATCCTATGAACAAGATGATTGTGGCCAACCTGGTCCATCGCCCCATACGATCGATCATCAGCATTTTTGCCGTTGCCGTGGAAGTCACGCTGATCCTGATGATTGTTGGGCTGGCGCTGGGAATTCTGGACGACAACAAATCGCGCCAGGTGGGGATTGGCGCAGACCTTACGGTGCGTCCGCCGGGATCTTCCAACCTGGCGGCGTTTGGCGGCGCTCCGGTACCGATGCGGGTGGCCGACATCCTGCGCAAGCAGCCGCACGTGATGGCGGTTTCTCCGGTGGTATTGCAGGTGATTTCGACCACGAACATCGAGGTGATCTACGGCACTGACCTGGAATCGTTCCAAGCGGTGGGCGGCCCCATGCGGTACCTGCAAGGCGGACCTTTTACAGGGCCGGACGACATGATTGTGGACGATCTTTTTGCCGCTGGCAGCAAGGTGCATGTGGGAAATACGGTTACGGTGCTGAACCATCCGTTCAAAGTGTGCGGCGTTGTGCCGCATGGCCGCGGTGCGCGGCGCTTTATCCCCATCACCACCATGCAAGACCTGATTGGCGCGCAGAACAAAGCTTCAATGTTTTATGTGAAGCTGGACGATCCCATAAACGCCGATGCGGTGGTGGAGCAGCTGAAGAAAATTCCGGGCATGGAAAGTTACAACATCCTCTCCACCAGCCAGTGGCTGGCCGCGACCTCAGCGGACAATATCCCGGGGCTCAGCCTGTTTATCAAAATCGTTATCGGGATTGCCGTGATCATCGGATTTATCGTGATTTTCCAGTCGATGTACACGGCGGTGATGGAGCGGACGCGGGAAATCGGGATCCTGAAATCTCTGGGAGCGTCAAAGGCATACGTGGTGCGAGTGATCCTGAGAGAGACGTTGCTGCTGGCGGTCTCGGGAATCCTGGTGGGTTACCTCATCAGCACAATTGGCCAGGTTAGCCTGGTGCATCAGTTCCCCACGTTGCGCGTAATGCCGATTACCTGGAAATGGGCGATTTATGCCGCGTTGATCGCCATTGGCGGGGCCATGCTGGGAGCGATTTATCCGGCATTTAAGGCCGCGCAGAAGGACCCGATTGACGCGCTGGCGTATGAGTAAGCATTCAGCACTCAGCAATCAGCCAAAGAATCTCACCGCAGAGGACGCAAAGAACGCAAAGGCAAGAGAATCAGACGCGAATTGACGCGAATCAACGCGAATAAGCACAAAATCAAAAACAAATCACCGCAGAGAACGCAGAGAAATGGGGTTCATCATCCAGAAAATCAACAGGCCTTCTTTCTTGTGAGACCTCTGCGATCTCTGCGGTAAATTCTTTTATTCCTTTGCGTTCTTTGCGTCCGTTGCTTTGAAAGACTTGTAGCTGAGTGCTGAGTGCTGACTGCTGCAAGTTACAATAGAAAGTCGCACTCTTCTTTTGGAGGATTCATGGACCCCCTTGCAGGAATCGCCGGCGCACGCCGTAACGAAGATATAGCCCTGGACCTGATGAAATTCATCGCCGCCACCACCAATTTTGGCAAGACCGTAGCCAGCGGCGCGGGCTTCCACGGCGGGGTGGAGAACAAATCAGAGGATTATGCCACCCACCTGCTGGAACTATATACTCGCTGCCTGGAGACGGTGAACGGCAAGAAATAGCCCAAGTGAGAGGATTCTGCCGCAAAAGGTAAAGGTAAGGTAAAGTTTTGTTGACAGGCGCATCGCTGGCGCGATGACGTCTGCCCCGCGAAAGTTAAGTTTGCGCTTGGAGCCAAATCCAAGGATAATCAGGGCAGCCGAATGCTCCGGCTGTCCATTTTTCCCTGTGAACCTGCCGAATTACATAACGCTCTCGCGGATTGCGGCTATCCCGCTGATCATATGGATCCTTACCACGCCCTACTTCAGCGGGAAGAGTCCTAAAGAAGAGACGTTACGGGTGGTGCTGGCGTCCGGCATTTTCATTTTGGCCTCAATTACCGACGGCCTGGATGGGTACCTGGCGCGGCGGCGCGGGCAGATCACCACCATGGGCATGCTGCTGGACCCGCTGGCGGACAAACTGATGATTGCCGCCTGCTATATCACGTTGCTCCGGCTGAGCCCGGACATCGTGAATATATGGGTGGTGGTGCTGATTATCGGCAGGGAATTTCTGATCAGCGGCCTGCGGGGAATAGCCGCCTCAGAAGGTTTTACCATAGAGGCCAGCGAACTGGGCAAGCTGAAGATGGTGGTGCAGATTGTCTCCGTGGTGGCCACGATTTTGGCCCTGCGCTGGGACGCATGGTATTTCAACCTGCGGGTGTTCTCGTTCATCCTGGACGTGGACCTGGTGGCGCGGATGGCCATATGGTTTATGGTGGCCGTCTCATTGATTTCGGCCGTGGATTATTTCTGGGGCTTCTGGAAAAAGATCGACAAGCGGGTGGAGCGGCGGAGACGGCGTCCGTTTATTTTGAGCCGGCGGAGGAAGAAGGCGTTAGAGCAGGCTGAAGCCAACAATCCCGCGAAGGCGCACTGAATTTAGAGCAACTGGCAATTAGCAATTAGTAGTTAGCCTTTGTGTTTTGTCTCAAGAGCATCCTTCCAAACTCCGTAAGGGCATCTTCAGAAAAAATGCAATCTCCGCCAGGCTTCTCGGTAGTGGTACAGTTTTGTCGACAGGCTCATTGCTGGCGCGATGACGTCTGCCTAAAGGCCCGCGATTCGCAAGCGAATCGCTATACGCTGCTACTGCTAGTGAGTCAGCTTTTCAAACTGAGCCACTATCGGCTTCTCTATCCATTCAAGCAAATGCGGCTAGAATGCGGTCACGGCCTGCGGCGGCTGAAGCCAAGTCTTCCGACCGCGTAGAATAGTCGTCATGTCGAGTGCGCCTCTCAATCCCAACTCAAGCAAGGTATTCAAGGCCAGCCGCTGGACACGCGGCAATTTTCTCTTTCCCACGCGAATTGAAGTAGGTCCGGAGCGGGTGCTGCGGATCAAGCCGCGGTTCTTTGGCAGCGCAGAGGAAAGTATTCCCATCAGCAAAGTGGCGTCAGTGCAGATCAGTACCGGCGTGTTCTGGTCAGACATACGCATTGATTCCACGGGCGGCAGCAACCCCATCCTGAGCCACGGCCACAGCAAAGGCGATGCGGTGGCGATGCGCGATATGATCGAGCATTACCAGACTGGCCTGGGGCAGAAGTAAGGGTTTTTCCGCGCTTGCGATCGCGCCGCAGGAACAAACATCATCATTCATCGAGGCGATCATCCGTGACTTGGCCGGTCATGGCGGCTGGTTGCCTTGAGCGACCCCCAATGGGGAACCCGAAGAACAACCCATCCTGCGAAAAGCAGACACACGGGTTGCCCCTGAAGTGAAAGATTCATGGCACAATGGAGCAGGACACGGCTGAAAAAACCGATGGAGTTAAAGAACAAAAGGGTGCTGGTGGTGGGACTGGGGCGCTCCGGCGTATCGTCGGCTATTTTTTTGCAGGAACACGGCGCCAAGGTGATTGTTTCCGACTCCAAGGCTGAAGCGCAGTTGCAGAGAGAGGTCCCCGCGCTGCTGGATCGCGGCATATCGATTGAGACCGGCCGCCACGGAGAGCGCACGTTTCGCGACCAAGACCTGATCGTGGTAAGCCCCGGCGTTCCCTCTGACCAGCCGCAGTTGCAGCACGCGCGCACGCTGGGAATCCCAGTGATCGGCGAAGTGGAACTGGCTTTCCGTTTCCTGCAAGGCAAGGTGCTGGCGATTACCGGGTCCAACGGCAAGACCACCACGACCACGCTCGTGGGAGAGATACTGGCCAAGAGCGGAAAGAAAACGCTGGTGGGCGGCAACATTGGAACGCCAGTAATTTCGCTGGCTGGAAAATCGACGCCGGACACGCTGGCGGTGCTGGAAGTTTCCAGCTTTCAGCTCGAAAGCATTGAGCAATTCTGCCCGTGGATTGCCGCGATCCTGAACATTACGCCGGACCACCTGGACCGCCACCATACGTTTCAGGCCTACGTCGACGCCAAGGCGCGGATCTTTGAAAAGCAGCACGCGTTGCGTGCTGGCGAGAAACAAGGGGCGAACGATTTTGCGGTGCTGAACGCCGACGATCCCACGTGCGTCGCGCTGAAAGATAAGGTCAAAGGAAGCCTCCTGTGGTTCAGCCGCAAGCAGCGCGTGGAAAACGGCGCATTCGTGCAGGGCGACCAGATTATTTTCCGCCACAACGGCCATGAGCAGCCTGTGCTGGGTCGCTCCGATATTCAGTTGAAAGGCGAACACAACCTGGAGAACGTGCTGGCCGCTGTCGCAATGAGCATGGTTGCAGGCTGCACGCCACAGCAGGTGCGGCAGGCAGTGAGTGAATTTCGCGCCGTGGAACACAGGCTGGAGCTGGTATCGACCATCAACGGCGTGACTTTCTATAACGATTCGAAAGCGACCAACGTTGACGCCACGGTGAAAGCGCTGGAGTCTTTTCCCGCGAACATCCACATTATCCTGGGCGGCAAGGACAAGGGCAGCGACTACACGGTACTGAACCCATTGCTGCGCGAGCGGGTGAAGCGCGTTTACCTGATTGGCGCCGCGACGGACAAGATTGCTTCGCATGTACAGAATTCCACGGCGGTGGTCCGCTCTGGAACGCTGGAACGCGCGGTGCGCCAGGCCTTTGAAGCAGCCAAGCCGGGCGACGTGGTGCTGCTTGCGCCGGCCTGCGCCAGCTTTGACCAGTTTGAAAATTACGAGCATCGTGGGCGCGTCTTCAAAGAACTTGTGCAGTCACTCACTCCGGTCGCGACGGGAGACAGAAGCTAGTGGCAAAAAGAGTCGGCGTGGACAAATGGATGTTTGGCTCGACTCTGTTGCTGGTTGTGGTTGGCGTGCTGATGGTTTTCAGCGCGTCAGCCGTGATGGCGGGCGAAAAATTCGGCTCGCCGTATCATTTTCTTTTTCGCCAGCTCGGCTGGGCCGTTGCCGGCCTTGCAACCATGGCCGTGGCCATGAACGTGGACTATCGGCGCTGGAAAAAGCCGGCCATCGTTTTCAGCCTGATGGGCGTGACGGCTGTGCTGCTGGTGGCGGTCTTTTTTCTTGATCGCTCGCATAACACGCACCGCTGGATCCGCCTGGGCACTTTCATGTCATTCCAGCCATCGGAACTGGCCAAGCCCGCGCTCATTCTGTTTCTCGCCTACTTTCTTGAAGCCCGCACTAAATCCATGGATGACTGGCGGCACACGCTGCTGCCCGCCGTGCTGCCGGCTTTTCTTTTTGCCGGACTCATCATGAAGCAGCCTGACCTGGGCACTGCGCTCGTCTGCCTGGGCGTGACAGCCGCGATTCTTTACACGGCGGGAATGCGCCTCCGGTACTTTGCCGCCGGGCTTGTCCCGATCGTGCCCGTGATCGCCTACATGCTGCTGTTCGTTCCCTGGCGGCTGGCGCGCATGGTGGTCTTCTTCCATCCTGAGCGCGACCCGCAGGGGATCGGCTTTCACATCAACCAGTCGCTCATTGCCGTTGGCACCGGCGGCATGACGGGCGTGGGGCTGATGGAAGGCAAACAGAAACTTTTTTACCTGCCTGAGCCGCATACCGACTTCATCTATGCCGTGACGGCGGAAGAGCTGGGACTGATCGGCGCGGTGCTGATCGCCGCGCTGTTTTTTATCTTTGCCTGGCGCGGACTGCGGACGTCCTTGCGCGCGCGCGACCCCTTTGGCCGCTACCTTGCCGTGGGCGTCACCACGATGATCGTCGTCCAGGCCTTTTTCAACATCAGCGTGGTCCTGGCCCTGCTGCCGACCAAAGGCATTCCGCTGCCTTTCATCTCTTATGGCGGATCAAGCCTGTTTGTGATGCTGGCCAGCGTGGGCGTGCTGTTGAACATCAGCCAGCAGACCGAATAAGCCAATCCGCAACCCCCGTAGCGCGCACCTCACCCGGCATGAATTGCTGTGAGATAATTCGGGTGTAAATTCTGATTTCAAGTTGGCCTCAAGTGAAAGCATTCTCGCGACTCTTCGTTTTCGTCCTGCTGATCTGGATCTACGGCGCCGCACAGCCTCAACCAACTGATCTGGCCACCCAGATTGAGCGCCAGGTTCGCGCCACCTACCACCTGCCTCCAGAAGCCGTGGTCACGGTCGGCCCATTTTCGCCGAGCGCCGAATGGCCTGGCTTTGATGCGTTTACCGTAACTATCGGCAATGGGCAAACCAAGCAGGACTATCCATTCCTTCTTGCCAAAGACCGCAAGTCAATCGTCCGGGTAAGCCGGATCGCCCTTTCGTCCGACCCCTATGCCGACGTAATGAAGAAGATCGACCTGCGCGGGCGCCCGGTTCGCGGAGCCAGGCAGAGCAAGGTGGTTGTGGTTTCTTATGACGACCTGCAATGTCCTTTCTGCACCATGATGCACCAGACGCTCTTTCCCGAGCTGCTGAAGGAATACGGCGACCGCGTCAGCTTTGTTTACAAAGATTTTCCGCTGTCCAACCATGCCTGGGCGATGCATGCCGCGGTGAACGCCAACTGCCTTGCCGCGCAAAATGACGATGCCTATTGGAGCTATGTTGACACCGTTCATACCCTGCAAAAAGAGATCAACGGCGAGAAGACTCCTGAATTGCGCTTTGCGGAGCTGGACCGCATCGCCATGGTGCAGGGCACGGAACACAAGCTTGATGCCGCGACCTTGCAGGCTTGCGTCAAAACCCAGAACACTGCCGCCATCAAGGCCTCCGTCCGTGAAGGAGAATCGCTCGGCGTGGATTCCACTCCCACGATGTTCGTTAACGGCCAGGAAATGTCAGGCGGCGTTGTTCCTCTGCCGCGCCTGCGCGCAGTCCTGGACCGCGCGCTGAATGCGGGGACCGTTACGCCACAGCCGGCGGCAGCGCAACCTTCGCCCAAGAATTAAATTTCCTCCGTGTCTCCGTGCCTCCGTGGTAGGTTCTTGCCTTTCCTGGTGTCTTGATCAGCTCGCGTCACCAGATGCGCACTCGATCCGCTGGCGCAAGATAAAGCTTCTGTCCGGGTTTTACCTTGAAAGCGTCATACCACGCGTCAATGTTGCGCACCGTTGCTGATCGATATTGACCGGGAGAGTGCGAGTCGCCCATGACTTGCGCGCGCAACGCGGCATCGCGCGTTTTAGAGCCATAATCCTGCGCAAAGGCGATAAAGAATTGCTGGTCGCTGGTAAAGCCCTGCTGTTGCGGTCCCGGCTTGCCGCCCAGCGACGCGCGATAGCCATCATAAGAAGCCGCGACGCCGGCAACGTCGGCAATATTTTCTGCCAACGTCTGCTTGCCGTTGATGGAGAGGTCTGGGAACGGCTTGTAAGTGTCATACTGCGCTGCGAGCTTGGCCGTGGCAGCGTTGAAGTGCTGGAGATCAGATTCAGTCCACCAGTTGCGCACGCGGCCTTTCGAATCAAATGCGGAGCCTTCACTATCAAACGTGTGGCTGATTTCGTGGCCAATCACCGTGCCAATGGCGCCATAGTTCGCGGCGGCGGGGGCCTTGGGATCAAAGAACGGCGGCTGCAGAATGGCCGCCGGAAAGTTCAGCGCGTTTTGCAGCGGCAGGTTCACGGCATTCACCGTCTGCGGTGACATGGACCACTCCTTGCGGTCCACTTCCTTTCCCAGCCGGGCTACATCGCGATGATACTCAAAGAGGCCGCCGCGCCAGAGATTGCCAAACATGTCGTCGGCCTTTACTTCATAGCCGGAGTAGTCATGCCAGTGTTCCGGATATCCAATGCCCACGTAGAGCGTGCTGAGCTTTTCCAGCGCTTCAGCTTTGGTTGCCGCAGCCATCCATGGCAGCGCTTCAACACGCTTACGGAAGGCTGCCGTGATGTTGGCGACCATCTCCTGCGCCTTGGCCTTGGCTTCCGGCGGGAAGAAACGCTCGGCGTAGATTTTCCCGACGGCATCGCCGAGCCAGCGGTCCACCACGGCCACGCCGCGCTGCCATCGCGGACGCCTCTCCGGCGTGCCAAACAGCGTCTTGCCAAAAAACGCAAAGTCCTCATCGGCCAGCGCCTTGGGCAGCACGTCGGCATAATCTTCAATCAGGTGAAAAGCCAGCCAGTCCTTCCACGTTTCCAGCGGCTCGGAGCCCACCAGCGCCGCTTCTCCCGTAAAGGCCGTGGGCTGCCATACGGTGAACTCCGCCTGATGGTCCAGCCCCGCGCCGCGGAAATATTCCGCCCACTCCAGCCCCGGAGCCTTGGCGGCAAAGTCCGCCTGCTTCCAGGTGTTGTTCGCCTTGTGGATGTCGTCATTCTCCGCCAGGGTGATGTGCTTTTCCGCGATGGCATGTTCCAGATCGAAGATCCGCTTGGCGCGCGCGTCCGTATCGGTAAAGCCGGTCAGCTTCAGCATGGCCGCGACGTGGGCCACATATTTTGTGCGGGCTTCGCGCATGCTGGCCGCGTCAGAAAGGTAATACTCGCGGTCCGGCAGCGCGATTCCGCCCTGAAGCAGATACGCGGCATAGCGCTCTGAGTCGTTGAATCCCGGCGCAACCCACAGCCCAAACAGGTTTTGCGTATGAAAGTTGGTGTTGTTCAGCGCGTCAACGTCGGCGCGCAGGGTCTCTCCCAGCGCGTGCGCCAGCTCGTGTTTGTCTTTGATGGCCGCAATCGCCTCCAGATGCGGCTTCAGCGGCGCCAGTCCCCTGGCCTCAATGCCCGCCTCATCCATGTACGCGTTATAGAGATCGGCAATCTGGCGCGCGCCTGAGCCTGCCTGCGCTTTCTGTTTGGCGGCCTCTTCAATGATGGCGGCCGTGCGCTTGTTCGTGAGATCAGAGAGCGCGGTAAACACGCCCACACGGGAACGGTCCGGCGGAATTACCGTCCGCTTGATCCACTCGCCGTTGGCGTAATGGAAAAAATCGTCCCCTGGCTGGACGGAGCGGTCGATGTTGGCGACAGCAATGCCATGGACTTCCTTTGCAGGAGCATCGGCGCTTGCGGGAGCACCGGCCCGCGCAAAAAGGACGCTGAGTGAGAGAACAAGCAACGCGCACAGCGTGGCGCGCACAGAGGAGGAGTTTTGATGTCTGAATTTCATGGGGAAACAATGCTCCGACGTATCTTTACCTTAGTTAATTAAGACGCATGGCCGAAGAAGAGGGTAGCACGGGAGCTGAAAAGGCCGTAGCCCTCTCCATTCTTCTATTGCAGCCTTGATTTTAACTGCCCAATCCTGAGCGAAGGCCGAGCGGAGGAACGACGCGCGCGCTCTTTTTGAGTGCCCCCAGTCGCGCGCGTTCTTTGCGCGTTACTGGGCAGACTCATCGCCCAACTCCCCGCAACACCGCCGATGCCCTTTCCAACTGCGTCAGCAGCTCCACTGCATAGTCCTCGTCAATCCGGTCTTCTATGATTGCCTTCGTCACCTCGCCCAGTTGTGACTGTATCGTCCTCAAGTCCCTGAGCGGCGGCAGCACAAAACTCTGCCGCATCGTTCGCCGCCTCAACTCCATTTCCGCCTCTTGCGTGTGCTGGTAGCAAAGCGGCTCTCCCTTCATCGCCGGCGCCTTGCACTGCTCGCCGTTCTTGCGGAAGCGCTGGCAGCGCCGGTAGTACCCGTATCGCTCTTCCGGCTTCAATCTTGACATCCCATACCTCCCGCAACCGCCAACTAGGATTCCAAAGGACTTACGGCAGTCATCCCAGCCGTCCCATGCCTCACCCCCCGGGGTGGCATTGACTAGGATTCTAAAGGGCTTATTTCATTCATCCCACACCCATCCCACCTTCATCCCACTGGTCTCCGGCCGCGAATCCGCGGCGACCGAACCCTTATGATCGTGCTGAGACCAGCGAAATTGCTCTATGTTACTTCACTTTATGTTTGCTGTCAATAGAATTGTGGGCGTGGGTAGTGGTTCAGTTTGATTTACGCAGCTCACAGAATGCATTCTTGCCCAGCTGCGGCAGGGAGTTCTTTTAAAAACATTTTCCTCTGCAACTTATTGTCTTGCAGTCGCATTGACATACTGGGAAAAAGCCAGGGGAGAATTCCCTGATGCGGCATTAGCGATAGATGCATTCTCGGGATGGTTCGACTCGCCCTCGCCTCTCCCGCTACGCGGGATCGTTCGGGCTTCGCTCACCATGACAGTGGGATGCTGTAATGTTCAACCTGACCTACTGCACTGGCGTGGGCAATCGAGAACAAAAATGGCGTATCCGCGAGAATCCAAGCGCCGGTAGGCGCGACGACAAGTTAGCCCCGCACGGCCCGAGGCGCGCCTGGCGCGCTGAAGGGGTAAGCGCGGGGAAAAGGAGAGAAAATCTCCTTCCTTACGCCGTGGCCCGGGGTCCCCGACACGCGCTTCGCGTGGTGGGGTGGAGATCCGCGCGCAGCAACAGCGGAGCGCCCACAAAGTTTCCTGTGTTGGAAACTGCCTCATCCCGCTTACAATCAGCACAGAGTATGCTTCCGGAAAGACCACCCAAAGTATTCATCAGCTACAGCCACGATAGCGCTGAACATGAGAAGCATGTGCTCGATCTGGCAAACCGGCTTCGCAGAGATGGTATAGACGCAACAATCGACCAGTACGAGACTTCCCCCCGCGAAGGCTGGCCTGTATGGATGGAAATGCAGATCAGAGAATCAGATTTCGTTTTGGTGGTGTGTACAGCCACCTATCTGGGCCGCGCTGAGCGCCGGGAGAAAGAGGGCGTTGGAAAAGGCGCAATATGGGAGACCGCACTCACTCTTCAATACCTCTATGAAGCGTCCGCCAACAATGAGCGATTCATACCTGCAATCTTTAACCATGAGAATGTTGCAGACATCCCCATGCCGTTGCGCTCAGCCACCTACTATCTCCTAAACACTGAAGAAGGCTGCCAGCGCCTCCTGCGCCGGCTGCGCAAACAACCGGAAGTGCACAAGCCGGATGTGGGAACAACCAGTATCTTGCCCATCTCGGTACCGCAGGGCGCCGCTGCATTGCTGGCAACTGGCAAATCCAGAAGGCCCTGGCTTGTTCCCCACGCGCGCAATGATGCTTTTACCGGCCGCGAACAGCTCCTTATCGACCTACGCGCCGATCTCGTCAAGAAACGCAAGCAGGCGCTCTCGGGATTGGGCGGCGTCGGCAAGACGCAGATTGCCGTCGAGTACGCGTATCGCTACAAGGACGAATACACAGCCGTGCTATGGACCTTTGCTGACACCGAGCAGTCCGTCCGCGGCGGCTTTGCCCGAATTGCTTCTTTGCTGAACCTGCCGGACAAGGACGCGACCGAGCAAGCGAAGGTTACCGAGGCTGTCCGGAGCTGGCTGGAGGAAAATTCAGGTTGGCTGCTGGTACTCGACAATGCCGACGATCCGGCCGCAGTGAATGACTTCCTTCCGCAGCAAGGAAAAGGACACATCTTGGTGACCTCACGGGCGCACCAGTTTCAAAATATCGGGATCTTTTCTCCACGCGAGATAGATGTGTTGTCTCCAGATGAGGCACGCGAATTTCTCCTTTTGAGAACGGGAAAAACGGCTACTGCCAAATCACCGGAAGCGGCTGCGCTGGCGAAGGAACTGGGATATCTGCCATTGGCCCTGGAGCAAGCCGCAGCCTACATAGTGGAGAAAGGCGCAAGCTTTGCCAGCTATCTTGCTGGCTTCAAAAGGCAGAGACAGACGTTGCTCAACCAGCAAGGGCCGGTGCTTGGTAACGAGGCTAAAGAGCAGCAGAAACGGACCGTGGCAACGACCTGGTCACTGAATTTCGCCGATATTGAAAAGAATTCTCAGGCGTCGGCGGACTTGCTTCGCCTGAGCGCATTTCTGGCTCCTGACGCGATTCCCTTGGAACTGTTTGAAAAGGGCACAGAGGCGATGCCTGAAAAACTCGCATTAGAATTGGCCGAAGCGGCTGACAACCCTCTGGTTCTGGATGATTTGCTGAGTCCCCTGCTGCGTTATTCGCTGGTGCGACGCGATGACGAGAAATGGACATACAGCATTCATCCGTTGGTGCAGGAAGTAGTGCGCGAAGGCCTGCCTGATCAGAAGTCCTGGGCAGAACGATCGCTCCTGTTAATAAACTCGACTCTGCCAGATGTAACTAAATTTGAGAATTGGTCCGCATTGGACCGTTTCCTGCCTCATGCCCTGAACTGTGCCCACTTTATTGAATCCTTGAAGATCGAACTTCCCGAGGCAGCCCTGCTGCTGAACCAAGCAGCCAACTATCTTGTTGATCGGGCCGAATACGCCAGGGCGGAACCACTGTACCGACGGGCGCTTGTGATTTTGGAAAAAACCTTGGGCAGCGACCATCCCAATACTGCAAGGAATCTGAATGACTTGGGCGTGCTCTACTACGAACAAAAGAAATACGACGAAGCAGAACCAATGTATCGGCGCGCCCTGGCGATCGAGGAAAAAATGCTAGGGCCAGAGCATCCTAATACCGCCGATAGCCTCAACAATCTAGCAGTGCTGAATTACGAGCAAGGGAGGTACGATGAGGCTGAACCTCTGTGTCTGCGGGTGCTTACAATCCGCGAGAAGACTCTGGGGCCAGAACATCCCCATACGGCACAAAGCCTCAACAACATGGCTCAGATTTACCGCTTTCAAGGCCGAGACAAAGACAGCGAGCCTCTGCACTGCCGAGCTCTGGAAATTCGCGAGAAGAAGCTAGGGCCGATGCATCCCGATACTGCAGAAAGCATGAATAACCTAGCGGGGATTCTCAACCGCAAAGGGAACCATTCTGAAGCAGAACCTCTGTACCGGCGGGCGCTCGCAATCTTGGAGAGCGCGCTGGGGAACGAACATCCTCATACTACCCATGTCCGCGGTAACTTGATTCATTTCTATCGTGACCAGGGTAGGAGTGTTGAGGCCGACGCGTTGGGGAACAGCGCCAAAGAAAAAGCTCAGTAAAGTACCTCACTCATGCCATTCGCGTTTTTCGCGTACATTCGCGGCCCCATTCTCCTCCGTGCCTCGGTGGTGAAAGGCTGATATCCTTTCCCCGAGGACTCTAACGCCCATGCGCCGACTCCTGACATTTCTCCTGGTATCAACCATCATGGCTACTGCCCAGAAAACTCCCGCTCCTTCCGCCGCTGACAATTCATTTCCCAACGCCGAAGAACTCAACCAGATGGCGGCACGATTTGCGCCTGCGCAAATGGATGTCGATCTCTCAGGCCTCTCTGCCGGGGACAAGAAAGCGCTGGCCAAGCTGATCGAGGCTGGACGGATCGTGAACCACCTGTTCATGCAGCAGTTCTGGAGCGGCGACCTGGCGCTCTACGACAAGCTGCAACTGGATAAGTCCGCGCTGGGCAAGGCGCGGCTGCATTATTTCTGGATCAACAAAGGCCCGTGGTCGGAGATTGACGAGCATAAGGCATTTCTGCCCGGAGTGCCGGCCAAGAAGCCGGCGGGCGCGAACTTCTATCCGGAAGACATGACCAAGGAAGAATTTGAAAGTTGGGTGAAAGCGCATCCTGACCAGAAAGAGCAGGCGGAAGGGTTCTTCACCGTGGTGCGCCGCAATCCCAACAAGCAGCTCACGCTTGTGCCTTACAGCCTGGAATACAAAGCCGACCTGGCCCACGCGGCCAAATTACTGAAAGAAGCCGCCGCGCTTACTGACAACGCGTCACTCAAGAAGTTTCTTACCACGCGCGCCGCCGCGTTCAGCACCAACAATTACTTTGAAAGCGACATGGCGTGGATGGACCTGGATGCGCCCGTGGATGTGACGATTGGCCCATACGAAACTTACAACGACGAGATGTTCGGTTACAAAGCCGCGTTTGAGGCCTACATCAACGTGCGCGACGATAAAGAGTCCGCGCGGCTGGCGTTTCTGGGCCAGCACCTGCAGGAGATCGAAAACAACCTGCCGGAAGACCCGAAGTATCGCGTGGCCAAGCTGGGAGCGGCGGCGCCGATCCGCGTGGTCAACGAAGTTTTTGCCGCCGGTGACGGCAACCATGGCGTCCAGACGGCGGCGTACAACCTGCCGAATGACGACAAAGTTGTTCAGCAGAAGGGCAGCAAGCGCGTGATGCTCAAGAACATTCAGGAGGCAAAATTCAAGTCCACGCTGGAGCCGATATCGAAAGTGGTGCTGCAACCGGCGGCGCAGCAGGACCTGAGCTTTGAATTGTTTTTCACGCATATCGTCGCGCATGAACTCACGCACGGCCTGGGCCCGCACCAGATCAAGATCAACGGTCGTGACACCAACCCACGCCTGGAGCTGAAGGAGCTTTACAGCGCTATTGAAGAAGCCAAGGCCGACGTGACCGGCCTTTTCGCGCTGCAATACCTCATGACGCAGGCCGATAAGGGCGCGATACAAGCGCCGCTTCCGCACGGCCCGGACGCGGAGCGCCAGCTTTATACCACCTATCTGGCGTCATCATTCCGCACTCTGCGGTTTGGCCTGCAGGATTCTCACGCCAAGGGCATGGCCGTGCAGTTCAATCATTTTCTGGATAAAGGCGCGTTCGTGGGGAACTCTGACGGCACCTTCAGCGTAGACCTAAATAAGATGAAAGACGCCGTCGCGGGGCTGGACCACGACCTGCTGACGCTGGAGGCGACCGGAGATTACGACGGCGCCAGGAAGCTGATGAGCGAAATGATGGTCCTGCGTCCTGAGGTGCAGAAGGCGCTGGAGCGCCTGAAAGGCGTGCCGACGGACATTGAACCGGTGTTTGTGACCGCCGACAAGCTGGCGGCAGCGCCTACGGCCAAAGCCAGGCCCAAGAAGAGCAAGTAAGCTAAGAGGTACGACCGATGTTTGATATAGATATATTTGACGCACTCATTGAAACCGTCGCCGTGATTGCGCTGACCGTCTCAGGCTGGATCGTCACCAAGCAGGTGCGGCGCAGGATGAAGAAATCCCTGGGAAGAGAGGCCAGCGATCTTGAATTGGCGTCGCTCAACACGTGGATGAAAGTGGAAGAAACGGAGCAACGGGAAAAAGAGAGCAGCGCGATCCATCCGCGCTGAGAGAGATCGTTACTAAGCAGTTTCCCAGCAGCCCAGCAGCAACTCTCGCCTGAGAGACATAAAGAAAGAATAAAGAGATTTTGCTATGCGGCACAGAAAACACGGACCGCGATCTCTCGCGCAGGCATCCTACTTCAGTAAGGATTACAATGCGCCCCCTTGTTGCCAATACGGATGACCTGATTAGTGTTCTTGATCGCGTGCTGGACAAGGGAATAGTACTGGAATCGTGGGCACGGATCTCTTTGCAGGAATCCGGGCTGGCTTCCGTCGACGCCAGAGTTCCATCTTCCAGGATTTCGGTTGAGTCGTCCGCCGTGTACGTTGGTTACGGCAATCGGGGAGCGTGGCGGCAGGACCCGAAACTGGACAGTTCATTTCCCTACTGGCGGCGCAACCGCTGGCGTCAATAATGAAGTAATCAAGCAAAATTCCGAAAATCTCCCTGTTGACTTCTTAGTTATCTGGCGATATTCTGCGGGTACACGGGAAAGGAGGGCGATCCAAATATATGAAGAATTCTGATTGTAGTGGTTTACGTGAGGTGGCTGAGGCTTAAGGCGTGAGTCTTTAAGTCCTGAGCGAAGTTGTGATTCGTACAAGGCCTCCGCGCCTTCAGCCAATCCCAACAGCTTACCGAATAACCCCGCACAGCGCGTGCGGGGTTATTTGCTTTCAGGATCGGCGCCAGGGAGGGTAGCTTAATTTCTAGACGCTGAAAAATTCAGGATTGGCCGGCAGCAATGGCCTTGGCGCGCTTTTTTACCGGCACAGCGGGCCGCGGATCGGACTTTGTTTTGCGAAACAAGTCCCTGAATGCCAGCCCGAGGAGAAAATAAATTTCACGATCGGTAATGATCTGGTAGAACACCCTGAACGCCCGCATGATTTTCATTCCTGCTTCTCCAGGAAGTGGCAGAAAGTCTGATGCGGTTCCCGGCGGCCAGAGTTGCTGGATTGTGACGGAAAACAAGGTACAAAATTTGTCAATCGGCGGCGCGGGCTGCTCGCCGGCCCAGCCAGATAGCTATGACCAATTGAAAAAACACAGCGCCTGTGAAATCCAGCAAGACATCACGCGCCGATGACCCGCGAGACGGCACAAAGCTTTGGTGAAATTCGTCCATTGCGGCGGCGGTAACTGCCAGCAGCACTGCCAGCAGGCTCCAGCGGAATATCCAGCGCGGGAGTGACGGCAGCGTGGCGCGCCAGGAAAAAAAAGCCAGAGCGCCCAGCAGCCCGTAACTGCAAAAATGCGCGGATTTGCGAATGAGAAAATGGATCTGCTGGAACTGGTGAGTCGATATCGGCCCGAACAACGCGTGCAAGACCTTCTGCAGAATGCCGCCAGTATGTTCGGCGGAAAAAACGTCAGTGGAGAAGGCTGCCAGAACGCAAAGCCAGAGCAGCGTGGGAATCCACGCTCGCAGCTTGCGCGGAGGCGTGGCGGGAACAGTTTGATGAAGCGCTGATGATGACAAAGTCGTCCTGTTTACTCCAGCCGGTAATTCGGCGCTTCACGGGTAATGATCACGTCGTGCACGTGGCTCTCGCGCAGTCCTGCGCCGCTGATGCGGATGAAGCGCGCCTTCTGCTGCAGCTCAGGGATTGATTTGGTCCCGCAGTAACCCATGCCGGAGCGGACGCCGCCTACGAGCTGGTAAACCATCTCCGCCAGCGTCCCGCGGTACGGAACGCGGCCTTCAATGCCTTCCGGCACCAGTTTGTCTACGCGATTGCTGCCGCGATTTTCGTCGCGCATGCCTATGTTATCGGTAGAAGAATCGTCAGCGCTCTGCGCGTAACGCTCGCTTGAACCGGCGGCCATGGCGGAAAGCGATCCCATGCCTCGGTATGACTTGAATGAACGCCCTTGATAAAGAATCGTCTCGCCCGGGCTCTCTTCCGTTCCGGCAAACAGCGAGCCAATCATCACTACGCTGGCGCCCGCGGCAATGGCCTTGCTGATGTCGCCGGAGAACTTGATGCCGCCATCGGCAATCACGGGAATGTTTGCATCACGGCAGGCGCGGGCTGCTTCGGCAATCGCGGTGATCTGCGGCACGCCGGCGCCCGTAACAACGCGTGTGGTGCAGATAGAGCCAGGCCCAATGCCCACTTTCACAGCGTCCGCCCCGGCTTTTACCAGCGCGCACGCGCCTTCATGCGTGCCTACGTTCCCAGCCAGCAGATCGACTTCCGGCAATTTCGATTTGATGGTCTTAATGGCCTCAAGCACGCGACTGGAGTGCCCGTGGGCAGCATCAATGGCCAGCACGTCGGCCTTGGCCTTGACCATTTCCTGTGCGCGCTCCAGGAAATCGCCCGTTGCGCCAACGGCCGCGCCCACGCGCAACCGGCCGTGCTTGTCTTTCGCCGCGCCCGGATATTTCAGTTTCTTCTGGATGTCTTTGACCGTGATCAGGCCTTTCAGGTTGTACTTGTCGTCCACCACCAGCAGCTTTTCCACGCGATGCTCATGCAGGATCTTCTCCGCGTCTTCCAGAGTAGTGCCCACGGGGACGGTGATCAGATTGTCCTTGGTCATGATCTTGCTGATCAGGATGTCTGTCCGCGTCTCAAAGCGCAGGTCGCGATTGGTGAGAATGCCGACGAGCTTCTTGTTCTTGGTAACGGGCACGCCGGAAATTTTGTAGCGGCGCATCAACTCCAGCGCGTCGGCAATTTTGTGGTCGGGTGAGAGCGTGATGGGGTCCATGATCATGCCGCTCTCAGAGCGTTTTACCTTGTCCACTTCGTCAGCCTGTTCTTCAATGGAGAGATTGCGGTGGACAATCCCCAGCCCTCCTGCCTGCGCAATGGCAATGGCCAGGCGAGATTCGGTCACCGTATCCATGGCCGCGCTGATAATCGGGATATTAAGACGAATATTCCGCGAAAGCTGGGTCTGTGTGTTCACCTCAGCGGGGACCACGTCAGAAAGCGCCGGCAACAGCAATACGTCATCGAAGGTCAGGGCCTCTGGCACAGGAAAATGAATCATGTTTTGTCTCGTAAGGAGGGACTAAAAATCTATTGTAACTGGTTTTCCGGCATCCCGCTGGAAGGTCTGGCCGGGGCGGGAATCCGTTTCAAACTAAAGAAACGAAAGTAATATTGACCAAAAATGGGCCTGCCGCGATACTCGAAAGGTCATGGAACCAAAGCAAGGTCTGTCAGTCGCCGCCGCTGGCGCATCCCCGGTTGTAAGCGCTCCCGAAAAACGCCATGAAAAGCGGCTGCATCTTGCGGTGCCCGTGAAGGTGTTTCCTGATGTAGCCAGTTTTGAATCCCACAACTGCTGTACCTATGAGATTTCCACCAATGGAGCGCGCCTGGTAGCGCCTCCGGGGATCAAAAGCGTGGGACAGACAATCTACTTGCAGCGCCAGAACCGCCGCGCCCGGTATAAAGTCATTTGGATCGGTGAATCTGGCACATCCCGCCATGGCCAGGTTGGCGTTGAGACCCTGGAGCCAGGCAACATAATCTGGGAACCGGAAATCAAAGCCCGCATCATGCGCTCCTAAGTCAGCCGTCCACGTCTGGCGCCCGTTTTGCGCTGCCGATTGTTCATCTTTTTTGCATCCTCAGGCACGGCCTTGTTTCCGTCGATTTTCCGCGTGTCTGCGCATGCTTCTCGTGCGCCTGTTCGCACTCTTCAACCGATAGGCTAAATATCTTACTGGCTAAGTGAACCGCCTTAGTGCGCGGCATTAAGAAAAGCTGAACAATGGGGCACTCCCCAGAGTGATTTTTAATGGCCGAAAACTATCCATATATTGTTCGCTGCAATGATTGCGAGTTTGTCAGCCAGGTTTATCTCGACGAACAACAGGCAATGAATGAACGCGACTTCCACTCATTTGAAAATCTGCATTCTGTCTCAATCTGGCGCTACGCGTGGGAACAATGGACCATGGTGACGGAATTGATGGGTGTAGAGTTGCATTGATCTTTTCTCAAGTGAAGCGTTTTGCAATATCTCGAGCGCAGCGAGAGATCCCTGCGGTCTCCCAACGACTATGGGAATAACATTTGCCAGTCTTGTCGCTGCGCTCCAATTCCCAAATCGCCCCTAAGAACAAGCCGGCCCAGCCAACTTGTGCGCTGGGCCGCGCTGCCTTAGGCGCAGAAATCTTGCCGCGTCCAGCAAGGATCTGGAGCGGTTTGGAGCGAAGCGACACAAACAATGTTAAGCTCCAGGAAGCCGGCGGGCCGTTTGCCGGTGGAGGAATGAGATGACCACAGCGGCAGTTCAAAGTGCCACACACGTTACTGGGATAGCGCCGCAGTTCCTTGTCGATGATCTTGACCGGGCAATTACGTACTACCGTGACAAGCTTGGCTTCGAACTCGATTTCAAATATCAGTCGTTCTATGCCAGCGTCACGCGTGACGGCTTTGCGATACATCTCAAGCATGCGCCAAAACTGGCCGCGGACAGGGAACACCGGAAACAGAACGAACATCTGGACGCGTACATTTCCGTGTCGGGCATCCGAGGTTTGTTCAGCGAGTTGGAAACGCGTGGGGCCCAGGTGATTAAGCCGCTTGAAGCAAGGCCGTGGGCCTGCCTCGATTTTTATGTCGAAGACCCTGACGGCTACATTCTCTGCTTCAGCGAACAGAACGCCTGATCCCTATCTCAAGCGCAGCGAGAGATCCCTGCAGTCTCTCAATGAGTATGGGACAGTCCCTGCGAGACCGTCCTGGGCCTTTCCTTCATTGCCGCTAATCTACCACACGTGCTATTTTTAAGGATTCAGCCTTATGCTTCGTTCTTATCAGGGGATCGCGCCGCGCATTCACGATTCGTGCTATATCGATGAGTCCGCCCAGATCATCGGCGACGTTGAGATCGGCGAAAACTCCAGCGTCTGGATGAACGCCGTAATCCGCGGCGACGTCTTTGCCATCCGCATCGGCAAGAATTCCAACGTGCAGGATTGCAGCGTGCTCCATGGCATGCGCCACAAATACGGCGTCACTATGGGTGACTGGGTCACCGTGGGGCACTCGGTCACGCTGCATGGCTGCACCATCGGCGATCGCTGCCTCATCGGCATGGGCTGCGTCATCCTGAACAACGCCAAAATCGGTGAAGGCTGCATCATCGCCGCAGGCACCGTGATTCCAGAAGGCACTGTAATTGAGCCGTATTCGCTATGGATGGGTGTTCCCGGCAAATTCAAGAAGAAGATTGACGACGAAGAGACGCAGAAGACGATCCTGATGTATGGCAAGAATTATGTGGATTACACCCAGACATACAGAAACGAATATCGGTCAGCCTGAGAGATTGACTTGGTCTCATTCTGCAAATGACGTAATCGCAAATGGGGAGGGCTGATCGGATGAAATGGCTTAAGTCGTTTTTCGGAGGAAGCCCTGCCGCTGAGAAGGCCAATGTTTCTCGCCAGGTTACGCACAGCGATCCACTGGTCATCCAGAACCCGAAGATCGGGTTCCTCAACCTGATCGGAGCGTCGGCATCTCCCTTGGTGCATGAGGACATGACTGCTTTGCACCCGCTTTTTTCAGGTTGTGTGCAGAGTGATGACGATGCGCCGATCTGCGATGTTCTGATGATCTATGCGACAATCAAGGCGGACGGTATGCTACAGAACACAACGCACAGTCTGCGGGACATCATTGGCAAATCGCACGCTCCGATTGTGGTTGTCGCGACGGAGAACAGTGTAGAGTCCTACATCGCGGCAAGTAAGGGCCCTGGATCAGGCAAAGCGAATCTGGTGATGACCTTGCAGCGCAAGGGCCCGATTTTCCCTGATTTTTTCAAAGAGCTCTTTGGGATGATGCATCGAGGCGTCACCATGCCAATGGCGTGGGTGAAACTGGCGCCACAAATTCCAGGCAGAGAACACGAAAATGTGCCAGGAACGATCTGCGCAATGGAAGTGACGCACGTGTTGTTCCAATGACAGTCCGATACCCTCGGTAACCCTTGCATATGAACCCAGCGATCAAATCCGTCCGCGGCACCCGCGACCTTCTGCCTCCCGAAACCGAGACGTGGAACTTCGTCGAAGCCACGGTGCGCGATGTTTTCCATCTCTACAACTTCCAGGAAATCCGCACGCCCATTCTTGAAGACCTGCAGCTCTTTCAGCGTTCCGTAGGTGAAGAGACAGACATTGTTTCCAAAGAGATGTTTGCCTGGGAAGACCGCGCGCGAGCCCAGAGTGAAAAAGGCCAGTGGCTGGCCCTCAGGCCGGAGAACACTGCCGGCGTTGTCCGCGCGTATATCGAGCACAAGCTTTGGGAGCGTCCCGGCTTGCAGCGCTTTTATTACATCGGCCCTCAGTTTCGCCGTGAGCGTCCGCAGAAAGGGCGTTACCGCCAGTTCTACCAGATCGGCGCGGAAGTGATCGGGCCCACCACGGCAGGCAGCGAATCGCCCGCCATCGATGCCGAGCTGCTGGAGATGCTGGCCGCGCTGCTCGACCGTCTGGGCATTCAGGGTTGGAGCCTGAAGCTGAACTCCGTTGGTTGCGCGAATGACCGGCCAGTTTACGTGCAGGCCCTGCGCGACGCGCTGAAAGAGGTGGTCCACACCATGTGCTCTGACTGCCAGCGCCGCGCGGTGACCAATCCGCTGCGCGTGCTGGACTGCAAAGTGCCGGAAGATCAGCCGATCATTGAAAAGCTGCCCCGCATGAGCGACTACCTGGATGAAAGCTGCCGAACGCACTTTGCCGAGGTGCAGAAGCTTCTTACGGCCACTGAAGTGCCGTTTACCATCGATCATCGTTTGGTGCGCGGCATGGACTACTACACGCGCACGGCCTTTGAGTTCACGCATGGCTCGCTGGGAGCGCAGAATGCCATTCTCGGCGGCGGACGTTATGACGGGCTTTCAGAATCGCTCGGCGGCCCGCCTGCGCCGGGCATTGGCTTTGCCATTGGCGAAGACCGCCTGGTGATGACCTTGCAGGAATCCGCCGGGACCGCGGCCCGCCCCGCCGATATCTATATCGCTCCGCTAGGCGCCGGCATGAATGTTCATGCCGCAAAGCTGGCGCGCGAACTGCGCCGAGAGGGCATTGTGGTTATAGCGGGAGATGAGAGCTTCAAGCTAAAGAAGTCGCTTGAGACTGCCAGCAAGATGGGCGTCCGGTTCGCCCTGATCCTGGGTGAAAACGAGGTCAATTCCGGGCAATACGCCCTTAAAAACCTAAGTACGGGCGAACAGGCAAGCGTGAGCAGGACCGAAATACCGGGCGTCGTGAAACCTCGAGCGTAAGCTCGTGCGTTTAAATCCCGAGCGATGAACCGCAGCCGATTCGAACTAGCCGCGAATCAACGCGAAGCACGCGAATTTCTTGGGGCACGTTTAGGATCGATTCGTGTTCATTCGCGTGAATTCGCGGCTACTTAGTCTGGATCTTCCGTAACAAACCTCTTATCCCGATCTGGCATTAACAAAAGCTAATTTACAGACATTTAACCGCAGAGAAAAACATCCGCGTTCTATCATGCGCTCGGTCTCGCGCGTAAGTGCGAGAGCAAGGAGTTAGATATGAAAAGAACGTTTGTTGTATTGGCCGGATGTCTTCTGGCCTATTGTGGCTGGGCAGCGCTTCACGCGCAGAACTTGCCTGGCGGGATTGCGGGCGCGACTTATATCACTACTATCACTGACGCCAATACCGGAGCATTCTCTTCTCGCTCATTGATTACTTTGCATGCTGACCATTCCATTGCGGCGGTCGATTCCGGCCAGGGCGGCCCGGGAGTCCAGTTCAGCAGCCAGCGCGGCGCGTGGATAACCAGTCCGAACGCCGGCGTGACGGCCCGGACTTTTGATTTTTCCTTTCCCAACGCCGGCATCGCCCGCGTGGATTATGACTTCACCACCATTTCCGGAACTCAGGTGGCCGGGACCATTACGCTCACGGTCTTCCCAATCAATGCCGATCCTCAGGGCAGCGGCGGGACCGTGATAGGAACCTTCAACTTCACCGGGCAGCGCGTCACCGTACCCTAAACCTGCTTTAAAGCGAAGACCGCTTTGCTGAAGCGGCCTTCGCTTGCTATTTCATTTCCAGCGCATCGCCCGTCTTGTGTTCCGTAATCTGGAACTTCAGGAACTCATGAATCGCCGTTACAGCTTCAGCATTCGCTGACGAAATCACCACGCGACCGCCATTGTCCGCCGGCTCATACTTGTAGTGAATCTGGTCTTTCAGCTTCGTCATTGTTGCCACGCCCGGCGGAGTCTGGTCATGGACAAACATCGGAATATTGAAATCGCCGGACTGGAAGGCCCGCTCGATATGGCGCAGGTGCATCTGGATTTCTTCCTTGCTCGTCTTGTCCTCGGCTGAGTTGGCTGTCACCTGGATCGCCCCGCCATCTTTGCGCAACAGAAAGTGGTGCGTGGTCTTGTCCTGGGCAAAGCCCATGCCCTGGTTACCGCGTTTGTCGAGTTCGTTGGCGTGATCGTGCGCTGCGGAAGACGCCTGATGCTGTTCATGCATCGGACAGTCCTTCATGCTGTCTTCGTGTTCCGCTTTTGCCGCCTTGTCCGGTGCCTGTTGCGCCGCGCTGCTCAGCGCCACCATCATGATTCCGATCATTGCCAGAAGAATTCGTTTCATCTTTTTTTGCCCTCATCTCGTTGTAGTTTTCGTCGCAACCCGGGAGACGTCATGGGAGAAATGTCTCTCACGCTCTCAGGATGGTTGGCGACAAATATTTCCAGCAGTCCGGCGCGCGTGCCGGGCGCGGTCGACTTAAGCTTTTTCGTCCAGCCGCGGATGGTTTTCTGCAATGCCGAATGCAGCGCTTCCATCTCGCGAATGCGCAGTTGTAGTTCCCGCGCTTTCTCCTTTGCCAGGGCATGCACCTGATGGCACGGCGCAATGCCGCGATCACGCGATTGAAAAATATCGCGCAGTTCGTCCACGGTGAAGCCAATGCTCAGGGCCGCGCGTATCAGCCGCACGCGGTCGAGCGCCGGCGGCGGGAAATGCCGGTAACCGTTCTGGGCCCGCTGCGCCGCGGGCAGCAGTCCTTTGCGCTCATAGTGGCGAAGCGTGTCACGGCTTACGCCGGCCAGACGCGCCAGTTCTCCAGATCGAAGCGCTCTTGATGCCATGCTTACCGCCACCGCTTTCTTTATCTGTGCGTCCGGCTTGTTTCTCGGCAAAGACATTCTCAACTGTGGAATATATTCCATGGTCAAGCGGTTTTTGGCAGGAACTCTCCAGGAAAGCTCGCAACCCTTTATAATCAGAGCCTTAGCCACCAATGAAATTTATGGTGATGATTTTCAGATAATGACTTTCTGATCATGGAAAGGTGCATTCTTTGCCGCTTGATTTTTTAGGTGATCTTCGTCGCACGCACAGGTGCGGAGAGCTGCGCGCGGAAAATGCCGGGCAGCAGGTTGTGTTGATGGGCTGGGTCAATCGCCGTCGCGATCTCGGAAACGTGATCTTTATTGACGTGCGCGACCGCACCGGCCTGACGCAACTGGTTTTCGATAAAAGCGACAACGCAGAGCTCCACGCCAAGGCCAGCGGCCTGCGCAATGAGTTTGTCATCGCCGGCATGGGCAAGGTGCGCCGCCGTGACGAGAAGACCATCAACCGCAACATCCCCACGGGCGAAATTGAAGTGGTGGTCACCGAACTCAAGTTGCTGAATGAGTCGAAGCTGCCGCCGTTCCTGCCCAGCGATCCCGCGCTGGCGAATGAAGAAGTGCGCCTGAAATATCGCTATCTTGACCTGCGCCGCGAGCCCATGCAGTACAACATTGAGCTGCGCCACAAGGTTGCGCTGGCCATCCGGCAGTATCTTTCAGGCCAGGGCTTTTTTGAAATTGAGACTCCGTTCATGACGCGCTCCACGCCGGAAGGCGCGCGCGACTATCTTGTTCCGAGCCGCGTTTATCCCGGAGAGTTTTATGCGTTGCCGCAATCGCCGCAGCTCTTTAAGCAGATCCTGATGATCTCCGGCTTTGATAAATATTTCCAGATCGTGCGCTGCTTCCGCGATGAAGACCTGCGCGCCGACCGCCAGCCGGAGTTTACCCAGATCGACCTGGAGATGACCTTCCCGCAGCAGGAAAGCGTGTTTGCCGTGGTGGAAGGTTTTCTGCAGGCGGCATTCAAGGTTGCAGGCCACGATCTGAAAACGCCTTTTGCCCGCACCACGTATGACGAGGCCATTCGCAACTACGGCATCGACAAGCCGGACCTGCGCCTGCCCAAGCTGACCGATGTCCGCACGGCGTTCACCGCAGAAAATCTGCAAACGCTACAACTCAATCCTGAGCTGCCGGTGGTGGCGATTCGCATTCCCAGGATCGGCGAGCTTTCACGCAAAGAGCGTGACGATAACAAGCCGTTGTTTGGTGAGCGCAAGGAAGCTCGGCTGATTGACGACATCAAGCGTTTGGAAAAATCATTCCCTGAGGCAGTTGCCAAGCTGCGCCAGATGGCCGGCGCTGAAGCCGATGATCTGCTTGTGCTTATTGGCGGGCCGTTGCAGGTGGAAAAAACCGGGCTACGGGCTGATTACGGCGTGTTCCAGGCGGCCGGCGCATTTCGCGTCGAGCTGGCGCGCAAATACTCTGACCGGCACATGGCCTTCCGCCAGGGCGGATATCACTTTACCTGGGTCACGGACTTCCCCATGTTCGAATATGACGAGACGGACAAGCGCTGGAACGCGGCGCACCATCCATTTACCTCGCCGCATGAGCATGACATGGACAAGCTGCAATCCGATCCCGGCGCGGTTCGCGCGCTGGCCTATGACATTGTGCTCAATGGCACGGAGCTTGGTTCGGGATCGATCCGTATTCATCGGCAGGACATTCAGGCGCAGATTTTCCGCGCTCTGGGCATGACCGATGAAGAAGCCAAGTCTCGCTTTGGCTTTTTCCTGGAGGCTCTGGAATACGGCACGCCTCCTCACGGCGGCATTGCGCTGGGACTGGACCGCATTGTGATGATCCTGGCTGGCGCTGAAAGCCTGCGCGAGGTAATTCCTTTCCCCAAAACCGCAAAGGCCGTTGACTTGATGGTGGATGCGCCAACCCCGGTCAATGAGACCCAGTTGAGGGATTTGGGCATCAAGCTGAGATAACAGCATTTACCACAGAGGACACAGAGAAACACAGAGGGAAGAATAAGGTTCTTGAACTTTCTCTGTGATCCTCCGTGTCCTCTGTGGTTCTGGTTTTGTATTCAGGCTGCTCTTTGCTGCTTTTGCAGGTCCTTCACAATCGTCCTTGATCCAGCCCATAGCACACCAGCCAGCAGAAGAGAGAGCACCGGGATCAACAGCAGAGCCTGTTGCAACCCGATGGCCTTGAACTGCTCGTTTATCTTGTCCAGCCCTGCTAAGTGCGCCGCGTGCAGCGCAAAGCGGTCGCTCATCTTGCCGATGATCAATGTTCCCCACGACGCGCCACCCAGATACATCACCAGAAAATAAATGGACATGCTGGTTCCGCGCAGGGCGGGCGCGACGATATCCTGAATTGAGGCATAGACCAGCCCGTAATACATATTGAGCAGGCCGTATGAGATAGTCAGCAGAGGCAACGCCAGCGCTATCGATCCCAGACCCTGGTGAATCCCAAAATAGGAAAGCGGCACTGCCAGCAGAGCAGCCATCGCAGCAACTTTCATGCGTCCGCTGCGGTTGCGCTTTACGATTCGGTCCCCCCATATCCCGGCGCACGATCCTCCCAGAATGCCGCCGATCGCATAGACAATCCCCGTCATCACTCCGGCGCGCGCCACGTTCATGTGGTGAATGCGGGCAAAGAATGCCGGAAAAAACACGCCTATTGAATACAGGATGAAGTTCACTAAAGCGCCGGAAAGCGTAATCCACCAGAACGTTGGAACTCGAAGTACGGCCCAGATGGAACCGGCATCCGCCGGGAGAGCGTGTTTTTCCGCGGCGCCACGGGCGGGCTCATGCAACATGAGGAGCAGCGGGACCAGAAGGAGCGCCGGAGCCGCAGCCACCACCATGGCTGCTCGCCATCCAAATCTTAACGCGATCGGCCCTGTAAAAAAGAAACTGAGCGCTCCGCCTACTGGAACGCCCAGCATAAAGAGCGCCAGCGGCTTGGAGCGGCCTTCGGCGGGAAAGAGATCGCCGATCCAGCTTGTGGCCGTGGGAGCGGCCGTGGCTTCGCCCACGCCCACGCCCAATCGAGTAATCATCAGCAAGGAATAGCTACTCACCCATCGCGCACCGGCAGTGAATAGTGTCCAAACGACAATGCCTGCCGCAAGAAGTTTTTTGCGGCTGACTCGATCTGCCAGAAGTCCCAGCGGCAATCCCACCAGGCCGTACAAAATGAGAGATAAGGTGTTGAGTAACCCAATCTCCGTGTCAGTAAGATGGAACTCCTTGCGGACAGGCTCAACCACCGCGCCGGCGACCTGGCGGTCGTAAAAATTTAGTACGTTGATGGCCACCAGCACGGCGAGCGGCCACCAGGTCGTCGATCTTTTTGACGCAACCGCTTCTCCGGCAGAGAGGGCTGCCTGCTCTTTGGCGATCATCGGCGGCAATGGTATCAGATTGCCGGGAACGCCGCCCGCTCATTCACGGACTCAACCGCAAAAGTGCGAGCATCGCGCAAGGGCACGGACTGAACCGGGCCGCGGCCGGCCTACTTCCTTTCAACCGTGCCCTTCAGTATCACGATGCTTGAAGGCGTCTCCGGCTTCACGCTGTCTTCCGCGGTAATCAAGATTTCAAAATCTTTGTAAGTGGTGGCCGCCTTCAGGCTGCCTTCCAGGTCGTCATTCACGCGGAGCGCGCCCAGCAGTTCAGGGTCCTTGCCGCGCGGCTGCACCCAGACCAGATAGGTCTGCCTGGGCGGTGTAAGCGATTGCGGCGTGGCCATGTGCTTCACGTGAATTTCAATGCCGGTGTTGCCGTTGCGATCGTTATCGGTAATGACCTTGCCCTCTGCGGCAGGAGCAACTCCGGTGTTGGTGAGCCGGTCCTCACGACCCCAGGCGGCGGTGGCCAGCAAAAAGGTGAACAGCAGAAACAGAGCGACGGTGCGATGGCGCATATATGTTCCCCCTTGCAAAACTTAAGTGACAAGTAGGATGTATCGCGGCGGGAACAATGTTGCAGCAAATGCAGAGCACGTCTGCTTTTCGCGATCAATAGAGCAGAAGCAGCTCAGGCCCGGACTTCGGCGAGCTCAGCGGCTCGATCAGCTCTGCGCGGTTTCCTTTTCCAGCCTGGCTCGTGAGCTGCTGGCCGGCTCAAAGCCGGGATCGAGGTTGCAGGCGTCCACCATGTGGGCCAGCGCTTCGACCGGGCGGCCTAATCCCAGAGCGCACAGCCCCATGTTGTAACTGGTGGTGGCAGTGCGCCCCAGCACCTGCTCAGACACTTTGAACAGGGGCAGAGCCTCGGCAAAGAACCGGAGTTCCAGCAGGATCACGGCGCAATTGAACGCGAGCAGGTTCTCTGCAGGGCTGACCGGATAGTGATTGGCCCACGTGTTCAGGACGGCCTGGCGAAGGTCATGGCGCTCGGCCACGACCACGCGAAGCTGGCGCGCGATGACGGGAAACATCCGCAGCAGGGCCGTCGGGTCCCAGCGGGTCAGCCGCAAGAGCGCCAGGGCCTGGACCACTGAGACTTCTTCCAGGTGCGCGTTCAACCAGCTCATGAGCGCAAAAAGATCGTCGGGACCAAACCCGGCAAGCGCCTGTTCGTATGATTTGCGGGTGGCGGGAAACTCCTCGCCCGGATGGCGCGCAATGAATGCGCAGACACTCAGGCTGGAAAAATGCTTTTGCGGAAGAAGCCAGTCTCCGCCGAGTCCGTAAAAATATCGGGTAATAGCGTCAAAGTTCACCGTCTGGGAAAAACAGTTGCTGGAAGCGTGAAACTCCAGTTGAGGCGGGCCTTGAAGCAGAGCGAGATCTTCCTCGCGGACAAAGCCTTTGTCGGCGGCCAGCACCAGCATGCGTCCGTCACTGGACTGGCTGAGCTGCTGCAAGATTCGTAGAGCGGCGGAAGGGAAGAGCACGGTGGCCGCAGGCAGGCGGTTGCGATAGTGCTCCAGAATGTCATTCCATGATTTGTCTGGGTAGCGCTCGGGCGGCACCGTGACATTCTTGAAGGAAAGCTGCAGGCTGCTGAGCGGCGGGGCCGGACTTTGCTGATTGGTGGAGGTGGTGACCATGGCTTCAGAAATCTGGCCGTCGGCAATGATGAAGGCGTCCTGGGGCAGACTATCGAAAACGTAATTGGCAATCACCACGAGCGGGCCTGCGGTCTGCTGGGCTGGATCAGCCACTCTGGAATTCGTCGCGGCAGAAGGGGTGTCCTCTTCGGCGCGGTGCAACTGGAATTCAAGAATACCTGCGTTGACGAACTCGCCCAGGTACCGGTTGCCGCGCCACTCGGCCAGCAAGCTTTCAGAGCAGTCGGCCATGGAGTAGCGCACGATCTGCGGCGGAATTTTCCTGGCTTGCAGAAACGCGGCGAGCTTGCGCAGGAAAAGATAAGAGAACTTTCCGGTGCCGGCGCCAAGCTCCAGAATGCGCAGCGGATTTTCCGGCGAGAGCGGCCGCGAGTCTTTCTGCGAAAGATTCATGCAGTCCAAAAGGAAGCCGGCGACGATCTGCGCGTAAATTTCGGCGATGAAGGGATTGTTGGTGATGTAGCTGGGGACCATGTCTTCAGTCCATGCCTTGAGGCCGCGCTGGACGTAGAAGTCGCTTTGCAGCCGCCAGATCAGCGACTGGGAGAGAGGAACGTCGGTTTCCAGGATGGTAATTTGGCGTGGCGCCTGATCCGGCGCAATCACGCCTGGTTGGTCCGGGCTTTCTGAGTCGCGAGGCGCCATGAAGTTAAATACTAGCCTAAACAACCAGGGCCTCAGAGTCGAAACCCTGAAGCCCTTTGGTACCGTAAAGAGCGTTGTTGGCTAGCTCCGTGACGGGAAAACTCCCTGCAACGCAATGATGAACGTGAGGCCCAGGTAGGGCAGCATGTTGTTGTGGGGCTGGTTGCCGCCGCTGATCGACATGGCAAACGGGCTCATGGGCACATTGGTGGCCTGGGCGGAAGGCGAATAGATGCTGCCAAAGCCTTTGGCGCCTGATGCCCAGACGTTGTTCGTGGGATCGGCCAGGCCGGTGCCTGAAGCCGCCTGGATAGTGTGCGTGTGAGCGGGCATTTCGGTTTGCAACAGGGTTACGTTCTGCTCGCCGCCAATTTCACCCAGGTCACGAAGCGAAAGCCCCGGCCCCTGGCCTTGCTGCAAGGGCGCTGAGCCCTGCAGGTTAGGCAGTGCGAAGGTGCTCTTTCCGTCGCCGCCGTAGGTGGTGCCCAGCAGAGAGAAGAGGGCGGTGTTCTGGCTGATTGGCAAGAGCTGGCCATTGCACAGCGCCCAGCCCGTGGGAGCAAAGTTTCCGGCAAAAATCCTGATTTCGGCTACAAATGGATTCGACATGGCAAATCGTTTCTCCCTTGCTAATTTTGGCTGGGGAAAATTCCCTGCAGCGCGATAATGAAGTTCAGCACCAGGTACGGGCTCATGTTTTCATGCGGCTGGTTGCCTCCAACGGGCAGCACGCATGCGGGGTTCATAGCTGCATTGGCGGTGAGGGCAAATGGCTTGGCATTGTTGGCTGACCACAGCATCCCGGCTGCGCCGGGCGAGGTGGGCGGGTTGGTGGAACTGCCCACCGGAGTGTGGTTGTGGGCGGGTAATTCGCTAATGTTAAGCGTGTGCGCAGTTTCACCGCCGCGCTCGCCCAGCACAATTCCATCGCCCACGTGGACGGGCATGCGGCCCTGCAGGTTAGGGAGCGCGAAGGTCGTTCTTCCGTCGCCGCCATAGGTGGTGCCGAGAATGGAAAACAGCGCCTGGTTCTGATTGATAGGCAGCAATTGCCCATTGCAGAAAGTCCAGCCTTTGGGAGGAAAATTCCAACTGATAATTTTTATTTCGCCCAGAAATGGCTCTGACATGCTTCTTCTCCTTCAGCTTCTAGTGGTTGGCACGGCTTACGTCTGCGACGGAAAGACTCCGAACAGCGACAGAATGAAGTTGATGGCCAGGAACGGCACCATGTTGTCATGCGGCTGAGAACCGCCGCTTGAGCCGCAGGCGGCAGGATCCATAGTCACACTGGGCGCGACGTTGGAGTAGTTGTTCAGGCTGGGGCTGGTGGAAGCCCACAAGCCGTTTGCGGGACTTACCTGGTCGCCCGGAGCATTGTTGGCCTGGGGCACGTGGGAATGGTTGGGTATCTGGCTGGTGGTGAGGGTTACGCTCTCCACACCGCCGCTCTGGCCCAGAGCAAAGCCCGGACCCACATGAAGGGGAATGCGGCTGCGAAGATCTGGCAGGGCAAAGGTGTTTTGCCCATCGCCGCCATACGTGGTGCCGATGAGATTGAACAGCGCATCATTCTCTGAGATTGGAATCAGCGAGCCATCACAAAAGGCCCAGCCTACCGGGGCAAAATTGCCGCCGAACATCCGGATCTCGCCTATGAACGGACTTGACATATCGAATCGCTCCTATAGCGTTCTTAAAAGTTAACCCTGGGTTCTACTTCACGGTCAAAGTCACCGGCGCGCTGGCCTGCACCGTTGTGCTGGCCGCCGTCACCGTAAGCTGATAACTTCCCGCCGGCGTCACCGGGCCATGCAATCCGCCGGCGCAACCGGCAAAGGAGAGCAGCATGGCCGCGCCGACGAAGACCATGGCAAAGCGCAGCCGCGTCTTCCGGGCTTTGCGCCCGCTCACCGCGATTCCCACCAGGCCAAGCGCCGGGAAGAAGAGCGCCGCATACAGCGGAGGCTTGCCGCCAAAGTCAAAGTTCAGGCCGGCCACCGCGCCGTTGCCGCTCGACGTTGTCACCGTCATGGCGACAACGGTCAGGGGCTGGTTGGTGGCGGGCGGGTTGAATACACATGAGGTGCCAACGGGCAGCCCGCTGCATGCGAATGTAACCATGCCCAGCGTGGGGTCCAGGTCCTGCACGTCAAAGGCGTAGGTCGCCGAGTTGCCCGCCGTTGTGGTTGCAGTGCTGGCATGCGGAGTGATGATGATCGGCGGGCCAAGGTTGATCGCATCGGTCGCCGTATTGTTGTTGGGGTTCACGTCTCCGCCGCCGGAAACCACGGCGGTATTGGTGAAGTTATTCTGAATATTGGTGGGGATATTGACAGTGAGCGTGATCGGCGGATAGCTGCTGCCGGAAGCCAGAGCATCAGCCCGCGTGCAAGTCAGCGTCGCCAGCGTGCAGGTCCAGCCCGTGCCGCTGATGGCCGTGGGGACCGGCGGATTGGTCACGTTGGGCAGCGTATCAACCACTGTGACCGTCCCGGAGGTCGGTCCGAAGCCGACATTGCTGACCGTGATCGTCCATACAGCGCCGGTCTGGCCGCGCGTAAAGGTCCCGCTATGGGTCTTGGTGATGGTTAGGTCCGGAGCAATCACGTCAATCGATGCTGTTGCCTGATTGCCAGAACCCGCGTTGGTGGAACTGACCGTGCCGGTGGTGTTCACTTTGTGGCCGCCGGTAGTGCCAACCACATTCACTGAGAAGGTGCAGGAGCCGCCCGCCGCAATCGTGCCTCCGGAGAGGTTGATCACGGAGAAGCCCGAGACCGTTCCGGTTGTGATTGTGCCTGCTCCGCACGATCCGGTCAGGCCGTTCGGATTCGCCACCGTCAGTCCAGCCGGCAGCGTATCGCCAAAGCCCACGCCCGTCAGGGCGACTGTCGCGTTCGGGTTGGTAATTGTGAAGCTCAGCGTTGTGGAGGCATTCAGATTGATGCTGGCCGCGCCAAACGCCTTGGCTATGCTCGGAGGCCCAATCACCGTGATGCTGGCCGTGTTGCTGGTGGCCCCGGCCCCGCTTTGAGTCGACGAAATCGGCCCGGTCGTGTTGTTCTGCACCCCCGCGGCTATTCCTGTCACGTTCACGCTGATTGAGCAGGAAGCGTTCGCCGCCAGCGAAGCGCCCGTCAGGCTGATTGAGCCCGAACCGGCAGCGGCCGTAACCGTACCGGAGCAGGTGGTAGTAAGCCCGTTCGGCGTCGAGACCTGCAGGCCAGCCGGCAGCGTATCACTGAAGGCGACGCCGGTAAGCGCAAGCGAGGTGTTCGGGTTGTTGATGTTGAACGTAAGAGACGTGGACGCGTTCAGCAGGATGCTGGCCGCTCCGAACGCCTTGGTGATGGTCGGCGGGGTCGCCACGGTCAGATTAGCCGTAGCCGTGTTGCCCGTGCCGCCATTCGTTGAAGTCACGTTGCCCGTGGTGTTGGTGAAGTTGCCCGCGGCCGCGCCGGTCACGGTCACCGAGAACTGGCACTGGCTGTTGGCGGCGATCGTCGCTCCGCTCAGCGAGATGCCCGTCGGGGCCGTGGTCGTCAGGGTTCCGCCGCAGACTGTGGCTGAGGCGTTGGCCACGGTCAGTCCTGTCGGCAGAGTGTCAGTAAATGCCACGCCAGTCAGCGATACGGCATTTGCCGCTGGATTGGTAATGGTGAACGTCAGAGAGGAGGTCGCGTTCAACGCGATGCCGGTAGGATTGAAGACCTTGGCGATCGATGGAGGCGCAACCACGTTGATCGAGGCAGAGGCCGTTCCGCCCGTTCCGCCTTCTGTTGAAGTCACGTTTCCGGTGGTGTTGTTTTGCGTACCTGCCGCAGTGCCCGTCACATTCACAGAGAACGTGCAGGAAGTAGATGCCGCCAGGCTCGCGCCGCTCAGGCTGATCACGTTCGTAGCCTGCGTCGCCGTAATCGTTCCGCCGCCGCAGGTTCCAGTCAAGCCGTTCGGAGTGGAAACCACCAGGCCCGCAGGCAGCGTGTCACTAAAGCCGACGCCGGTCAGCGTGGTCGTGGTGTTGTTGTTCTGGATGGTGAAGGTGAGCGAGGTAGAGCCGTTCAGCGGAATGCTGGCCGCGCCGAAAGCCTTGATGATGACCGGCGGTCCGGCCACCGTGATGGAAGCATTCGACGTATTGCCCGTCCCGGCTTCAGTTGAAGTCACCTGGACGCTGTTGTTCTTGACGCCCGCCGTTGTGCCCGTGACATTGACTGACACTGTGCATGACGCGTTGGACGCCAGCGTGGCGCCTGAGAGGCTGACGCTGCCCGATCCTGCAACCGCTGTTGCCGTGCCGCCGCAGGTGTTACTCAACCCGTTGGGCGTTGCCACTACCAATCCGGCCGGCAGATTGTCAGTAAATGCAATTCCGGTCAGCGTCAGATTGGTGTTGGGGTTCTGGATGGTGAACGTCAGCGAGGTAGTTCCGTTCAGCGGAATGCTGGCCGCGCCAAAGACTTTCGTGATGGTCGGCGGGGTCGCCACGGTCAGGTTTGCCGTAGCCGTGTTGCCGGTGCCGCCGTTGGTTGAAGTCACGTTGCCCGTGGTGTTGGTGTAGTTGCCCGCGGCCGCGCCGGTCACCGTCACGCTGAACTGGCACTGGCTGTTGGCGGCGATCGTCGCTCCGCTCAGCGAGATGCCCGTCGGGGCCGTGGTCGTAAGCGTTCCGCCGCAGACTGTGGCTGAAGCATTGGCCACGGTCAAGCCCGTGGGCAGCGTGTCAGTAAATGCCACGCCGGTCAACGATACGGCGTTCGCCGCTGGATTGGTAATGGTGAACGTCAGAGAGGTGGTCGCGTTCAGCGCGATGCCGGTAGGATTGAAGGCCTTGGCAATCGACGGAGGCGCAACCACGTTGATCGAGGCTGAGGCCGTTCCGCCCGTTCCGCCTTCGGTTGAAGTCACGTTCCCGGTGGTGTTGTTCTGTGTGCCTGCCGCAACGCCGGTCACGTTTACAGAGAACGTGCAGGAGCTGCTGGCGGCAATCGTTCCGCCGCTCAGGCTGATCACGCCCGTTCCCGCCGTGGCGGTAATGGTTCCGCCGCCGCAGCTGCCAGCCAAGCCGTTCGGAGTGGAAACCACCAGGCCCGCAGGCAGCGTGTCACTAAAGCCGACGCCGGTCAGCGTGGTCGTGGTGTTGTTGTTCTGGATGGTAAAGGTGAGCGAGGTGGAGCCGTTCAGCGGAATGCTGGCCGCGCCGAAAGCTTTGATAATTACCGGCGGCGCAACCACCGTGATGGAGGCATTGGACGTATTGCCGGTTCCGCCTTCAGTTGAAGTTACCTGGACGCTGTTATTTTTTACGCCCGCCGTTGTGCCGGTGACATTGACTGACACGGTGCAACTTGCACTGGAAGCCAGCGTACCGCCGGAGAGGCTGATGCTGCCCGATCCTACAACCGCTGTTGCCGTGCCGCCGCAGGTGTTACTCAACCCGTTGGGCGTTGCCACTACCAATCCGGCCGGCAGATTGTCAGTGAAGGCAATTCCGTTCAGCGTAAGGCCCGTGTTCGGGTTCTGAATAGTAAAGGTCAGCGAGGTGGTCCCGTTCAGCGGAATGGTGGCCGCCCCAAAGACTTTTGTAATCGAAGGCGGAGTCGCCACGGTCAGGTTTGCCGTAGCCGTGTTGCCGGTGCCCCCGTTGGTTGAAGTCACGTTGCCCGTAGTGTTGGTGTACTGCCCGGAGGCAGCGCCGGTTACGGTTACTGAGAACTGGCACTGGCTATTCACGGCAATCGTCGCACCGCTTAGCGAGATGCCTGTGGGCGCCGTGGTCGTCAGCGTTCCGCCGCAGACTGTGGCGGACGCATTGGCTACTGTCAGCCCAGTCGGCAGCGTGTCAGTGAACGCCACGCCGGTCAACGGATCAACGTTGGCTGCTGGATTCGTGATGGTGAACGTGAGCGAGGTCGTCGCATTCAGAGCAATGGTCGTAGGATTGAATGCTTTGGCAATCGATGGAGGCGCTTCCACTTTCACGCTTGCAGTGGCCGTTCCACCCGTGCCGCCTTCAGTTGATGTCACATTGCCCGTGGTGTTGGTCTGGAGTCCCGCCGCGATGCCGGTCACGGTCACCGAGAACGCGCACGAAGAACTGGCCGGAATCGATCCGCCCGACAGGCTGATGACATTGGTGCCCTGCGTTGCGGTAATCGTACCGCCGCCGCAGCTTCCCGCCAGGCCGTTCGGCGTGGCCACAACCAGCCCTGTCGGCAACGTGTCACTGAATGCGACGCCGGTCAACGCGACTGTAGTGTTGTTGTTCTGAATCGTGAAGGTCAAGTTAGTCGAGCTGTTCAGCGGAATGCTGGCCGCGCTGAATGCCTTGATAATCACCGGCGGCGCAACCACTGTGATGGAAGCATTCGACGTATTGCCGGTCCCGGCGTTCGTCGAAGTTGCCTGGACGCTGTTGTTCTTCACGCCTGCCGTGGTGCCCTGCACGTTGACGATGACCGTGCAGCTTGCCCCCGGGGCCAGCGTCTGGCCGGTAAGGCTCACGCTGGAGGCCCCGCCTGTAGCGGTTATGGTGCCGGTGCAGGTGCCGCCCACGTTGGGCGGAGTGGCCACCACTAGCCCCGCCGGCAGATTGTCAGTGAACGCCGCGCCGTTGATGGTCAGGTTCACGTTTGTGCTGCTCAGCGTAAAGGTCAGGCTGGTGGTGCCGTTCAAAGGAATCGTGGCCGCGCCGAAGGCCTTCGTGATGGACGGCGGATTGATGACTGTCAGGCTGGCGGAAGAAGTGGATTGCGCGCCGGTGCCTGCGGCCGTGGAATTAATGGTGACGGTATTGTTGTAAATATTATCGGTGGCGCTGGAAACTTTTACGGTAATCGTGCAGGCGCCCACCGGCAGGCTGGCATTGCTGAAGCTCACGCTTCCCGCGCCTGCAACCGCCGTGACCGTGCCTCCGCAGGTATTGGTGACGCCCGGTGTGGCGGCAACTACAAGACCCAGGGGCAATGTGTCAGTAAAGCTGGCGTCGACGGCAATCACGTTCGGGTTATTGACGCTGAACGTGAGCGTGCTGGAAACGTTGACCGCCACCGGGCTCGGGCTGAAGCTCTTGGTGATCTGCAACGGCTCAAGAATTACGATGTTGGCTGTGACCGTGGCCTGGTCGACCGTGGCATCCGCGTGGCCGTTGCCGCTGGTGCCGCCCGCGTTAAACGTGGCCGTGGCAGTTGGCACGGGGTTGCCGAGCGTTTCCGGCTGGGCCTGCGGGATCGTCCCCAGAATGGGGTTGTTGAATGTGATCGGCAGCCCGACGATGACGTCAAGGTTTCCGGCCAGGGCCGTTCCGACTCCATGATTGTCTTTGCTCATGTCGCCGGTAAGCGTTGTGCTCTGGTTGATCCGGATGATGGCCGGGCTGGCGGTGTGCGTCAGCGCGATGAAAGGATCGAAGGTTGAAGTGCCGCTATTGATCGTGTTGATGGTTGTTGCAGGCGTGTTTACGCCCCACCAGTTATTCGTCACTGTCGCCGTGGTGTGGTTGTTATTGAGGTTCTTGCCCAAAGTCGCGGTGTTGCCCGCCAGACGGCTGAAGCTCATGGTGAAGGAATGAGCGAGCGTCGGCTCACCTGCATCGATGCCGCCGCCATTGCCGGTAGCTGTGTTTCCGGTGATGGTGATCTTGGACAACGTCATCACGTCAGGACTGACCGCGTGGTAATGAATTCCGCCGCCGTTTCCGCCAGCGGTGTTGCCGCTGATGACTGTGAGGCTGGATGGTGTGCCGGCGTTGTCGATCACGAGGTTCGACGTGTCCCAGATTCCGCCGCCATCGCCTGATGCATGGTTGCCCGTGATGGTGTTGCTGTGCAGGACCGTCTGCCTGGAGCCGGCGCCCGCGGAAAAGATGAAGAGACCGCCGCCTACGCCCCTGCCGGTCCCGTTGATCTGGTTGGCGTTGTTGTTCAGGATCTGAGAATTGCTCATCGTCATGCGCGCCAAGTCAGACACCCAGATGGCGCCGCCGCTGCCCGCGGCATTTATGTTGATTTCCGCTACGGTACTGTTCTGGAAAATGCTGTTTGTGATTGTCGCCAGACCCGTACCGCCGCCGGGGGCGGTAACGTTGAAGGTGGCGATTCCGCCGCCGTTGCCGTCCGTGGTGCTGCAGTCCGTCAGCGTCACGTGGTCCATCGTCAGGTTTGCGTTACCGCTGCTACCGGTATCGAACTCCATGCAGCCGCCGTCACCGTCGAAAGTAGCAACAGTGCCGTGGTTCCTTCCAAACTTCATAGTCAGATTGGAGATGCTGGCTGTGGCATTCGTAACGGGACAGTTGGCAGTCGCAAGGTCCTCGTTGACGTTCATCACCATGTCGATGCCATTGGTATTGGTAGTTCCGGCTTGAATGATGGTTGTTGCCTGGCCTCCGCCGACGATGTTGACCGAGTCATTTACAGACAAAGCGCCGTGGTTGCCGGTACAGTCATTCTGAACTCTGGCCAGAGTGAGCGTGTAAGTCCCCGCGGGCACAGCAACGGTATCCGTTCCGGCAGTTGCGTTGGCCCGGAGAATCGCTTCACGCAAGCTGCAATCGTTGGCCACGCCGTTACAGGCGTTGGTAATCGGCGAAGGCGGCACGGGATCGTCGGTGCGGTTGACCGTAAACGTCGGGTCGGGCAGCGGCATCATCACTGCCGGAGCAAGTTGTCCCGCATGCAGCGCCACAACGCCGGGGCGTCCATCAATATTCGTGCGCATCGGCAGCGCCGCTACGGGCGAGCCGGAATAGGGCCGCGTGGAAATCTGCGCGGGAAGAAATGTCGTCGCGCCCGCGGCCACGTCCGGATGCGCGATCACGGTCAACAGGCCCGCCGATGGATTCAGCACCATCACGTCGTCGGCGCCGTGGTCGGAAATGCGCGTGCGGAAGAGCACGGGCATCTGTCCCGCGGCGAACGGCGCGGCAGAGGCAATGCTCTCCACGATCTTGAAACCGTTCTGCGGCAGCGTGCGCGACGGATCCAGCGGGTTACCGTAGCCGCGTCTGCCTGCCTGGATGCGCGCCTGAAGTTCGTTGGCGGTAAGCGGGCGCGGATCAAATTCCGTGTGTGCCGCTATGTGGAGCGTTCCATCCGAGGTCAGCAGGGCGATCTGCAAAGCCGGGACGCGATCAAATATGAACGAGCCCAGCGCCATGGCGCTGGCATTCACCGGAAGCGAAAGCGCTTCCATCTGGAAATTGGAAGAATGAAGAATAAAGACGTTGCCGCCGGAAAGGAATGCCGCGTCCGTATGGGAGTCGCCAAAGTCCCCGAAGACGATGTTGCTGGCAGCGGCCTTCAGCGGAAAGACCGCGGGAGAAGTCATGCCGGCGTCAGATCCGGAAAAGACCAGTAAAGAAGAGCCCTGTTGCGCGGCCACGCCCACAACAAGGTTGGAGTACGGCAGGCTGCGCAGCAGATTTTCCGCTGCCATCGCTGTTACGCCGCCGGAAAGCGCAATGGTCTTTGGCGCGCCAAAGCTGCCCTTGCCGTCGCTGGGGAAAAAGTACAGGCTGTTGCCGCCGAGCGCGGCCACTACCAGATCCTGATTTCCGCCGGGCGTGAAACGGCCCAGCGCCATGAAGTCTGGCCGGACGGGAATGTTGACGACCTGCGCGTTGGGCAGGAAAGGAGATGGGAACTCGCCGTGGGCTATGGCCTGAAACGATGCGTCACTCTGCGGAGCAAAGGCATCCACGTTGCCGCGATGAATCACAATGGCGCCGCCACCCGGGGCGCTGAAGCCGGCTACCATATCGGCCACGCCGTCGCCGTCAACGTCCGCCGTCGCCATGGAGAGCGGCTGTGCCTGGCCGGCAGCCACGCTTTGCGCCAGCGTGGGCGCGCCAACCGGCGTCATCGGCAGGGCCTGGTTGTCCCCCAGCCATATCTTTGGGCCTCGCGCGGGGGCCTGCAAGGCCGTCGCGGAGAGATGGCTTCCCAGTCCGCTGAGCATCATCAGCAGAAGAAGAATGGAAGCAGACTGGATTGAGGCGATAACACGATTGCAGAGGGGCAAAGACCGTTTAGTCACGAGTAGCAACTCCTTACGCAACGCTTATAGTTATGGGGGCTCCGGAAAGATTGATGGCAAAAAGCCATAAGAGAACTAGTCCGCCCTCCGGAAGCTGCAGCAGACCGGCCCTGAAAATCGTTCTTTATTTCAATTTTTTTGCCTGGGGGTGAGCTTTCAACAATGTACTCTGATTGGTGCGCGGCGGATTGTCAAGAAAAAAGGCTACTTACAGGGCAACTTCAGAAGCTGAAAGTAACCTTGAGTGTTAAAAAATTTTCATAACAATCCTTCCGCCTTAAAAAGAAACTATGGTCCATCGTTGAAATAGCCTGAAAAGTGCAAACTATGTCACATTTTTAGGCATGATTAGTTACTGAAGTTTTTCCCAAAATGGCAATTACCTCTGGAATTCTGGTCACGTTCCGGTTACGATTCCATTGCTTCCGGTTCGAAGCCCCAGGGCAAATCTGCACGAGATGGGGCGATTTCCCCAAAGTGTTTTCCCGAAAGACGGGATCGCAAAAAATCAGATTTTTTTCCGATGCTCTTAACTGAGCGGAGGTGAAACTTGGCATTTTCCAGAAGGATGTTCCTGCGCCATGGTGTGCTCGCGGCTGCTGCCTGCGCCAGCAATCCCTTTTCCGCGATGGCTTTCGGCGGACGCCGCACTCCCATCGGTGGCAGTGAAGAAGGTGGCTCTCAAAAAACTCTCGCGGCCGGTTCTGATAACTGGCAGGACCACGCCGCGGCGCTGGATCTTCTGGGCCGAAACGCGTTTTCCGGCGCGGTCGGCAGTAGCTTCAAGGTCTTTACCGGCGAAGATCAACTGCCGGTCTGGGTTACATTGCTTGCCGTTGAGGACCTGCCGGCCATCGCGCCGGTGAACCCCGCGAGCTTCGCCGTCATGAACAAGCGGAGCGGCTTCGCGCCCACCAGCAGCGGTTTTGTCCTGTTGTTTGGCGGATCGTCCCCGGTGCCGCATGAGACGCATTTGTTTGAGCATCAGGACCTGGGACGCTTTGCGCTGTTTACGGCGCCGCAAGGAAGCGGTAGCCAGATCTACACCGCCGTGGTGAACCGGTTGGATGCGGCCGTACCATACAGTGCCGGGCAGAGAATGCAATCAGCTGCTTTCGGTGCGCCGGGTGCGGCAGGCGCTAATGCGCCGGCTGCCATTTCATCAACAGATGAAATCCCTTCTCATGGTCTTTCCGGAAGCCCAGGCGTTCAAAGAGGCGCAGTGAGGGATTGAAGCTTTCCACGTAGATGGTCACCGGCTTCCCTAGTTTGACCGCTTCATCGAGAAGCCGGCGCAGCAGCTCTGAGCCTGTCCCGTGGTTGCGATGCTCCGGCAGCACGGTGATGTCCAGAATGTGCAGCGCATCCTCGTGGCGGTCGAGATAGATGCGTCCCACCGGCGTTGTTTCCACATAGATAATGTCATGGCTGGCGCGCGGCGCTTCCGCCGCGTAATGGTTCTTTTGCGCCGTGTACTGCATCCTGATAAAAGATTCTTTCTGTTCCGGCGTCCACGGCACCTGTGCCAGCTCCAGCGCGCGCGTGCTGGCATAGCAGGAAAAGATGAAGTGGTCGTCGGCCGCTGTAACCGGGCGCAACGTGATCCGCGGGACGCTCATGGAACGTTCTTGCGAAAGCGATGGAACACCGATTCATAGGTGATCCCCTCGGCATCGCCCGCGATGGCGGTGAGAAAAATTTCCATCCTGCCCAGCTTGTCGTGCTCCAGCGTGTGAATATGCTGGGCCATGCGGGGCGCGGCCGGCCCGCGGAACTGAAGCGAGAAAAGCTCGATCTTGGGCGAAGGGTCGCTCTCTTTCACCTCAATCAGTTCAAGCGGAATGGGCTCAAGGCCTTCACGCAGCAGCCTGAACTGGGTGTGCAGTTGGTCGGAAAAACTCTTGCTGTTGAGACTTTCAAGCGATATCGACATGGAAGCGACAGCCTAAGCAACCATGTCCGCTGCTGTCAATACCCCTCGATCTCCGTTGCCCGGCCGCCGTCCGCCCATCTGCAAGGATTACTGCTTGCGCGTGAGTTGAAACACGCCATGGTCCAGGTCCTTGCCCTTTTGCGCGAAAAACCATTGCTCGGTGAAATGGTCTTTGTCCTGGATCGTCAGTATCAGCTTGCGCATGTGCCCGTCGTTTGGGCTGGCCAGGTTGGTGGCGTCGATAAAATCGAATGTAAAGGTCTTTCCGTCGTCAGAGACCTGGGCCTGCATGCGGGGCTGGTTCTGCGCCGCGCAATAGTGCGTGAGCAGCAGGCGATTGTTGTCCACGTGATACATGGTCACCATGCTCTCTTCCTGCATGGATTCCATTATCACGGAGCCGCCGGAAACCACCTTCCATGTGATGTTCTGCATCTTGCCGCTGGGATCCTTGGTCTCCCACTCTCCGGCCAGGGCTTTCAGGTTTTCAAACGAGGCCTTGGCGTTTGGCGCGGACAAAACCGGGATCGATAGAGCGAAGAGCGCGATTGCGATAGCGATAGTCTTCAGTTTCATGAACTTCCTCCGGGCTGCTTTCGAAATGTTCCTACCTTCTTCTATTCACCGTTTTTTGAGGTTCCTTTAGGCTGCATGTTACATGATTGCCACAGGCTGTCGCCGCTGATTTTGCGCAGATCGACGCCAGATCACGATGGCGGGGGTAGCGTCGGATTTGTCTTGACCCGATCATAGGTTTCGTAAACCATGGCTCATCCTATTGCATTCTGTACGGAGGAAATTGATGGACGTATTGTCAGGACTTCTTGGCTTGTTCGTGGCGCTAATCTGTTTTGCCCTCAGCATCGCAATTCTGCTGGCGCAATTGCGTTTGTTCTCCATCGACAAAACGCTGAAGGCAATTCTGGCGGAGCTGAAAAAGGGAGCGCAGTCCGGCGGTCCGCCGGCGCCGGAATCTGAGGCTGAGTTGGCCAAGCGGCGCGCCGCCATCGCTGAAGTACAGAATAGCTGGCTCATCAAGTAGCGGGCCTGCACAAAGCGACTAGTCCCGGCGAACGTAGCTTAAGCGCTCCTGTTTGCTATATGGGTGGTCAGGAATCTTTCAACTCGTTTTGGCATCAGCGATCCGAATAATCAATCTTTTTCCGAGCGCCCTGGCAGCGCGGGAAATTGTGTCCAGGGAAACGGCGATATTTTGTGGATCAAGCAAACGATCAAGCTGAGAGCGGCTGGTATGAAGCTCTTTTGCGAGCGCCCGTTTTGTCTTCTTCTTTTTCCGCATGGCTTCCGCAAGCTGCCATGAGATTACACGCTTGACCGCAACCGCCTCAACTTCTTCCCGGATGCCTTCTTCTTCCAGGAAACTGTCAAAAGTCGAGCCAGTGTGCCCGACGGCTCCATTCTCTTTCTTTGACTTCATTGCGACCTCTCATGCTTCTTCTTGTTTCGTCGTGCCAGATCTAAATCTTCGTCAGGCGTCCTCTGGGTCTTCTTGATGAACCCGTGCAACAGCACCATTCGTCCATTCTTGTCGAAATAGAACAGCACGCGCGCGATGCGGTTTTGAGTCAGGTCTGACCGGACTTCATAGATGCCACCGCCTACAGAGCGGCATACTGGCATTCCCACCGGCCATCCAAACTCAACGGTCTTTATGTCTTCGCCAATCCGCTTGCGGTCCTCGCGGGACGGTAAACTTTTTAGCCATTCGCGCACCGGCTCCCCACCGCCCGCTGTCCGGTAAAAGACGGCCTTGACGCGTTTACCTTGCAGGTCGGTCTGGGAGCTTCTTTCGGTTTGGGACTGCGTGCGTTTATCCGCCACAAATCAGTGTACCACATAAGGTACATGGAGGGCCGGATATTTGGAAGAAAGCCCAACTATCGAACTCAATCACCCACTATTCAGAAGCATGGTTTGATATGGAGAAGCGCCGTTTTTGAACGAATGCCCGCCATGCCCACCATAAAAATTGCGGCCCCGTTTTTCTTCCAGGGCCGCATAAATCAGGCAGGGAGAGAAGAACAACAATCGGAGAAATTCGCGAGTCCTATTTCAGGGGCAGCACTACCTTCTTGTCGCCCGCCATGTAGACTAATTCGTAGCCGCCCTTTTTCTTCTTAGGGACGGAAAAATAAAGATAACCGGCAACCGGGTCCCAGGCGCTGACTTCCGGCAGGGCTTTTTCCTGGAGTTCGGCTTCAATGGCGCGGCGGTTGCTCTCTGCGGCTGCGGCCGGCGTCTGCTGTTTGCCGCCGACAGGGATACCCACGCCAACGCTTTGGCGCTGGTAAATTCCGCCCCGGTTTGTCTGGGTGGTTCCATTTTGATTGCCATTGTTGATGGCGCCGTCACGCTCATAGCCGATTTCAGAAGTGCTGTTCACGCCCACCTGGTGCTCGCGGTCGGTTGGCCCGGGCCGGATTTCCAGCCGCGCAGCCAGCGCTTGCGCCGTGGAAGGCCGTGGGCCAACTTCCATCCCGGCCTCGCGCAGCATGAAATCGTCGAGCGAGATTTTTATGAAGTTATTCTTCGGCGGATAGAAAGCGACTTCCACCACCAGGCAGCACTGGTTTACGTCCGTGGCAAAGACCCTTTTTAGGTCCTTGTGGGTTAACAGCGACGCACCGATCTGCAAGTTGTCCTGTGAAGCGTGGGTGGCATAGTCGGCGGCCGCGGTGTGAGGCACGACGCCACTGTGGGTCTGAGCGATGGAAGAAGAAGATACACAGAAAAGGGCAATGGCGAGGCATTTTCTGGCGTTCATTCTTGGGCCTCCAAGGCGAGGATCGCAGCACGTTTAGGGCCGTTTTTCAGAGAAGCTCCTTTAGGATCAGCGTCACTGGGGCTTCTTCCCCGAGTGCCAAGTTGAACCTTCGCTTTCAGCGGGCTTCCGCTCAAGCAGTATTGCGGTTGGCGCTCGTTGGGCGCGGTAGGAAGCTTTCGCTGCGCGCGATTCAGGGAAAGACTGGTGGTTTTCAGCCACTTGGAACGGTTGCTTTAGGCCACCCGGACTACGAAATTGCCAGCCCCTTGCATCATTGATTATCTGGTATATACTTCCGCCCGCAAGCTGAACGAAGGCAAGAACCCCCTTGTCACCGGAGCCATGCTCTAATGAATGACCTTCCTTCGCTGTTGAATGCCGCTCCCGGGAATGCCACCGCCGTCATTATTCCTGAGACCGGAACCGCCGTATCGTATGACTCGCTCCGTCGCCAGGTACAGACGATGGCAGAAGGCCTGGCCGGAATGGGCATCAAGCGGGGAGACCGCGTTGCCAACGTCCTGCCGAACGGCCTGCCCACGATCATGGCTTTTCTGGCGGGCGCGGTTGCCGGGACTGCGGCGCCGTTGAATCCGGCGTACCGTTTTGAGGAATTTTCCTTTTATCTTGACGATACCTCGGCCAAAGTCCTGCTCGCGCCGCCCGAAGGCGCGGAAGAAGCCCGCCGCGCGGCCAAGCACCTGAACATCCCCGTATATGCCGTGGATATGGATGAGCACGGCAACGTGAGCATTGTGGATGCCCCCGAAGGCGTTCCGGTCACACCGCCCAGCTCCGATGACGTGGCCCTGGTGCTGCACACTAGCGGAAGCACGGGCCGGCCCAAGCGCGTGCCGCTGAAGCATCGCAACATTGCCGTCTCTTGCCAGAACGTTGCGGCCACCTACGGCCTGACGGCGCAAGACGTTTCTCTCTGCGTGATGCCGCTGTTCCATATTCATGGACTGGTGGCCTCCACGCTCTCCACCTTCCTGACCGGCGGCACAGTGGTGGTGCCGAACAAGTTCAATCCCATGAGCTTCTGGCGGACGGTGCGCGAGCACGGCGTTACTTGGTACTCCTGTGTGCCCACGATCCACCAGCTTTCCGTGGCGCGATTGACGGAGAAGCCGGAAGGAATTGAGAAGCTGCGCTTTGTGCGGTCATGCAGCTCAGCGCTTTCACCGGCGCTGATGGAAAAAATTGAAAACGTGATCCAGGTTCCGGTGCTGGAAGCTTACGGTATGACCGAAGCGTCGCACCAGATGTGCTCCAATCCTCTGCCCCCGCGGGGCCGTAAAGCCGCATCGGTGGGGCCGGGCACGGGAGTGCAGGTCGGCATCATGGATGAAGTGGGCAATCTGCTGCCCAGCCGGGAGCTTGGTGAAGTGGTGATCAAAGGCCCGAACGTGATTGAAGGCTATGAGAACAATCCTGAGGCCAACGCAAAATCGTTTACCCACGGATGGTTCCGCACCGGCGACCAGGGAATGATTGACGATGAAGGCTACCTGCACCTGACGGCCCGAATCAAGGAGCTGATCAACCGCGGCGGCGAAAAGATTGCGCCTCTGGAAATTGACGAAGTCCTGATGACGCATCCCTGCGTGGCTGAGGCGGTGGCTTTTGGCATGCCGCATCCCACCTGGGGAGAAGAGGTGGCCGTGGCCGTGGTGCTGAAAGAACCGCAAACTGAAGCGGTCTTGATAGAGCACTGCAAGCAGCATCTGGCTGACTTCAAAGTCCCCAAGAAAATCCATATCGTGGAAAAGATTCCGCGCACCGCCACCGGCAAGATCCAGCGCCGGTCCATGGCGGAAACGTTTGCAGGTGGGGCCAAGTGAAATTCCTGATCGTGGGGGCCGGGGCCGTGGGGGCGTATATCGGCGCGATGATGGCGCGCAAAGGATATGACGTGACCCTGCATGCCCGCGGGCCGCACCTTCGCGCCATGCAGGAAAAAGGCGTGCGCGTGATCAGTGCCGATGACGACTTCGTCGCGCGCCCGCGACTTGTGGCGGACCTGCAAGATGCGGGCCCCATGGACGTCGTTTTTCTCTGCGTGAAAGCACACGGTTTGCCTCCGCTGGCTGCGCAGCTTGCGCCCGTGCTGGGACCAGAAACGGCCGTCGTAAGCACGCAAAACGGTATCCCGTGGTGGTATTTCCAGAGCGATGGCGGGCCTCTGGCGGGGACGCTGCTGGAGCGCGTTGATCCCGGCGGAGTGGTCTCGCAGGCGATTGAAGCGCGACGGGTGATCGGGTCTCTGATTTATTTTTCCACTGAAATCACCGAGCCCGGCGTGGTGCGGCACAACGAAGGCACACGCATGTCACTGGGAGAGCCCGATGGCAGCAGGTCAGAGCGCATCAAGAAGATTGCTGAGGCGCTGATTGCTTCCGGCCTGCGCGCGCCTGTGACCACGCATCTGCGCAATGAGATATGGGTAAAGATACTGGGCAATGTGGCTTTTAATCCCATCAGCGCTTTGACCGGGGCCACGCTGGCGCAGATGCTCAGTAACCCGGAGACGGCAAACCTTGTTCGCAACATCATGCAGGAGACGGAGGCGCTGACGGAAAAGCTGGGCGTGAAAATGCAAGTTTCAATCGAGCAGCGCATGGCTGGAGCAGCCAAAGTTGGTGAGCACAAGACGTCAATGCTTCAGGACCTGGAAGCGGGACGTCCGCTGGAATTGGAAGCGATTGTGGGCGCGGTGCTGGAGGTGGGAGAACGCATTGGACTTCCCATGCCGCACACGCGCAGTGTGTACGCATGTACCAGGTTATTGGCCGAGCGCCGTAGCGCGGCGGCGCAAAAAAATTAACTTTCTGGAGAGAACAACATGAAGAAGCGGTGGATTCAATTTGGCTGTGCTCTCGTCTGCATGATCATGATCGCAAACCTGCAATATGCCTGGACCTTGTTTTCGAAGTCGATTAGCGCCGCGCATAAGGACTGGGCGAAGGAGGGCCTTGCGCTGGCGGCGAGCCTGTTCCTGATTTTTGAAACCTGGGTGACGCCGGTGGAGGGCTGGCTGATTGACCGGCTCGGCCCGCGAATCTTCCTGACGATTGGCGGTTTGTTGGTGGGTTTCGGCTGGACGTTCATGGGTTACGCCGATACGCTGCTCCAGCTCCAGGTTTATTATTCCATCGCCGGCATTGGCGCGGCTTTCATCTACAGCGGCTCGGTCGCCACCGCGCTGAAGTGGTTCCCGGACAAGCGCGGCGCGGTTTCCGGCTTCATTACCGCGGGCTTTGGCGCCGGCGCTGCGCTATTTATCCCGTTCATCGGGTTTTTCCTCAACGCGTCCCCGTTGCACCTGTGGCCCGTGTTTTCCTTCCTCCAGCCACTAGTGGACCACATGGTCAAGACGTCGAACTACCATACGGTCTTCTTCTATACGGGCATCGGTCAGGGCTTGCTGATCATAGTCGCGGCGCAATTTCTCCATAATCCAGGGGCCGACTTCCACGTCTCGCCCGCGGCCAAGAAGCCGGTTTCGCCCAGGGTGCGCCGCAACACGCAACAGTTTGACAGCCTGCAGATGTTGCAGACGCCCCATTTTTACCTGTTGTTCCTCTCTTTTGTAATGATCAACACCGGCGGTTCCATGGTTACCATACAGACCGCCCAGGTCGCCGATTTCTTCAAAATCAGCGCAGGCGCCGTCACCGCGGCCATCGCCGTGGGGCGCCTTTCCAACGGCGCCGGCCGCATCTTCTGGGGCTGGATCTCTGACCGCATCGGCCGCGAGATGGCCATGCTGATTCCATATATACTCCAGGCCTTCAGCCTTATCGCCGTGCTTCTGGTCGGCCGCACTTCAGGAAAAGCATTCACCATCTCCCTGATGGTCCTGTATTTCATCTGGGGAAGCATGTTTGCGCTCTTCCCGGCCATCATTGGCGACTACTACGGCGCGAGCAACGCCACCTCCAATTACGGCTTCCTCTATATGGCCAAGGGCGTGGCTGCCATTATGGCGGGCTGGGTTGCCGGCCTGTTTTTCAAGAAGTTCGGCAACTGGAACACTGTGTTTTACTGTGCCGCGGTCATGGCCTTCCTGGGGGCCTTGATCATACTCGTGGTCCGCGCCATGCCGCTTCCGACCAAAGCAGAGGTGGAGCCTGCGCTGGCTACGGCCAAGGCCGGGTAACCAGTCGTCGATACAAGCTTTTCAATCACAAGGTCGCAGCTTCTGCGGCCTTGTTTTTTTCGGCGGGTGCCCGTAGTGGTATGCTGGAGATCTATCATGAGCGCTAAACAGGAAGTCCGATCCATGCTGGAGAAGTTGCCCGACAACTGCTCGCTTGAGGACATTCAATATCATCTTTACGTGCTTGAAAAGGTGAGAAGCGGACTGCAAGATGCACGCGAAAACGGTGCGATCTCACAAGAAGATGCTGAATTGCGCTTGAGCAAATGGCTCACCGAGTAGTCTGGTCATCTCGCGCGCTCGCAGACGTTGAATCGATCGCTGCTTTTATCTCCGCAGATTCCCCTGCTTACGCACGGGTCGTCGTGCGAAAGATTATTAAGCTAACACGCACGCTCTCGCGCTTCCCTCATATGGGACGGGAAGTTCCGGAGTTTCAAGATCCCGAACTCCGGGAACTCTTGGCGTATAGTTATCGAATCATCTATCAGGTCGGAACCGATGAAGTCTTGATCGCTGCTGTGATACACGGAAAGCGGAACCTGGTCTGATGAATCTATCCGCCCACCGCTTCCATCTCCCGCTCTCCCACGCGCTGCACTTTCTTTCCGCCAAACAGTTTCTTCAATCCCGGTCCCAGCTTGTCGAGATAGACGTAGTAAATCGGCGTGATGTAAAGCGTAAGAGTCTGCGAGAAGATTAGTCCGCCGACCACGGCCAGGCCCAGCGGGCGGCGTGATTCGGCGCCGGCGCCAAATCCAATTGCGATTGGCAGCGTGCCCATTAGGGCGGCCATGGTCGTCATCATGATCGGCCGGAAGCGTACCAGCGCGCCCTGGTAGATGGCTTCTGTTGCGCTCTTGCCTTCTTCACGCTGCGCGTCCAGCGCAAAGTCAATCATCATGATGGCATTTTTCTTTACCAGTCCCACCAGCATGATCACGCCCACGAACGCATAGATGCTCAACTCGGTGTGGAACAGCTTGAGTGTGAGCAGCGCGCCCACGCCGGCGGAAGGCAGGCCGGAAAGAATGGTGATGGGATGGATGAAGCTCTCATAGAGAATTCCCAGCACGATATAGATCACCAGGATGGCCATCAGCAGCAACAGGCCCAGCCCGGCAAAGGAAGATTGAAATGCCTGCGCCGTGCCTTGCAGGCTGGTGCTAATGGTCTGCGGCAAGACCTGCGCTGCTTCACGATTGACGGCGGTGATGGCATCGCCCAGCGCTACGCCTGGCCGCAGGTTAAAGCTCACTGTCACCGCCGGAAGCTGGCCCTGGTGTGTAACGGTCAGCGGTCCGACTTCTTTCTTAAAGCTGGCCAGCGCGCCCATGGGCACGAGCTGTCCGGTCTTGGAGTGGACATAGAGCATGCTCAGCGCTGAGGGATCGAGCGCATATTGCGGCTCCAGCTCCATGATGACTTTGTACTGGTTGTTGGGCGCGTAAATGGTGGAAATCTGCCGCGCGCCGTAAGCGCTATAGAGCGCATCTTCCAGCGTGCGCGGATCAACGTTCAACGCCGCAGCTTTATCGCGATTGATGCTTACCGTGACCTGCGGGTTTTTGATCTGCAAGTCGCTGGTTACGTCCTGCAATTGCGGGAGCCCGCGCAGGCGCTGCTCAAGCTGCGGCGCAAACTGGTAAAGCTCGTTGGTGTCCGGGCTCTGCAAGGTGAACTGGTACTGGCTCTTGGTGAGCTGCCCGCCAATGCGGATGGGCGGAAGATTTTGCAGGTAGACGTTGATGCCCGGAATCTGCATCAGCTTGGGGCGCAACTCTTCAATGATCTTGTCGACATGCGGGCGCGTCTTGCGGTCTGTGAGCCGGGCGAAGATGCGTCCTGAGTTGAGCGCGGCATTCACGCCGCCGCCGCCCACGGTGGACATGTAATTGGCCACGTACGGGCTTTGGCCGACAATCTTTGCCGCCTCCTGCTGGTGGCGGATCATGTCTTCAAACGAGATGCCCTGAATGCCTTCAGTGAAGGCAAAGAGCTGACCCTGGTCTTCACTCGGCAGGAAGCCCTTGGGTATGCTCACGTATAAAAAGCCAGTCGCCGCCAGGATTACCAGGGAAAGCGCCATGGTGATGCGCGGATGCGCCATCACTTTCTTCAGACTCCATTCGTAGCCGTTGCGCATGCCATCGAAGATCGCTTCCGTCTTCCTGTAGAGGAGTCCGTGGCGCTGGTTATGAGTGCTGCGCAGGAAGCGGCTGCACAACATGGGCGTGAGCGTGAGTGAAACGAAGCCTGAAACCAGAATAGCCACGCCGATGGTGACCGCAAACTCATGCAGCAGCCGCCCGATGATCCCACCCATAAAGAGCACGGGAATAAAGACCGCGGCCAGCGAGATGGTCATGGAGATAATGGTGAACCCGATTTCGCGCGCGCCTTCCACGGCGGCCTGGTACGGCTTTTTGCCCATCTCCATGTGGCGGACAATGTTTTCCAGCATTACGATCGCGTCGTCGACCACGAAACCGACAGTGAGCGTGAGCGCCATCAGCGAAAGGTTGTCCAGGCTGTAGCCCAGCAGGTACATCACGGAAAACGTTCCCACAATCGACATGGGCAGCGCCAGGCTGGGAATGATGGTGGCGGAAATGTTGCGCAGAAAAAGGAAAATCACCATCACCACCAGCGCCACGGTCAGCAGCAGAGTGAATTTCACGTCATTGACCGAATTGCGGATGGAAACCGAGCGGTCATACAAAATATTCAGCTTGATGCCGGCCGGCATCTGCTGTTGCATCTGCGGCAGCAGCCGCTTGATGCTGTCCACCACTTCAACCGTGTTCGTTCCGGGCTGCCGCTGTATGGCCAGCACAATGGCGCGATCGCCGCTGAACCAGCTTGCCGTCTTGTCGTTTTCCACGCTGTCAAACACATGGCCAACTTCATCCAGCCGCACCGGCGACCCGTTGCGGTAAGCCACTATCAACGGCTTGTAAGCCTTGGCTTCCAGCAGTTGCCCCGTGGCCTGGACGGTGTAAGAAGTGGAGTGACCGAACAGGGTCCCCGTGGGCAGGTTGACGTTGGCGTTGGTGATGGCCGAGGCAACTTCATCGATGCCGATCTGCCGCGCGGCCAGCGCTCGCGGATCAAGCTGCGCCCGCACCGCATATTTCTGCGTGCCAAAGACCTGCACCTGGGCCACGCCGCTGACCATGGAAAGACGCTGCGCCACCGTGGTCTGCGCGGCTTCGTCCACGTCGGAGAGGCGCATGGTGGGCGCGGCCAGCGCAACGTAGAGAACGGGCTGGTCGGCGGGATTTACTTTCTGGTACGACGGAGGCGACGGCAGCTCCGGCGGGAGCTGCGAAGCCGTCTTGGCGATCATGGCCTGCACGTCCTGCGCGGCGGCGTCAATGTTGCGGTCCAGCGTGAACTGCAGCGTGATGCTGGTGCCGCCCAGCGCGCTCGATGACGTCATGGAATCGAGACCGGCGATGGTGGAGAACTGTTTTTCCAGCGGCAATGCCACGGCTGCGGCCATGGTCTCAGGGCTCGCGCCGGGCAGCGACGCGTTCACCTGGATGGTGGGAAAGTCCACGTTGGGTAGATCGCTGACCGGCAACAGGCGGTAGGCGAACACGCCAAAGATCAGGATGGCCGCCATGATCAGCGTGGTGGTGATGGGCCGCCGGATAAATAACTGTGTGTTCATGTTATGACCCGCTCTTGATGTCGACTTTGGCGCCGGGCGTCAGTCGAAGCTGGCCGTCTGTAACCACGCGTTGTCCCGGCTGCAAGCCGGAGGCGATCACCGTGTCCTCGCCCACGTTCCATCCCACCTTCACTGGCTGCGGCTGCGCGGTCAGGTCCTGGTTCACCACGTAAACGTACGTGCCGGTCTGGCTGGTCTGCAGCGCGGCCGTGGGGACCACAATCGCGTTGGGCTGCGATTTCAGCGTCAGGGTCACGTCGGCAAATTGTCCCGGCCAGAGCACGTGCGCGGCATTGTCAAACGTGGCTTTCAGCTTGATGGTCCCGGTGGTGAGATCAACCGAGTTGTCGATAAACGTGAGCCTTCCCTGAAAATGCTGGCTGCTGCCCTGCGGCGCCGCATCCACTTTCAGGCTTTTGGTGTTGGAATACTGCTTCAACTCCGCCAGTTGCTGCTCTGGGATGGCAAAGCTTACGTAGATGGGCTCAATCTGATTGATGGTCACCAGGATCGGCACATCATTGGCTTTCACCAGGTTGCCTTCCTTCACGCCGACCGTGCCGGTGCGGCCGTTGATCGGCGAGTAAATCGAGGTGTATTGCAGGTTGATCTTTGCCGTCTCAACGGCCGCTTTGTCGGCGGCGACCGTTGCTGCCATGGCGTTGGCGGCTGCTCCGGTGGCGTCCACCTGCTGTCTGGAGACAATGCCTTGCCCGCCCAGTCCCTTGTATCTCTCGGCGTCAAGCTTGGAGTTGAGCGCCTGGGCCTCGTCCTTGGCCAGCGTGCCCTCGGCCTGGCGCAGCGCAGCTTCAAACGGAGCGCGGTCAATGGTGAAGAGAAGCTGGCCCTTCTTTACGAAGTCGCCTTCCTTGAAATGCACGCGCATCAGCTGCCCGGAAATCTGCGCCTTGATCGAGACGGCGGAAATGGCTTCAACGTTGCCGATGGCCTGCAACTCAACCGGCATGGTGCGCGACACAACCGTGGCCACGCGTACCGGCGCTCCGGCCTGCTGCGGCTTGGCTGCCTGGACGGCGTCTTTGCTGCCGCAGCCCATCGCGATAAGCAGCAGCACTGTTGAAGAAACATGAAGAAGAGTGTTACGGGTTTTCATCGATTAATTTTTTCCTGCGCGAACATGATTTCCATTGTGGCCGTTCGAAAGCGCTTTTGCCGGGACCTGCATGCCGTTCAGCCAGATTCCCGCCAGCGTGGCCGCGACCATTTCCGCGTCGAACTTCTGGAACTTCCGCGCGCCAAAAAGCTCCTGCACCAGAAAGTGATAGACCACCATGCCCAGAAAGCCGCGCGCCGCCAGCAATGGATCGACGTTGCGAAACGCGCCTTCGCGCACGCGCCGCCGGATATATGCGGCCATCTCTTCATAGTGCACGGCGATAAAGGTGCGGAAAAAACGCTGCGAAAGCCTGTGGCTTTCCAAGGCGGTAAACCACAGCAGCCGGGTCAGTTCGGTATCGCGCGCATTGCGCACCAGCATTTCGCGGGCGATGGCGGTAAAGATCTCCAGGTCGCTGCCGCCCGCGTCCATGATCCGGCGGATATTGTGGCGGCGTCCGCGGGCGCTGCACAGCTCTTCAATCAACGTCCAGTAAAGCTTTTCCTTGCTGGGAAAATGGCGGAACAGCAGCGCTTCATTGATGCCGGCGCGCTCGGCGATCTCGCGCGTCGTGGTCCCGCGATACCCCCTGCGCGCAAACAGACCCGAGGCGGTGCGCAGAATTTGGCGGCGACGGTCGAGAGATGAAAGACGGACAGGCATGAGGGAATGTTCTGAAGTAAGTGAATACTTACTTTATCAGTTAGACGCACAGCTCTCAAGCGGGTTACAAAGGAGGGTGGTAAAGAAGTGTTAAGGGGGTTATGGTTTTTGCCTGTATGCAAGAGAGCGCGCCTTCAGTGCGCCTTGTTGAGTTATACTCTTGCGCCACGTGGAGGTCTGCAAGATGGCCAAGAAAGCCTCGGGCATTGCATGGTTGCAGGTTCTGGCAGTCTGGTGGTTCTTCTTCAGCATCATTGGCCACGCGTCCGCACAGTCAAACCTTCTGCACGAAACGGAAGAAGTAGTTGGCACCCTTAGCAGGTGGGCAGATTTGAAGGCTTATAGAGGCCTGCAAGCAATTGCTATCGCCACACCGGGCGCCGCCAGAATCCAGTGGTGGGAAAAACAAGGAAATAAAGACGTTCTGTTCGTGGATGGGCAGGAGACGGCCAAATACGACTCCTATGCGGAATACTTCGACGTTAAAAGCGATTTTTCCCAAGATGGAAAACATGTGTTCATTCGAGCCGTCCAGAAGAAGAATGTTTCTATCACGCTTGACGGCAAGACGGTGGCCAGCGGAAAGGCGGCGGACTTCAGTGATGTCGCCTTCAGCCCGGCCAGCGAACTCGTCTACGCGCAACGCAATGGAAAAAGTTGGGACCTGGTGGTGAACGGGGAAAAGCGCTGGTCAGCCGAATGCGATCAGGTGATCTCCTTCGGCTGGACTCCGTCCGGACAAGTGGCGGCTTTTGAGGCGCCGGGCTCCTGGATCGTTAATGGAGTCCGAGGCCCACAGTTCGATAGTGTTTATCCCATCGTTTTTTCCGCCGATGGCAGGTTTGCATACGTTGGCGTGAAGAGTCATGTCGGGATGTTCCATTTCAGTTCGGCTGCTTATCTCATCGTGGATGGAAAGCAGAAAATAGAGAATCCTCCCCATGATTACCCTAAAGATTATGGAATGTCGGGGAGCTGGGACCTCTCCAAGTCGCTCGCCTGGGCCAAGGCCAGCGGAGTAGGTAATCCCGCTTTCAGCTCCGATGGCAAACATCTGGGCTATTCCATCAGCATTGCTCCAAGGCAGACCGCGGTCGTTGTCGACGATGTCCAGGGTCCCATATTTTTTTCCATCATCTATGGTCCGTTTTTCACTTCGGAGGGAAATCATTTTGCCTATCTGGCGCTCACTGAAGACGGCAAAAAACTGGCCCAAGTCTATGATCACAAGATCGTACGAGAAATCAGCCTGGAAGGCTTCGAGCATCTGGGACGTGTGGCGAAAAGCGCTGACCTTTCCCGGTTTGCCGTCGCCCTTGGCCGGCGAGGAAACTTCTTTACAGATAGAGGACCGGAGATGCGCCCGCCTTTCAGGATTCTGGTGGATGAACAGGATGCGGGGCAAAAAGAATACGAGGCACTCTCAGCGCTGGAGTTCAGCCCGAATGGCCATCATTTCTATTACTACGTCAAAGATAAATCCCTGAAGGGCGCGAAAGCGCACGTTATAGTCGATGGGAAAGTAGGAAAAGCTTATGAAGAGATTGTTCCAGGCAGTCTGGCATTCGTCGATGAGACCACGTTTCGTTATGCTGCCCGTGATGGGGAGAAGTTTTTCCGAGTCACAGCAAAGATAGAGTAGAGACCGGCCCGGGAGCGCTGTCCCTGCTGAAAAAATCAAACCCTTGCCAGTGCCTCGCAGAACCAGCCTTGCGCGTCAGTCCATTGCTTTTCCAGTTTGAAGCCGCTGCGGCGCAGCAGGCGCGCGATCGATTCGGCATTGAACTTATAGCTGTTCTCCGTGTGAATGCGCTCACCGCGTTCAAAATGGAAGCCGCGTCCCAGGTCCTCCACCCAGACCGTTTGCTCGTACAGGCTTTCCAGGTGCATCTCAATGCGCGATTTGCGGCGGTTCCAAAAGGCCACATGCTCAAACGCGTCAAGATCAAAGCTGCCGCCAAGCTCGCGATTGATGCGCACCAGCATGTTCTTGTTGAAAGCGGCGGTCACGCCCTGGGCATCGTTATAGGCGGCGTGCAGAATGCCGGCGTCTTTGATCAGATCAAAGCCGATGAGAAGAGCATCTCCCGGCTGAAGTGACCGGTGCACGCTCTTCAGGAATGCCATGGCTTCGTCAGGCTCAAAATTACCGATGGTCGAACCAATAAAGAGCGCCAGCTTGCGGCCGGGAAGCGCGTTCAGATCAGGGATTTTGTGAGTGTAGTCGGCCACGATGGGCGCAACGCGCAGCCGGGGAAAGTGGCCGTTCAAAGTGGCCAGCGCGCCCTGCAACGCGGACGACGAAACGTCCACGGGATAGAAATCAGCGCGCAGTTGCCGCCGCAGCAATGCTTCAATCAGGACCTGAGTTTTGCTGGCGCTGCCTGCGCCAAGTTCCACCAGCGTTAGATTGTCCCCCGCCTGGCGGATGATCTCTCCGGAATATTTTTTCAGGATGCCGCGCTCGGTGCGCGTGGGATAGTACTCCGGCGTCTCAGTGATCTGCTCGAAGAGATGCGAGCCGGCGGCATCATAGAAGAGCTTGGGCGGGAGCCGCCGCGGACGCGCGCTCAACCCGCGCAGCACTTCCTCCGCAATGGGGCTAACCAGGACCGCGGGGCTTTTAATTGCCGTCATCTGCCAGCCTTATCCCGGAAAATTGCCAGCGTGTTTCCGGAGGGAAGAAGTTGCGGTAGGTGGCGCGGATGTGCGAACGAGGCGTGGCGCATGATCCTCCGCGCAGGACCATCTGGCCGCTCATAAACTTGCCGTTGTATTCACCCAATGCGCCGGGCGCGGGCTTGTATCCCGGATAAGGCAGATACGCGCTGGCGGTCCACTCCCAGACATCGCCGAACAACTGGAGCGGTGTTCCGTCTTCGCGTGCCGCCGGCGCGGCTTGCGGATGAAACCTGCCGTTTTCCAGAAGATTGCCGTCGATGGCCGGTACACGGCTGGCGGCGACCTCCCACTCAAACTCGGTGGGCAGGCGGGCACCGGCCCAGCGGGCAAAGGCATCGGCCTCGTAATAACTCACGTGGCAGACAGGCTCGGCTTCTTCAACCTTGCGCATGCCGGAGCAGGTGAACTGAATCCACTGGCTGCCTGATTTTTCCCAGTAGAGCGGGGCTTCCCAGCGATGCGCCTGCACGGCCTTCCATCCGTCAGAAAGCCACAGCTCAGGCCGCGAGTACCCGGCATCTTCCATGAAGGAAAGATATTCGCCGCACGTTGCCAGCCGCATGGCGAAGCGGAACGGGCGCAGAAAAACTTTGTGCCGTGAGCCTTCATTGTCAAAGTAAAACGATTCGCCTTCCGCGCCGATCTCATAAAGCCCTTCAGGGTAGAGTTGCGGTTTTTGCTGCGGCGTCTCGTCAGTCGAAGGCGCCGCGATGGCCGCCTGATATGCGGGATGGAGCGGGTTGCTCCAGAATCCATGCTTGATATCGGTGACGAGCAGTTCCTGGTGCTGCTGCTCATGATTTAGCCCCAGCGTTACCAGCTTCTGCACCTCGGCAGCTACAGCGCCAGACTGAAGCAGTTTGAGCATGTGCTCATCCACGTGGGCGCGATACTTGCGGACCTCGTCCAACGTGGGACGGGAGAAGGTGTTGCGCAGCGCTTTTTCCGGCTGCTGTCCCACGGCGTTGTAATAGGAGTTAAAAAGATCGCGAAACTGAGGATGGAAGGGCTGGTATCCGGCCAGATGCTGGGAAAGAATGAATGTCTCAAAAAACCAGCTGGTATGGGCCATATGCCATTTGCCTGGACTGGCTTCAGGACAGGACTGCACCATTAGATCTTCCGCAGTGAGAGGAGCAGTAAGCGAATCGGTTTGCTGGCGTACGGCCTGATATTGGCCGGCGAGCAACGCTGCGCGCCGCTCCTCCGGCGAGGCCGGAGGGAATGTCAAAACCGACTTGAGGTGCGCCATAGAGTTTTCCTGTGCACAAAAACGAACGCAGGGCAGACATAGTAAATCGTGGCCCGCAAAATGCACAATTGGGCCGGGCTAAAGGACCGTCCCCATAAGATGCAGGGGTGGGAGCCAAAGTTTCGTAAATCGACCGCCCTCGCTGGCGGTGCTGGCTGGTTATCGGAGAAAATTCAGCGAAAGCCGCCTGGAACCTGGTGTATCTTCAAGAAGTGACCCCCGAAAATGTGCCCCCCACGCAACTGACATCGGCTGGGCGAATCATCTTTCACGTGGATATGGACGCCTTTTTTGTATCCGTGGAAGAGCTTTTTGATCCGTCGCTGAAGGGCAAAGCCGTGGTGGTGGGAGGCCAGAGGGACGAGCGCGGCGTGGTCTCGGCCGCGTCGTATGAAGCGCGCAAATTTGGGGTGCACTCTGCCATGCCGCTGCGGACCGCTGCCAAGCAGTGTCCGCACGCGATCTTTGTCGACGGCCATCCCGATCTTTACCGGGAATACTCGCAGAAGGCGCGGGAGGTGCTGCATGACTTTTCTCCCGCGGTGGAGATGGCGTCGATTGACGAGGCATATTTGGATATGACCGGCACAGAGCGCCTGCATGGGCCGCCGTTGCTATCCGCGCACAAACTGCACCAACAAATGAAAGAGCGTACCGGGTTGAATTGCTCCATCGGCATTGGCAGCTCAAGGTTGATGGCCAAAATCAGTTCAGACAAAGCCAAGCCCAACGGCGTTCTTTATGTCCTGGCAGGGCAGGAGCAGGCGTTTCTGGCGCCGCTGGATGTGGGAAAGATACCGGGTGTCGGCAAGGTGACCAAGGCGCGGCTGAACCAGATCGGCATCATGTATATCGGCGACTTGCTGAAGGTGGACGGACAGGTGCTGGAAGAGAGCTTTGGCAAGTGGGGACCCGCGCTGGCGGGAAAGGCGCGGGGTGAGGACGCTGGTGCCTGGTTTGAAGGGGAAGTGGGCGAAGAGTGGCAGGCAAAATCCATCAGCCACGAACATACTTTTGGACGCGACACGGCCGATCGGGGAAAAATGGAATCCACGCTGGCGCACCTGTCTGAAAAAGTGGGGCGCAGGCTGCGTGAGCAGAACTTTATGGCGCGCACCCTGCAACTCAAGCTGCGCTATTCCGATTTCAGCACCATCACGCGCGCGCACTCTCTGCTAAGCCCCACTCAGATGGATACAGAAATATTTTCCGCGATCGAGAAGCTCTTTGTGGATAACTGGGAGCGGGGCCGCGCGGTCCGGTTACTGGGCGTGCAGGCCTCAAACTTTGAAGATCGGCCCGAGCAGATGGACCTGCTGGAGGGCGAGAAAAAGCAAAAATGGGCGCGCGCGCTTTCCGCTTCTGATCGCTTGCGCGACAAGTATGGCGACTCTGCCATCTTCCTGGCCAAGACCATGGGCGGCACCTTTCGCGAGCGTGTTCATGAGAACCCTGCGGAAAAGCCCGAAAAGAAAAAGTAGCAGGAGCCTAGAGGTCTTTAACCAAATCAAACGATTATGGAAAAGCTCCTTCCATGGTCCGTAACCAAACAAAATGCTTTTGAAGCAGCAATTTAGTGGTAACGTTGCACATATATAGCGTCATATAATAGGCGTGGTTAGTCGCTTTATTAAGAATTTTCTCAGTTTTATATCTCAAGTTTCATATTCATAGGTTTCGTTTTCATAGGTTTCGTTCGCCGGGTTGCGCTGGCGCTTCTTGATTTCGGCCAAGGCGAGAGGGCAGTATCTATGTCCGCGCGGTTTGAAGAATTTGTTGTTTTTGCCGTTACCACCATTCTGGTGTCTCTCTTCGCCTGGATTTACCTGCGTGATCCCCGGAAGACCACCCGCTTGTGGATGCTGGGCTGGATCTCGATCCTGATCCACTTCGCGGTCCCGGCCTTCGATGACATAGTTCCCGGCCTCATACGTTTCACGCCGTGGATGAGGATTTCCACGCTACTGGTTGCCGGCACGTTCTTCCTGCTGTCGGTTTCCCAGGTCTTTATCGAGCAAATTAGGCGCGCGACTTTTGTTTTCTTTATTACCGCCGCGGCCATGGTCTACCTCACCGGACTCCAAATGCACTACCGCGGCCGCTGGTTGTATATCTCTTTGCTTGTGATCAGCAATGGGTACGGGATTGTGCAGGCCGTGCGCTTCTATGGCTTTAAGAAACCGTATCTCTATTCCCTGGTGTCTCTGCTGCTCTACGGAGCATGGGCCGCCCAGCAGGCATGGCATGGGATTTTTCAGCACGGGCTCATTTTTTATCTGTTCGGTTTCTTTTACGTAACGGGGCTCTCGTATTTCCGGCGTTTCCCCCGATTCAGCCCTGGAGTACTGCTCACTTCCATCTCGTTCCTGGCCTGGGGCTCCGTCTTTCCCTTGTCGACGGTGTTACTGGGCCGTCCCGGTGTCCCAGGCGTGAGAAGCGTGCTGTGGGACTTGCCAAAATTCTTCGTGGCTTTTGGAATGATCCTGACATTGTTTGAAAACCAGACCCACGTCGCGTCCAAGGCCGCGCGCCAGTATCAAATCCTCTTTGAGAACAACCTTGCCGCTGTTTATGTTTCCACGCCGACCGGCAAGCTGATGAATTGCAACGCAGCTTTTCTGCGGATGTATGGATTCGAAACGAAGGAAGAGGCCCTGGCCCAGCCGACGATCTTCCTCTATCCCCAGCCTTCTGACCGGGAGCAATTCCTCAACGATCTGGGCCGGCAAGGCCAGATCCTGAACTATGAGTGTACGCAGCGGCGCCAGGACGGGACCGTCTTCTGGATACTGGAGCGCGCGGTCATGGTGACTGACGCCGACGGAGAAGGCTTCATCGAAGGGACTGCGATCGACATTACCGAACGCAAGCAGAGCGAGATCGCGCTGAAGCAATCCGAAGAGAGGTTCGCCACCATCTTCCGGCAGAGTCCTGTTGGCTGCGCCATTCTGTCCCTGGATGGCGTCTTTCTCAACGTGAATGACAATCTGCTGCGCATGCTGGCGCTGCCGGCGGAAAAGGTAATCGGCAGGACGGCGGTTGAACTCGGCTTCTGGAAATCGGTGGCCGAACGCGAGGAGTTTTACCAGAGACTGAGGGCTGAAGGCTCGATTCAAAACCTGGAAATGAAGTTCAAAGATGCCGCCGGCTTTGAGCACGTGGGCCTGTACTTTGCCACGATCGTGCTCATCGGCGAAAAGGAGTGCATCTTTGGCATGCAGCTTGACCGGACGGAAGAGCGCGAGCTGGAGGCAAAATTCCTCCAGGCCCAGAAAATGGAAGCGTTGGGCCGGCTGGCCGGCGGCGTGGCCCACGACTTCAATAACTTGCTGGGAGTGATTGGCGGCTATGCCGAACTCCTGGAATCCAAGCTGGAAAAAAACGAGACCTTCGCGCGCTACTGCAACAAAATCATCGAAACCACGCAGCGCGCGAGCGGGCTCACACGGCAATTGCTCACGTTCAGCCGCAAGGAAATCGTCCGGCCCATGCCGCTGCAAACCGGCCAGGCATTGCAGGAACTCACCGCCATTCTGCCAAGGCTGATTGGTGAAGACATTGAACTCGCAGTCAACCTGCGCGCCCACGGGACCGTTGTGCTCGATAAGACCCATTTCGAGCAGATCATCTTCAACATCGTCATCAACTCGCGCGACGCCATGCCTGCCGGCGGTCAGATATTTATTGAGACTGAAGACGTTCTGCGCCCGGTGCTTACTCCTACCGGCAGCGTAGCCATCGGCCAGTATGTGGCCATACGAATTCGAGATACCGGCGTGGGAATGGACGAAGAAACGCGTTTGCACGCCTTTGAGCCTTTCTATACCACCAAGGAACTGGGGCGCGGGACCGGCCTGGGACTGGCCACCGTCTACGGCATCGTCCAGCAAAGCCACGGCGAGATCGCCATTGAATCCAGCCCGCGCAAGGGCACTCAGGTGAATATCCTGCTGCCCGCCGCGCTTTCTGAGGCTGCCATCGCCGGAGAAGAGCCGTACCAGGACATAAAAAGAGGGCAGGGCAATATCCTGCTGGTGGAAGACGAGCTTGAGCTTCGTAACGTCAATGCCGAATTCCTCAGCTCTCTGGGATATGCGGTCACTTCCGCCGGCGGCGGCCAGGAAGCGCTGGAGCTGCTCCAGACGGCCGGCAACATTGACCTGGTGATCACCGACGTGGTGATGCCCAAGATGAGCGGCCGCGAATTTGCCGAGCAGCTTCTGAAACTCCGCCCCAATACCAGACTCCTTTACGTCTCCGGATATCCCGATGACGTGGTCCTGCAAACCGGTATTTCCATGCACGGCATGCTCTATCTGCAGAAGCCATACTCCCTGAAGGAGCTTGCGGGGAAGGTGCAGACCCTTATGGCGATTCCCATGCGCAGCTGAAATCATTTATTTCGAGCCGACTCACAGTCCTACTTCCGTTGATAGACCTGCCAGCTTGCTTCTTCGTCGAGCGGGTGATTGCGGAAAAATTCCCAGATCTTCGGATTCAAGTCCTTTGAGACGGCGTAATAGTTGTGGTCGTGTCCTTTCATTTCGACCACCTGCGCGTCGAAGCCGTGTTTGTTCAATTCCGCCTGCGTGGCTTTCACCAGCGGCATTTTGAAGTACGGATCTTCCGTTCCCACCCAGATGGTGATGGGGATTTTGCGCTTCGCCAGATCGAGATAGGGATAAAAATCTTCGCCCATGGCCCCGGCGTGGACGCCGGCTGCGGCGAAATACCGCGACTCCATCACGCCCATGTACAGCGCAAATACCGCTCCGGCAGAGTGGCCAAAGATGAAAATGCGTTTTCCGTCCACGGAATTTCTTGCCCGGACGGCTTCCACCACGTCATGCAAAAATTCCGGGCCGTCAGTATTCATGCTCCATTCGCGTGAGTTTGCTGAATCCGGCGCGGCCAGGATGATGCCTTCTTTTTCCGCCAGGCCCTTCCATTCATCGATCTGGGACATTCCATCACGGCCCGAGCCATGCAGAAGCAGCAGCAGCGGCGCGGGCGCGGCAAGTTTTTCGGGAACAAACGTGTAGTAAGTGCGCGGCGTGCCTTGTGAAGCGAGGGTCTGTTTTTCTGGCTTGGCGGCGGCAAAGGCGATAGTCGAAGACCATGCGAGCAGAAACAGCAAAAAAAGTTTTCGCATTCGGCAGCTTCCTTTGCTAGCCAACAACGACGCAACTTAGACTCTGGTTTCGGCCAGTGGTGAGCGCGAATTCCCTTACGCGCTTCTCTCCACCAGCTCCGGGGTCTCCACGGGCTCTGGCTTCAGCTTCATCGGCAGCCATCCCCGGACCAGGATGTAAAGCACCGGAATAATAAAGAGGTTCAGGAAGGTGGAGAAAATCATTCCGCCGAACACTGTCGTTCCCACGGAGTGGCGTCCCGCGGCGCCCGCTCCGCTGGCAAAGACCAGCGGCAGCACGCCGAGAATGAAGGCGATGGAAGTCATCAGGATTGGCCGCAGGCGCAGCCGCGCTGCTTCAATGGCGGATTCCACCAGTCCCAGGCCGCGGTGCTGCAACTGCTCAGCAAATTCCACAATCAAGATGGAGTTCTTGCTGGCCAATCCGATCAACATCACCAGCCCGATCTGGCAATAGACGTCATTCTGCAAGCCCTGGCCGTAGCCCCACTGATAAAGGACAGATCCCACCATCACCGCGCCCAGCGCTCCCAGGATGGCCATAGGCACGGCCAGCAGGATAATGAAGGGCAGAACAAAGCTTTCATACAGCGCGGAGAGCGTCAGGTAGACCACCAGCAGTCCCAGCCCGAACAGCATCACAGTCTGCGCGCCCGATTCCAGCTCTTCCAGCGAAATGCCTGTCCACTCAAACGTGTAACCCTGGTGCAGGACTTCTTTGGAGATTTCTTCCATCGCCTTGATGGCCTGCCCGGAGCTGTAACCGGGCGCCGCGCTGCCGTCGATTTCAACGCTGCGGAACAGATTGTAATGATTGATCACGCTGGCGTTGGTGCCTTCTTTCACCGTTACCAGGTTGTCCAGTGAGATCATGCGGTTATCGTCTGAGCGCACGTAGAACTGCCGCAGGTCGCGCGGCTGCGAGCGGTATTGCTGATCGGCCTGTACCATCACGCGATAGGACCGGTTGTTGAAATCAAAATCGTTCACGTATTGCGATCCCATGTAAATCTGCAACGCGGACGTGATCTGCGAGAAGGGAACGTTCAGGCTCTTGGCTTTTTCGCGGTCAATCTGCACCACGAACTGGGGATCGCGCGCCGTAAAAGTGGTGAAGAGAGGATGTGCCAGCTCAGGCCGCGTGTTGGCCTTGGCGATGATCTGGTGCACTACGTCTTCCAGGTCGTCCAGGCTGCCGCCGCTGGTCTGTTGCAGCTCGTAAGCAAAGCCGCCAAACTGGCCCAGCCCCTGGATGGCCGGAGGATCAAAAGCGATGACGATGGCCTCATGGATGCTCCCTAGCTGGCCGCGAATGGTATTCAGAACGCCGGTGGCGCTGTGCTCCTTGCCTTTGCGCTCGCTTACGTCCTTGAGGCTGGCGAAAATAATTCCCTGATTTGAGGCGCTGCCGCTGAAGCTGAAGCCCGGCACGGAGAAGACGCCTTCAACGTCGTGGTTTGCGCTTACCATGGCCGCGGCGCGGTCCATCACCTGGGTGGTGTATTGCAACGACGCGCCCGGCGGAGCCTGCACGATGACAAAGAAATATCCCTGGTCTTCCTGCGGCACAAAGCTGGTGGGCACTCGCTGATAAATCAGATACGTTGCCGCCAGCCCCACAAAGAAAACCGCCACCACCGCCGCGCGCCAATTCGACAAACGGTGCAGCACGGACTGGTAACCGGAGGTCCCGCTGCGGATGGCCGAGTTGATGGCCCGGAAGAAAGCGTTCTGTGGCTTCTCGCGATGGCGCAACAGCAGGGCCGCCAGCGCCGGCGAGAGCGTGAGCGCGTTGAAGGCGGAAATCGCAATGGAGAATGCGATGGTCAGCGCAAACTGCTGGTAGAGCCGGCCCGTACTGCCGGGAAACAATGACACTGGCACGAAAACGGCGATCAGGACCAATGAGGTCGCCACCACAGCGCCTGTGACTTCGCCCATGCCGATCCGGGTGGCCTCGCGCGGATCGCGCACTCCTTCTTCTATGTGGCGCTCCACGTTTTCAATCACCACTATGGCGTCGTCCACCACCAGTCCCGTGGCCAGGGTGATGCCAAACAGCGTGAGAGTATTGATGGAGAAGCCGAAAAACTTGGCAAAGATGAACGTTCCCACCAGGGAAACGGGAATGGTGATGGCCGGAATAATCGTGCTGCGCCATCCTTGCAGGAAAAGGAAGATCACGATGATCACGATCAGGATGGCTTCAGAAAGCGTCTTGAGAACTTCGCGGATCGATTCGCCCACCGCGCGGGTCGTGTCAAACGCCACCTGGTATTTCAAGCCGGTGGGGAAGCGCTGGGCCAGCCGCTCCATCTCTGTCTGCACTTCGCGGCGCACCTGCAGGGCGTTGGCATTGGAGAGCTGCATCACGCCCAGGCCCATGGCGTCCTGGCCGTTATAGCGAAGCTGGCCGCCATAACTTTCCGCGCCCAGCTCGGCGCGGCCCACATCGCGCAGCTCAATCAGCGAGCCATTGCTGGTGCGCTTGATCACAATGTGCTCAAACTCTTTGGGATCGCTCAGCCGTCCCACGGCCCGCACGCTGATCTGGTAACCCTGGCTCGTCTCTGCAGGCGGCTGGCCTACCTGCCCGGCGGCCACCTGGACGTTCTGCTCGCGCAGCGCCGCGGTCACGTCTCCCGCGGTAAGTCCGCGCGCCGCCAGGCGCACCGGATCAAGCCACAGGCGCATGGAATATTTGCGCTCGCCAAAGATGATTACGTTGCCCACGCCCTTCACGCGCTTGATGGCGTCGCGCACGTAAAGGTCAAGATAATTGCTGATAAATAGGTTGTCGTATTCCTTGTTGGGAGAGTAGAAGCCGTAAGCCACAACGAACGAGCCGGTATTTTTGTTGATGCTTACACCCGTCGTCTGCACCTCAACCGGCAGCCGCCCCAGCGCGCTGGAAGCGCGGTTCTGCACGTCGACCGCCGCAACGTCAAGGTTGCGGTCCAGCTCAAAAGTGGCGTTGATGGAGGCCGTACCGTCATTGCCGCTGGTGGAGCTCATGTAGCGCATGCCTTCCGCGCCATTGATGGCCTGTTCCAGCAGCGTGGTCACGCTGGTCTCGACGGCCTGCGAATTTGCCCCGGTATAGAAAGCGGAAACGGTCACCGCCGGCGGCGTGAGGTTGGGGTACTGCGCTATTGGCAGCGTGGGAATACATACGGCGCCCCCCAGCACAATCAGCAGCGAGCAAACGGTGGCAAAAACGGGACGGCGAATAAAAAAATTGACCATGAGTCTTTAAGTCTTTGTCGCTTCGCTCCAAACCGCTTGAGCGTCTCCAACAAAATAATGTGTACTGCGCCTGTCGCAGGCGGCTCGGCATGCACGGGCCTCGCCGCTCATTTCAAGTTCAAGAAATTTCTGATCAGCGTTTATCTGCGCCAATCTGCGGCTAGCCCCGCTAAACCAGCGCCAAAAACTTGCGGTTATTAATGCTATTCGGTTCCAGCTTTAGCTGTGCTAATTGCCAATTGCTAACTGCTAATTGCTGCGTTTACGACTGCGGAACCACCGGCATGCCGTCCGCCAGCATCTGCACGCTGGTGATAATAATTTTGTCCCCGGCGTTGATGCCGTTGAGCACCACGTAATCGTTGCCAATCAGGTCGCCCACCTCAATCACCCGTTGCCGCGCCACCGCTTTTTGCCCGTCGCCTTCGGCGACAAAAGCAAAGAGCTTTCCGCTCAGCCGCGTCACGGACGTAATCGGAATCACGGTGGCTTTGCGCTCAGACCACACCACGCGCGCATGCACCTGCTGCGCGTTGCGGAACTTCATGTCCGCATTCGGGACCTGTGCTTTTACCAGCAGCGTTTGTGAGTCCGTATCCACGTGCGGCGAGATGAATGAAATCTTTGTGCGCGTCAGCGCCTTGCCCTGATCGTCCACCAGGTCCACCGGCATTCCCATCTTTAGCGCCGCGGATTTTTCCGCCGGCACATTCAAATAGGCTTCCAGCGCGCCGCCCTTGTCCACGGTGGTAAGCATGGTCTGCGCGCTCACGTGGTCGCCCACATGGACTGGGATATCGCCTACCACGCCGCTGGCCGGAGCGCGCACCGTGTAGTAATGCAACTGCACCTGCTGCTCGCGGATTCCCGCCTGCACCGCATCCGCATCCGCTTTGGCGGCGTCATAGGTATTTTGCGCCGTGTCCAGATCGGCTTTGGCCAGCACCCCGGCGGCATAGAGCTTTTTCTTGCGGTCAAGATCAATCGCGGCCTGCTGCATCACCGCCTGCCTGGATTTCAACCCTGCTTCCTGGTTATTGACCGTCGCCTCCTGTTTGCGCGGGTCGATTTCCAGGATCGGGGCTCCTGCCGCCACCCGGTCTCCGGAATTCACAAAAATCTTGGTAATATCGCCTTCCACCAGCGGCTGCAGCGTGGCGGCGTTGCGCGAGCGCAGTGTGGCCAGGTAATCGGTGGAAAGCGGCACCGTTTCCGCCTGAGCCGTCATCACCTTTACCGGAAAGGCCTGCGGGCCCGCCGGCGGGCCGGCCTTGGCGCCTTCTCCGCATCCGGCTGCCAGCAATGCCAGTGCGATGCAAATCCCTGATCCTATTGTTAACTTCTTAATCATCATCAATCTCATGCTACCTGATTTTGGATAAAGCCTGGGCCGCCACCGATTCAATTTAGACGCGTGACCACCGGTAATGTCGTGGAAGCACCAAGACTCCTTGCCGGACAAACGAAACTCCAACATCGCCCGTCAGCCTTGCCGTTCCGATTTCGACAATGGCGCTTCAATTGGCGTAGAGTTCAGGGTTCCCGGTTTTCCGATCACCCGATGTCCCGATCACCAGGTCACCCGATCTTGTTGCGCAAACTGGCACGGTTTCCCTCTTTCGATCCCCAGTTCACCCGATTCGTTTATTTCTCTGTGTCTCCGTGCCTCCCGTGGTAGGTTTTTGGTTTCCCGATCACGCGCGATCACGGCGATTCCGGCGATTCAGCCATCCCCCACCCGGCCTTTTTCCAACTTTTGTTGCAAACAAACCACTTGTTCCATTCGACCCAAGCGTGACCCATGCGTCATCCAAGGGTCACCCAGGCGTCTCCCAAGGGTCACGCAGGGGTGACCCAATCCCAGTCCCAAACCCAATCCCAGGCAGGCAGAGGGTCGCAAAGGTTTTTGCTTTGGCTGACTGCTGAGTGCTGATGGCTGAATGCTGGTTTTTCAAAGATCACCCTCCCGGACACACTTCCACCCAGAGGTCGACATGAAACTTTACCATTTGTTCGCCCTGATGTCAACGGATTGCCGCGTTTGATAATGTCCTGATTTAGTGTGGAGCGCAGGCGCCCTCGCCTGCGACCAGTCATGTCTTGGTTTGAAATTAGGACACTACCCCGTTTCCCGCCCTTTTCGGCCTTTATCGATCCCCTTCCCGCCTGACCATTCGGATCAAAGACCCAGCAAGAGCCGCAGTTTTTTGCATAGAGGTTGAAACGGTTCCGCCCGGCCAGACACTTAACAATGGCGCAAGAAAGGCAGCTCATCCTCGCTTTCCGCCGCCAAGGCAATGGATCGCCGAGGAAGCCACAAAGGAGGCCAACCATGACTGGCAACTTCGATAATGTCCTGAAATTCTTGTTGAGTGATGAAGGCGGCTTCTCTAATGACCCCAGGGACCCGGGCGGCATGACCAACCTGGGCGTGACCAAGCGAGTCTGGGAGGCCTTTGTCGGCCATCCGGTAGATGAAACCGCCATGCGCGCACTCACCCCGGCCGACGTCGCCCCGCTCTATCGCCAGAACTACTGGAACCGCGTTCACTGCGACGATTTGCCCGTGGGCGTGGATTACGCGGTGATGGATTACGCGGTGAACAGCGGCACCAGCCGCGCTGCCCGGACCCTGCAACGCGCCTGCGGCGTCGCCGACGATGGCGCCATCGGCCCGGAAACCATAGACGCCGTTAACGCCGCCGATCCCGTCACCCTGATCGACAACATCTGCGACCAGCGGCTCGCATTTCTCCAGTCCCTGCCGACCTTTGACACCTTTGGCCGGGGATGGACCGCCCGCGTCCAGCGCGTGAAGACCGCCTCAGCGCAGATGCAGCAAACCCCTGAAGTGGGCGTCGGGCAGAGTGGCGGGGGATAGGCAACATTGCCAATCTTAACGATGCCACAACCGTGCTGTTGGCCAATCGTTGTTTTGCAACCGCTGGTTGTTGGGGCAAGTCTTATAATTCCAGTGTGCCGCGACTGAACATACTTCCCAGTCCAAGCCCGGACGTTGTAATTACTCCATACGACCAATCCCTTTTTCCAAAGTTCAAGCAGATCTTCGATCCTCAGCCTGAAGGCGCCCCTTTGCGCCCCTTTGCCCGCGATCCCGCGGAGATTCTCCTCACTCTGGTCCTTGAGAACAGGTCAGAGAAGGCGATCACTGGCTTGAGCTATCGCTGGCGGAAGCTGGACCGGTCGGGGAAGGTCCGCAACCATATGGTATTTAGTGACAGCTACCGGGTCGATGAGTTTCGCGCCGTCGCGGCGCCCGGATCATGCCATCTGCTTGGCCCGGCGGGAGCGCTGGATCAGGCAATGCTTGACCACGTGCAGAACGGTGGCGGATTCATCGGCGGCAAAATAAGCGCAACAGAACGCCCGCAGCCAGACGTGGTGGAAGTGACTTTCGAAATTGACCTGCTCGTGTTTGCCGATGGAGAAATCGCCGGCCCCGACCCCGATCGATTTGCCGCGCTCCTGCAGTGCCGGAAGCGCGCGGCGGAATTTGTTGCCCGGCAAGTAAGGTTGGCGGATGTCGAAGGACGCGACGCCCTGCCGGTGATTTCAGCGCTGGCAGAAATTCCTCACATCGGCGGTCCTGGACACGGGCCCTATGATCCGCTGGTTCACTTGACCGTGGAATTTGCCCGCGAATATCTGCGCCACGTGCAACACAAGATGGGTGAGCTCGATCTGCGCGAAGTGGAGCTGCGCCGCCTGGAGAACCGTCCTGAGTTGCCGAAGTTTTATCGTCGAAGGGCAACCGGGCTAATTTGAATCCATCTGCTAACCGATGTGGCATAAAAGTAGTCTCAATTCAAGGGATGTCCCAATATTCCGGGAGGATCGCATGGACCGGCCCACTCGTATTGCACTCGCCTTAGTCGCCCCTTTAGTACTGCTCCTGACCGGCGCTTCCTCGCCCACATCCACTGAAGTTGGGAGGGTCATTCGCGCCGCCAGCATGCATGATCGCCGGGCCGACCACACGGCCACTCTGCTGCCCGATGGCCGCGTGCTGATTGCCGGCGGAATGGTGGAGAACGGCGTCTTCCTGAACTCGGCCGAGTTGTTCGATCCCGCCAAAGGGACGTTCGCCGCTACTGCCAGCATGCAATCGCGCCGCGTCGGTCACAGCGCAACCCTGCTTCCCAACGGCAAGGTACTTATCGCCGGAGGCTTGGCAGGCCGGATTTTCGAAGGCGGCCCAGGCATTGTGGCCACCACAGAGATTTTTGATCCCGCAACCAACCGCTTCACGCCCGGCCCTCCCATGAGCGCTCCAAGATCGGGACATTCCGCTGTGCTGCTGCGGAGCGGGAAACTACTGGTGGCCGGTGGTGCGGGCTCCGGCGAACAGGGCCTCACCAGCGCCGAGATTTATGACCCCGCGACGAACAAATGGACCCCCACCGGCAGCATGTTCACCGCTCGCGCGGCGCGCTCCGCTGTGCTTCTAAAGGATGGCCGTGTGCTCGTTACCGGAGACGGCGAAGGATGGAACCTGGCCGAAATCTACGATCCCGCCAGCCGCCTCTGGCATGCGACGGGCAACATGACAACGCGGCGCGTCAAGCATGCCGCAACTTTGTTGCCGGATGGCCGCGTCCTCGTCACCGGCGGTTCTCCCGACAACCAGTGGCATCCCGTGCGCAGCGCTGAGATCTTTGATCCGCGCACCAACAAGTTCACCGCGATCAATGATATGGAACTGGCGCGCTTCAAGATCCCGGATGCAACAGCCGTCTTAAAGAACGGCCGCATCCTGATCGCCGGCGGGGCCGCCGAGGCGGAGGTCTATGACAGTGCCGCCGGGAAGTTCTTCCGCGCGGGCAGCCTGGATGAGGCCCATTTCTTTGCCTCCACCACGCTTCTGAAAGACGGCCGCGCCCTGATCACCGGCGGTTATACCGCGTCCCGTGGACGGCCCAACGGCCCGCTTTCCAGCGAGCAGGCGTGGATTTACGTGCCCTGAGGTGCCTTTAAATTTCTGATCAAAAATGGTGGAAACTTACCGCCGGCGCAGAGTGCTAACCGCAAGATGCTTATTGCTTTTGCGTCGCCTCGGGTTTAGGACGCACCTTCAGCACAGGCCCATGGGGATTTGGGGGAGGAGCGACAGGCTCGAAACTGGACTTGATGTATTCGTCCGCATTCGTTTCATAGCAAGGCAACGGAAGATGTCTGCCGTCCAGGTCTTCTCTGGGCACGTTGCGGGAATAGACCAGCGGCTCATGCCGATTGGGCCGGCTCCGCGCCGTCAGTTCCTCAACCGTCTGGTCGCAATGCTTGTCCCGCCAGGCCGAGACTTCATGGACCACGGAGTAATCAAAGCCCGATTCCGAAAGCCGCTCCTGATACGGCAGGAAGGTAAACACGAGCTTGATAAGACCCCACTCCTCGTGGGCAATCTCCGTTTCCGCCACGAACACCTCATGGCTGCGGACGAACGAAGAGCGCGGACGGTCAGCCAGAGCTATGGCCACCAGCCGCACCCGGATGGGCGCGCTCTTGGGAGGGCCGGGCCATAGAAGCTGTCCTTTGGCTTGCCTGCCTGGACTCCCAATACAAGCCGTAGCCAGAAAAAGCAGGGTTGTAATCCAGTTTTTCATGCCGACGTTACATTAAACTCTGTTAGATTGCGTTTGCCAACAGCAGCCTTGCCACATAAGCCCTCAAGCTCATATGCAAGCAGAGATCCCGGGTCGAAATCGTCAACTATCGACCCGGTCACCTTATCTTGAGATGCTTCTCCGAGACTGCCGGAAACTTGAGAGTTGCTGACCGATGGCACCCGAAAGCGCCATTTTGGAAAAATCGCCGCAGTACTAGGTAGTACTTCTTAATTGCGTGGATCAAAAATGGGAAGGTTTCGTGCGATTGCCGCATATCGCCGAAATTGAAAATCGCCGAAAGTGAAATGGCTCGACGGCGAGTCCACGCGTGTCTGGCCAAATGCCAGCTTCTTACATACAAGAGCTAATTGCTGCGTTTGAATGGTCGGCCCTAGCAGACGATTTTCGAACTTTACTGCAAAGACCACCTCATACCCAGTAGTTGCGTCCGCGATTCGCCCGTACGCGATTCGCCCGTAACTGGTGAAAAATGGCGATTTTCCGCCAGTAATCCTATCCTGAACTAGACTTCTAACATGCGAACAGCGGCAGAACTGAACCTGAAAAGCGATGTTCGTTCGGTTGAGACCTATCGCGCCCATATATCCACGAAATCATACCGACTGCTTGCCGGCGGAAATCGTGAGCTTCTGCAAGATTTTGGAGATCCTACGACTACAGTATCTGCTCCCTCGCTATTGTCACTCGAACGGTTCGATGAGCAAGGCAGAGTCATCGAAGACATCGACGTGGATCGCCCCTTGATCGATCAGGATCCGTACAGACGGTTATACACGTACAACGATTTCGGCCGGCTGGTCGAGATCGTGGATTATGACGAAAGCAACCGCGTCGAAAATACGTGGCGCTATGTGTACAGCGCAGACGGAAAGAAGATATCTAGGGAGGGCTGGTCTCCCACGGGCCTTCTATGGGCACGGTCAGAGTTCGACGAGCACGAAAATCTCGTTCGATCGACGGGGTTCAGGGAAAATGGCACTCCTGAACGAGAACAAATTTGGAGGTATCAATATTCACATAAGGGAAACGTGACGGAACAGCTCCTATTCCCGCCGGACGAGCCGCAGTCGACATATCGCTCAGTATTTATTCGTGACGACGAGGGCAGGCTTCAAGAGCAAGTGCAGTATTGGCCAAATGGCTCTCTCAAAGAGAAGAGGCTCTTTGATGAGAGAGGAGTACTCAGGGAGAGGCGCACCTATTTTGGCGCAGGCGATTTAACCATCACAAGGTACGATTCATATGGACATGATGTCCACACAAGCATGGTTTCGCCTCCTGGTTTACTGTCTTCGAGAGGAGCCGACCACGTAACCACTCTAGAGTACGACCTGCATGGAAACTTAATCGAGATGAATACAAGGGCATCAGACGGCACTCTTCTGAGCAGGGCGACAAATTCGTATCGCTATGATGAAAAGGGAAACTGGATCGAGCGAACGGAGGTGAATCTCAATCAGGCTTGGCGAACGGAGCCATTCCCTGCGTCGTTTGAGACGATCTGCCGGTTCACTAGGAAACTCGATTACTTCAATGCCCAAACGCAAGCGGGAAGATAGGTGGCGAAATCATGCCATTACACCCGCCATCGCACGGATCAGTTCAAAAAGTGTGAGATGGGTATGCTTGCAACGCTTTGAATTCATGGGCCGATTTTAATGGTCGGGACGGGCAGATTTGAATGCACGC
>DASSXL010000128.1:0-46352 GCA_035703825.1 Candidatus Angelobacter sp.
AATGCCGGTTCGTTGCGCACGTCAACGATCTCAGGCTTTCCAGTTCGATTCCAGTCCTTCAGCGCGGCTTCCAGGTTGCCGTCAAGAAAATAGATGGTGGCCAGAAATTCATTGGCGTATTCGTCACGCGGATCAAGCCGCAGCGCCCGGCGCAGCTCGCGCCTGGCCGTGTCATACTTCTTCTGTTTGAATGCCACACCGGCAAGTTCGATAGGAAAGCGCTTGTCTCGTGGCGCAAGCTCGCGGCCCGCGTCAAGCGATTGTCTCGCCTCTTCCCAGCGCTGCTGGTGCGCCAACGCCACGCCATAGTAATAATCAAGGTCGGCGGAGGCGCGCGGAGCATGTCCCAAGAGCTGGACCAGGTCGGGCCAGCGCTCCTGCTCGAAAAGCTGTTTGGCTTCTTGTGTAAGGTCGACCTGTGAGTAACCTGGCAAATAGCAGAATACTGCGAGCAGAAGCACGAAAGTGCGCAGAAGTTTTTGGCTGCGGCTCACTTGGGCAGCGCCAGCAACGTCCAATGTCCCACCGCGCTCCATTGCTTTTCAAAACCAGGCCAGTCCTGCTTGAGCAGCTTGCGCTGCGCCGCGTCATTTATATAGACCACGTCCTGCGCCAAATCGACGCCGACGACCACCACATAGTGCAAAGACGTTTCCAGGGCGGAAGGCTTCAACGCGACAATCAACGGCCGGCCTTTTTCCAGGTGCTGTTTCAGGTCGTCGCGCTTTCCTGCGAAGGCAAACGTCTGAAAGCCGTTTTGCTGGAAGTAATGCTCCAGTTCAGAAGCATGGATGCCGTGGTCTTTGCTGGAGTAAAGCGCGCGCTGGATCTCAGTGGCGTCAGCGCTGGAATCGATCGGCTTGCTTTGTTGTGCGCGCCAGTACTGCATCACCATGGCGATGCTGGCCGCGCCGCACCCATCCTTTTCCTGCCGGATGAACGGGACGTCAAGCCAGACGCCGGGCGTAGCGGCAAAGACAAAGCCGCAGAGACACAAAATGTATAAGAGTCTCTGCGGCATATCTCGTACCATGAAAACCGTTCTAGCGGACGGCCACGATAATCAGCACCAGCACCGCGATGCCCAGGATAATCAGGATCAGATCGCGTTCGCTGAGAGTGCCGGCGGCAAAATCAGCCTGCGCCTTGTCAGCCCTTGATGCAAGCTGGGCCAGTTCCTGATCGTTGAGTGTTGAAACCGCGGTTTTTACCTGCTGCGTGTCCATCTTTGCCGACTTCAGCGCCTTCTCGGCCGCCGGCGTCGACAACAGATGCTGCACGGAATCAAGGTTGTGCTGCCTTACCTGCGACGCTGCAACAGCTTCTTTTTGCAGGTCCGCCGGGCTGACCACGTGGCTTTGTGCAAGCGCATCCGTGGGAACTATGAAGAGTGCAACCAATAGGGTAGCAACCGCCACTCGTAGCGACTGCCGCAGATCAAATTGCATAAGTCAAGCTCCTCCGCTAAAGTTCCGGCCAGATAAAAAGTATACATGACCCGTGTTGCCGCCCTCGGGTACTGGAGTACGAGCACCTTCTCGTCAGGCGCCGCAACGTTCGATTAAGAGCGCGTGCTCCCTGTTACTTCAGGTTCTGCCCGGTGATTGATTCAGTCATTAAGCTTGGAACAATAAAGCAAGGGAGCAGTTGCCTGCTCCCTCGGAGAGTGCAGTCACGCTTCTGATCATCCCTCAGTTCCTCGGCGCGCCCTTGGATTGAACTTTGGCTGATTCGGTTCCCAGTTCAAGACTGAATTTCTTTCCCGCAAATTGCAGGGACGTGAGTTCGCGATCACCATTTGAGTTGCTCTTAATCTCAGCCTGCGTATTGGATGCTGGCTGGTCCAGGGCCACCACTTCCGCCGGCACCGTGGCCACAACTTTCTTGCCCTGCATGATGCTCACCTGCACCGTTGGTCCCGAGCCTTCCCACTTGGCCGTGTAATCGCCCGCTGGTATCTCCGTGCCGTTGACCTGTGTCGCCGCTGAAATCTCGAAGTTGCTCTTATGAGAATCGCCGCTGGCCGCGAAAACGCTTGTTGTGAGGGCCACAGCAAGCGCTACAAACATGATCTTGGAAAATAACGAGGACTTCATTACCGCTCCTTTTGATTCTTTCCCGAATTGCGTCGGGAACCGGTTAGGGGCGGCCTGCCAGGATTTATGAGCACGGCGACCTTGCAATTTTTCGCCGCTGACTTACAATTCCTCATGTGGGTTAAGAAAAAGGCGCGCGTATGCGACCGTTTTCCGGGGACTGTTCTCGCCTGGGGCCGCCAAAACCGTGGGCGTGAACAATCCCTGGACCCCGTGAATATCAATTCGTGCCTTCTACTTTTTTCCGCGCAACTTCCTACTTGCAAAGACGATGCCAATCACCAAAAAGTTTCAACCAACTTTGCTTAGTATGTTTTTTAGACGGCAAGTGAGGATACGCGTTAGCGTTCGCTCGTCCCACGCCAAGGGAGTCATTACGTCCACTGGCATCTCATCCCACTCTTGTGTGCGGAAATGAATTAGCGCCGTTCGAAAACGAACAGCAAGCAGGAGAGCGCGTTCCCTCAATCTAAAAGATAAAGCCAATCTAATTCTGATTTCCTGGCAGGCTTCAACCCAACGCGGTTGCGGATGATCATTTCACGCGTTGACGGCAAGCGGAAGATCGGGCGTCTGTAACCTGACCGGCTCAAATCTCAGGCGTGGCGGAAAACGAATTCAAAACGTGCAGAAACAGCTTGCGGATGTCTTCGGCGTTATACGAGGCGGAATAAGCAATTCTGCTCGCCAGCATTCGGTCGCGCAGCAACCCTTCCATCATCCCAATCAGTGCTGAGCGGATGCCTTCGATGTGCAGGTCAGAACGCAACTGCCCCAGATCGCGCATTTCCTTAAGCAGGCGGTCAGCCGTTTTCACCAGACGCAGAAAGCCCTCCGTCATCAAAACCATGTGCCCTTCCTTGCGAATTCTGCGGCCCTCCAGCAGAAATAGTTGCTTAAGCTGGTCGTCTTCTTCCAGCTTGGCCAGGATCAATCCCACCAGCGCCTGCAATTTGGCGCTGGGCGCGGGAATATATTCCAGCGCGCCAAAGGCCTCGCCGATGCGCCGCCACCCATCTTCAAAAATCGCCTCCAGCAATCCTTCCTTATGTCCAAAGTGCTTGATGATCTGGGATTCGCTGGTTTGCGCCAGCCGCGCGATGGAGATAGTGCTGGTGTTTTCATATCCAGACACGGCAAAGAGCGCTTTGGCGGCATAAAGAATCCGCTCGGCGGGCGGCCCCTTGGGACTGGCTGGATTTGGTGCGGAGGCCATTTGCTGATTCCTTCTTAGCGCTGTTCCAACAAGTAGTACCACCATCCGTCCGTAGAATTCAAGATAATTTCTTGTAAATAATTGATAACATTGAAATTTATCTCTAGCAACCAATCCTCATGGCCAAGCTTCTTAGCTTTAGCGGTAGTGCCACTACTGCCTGTCATTTCGTCCTAGGTTGTTGGATCTGTTCCCCATAGCTCCAAATATTTCGCAAACCCAGGAGATACAATGTCAACTCCTCCCTCCGTACCCAGAAAGAGACCCAGCCCTGAAACGAGAAGAACCTGCTTAATCGGCGCCTTCGCTCTTGTCGTGTTCCTCGGTTTCCTGATGCTCGCATCGCTTTTCAGCCCAACACAAACGGCCTTCGCGCAAAGCTCCGGCAGCTCCATCAGCAGCACCTCAGGATCCGTTTCATGGGATTTCGGCCCGGTCGTTGCTGGGACCGTCACCAACGTGGGCATCCAGGACACTTGCCCTCCCGGCTTGTGTGACAATCACGACCTCACCATCACGCTTCCCGCCCCCGCCGCCACCTTTTACCAGACCAACACCGTTCAAGTGACGATTAAGTACACATGGAGCAGCACAGCGCCTACTGACCTGGATGTTTTTGCCATAAGCCCCAACGCCGCAGACCACGGTCCCGGATCGCCGGACACGACCTCCACCGGCGCGGGTGAAGAAGACCTGACGCTCACCGATCCAGTAGACGGCGTGTGGCACATTCGTTCCGTTGCTTCCACCGCTCCGCTGCCGGTATCCGCCCATGCAGTGGTTAGCATGACGGTGGCTCCCCGCCCCACCAGTCCGCCACCGCCTCCACCCGCTCCCGGTGCGCCCGCTTTCGTCAACTACGCTGCCCCGGAGAATATCGCGCCTTCACTCGGCTCCAGTGATGCAAATCAGCACGGCGCAGGCGAGCCTTCCATCGGCGTTGACTGGAAGACCGGCAAGGCTTTTATTGGAGCCGGCAACCACACGCTGCGCGTCACGTTCAACGATGCGGTAACGCCCGCAACTTCCACCTGGGAAGATAAGCGTTCGCCTTTCGCGCGGGTCAGCCTTGATCCCATTCTCTTTACCGACGATGGCCGCCTGGGCGGAACAAACCGCACATTCTCTTCACAGCTCAATGGCGTAACCAGCGAGCTTTCATTCACTGACGATGACGGCGATGACTGGCTTCCAACACAGGGATCCGGCCAGCCAGCCGGAGTCGATCACCAGACTGTTGGTGGTGGCCCCTATGCTTCTCCCGCGCCAGCCGTGCACACGTATCCGCACGCGATTTACTACTGTTCGCAGGATATCGCTACCGCGTTCTGCTCGCGCAGCGACGATGGCGGCGTGACTTTTGGGCCGGGGGTTCCGATTTATACCTTCGCCACCGTCAACGGCGTTGATCTTCCCGTTGCGCCGGGCACCTGCGGCGGACTGCACGGACATGTTCGCGTTTCGCCCGATGGCACGGCCTACGTTCCCAATGAGAATTGCCAGGATGCAACCGGCGCCAGACGTCCCGGCGTTGCCGTTTCCACTGACAACGGATTGACCTGGGTGGTGCGCACGGTACCAGATGGCACCACCATCAGCCCCGGCAGCGATCCATCGATCTCCGCCGGCAGCAACAACACAATTTATTTCGGCTACGTGAACTCTGACGGACATGCCAAGATCGCCGTATCGCACGATCGCGGCCTGCACTGGTCGAAATCGCAGGATGCTGGAACTCCTTTCGGCATTCAAAACGCCGAGTTTGCGGAGGTGGCAGCCGGAGACGATAATCGCGCTGCGTTCGCTTTCCTTGGCACACCTACGCTGGGCGACACGCAATCCGCGGACTTCCTCGGCGTCTGGCATCTTTACGTGGCGTTTACCTATAACGGCGGCCGCACCTGGACCACTGTGGACGCAACTCCGTCCGACCCGGTGCAGCGTGGCTGCATCTGGAATGGCGGCGGCAGCAATCCGTGCCGCAACCTGCTCGACTTTAATGACATTACGGTCGACAAATTCGGGCGCGTGCTCGTCGGTTATGCCGATGGCTGCACCGGCACATGTGTGACCGATCCAACTCAGAATGCAACAGCCGGCCCGGCAACCGCGCAGGACGCCCTGGCAACAATAGCCCGCCAAACCGGCGGTCGCGGATTGTTTGCCGCTTTCGACGGCACCCAGTTCGGCACCCACAGTGGCGATAACGAAGGCGGCGGTAAACTCTGCTTCGGTGATCCCGCCAGCGGTGTCCACGGCGGTCCTGACTGCGACGACAACCGACGGCGCTAACGAACGGCAACGCGGCCCGCGGGAAGTTGCTCTGACTTCGCGCGGGCTGGATTATCAAGGATGGCAAAATCTTTCAGGCGGACAATCTGACATGAAAAACAAATTGGCTGGCGCATTAATCTGCCTGCTGCTGGCTTCCACTTTCAGTCGAGCGGAAGGGCCAAGGCGTCGCTCGGCACAGCCGAAGCAATCCAGAATTGATCCGTGCTCGCTACTCAACAGCACGGAGATCGCGGCGGTGCAAGGCGAGGCGGTGCAGGAGGCAAAACCGAACGAGCAGCCGGGCTCCGGGCTGGTCATGTCGCAATGCATCTTTCGCACAATCACGCCAGCCAGGTCAGTCAGCCTGGCCATAGCAGAGCCTTCAGCCGTGTCACCGCGCGCGTTCTGGCGGAAACAGTTCCACGCGGCCGAGGCCACCGGGAAACAAGACAATTCTGTCAGGGCTGGACAGCGGTCCGTGGCCGAGCGCAATGAACAAGAAGAAGACGAGAGCACACGGCCACGCGCCATCGCCGGACTGGGAGAAGAAGCCTACTGGGTAGGCGGGCCGATTGCAGGCGCGCTCTATGTTTTGAAGGGCAACACCTTCCTGCGCATCAGTGTGGGAGGAATCCGTGAAGAGTCCGCGCGGATTGAAAAATCCAGGGCCCTGGCGCGCATCGCGCTCAAACATTTGTGAAGCGCGGGACCTTATCAGCACAGCACTCTTATCGGTGCAACACCCATCGGCAGCGCCTAATAAAGATCAAGAAATAGCGCTCAAAGCGGGGCTCTCCACCTGAAGACTTTTCGCAGAATTCCGAGCCTAATTCATTGATTCAAAAGCACAATTTGCCTGCCATTTCACCCTCGAAAGATTAAGCGTTTTAATACAAGTCCAATGAAAGCGTAATCTCGACCTTCTAAAACGATGGGTAATGGAAGTTGCTCCGAAACGGATGAAGCACACGGAGCACTAGTAAGGCAGCAAGTTACAAATGGGCTTTCGGGGGCAGGCATACAGGCCGGCCAGGAAGGATTTCCGCCATATGGAACTCTGTTACATGGTAAGCATGAGCACACTGCAAGAGGTCCTGCAGTCGTCAGCCAAGTCAGACACCGCATATAGACTGCTCGCCGGCGAAGACACCGTCACGGTCGTCCATTACGGCCCCGGCGGCCTGATCAACCAGTTCGCCTTTCCCATCGTCTACCGCATTGATGACATCCCCGAAGCTGAAGGCACTTTGATGCTTCTGGTGGCGACCAAGCGCAGCCGCGAAGAGCAGAGCTTTTGGCTGCCGCTGGAAACAAAACTGTCACATTGCTGTTCGACGAACGTTGTGGCATAGCGCTGACCGCGGCTACGTTCCCGGAGTCGCCGCGCAAGCAGCCGCGATTTGCTCGGGGCGGTAGGTCCGCAACTTCCTGGCGTCATCTGCCGGAAGTAGATTTTCTGGTGGATAAGGGAGCAGGTAGGCCGCCAGTTCTGCTTGATTCAACCCCCATAGATGTTGCGCAGCTTGTTCCCAATGTTCAGCGCGGGTAATCACTGCCAGGCCGGGTCGCCATTTCATCGAAAAAGTAGATGCACGGTTTGAACAACAGCGTTGCTTCTTTGAGACCGTTTCTCATTCACGAATGCCTATTCCGAGAGAGACAGCAATCGTCCGCCGGTTATTTCCCCTCGATGGTTTTTCCAAAAGACGAGGGCCGGAAAGTCGTTGATTTTTCTCCGGCCCTTTGTGTTCGTTGATTACGTTCTATCGTCCCTGATATTGCACAACAACATTGATAGACGCGGGAAGCGTGCTGCATCCCGCAGGTGGTAACACATTGAGTTGCACTGGTGTCCCTGCCGAGTAGGGGATGGCCAGAACACCACTGTCATTTCGAGCTGCTGCCAACGGGAGCGAAGTGGTGCCTGCAGGAGTGCCATCGCTTAGCTGCAACACCAGATTGGTTTTACATCCGGCAGGCGCAATCAGCGCCTGGGCTTCGATTCGCGTCAGAGTGATCGCGTTTCCAGGGGTAAATGCAGCGGCTACCAGTGTTGTGTTTGGAGCGGCGAAGGGCACGTAGGTATTCCAGATCTGGCTGCCGGCCGGCCCAATCGGCCCTTGAGGCCCTTGCGGCCCCGGAGGTCCTTGTGGGCCTGGAGGTCCGGGAGGTCCTTGCGTGGTTGGGGGCGGAGTGGTGGTTACCGGCCCGACGTCGATCACCGTGATGTTGCTGCTCAAAAAATTACTCACGTATGCCCGCCCCGTGGTGTTGTTCACCGCGGCAAATGCCGGACCAAGTGCGTTGGCGTCGGTCAGTGTGGTGGTCGCGTTGGTAGTTCCGTCAATCAGCGTCACATTGTTGCTGTTGAAGTTCGGAACATATACCTGATTAGGACCGGTGGCCGCGGCCAGGTTTTGCGGGGCGCTTCCAACCGTGACCGTCGACGCCGTATTGTTGCTGCCGTCGACGACCGTGACAGTATTATCAGAGTTGGAGACATAGATGCGGTTCATTGCCGGGTTGACGAACACCGCAACCGGATTGATTCCCGTGGGGCCGTGGTGGTAGCGTTGGTCGCGCCATCAATTACAGTAAGCATGTTGTCAAGAAGGTTCGCCACATAGATTTTGTTGGTTAGCGGATTGACCGCCATAGCCAGAGGAAATGTCCCGGCAGGAATAAAGGCCGTAATAGCATTGTTGATTCCATCCACGACAGTGACATTGTTGCTGGTTTTGCTAGTTACATAGATTTTGTTGGTGGTTTCATTCAGCGCCATGGCCAGCGGGGTAGGCGAGGCGTTGGCAAAAGTAATCACCGTGTCTGTTGAACCATCGACGATTGCAAGGGCGTTACCGCTGCCCGCGTTCAGCACGTAAATCCGGTTGGTGGTCTTGTTAACGGCCAGCGCAACATACACGTCGTTATTGCTGTGAAAGATAGTCTTTACCGCGTTTGTGGCGCCATCAATCACATCGATGTCTCCGCCCGTGGGACATGCTACATAGATCTTATTGGTGAGGGGGTTTACACCGATGGCATTGGGTTGTCTCCCAACTGGTACGGACGCAATGACCGAGTTAGTTCCTCCATCGATAACAGTCACCGTGTCGCTGGACGAGTTGATCACATAAATTCGGTTGGTAACCGGATTCACCGCCACGTCGCGCGGCGACCGGCCATTGGGATCAGTAACCGTGGTCAGGACCTGCTGCGCAAAACAGGAGCCTGCCAGAGTTAGCCAAACAGCCAGCAAGTATCGGAATAATGCTGCTATGGTTGGTTGATTCACGTAGTCCCTCTTCTCCGGGAAAGCCGCACCACGACGGTGCTCTACGGCACGGTTGGCCTTTCTCAGATTTTTGGTGGAATAAAAGACCGCGAATTTATAACACAGGCTGGTGCTCTGCCGGTCATCCCCGCCGGATAACCCTTTGGAATCAACAGATGCAACCCGGCGGGCGCTGAACCACGTTGAATGCCTGGTGTTGCACCGGGAGCGCGGGAGGCATTGCAGATGTTTTGCGTTCACCCCTTGAATCGAATCGGGGAGCAACCTTTGGGGTTCGATCCACCAGTTTAATGTTCGATGTCACTCCTTAATTTATGCAATAGCCCCCGTGCCGGCTTGAAGCAAAAATATTTCCCCAATATTTTCATAAATCTCCTGAAAAACTACGTTCTATTTCATTGGGGGGAGCTCTGCGTGGGCCACCCAAAAACAATTGGGAGCCCAATTACCTGCCTGCTGCTTAAGCAGTGTAAACGAAACACCTAGTCGTGCTTGCAACAACCAATGATGCGATCCAAAAGCTTTCAGGAAAATCACGCGGCTATTCCAAGCGGACAGAACCATTCTTCGGTCGAATCTTCTTCGCTGGAAACCGAACTTGGAAATCCGGAAAACTTCCACGACAAAGATGAGGATGAAATAAACAGAGCTAAAATCCCCCCGGCTTTCACCGCCACAATGAATTGGAAGAAGATCAAAATTCTTGAGTTGTTGCAATATTGCCTTGAGACAAGCCACGAGGTCGCATGGGACGAACTTTGGCGGAGGCTCGAACCCGCGATCAAGCGAAGCGTCAGGAAAAAACTCTCTACTTGGACTAAACCCAGGCCTGAACTGGTGGAAGAACTTGCGCAGGACACATGGCACAAACTGATCAAGAATGATTTTAAAGCCTTGAAGAACCGGTTCCCGGCCGATGGCGCACTTTTCCAGTTTGTGATAACGACGGCGGTAAGAGTGGCACAGGATTATTTTCGCAGCAACGAGTGGAAAGTTAGTTCCAACGCACAGAGCCTGGATGACCAGGACAAGCCCATCGACCTGCCGGCCCCGCCTCCTCCTGACGTCAACAAGGTTGTAAGGGACAAAGTCGACAAAGTCCTGTTTGAAGAGTTCGGGAGTGAACCTACCTTCAAGAGAGACCTGGCAATATTCTGGTACTTCAACCGGCAAGGATTTAGCGCCCGGCAGATTGCAAAACTCTGCTCCTTGCCGGCCAAGGACGTGCCCTACATCTTGTACCGGATGGTTAAAGTGCTGAAGCGGAGACTGGGAGGTAATCAATAGCTCGATAAAAAAGAGACGCCGTAAAGAGAAAAGCCTTAAATTTTGTGCAGAAGCAAGCGTTCTTAACTCCAGGAGTATTTACAGTGAACCGACGGACGACCAGACATCTTACGAAGATTGAGATTGCACAATATGTGAAGAACGCTTACGGCTTCATACCCCGGCGCGATGAGCTTGAGGCCCATATTGAAAGTTGTAAACCTTGCTGCCTGAAGGTCCTTGAATCGGAGCGGCAAAAGATTGACCTGATGGATAGATCGGTGGAAAGAAGTATTCCATCGCCAGAATGCCCAGCCGACGAAATCTTGAGGGCCTTTGCCTGCGGGATATGCCCTCGTGAAACTGCCCAGGAACTCTTTCTGCATGTGGCCTCTTGCCGCTATTGTGCGCAGGAGCTAAAAGAATACCTCGCCGCGATAGAAGATCCGCCTCCATCTTTTTTCCGCCGTTTTCTTGCGTTTTTTGAGCGTATTCCGGGGCTCATTTTCATCACCCTGCTTTTCCAGCAGAGGCCTGCCTGGCGCTGGCTCTCTATTGGAGGCCTGACGACAGTTTTGTTTTTGCCCGTAGCGCCACTGGCCATCAATGCCTATGAGCTCAGGCAGGCGCAAAAGTACATTGCGGCTTATTACAATGACAAGCCATCTCCTGAAATGCGGGTTACCTGGTTCCCAGGATATCCGGAGGGAAAGTTTCCAACACTGCCTGGAGTCAGATATTCGCCGGAAAATGGCAACTATGCACATGCGCTGGCGCTTATTATGGACCATAAGGAATCGACGGACCCCAGATGGGCGGTAGCCCGAGCGCGCTTGGAAATCATAGAGAGCGGCCAGCAGGACCAAAATAGCGCAATCGTATTGCTGGTGGGCGCCCATGAGAAAGGACTGAACGATCCGGCCACGCAGATCGATCTGGCCATGGCGTATTACCAGAAGGGCCAGGAAGGAGGAGTGGCTAATCCTGCCGACCTGAATGAAAGCCTGCAGATACTCACTAGGCTCCTGAAAGACCCAAACCTCAGCACAGACTACAAGCAAGTGGCCCAATTCAACCAGGCCATCGTCAGCGAAAAACTGGGACTATTGGAAAATGCAATATCCCAATGGAACGACTATCTTAATCTGGATCACACAAGTGCCTGGCGCGAAGTTGCGCAACAAAAGCTGGAAGCGGTAAAAAAAAAGTTCCTCCGCCGAAACCACCCGAATACAGAACAGCCGCATTCTTTTTAAAACATTGGCCGGAAAATAGCGGCGCGGAAGAGTACCAGGACATCGCTTTGCGGTATTGGCTGGTTGCCGCCGCGCCAAATAATCAAACTGATTCTGCGGCAGCGACAAACAAGCTGGCACAACTTCTGCAAACACAAAACGGCGATGGCTGGCTGACGAATTTCCTGCGCGCGCGCCGTGCGGGCGACAGCCCTGCCTTGCTGGCGCTGAGCAAAGCCATTTCTCGTAACGTGCACGGTGAGTATCGTGAGGCCAAAGTCCAGGCTGAGCATGCTGTCGCGCTGTTCAAAAGCGCTGGCAATAACCCCGGGAGGCTCCGCGCGCAATTCGAGGTGGCCTATGCAAATCAGAGGCTGTTGCAGTCAAATTCTTGTCTGAGAGATACCCAGCTTCTTGAAGCCGAGGTGCTCTCCACCGATTATCGATGGCTGAGGACACAATTAGCCCTGGAGCATGCAGTTTGCCTGTACCTGAACGGAAAAATGAGCGCCGTACAGGAGCAAATGGAGCGCGCGCTGCAAGGCGCCATCAAATTTAATTTTCCCATACTCCGCTTGCGGACATATGCGCTGGAAGCGGCGATGCTGGTGGAAAACAATTGCGACGAAACGTGGAAGGTAGCCTATCAGGGGCTGGATGTGTACTGGCAAGGGCAGGCTTTCCCTCACCGTGAGTACGAGCTTATTTCTCCGATCAAGCAGTGTTTTGAAAAAAGGGGGCTTTGGTGGGCGGCGGAAGCCCTTCAGCAGCGCATGCTGAAGATTCAGCTTGAGGAAATCGACCCTGAAGACAGGAATCTCCTTCTCCAGATCACAGCTTATGAATCTCTTGCTCAGATCGAACGGGAATTGGGGAAAGACGATGAGGCCCGCAAGGCGACAGCGCAGGCGCACGAACTTGTCCACCAGGTGGATGAGAGCGTTGCATCGATCTTCACTATTCCTCCGAAGCTTAAGCTCGCTGAACTTCAGATGGACGATAGAGATCTGGAAGGATCCCTGGCCACGATCCAGGAAGTCCAAGAAGACCTCAAGCAAATTGATAGCCCATTTTTTGACCTGACTTTTTCCATAAGATCCGCTGAAGTCCGGTCTGCAATGGGGCAACAAGGCGAGGCTGAAGAGGCCTACGAGAAAGCCATCGAAATCGCGGAAAATCGCCTGCGGCAATATAAGACCGAACAAGACCGGCTGCGGTGGATGAACGAAGCGTCAGCCGCTTATAGCGGACTCGCCGCGGAATGGCTGGAACACAGAAGGAACATGGAGGCTGCAAAACTTATTGAATGGTCCAAAGGCCGTCCTTTCGAGCAGCCGTCCCCCCTGCGGCAGGAAAAGCGAACTATCGAATGGCAGGACATAGAAAAGTCCATTCTCAATCAGAGCCTTCCTCTGCAATCCGGGCCGCGCCTGATTTATTTGAGCAGCCGGAGCTCTTTATACATTTTTACAATACGAGATGGTGTCATCGAGAGCACCCCGGTTAAGGTCACACGCGGCGAACTGCAACAGCGGATCTTCAGATATATTCGGCATTGCAGCATGCCTATTGAGCCGAACTCGGGGCTGCCTGTGCTGGAAAAGGAAAGCAAAGACCTCTTTGGCTCGCTTCTGCAGCCTGTCATGGAACGGTTGCGCGGCGCCGCAACCGTCACTATTGAGCTCGATGCAGCCATGAACGGCCTTCCTCTGGAAGCCTTAATGGACCACGATGGCCACTTCTTCGCTGAGAAATACCCTGTAATCTATTCTCCCGGCTACATCAGGGAAAGCCATCTACGCCAGCCTTCACCCCAACCTTTACAAGCGGGGTTGGCAATCAATGCCTTGGATGGCCCTCTGAAATTCAGCTACCAGGGCCTGCTTCAGCAAAGCTACTCCGCAATGGAATTCAAAGATGGAGCCGACACCGTGGCGGGTGACCTGCCAGCCTTGCTGGAATCGAGGGAACTATTTGCATTTTTCGGCCATGCCTATGACGCCAAGCTGTATTTAACTAACAAAACGGTAGCCGTATCTGGAGACTTTCCTCCCCAATCGCTCCGCAGTCTGCAGTTGGTGATATTGGCAGCCTGCGCAAGCGCGTCAGGAGAAGGCAGCAGCCGGCAGAATGTTAATACGGAAGGCGGCGTTCGGAACTTGGTGTATACCTTTCAATCCGGGGGCACACCTCAAGTCATTGCCAGCCATTGGGATGTAAACGAAAACGCGACAATCGATCTTATGTCCAGCTTGCTCAGGCACTTGGTAAAGGGGAAAGCTGCGCCACGTGCCCTTTTTGAAGCCAAAAAAACAATGATTCTAATAAATAGGCAACCATACTTTTGGGCCAGCTTCGCATTATACGGTAGGGAGGGCGGGCCTTTTTAAAGAATTGCTTCAGAAGCGTTCTTTCTAATTGAGGGTAGTACTAAGGAGAAGCAATGAAGCAACCGATGTTGAAAGCTGTGTTGAGTGTTATGGCCCTTGCCATGACACTCTATACATTGACTGGATGCAGACACACAACTGGAAACAGCAGTTCAGCCCAGCCCATTTCTAACTCTAGGAATGGTAGTTCCATAACTCTTGCTCCCAAGCCTGGCCCTATCACTCTAAAAGCACATGGAGGAACGATCATTGTCAGGACTGCTACGGGCATAGAAATCCTTAGTCCATGGGATGGAGCCCACATTTTGGATGACGGAAACGGTCTTGACGTGCCTGCAAGAGATGGGTCTTGCAATGTAACGATCGAGATTGAGATTCAGGGATTGGCAAGTCCCAAAGACTCAACTATAGACGTTGCCTTCAATGACGTTAGGGTCCGCATGCCCGGATGGCACAGGATGGGTGACATTCCGAAATACTTTGTGATAGTGAAGCTTGCTTCCTGGCCCGTTTCAATTCGTCCAGAGCAGGATGCCCCTTCAGGCAGGGCGTTGGTTAGCTTTGAAAAAGATCCCGGCAACCCCGCCCTAGAGCCGGAGGGCGCAATTCTGACGTTCGACTCGCCAGACCAGGGCAACGTTACGGTGAAGCGCACCCAAACTCGGAATTGCGACAATCCTCAAAATAACACCAGGACTGAAACAGTCGAAAAGCTCAAAGACAACACCCTTTTTTTGGGGATAGGCCTACCCTATGGGTTCTCGGGAGACAAGGAAAATCATGCCAAAGAGTATTTCAACGGTAAGCTGCTATGTGAGGCCTATGGCAGCTGTAATGCTGTACCCAAGGAAAGGAAGATCTTTTCTACCAAGCATTTGCAGCAGCAGGTCAGGCAACAACGTCGGGCCCCACAGTTAACTTATGCTGCATTCACAGAGGCATCTCTCACGATGCTGGCTGTGGAAAACTGCGCACTTCCCCCGTTCATTGTGACTACGCAGTAATCCAGAGGGAAAACAGACCTATAAGGGTTTGTGCTGCCGGCGCAAACCCTGCCCAATTTGCCGGGAAGCAAACTTGCTTCAAATAAATGCCGGGTTCTCGCGTTCTCTTATCTTAGAGGATTCTCTCAAGCAACTCATCGATCCAGCCGTTGTTGTGTGCGCCAAGAGGATAGAATATGGCCAAGGAAGAGGATGTAAATACCTATGTCTTTCATGCAGGGTATCTCGAAAGCCTGAAGGCAAGGAATTCTACGACAGAAGAACATTTTGTTTCCTATTTCCGCCCGCGACTGCGCTCCCTTCTTCGCAAAACCGGGGCTTCGTCCGATGAAGTGGAAGATCTGCAGCAAGAGACATTCGTACGAGTGCTGGCGGCGATTGAATCATCAAAAGCCGTTCGCCACCCGGAGCGATTTGGCGGATTTGTAAGGGCAGTATGCACCAACGCCCGCCTGGAACAATATCGGCACCGCAAGCGGTATACGGAATTGGATGATTTAATAGACGTAATAACGGATAACGGCCAGGACCAACATGCGCTGTTGCTGACACAAGAGCGGAATAAGGCAGTTTGGCGGATTATTTCGCGATTATCACTGCGTGATCGAAGGGTGCTGCGCGCCGTTTTCCTGGAGCACGAGAGCGCCGCCAAAATCTGCCGGGACTTGGGCGTGAGCAGAGCCCATCTGCGGCTTCTTTTGCATCGGGCGAAGCGGCGGTTCGTTGATCAGATGAAGAACGGTGAGCGAAAACAACTCCAAATGTCGTGAACGCCAGCTTGCCGGCGGGCTTGCAGGGCACGCCGAAATCGATGTTGGGCTATGGCTTGACGTCAAGCTCTCAAGAGAGTCTGAAGGCGATCAACAAAGGAAGGGTTGGTAGCGCTACCGGGAATCGAACCCGGGTTTTAAGATTGAGAATCTCACGTCCTAACCCCTAGACGATAGCGCCACTCTGTTTGTTGCGGGGTATATGCAGTATAACAAAGCTCTAAGGTCTCCGCGCAACCGCGCCCGTTCCATCCAAGCGTCGATTGCCGTCGTGCTAGCAGCGCCCAACCAGGGCAGAGGGGTCCGAGGGAATCGCTGAAGAAGCACTTTTACCCAAGAGTTCCTCAAGAACAAAATTCTTTTCCCAAAAAGCTCTGTTAAGCTCAAATTCTTCGCTGCAAACTCTTCAGAAATCCTCACCTCTTCAGAGAGAAATGCAGCTCGCTTTCCCGAGAGAAACTTCAGAGATTCTCATTTTTTGCCGGGCGTCTTCCCACAAGCCGCCGCAAATTCTTTATAATCAAATCAACGCCGCTCTCGTTACTCGTCGTCTATCAACTTTTCCGGAGCTGAGGGAGCATCTTTCACATGGCAACAAAGTCATCCAAACCGCGCAAAACTACGTCTTCCAGGCAAACACCCGGCCAGCCGGCCTCAACGGTCACCCCAATTGGCCCTGCCGGTACCCTGAGGGAGAGGCAAGGCCGGGACGCCACGCAGGCTGAGCAGAAAATCCAGGTGGATGAGAGGATGGAAGAAGAGATCCGCATCCGCGCCTACGAGCTTTTTGAGCAACGCGGCCGCCAGGAAGGCTTTCACGATGAAGACTGGGCCCGCGCCGAAGCCGAGGTCCTGGCCAAATATAGAAGGGACAAGAGCGCATAGCCCCGCATGAAACAGGCCCTTCTGCTCGATGACAATATTGCGCAGCTCACGGTCCGCGAGCTGGTCCTGCGCCAGGCCCAGGTTGAAAGCCATGTGGCCACCAAGGCCCAGAGCGCCCTGGCTCTGCTGCGCAGTGACCTGGGAAAGGCAAAAATCGGCGTGGTAATCACCGACCACCTGATGCCTGACATGGATGGAGTGGAGTTCGTCCGCCAGTTACGAGCTTTCAACCCGGACATCCCCGTAGTGGTGATAAGCGGCCTGCCCGATGCCGATGCGGAATACGCGGGCCTGAACGTCATTTTCCGCGTAAAGCCCTGTGACCCGGAAGACTTAATATCGCTAGTTAAAACCGCGCTAAATTATAGGGCCTCAGCCTAATTGAGTGATTGCAGCGAAGGTGAAAGAGTAATAAGCTGCTTACGATGCCATTACTGGGAAGCTTTTGTCTACTATTCGCTTTAGCGCTGGCTGCTTACTGTTTTGTCGTGGGAGTCATTGCCGCGGTGCGCCAGGACGCCGTCGGCTATCGTCTGGCGGAAACCGCGCGCCGCGCCGGCATGGCATCATTTGCCGCCGTCCTGGTGTCCGCGGGAGCGCTGGTTTACGCCGCGCTCGCTGACGATTTTTCCGTCGCCTACATTCTCCATCATTCCAATCGTGCGTTGCCGGGACCGTATAAGTTTGCCGTCTTATGGTCTGGGCAGGAAGGATCAGTCCTCTTCTGGGCTCTCCTGCTTTCAGCCTATGGATTTGTGCTTCGGCTGCGCCACAAAGTCGATCAGCGGCTGGTGGCCATGGCTTCAATGGTGCTGGCCGGGATCCAGGTCTTCTTTCTTACCCTTGCGAATTTTGCCGCCAATCCATTTGGCATGATGGACCGCGTGGCCGCGGACGGCAGCGGATTGAATCCACTCTTGCAGTATCCGGAAATGGTGATTCATCCGCCGATGCTTTATCTGGGATACGTGGGCGTCTCCGTACCTTTTGCCTTCGCCCTGGCGGCGTTGATCATGCGCTATCCCGGCGAAAAGTGGATCCACATTACCCGCCGCTGGACCATGGTGGCTTGGCTCTTTCTTACCTTCGGCATCTCGCTGGGCGCGCACTGGGCATATGCCGTTCTGGGCTGGGGCGGTTACTGGGGATGGGACCCGGTTGAAAACGCTTCCCTGCTGCCGTGGCTTTCCGTCACGGCGTTTTTGCATTCAGTCATGATGCAGGAAAAGCGCGGCATGATGAAGGTGTGGAACGTCTGGCTGATCTTTATCACCTTCATGCTGTCGATTCTGGGCACCATGCTCACACGCTCCGGCATGGTCAGCTCCGTCCATGCCTTTGCGCAATCCAGCATTGGCACCTGGTTCTCAGGATTTTTAGCCATCATCTTCGTCGTCTGCCTGGTTTTTTACATCCGAAACCGGGACCATCTGCGCTCAGAGAACCAACTGGAATCTCTGGTCTCGCGCGAGTCCAGCTTCCTGTTCAATAACCTGATGCTGCTGGGCGCGTGTTTTGCCGTGCTCTGCGGCACGCTCTTCCCCATGCTTTCAGAAGCTGTGCGCGATGTGAAGATGAACGTGGGCAAGCCATACTACAACACCGTGATAGTCCCGATCGGGTTGTTCCTGATCTTCCTGACCGGAGTAGGCCCCTTACTGGCGTGGCGCAACACATCCGTGGGCAGCATCAAGCGCAACTTCGTCATACCCGCAACAATCGCATTGGCTGTTGAAATCGCGGTCAGCGCGATGATGATCAAGAACGGCGCTCGCTTCTGGACGGACATCTGGCAGATATATGCCATGCTCTCGTTCTGTTTGAGTACCCTGGTTATAGCTACTATTGCTTCTGAGTTCATCCGCGGCGGCATTGTCTGGAAAAACAAACTGCAGACAAATCTTCTTTTCGGCATGTACCAGTTGACGCGCCGCAACATGCGCCGTTACGGCGGTTACGTAGTCCATTTTGGCGTGGTGCTGGTTGTGATCGGGCTGGCCGGCGCAGCCTTTAACCGCGACAAAGAACAGGAAATGGCTACGGGAGACAAACTCGAACTCGGGCGCTACACGCTGGTGAGTCGGTCGTACACCGACGATGACAACGCCAACTACAGATCACGGGCCGCCCTGCTCGATGTCTACAGAGACGGGAAATTCCTGACCCAGTTGAATCCAGAGGAGCGTCGTTTTAAGGCAAGCGGTGGACAGCCTGTCCACATTATCGCAAACCACTCCACGCTGCGCGAAGACCTCTACGTGACCTATCAAGGGTTCAATGAGGAAACGGGACATCCGATCATCAAGGTGATCATCAATCCTCTCGTGAACTGGATTTGGATCGGAGTGCTGGTAATCGTCTTTGGAACGGGCATGGCACTGGTCCCGAACGCAACTCCCATGAGTGTGCCGGTCCCAGGTGCTGTCGCCGTAGCAAGCATGGAGAAGCAGGGCATGCAGCCCGCGGGAGTGGGCAAATGAAGCGAGCCGCGCGATTACTGATTCTTCCCCTGATGGCTGTGCTGCTCATGGGAGCTGACAACCAGGAGGCCCGCTACCAGAAGCTGGGCGGAAAGATCATGTGCACCTGCGGCTGCGCGGAGATGCTCCTGCAGTGCGATCATGTGGGCTGCCCAAATTCTGATCGCATGACTCACGAATTGCGTGCGAACGTGCAGACGATGAGCAACGATGAAGAAGTTCTGGACTGGTTCCGGAGCACCTGGGGCGTCGCGGCCGTAGTTGAGCCGCGCACGCACGGCTTTGAACTTTTGGCCTGGATCCTGCCCGCCGCCGGCCTGGGGCTGGGACTGCTGCTGGTGGTGGTGCTGATCCGCAACTGGAAAATGCGTCCGGCGCCGGTTGCCGCCGCCGACCTGAACCTTGCTCCTGACCTTGAGGCGTTGCGCGACCGCGCGCGCCGGGAGACAGAAATATGAGCCCGGCCGTTTTTGACTACGCTATCAAGATGGTGTGCTGCGTGTTTGCCACGGGAGTGCTGATCTATGTTTTTCTTCCCACTCGTGACACTGACACCGGCGTGGTGAAGACCCGGGTAGCGTACCTTTACGAGCGCAAAGAAATAGTCTATGAAAATTTGCGTGACCTGAGTTTTGAATTCAAGTCGGGCAAGTTCACCCAGGCCGACTATGACGGCATGCGCACCGGTCTGGAAGCGGAAGCAGCTCGCATACTAGCCGAAATCGAAATGCTGGAGTCTGCAAAAGCCTGAAGGAGTCCATTCCATTGAAGCCACTTGCCATTACTTTATTGCTCTTTGTCTGCTCGCTTGCTGCCACGGCGGACACCTTGAAGGGCGTCGTCCAGAACAGCACCACCAATAAGCCTTCCGTTGGGGACGAGGTCACGCTCAAAAAGATCGGCAATGGCATGGAGGACGTAGCCAAAACCAAGACCAACGCCAAGGGCGAATTCATTTTCAACGTCCCTGCTGCCCAGCAGCCTTATATCGTTTGGGTTCAGCACCAGGGAGTAACGTATACCCAGGCAGGCTTGCCGGGCGGCGCGCCGGTTGCGGTGCGAGTGTTTGATTCTTCCGCCAGTGTGAAAGAGCTCAGCATTCCAGAGCACGCAATGGCGCTACAGACCAGCCCGGACGGCGCGACACTCAGCGGCGAGGAATTCTATACACTCAGCAATCAGTCTGTTCCCCCGCGGACGCTCACCGGCCAGCATACGTTTGAGTTCTACCTGCCAGAAGGCGCAAAGATCAGTGAATCCAGCGTGCAATCGGGCAAAGCCCAGTTGAAGGCAACCGTGGTCCCCACTGGCGAGAAAAACAAGTTTGCGTTCGTTTTTCCCATACGTCCGGGACAAACCCAATTTCACATCCTTTATACAGTTCCGTATTCGGGCAAACTGGACATCAACCCGCGGTCCGACTTAAAGACAGACGCGCTGATGGTGGTGGCGCCCGATTCCATGAAGTTCGCCGCGGGCGACTCTGCCATTTACCAGAACACACCGAACCCGCAATATAAAACGGTTAATTTCTACGTTGCCAAGAATGTCACCGCGCAGCAGAAAGTCGCCTTTGAGATTTCCGGCACCGGAGAGATGCCGCGCGAACCGGAGCAGACTGCATCGAATGGCGGCGCGCGCGGAGAGCCTGCAGGCCCGGGCGGCGGCCTTGGAGTCCCGAATGAACGGCCCGATCCATTGCACTCCGGCCAGTGGCTGTTCCTGGGAGTGCTCTCTCTGTTTCTGGCCGCGGGAGCTGTTTTTGTCTACACCTCAAACCAGAATGCGCCTGCTATGGCCGGTGGTCCTGCCGTCCCGCAAGACCGATCCGCTCTGCTGATGGAGGCCATGAAGGAAGAAGTCTTCCAGCTTGAATCTGACCGGTTGCAGGGAAAGATCACCCCGCAGGATTATCAGACCGCCAAAGCAGCGCTGGATAAGACGCTGCAACGCGCGGTACAACGCCAGCCGAAGTCAAACGCTTAGCTGTGAAGTCTCAAGTGCAGTTGCATTTTCCATGTCTCTGATTGTCAAATCATCTTCGCTGCATGGCGCCGGAGTTTACACCACGGCCCCGGTCAAGAAAGGCGAGCGAGTCCTTGAGTACACCGGTCCGCGCCTGACCGCCAAGGCATGCGAGGGCATGTACGCGGACACCGAGGTGACATACCTTTTTGCCATGGATGACGGCGATACGATCATCGACGGTTTTGGCATGGCGGCATTCGTGAACCATACCTGCGACCCGAACTGCGAGACCGATCAGATCGATAATCGCATTTGGATAATCGCCCTGCGGGACATTGAGGCGGGAGAAGAACTCACCTATGACTACAATCTCTTTGACGGCGATGTAGGCGAGAAAGCTCCCTGCTACTGCGGGCTGAAGGGTTGCCGGCGCACCATGTTCTCAGAAGAAGAAGTGGCGCGGCAGAGGAAAATCCTCCGCCAGCGCAAAAAGCGTAGAGAGGCGGCGCGGCTGCGGCGCGAGAAAGAGCACAGGGCAGCACGGAGGCGTTAAATCAGCGAGATTCCGGCTTGGTTCCAGGGAAACAATACCGTTGCGATGGGCGACGGTATTGTTTTGTCTATCCGGGAAATAATCTCTCTGGCCTATCTCTGCGCCGGCATTGAAGTGCCGTTCCAGCTCAGCGGCTGGTCCATCCGTATAAGCATTCCTGCCTGCGCCGGGAGATGTACGTCTTTTCCGTTGGTCGCTACAACGTAACCACCGCCGGATAGCGCGCCAATGGCCAAACCTTTGATGTGCTGGCCAAGACTCCGAGCAGGCGTGTTGACCGCTCCAATGGCATTGGTATCTTTACCATTTCTGCCTGATTCAAACTGGCCTTCTGTAATTGCTTTCCTGGAATTTTTGCCGTCGGTGCCGTGCACGGAAACCAAAGTTGCCGCAAGTGGTAGCGTTTGGCCGCTGGGCAAGACAACGTCCCTGAAGCGGAGGCTCAACTTTGGTTTGTCCTTCAGAGCTGCCAGGGTCTTTGCATCTTCCGATTCAGCAACTTCGCCCTCAACCCGCGCGCCAGCGGGAATCACGATAGCGCCATTGTTCGCCCGCACTGGATCGCTAACGGTCGCCGTGAAGCGATCACCAGCCTTGGATGTTTTGCTGGAAAGGGGTGTATCCAGCGCGGCATGCATCTCGGTGCCCGCGCCTACTTCGTCAATTACGGCAGTATTCGGTCCGGGTGAATCTTGCGAAGGTGCCGCCGCTTGCCCGGTATTGCCCTGTGGTACGTCGGCGGGCGAGGAGCGCATAGGCGATGCGGCGCCGCTGTTGGCATTCGGCACGGTCGTATTTTGCGTTGTTGGCGTGTTTCCTGGGTTGTTACTGCTACCCGCCGTAGTTTGGGCTGCCACCGTTGCAATCGCAACCAGCGTGAACAGAATGAGCGTGGCTGCTCTGCGTGTCATTGAGTTGCCTCCAAGTGGGTCCACTCAAGGTGAGAAGCTGCCAGAAAAGTTCAGGTTGGCTGCGGCCAGCCCTCTTTTCGGGCCGATTCAGCATCTCTGTTACTTGGCGTTGCGGCAGCTTGCGGCACGTTATAATCGACTCTGGCCGATATAATAGATTCTGATCTTTACCGTTAGAGGAGTTTCCAAATTGACATCCAATGGCCAGCCTTCAAAACCCCGGGTCCTGGTGGTGGACGACGAGCGCGTGATTGCCGATACTCTGGCAATTATCCTGAATCAGAATGGATTTGACGCATCCGCCGTCTACACGGGAACTGCGGCCGTGGACCGCGCCAGAGAGACCAGACCTGACCTGATCATCAGCGATGTCATCATGCCCGATATGAACGGCATTGAGGCGGCTATCCGCATTCGCCAGGCACTCCCCGGCTGCAAGATTCTTCTCTTCTCCGGCCAGGCCGCTACCGCCGATCTATTGGAAAAGGCCCGAGCGCAGGGACATGAGTTTGAAATCCTGGCAAAACCTGTCCATCCCCAGGACTTGCTGGCGAAGCTGAGAAATTAATTCTTTAACCACAAAGGTCACGAAGGATCACAAAGGGCTTAATCGGCTCGTCGGGTTCGATTCCTTTGTGTTCCTTAGTGTCCTTTGTGGTTAAAGCTCTTGTGCCTACAGCTCTCTTCTGCCTTCCATGGCCTTCAACATGGTCACCTCGTCGGCATATTCGATATCGCTGCCGGCCGGAATTCCCGTAGCGATTCGTGTCACCTTAACGCCGGGGCGCTTCAGCAATCCTGTAAGATGAACGGCCGTGGCCTCGCCTTCGATGGTCGGGTTGGTGGCGATGATGACCTCATCCAGGCTGCCGCTCTCAATCCGCTTCAACAGCGAAGCAATGCGAAGCTGTTCCGGGCCAACGCCATGCAAGGGAGAAATAGCGCCGTGAAGGACGTGATAGACACCGTTATAAAAGCGGGCCTTTTCGATGGAGGCAATGTTAGTAGGCTCTTCCACCACGCAGACCAACCTCTGGTTGCGAGTGGCGCTGGTGCAGTAACTGCATGGATCAACATCAGTGATGTTGCTACATACAGAACAAAGATGAAGTTTTTCTTTAAGATTGCGAATGGCTGCCGCCAGGCCGTCAGCATCTTCTGCGCTAGAGCGCAGGATGTGGAAAGCCAGACGCTGGGCGCTCTTACCGCCCACGCCGGGAAGCTTCTTTAACTCATCAATCAGTCGAGCCATGGGCTCGGCAAACTTTGACACAGTTTCCTCTAGATTCCCGGAAGTCCCATTCCGCCCAGCATGCCGCCCACGGTCGATTGCATCGCTTCATCCACTTTCTGGCCCGCGGCATTGACCGCCGCCGTCACTAGGTCCTGAAGCATCTCCACGTCTCCCGACTGGACCGCTTCGGGATCAATCCTGGTCTGCAGCACCTGCTTTTGTCCATTCATTTTGATAGTGACGGTGCCGCCGCCGGAAGAAGCCTCTACGACAGTCTGCTTCATTTTCTGCTGCAAGTCCTGGGCCTGCTTCTGAGCGTTTTCCAGCATTTCCTGAAATTGACGTGAGTTAAATCCGCCCATGGCTTCTCCTAGTTTTTCTCGCGATGATCGATCACGGTGCGGATCTCCGCGCCGAATTTTTCACGCATGCGCTGCACGATGGGGTCTTCCGCGGCGCGGCTTCGAGCGCTGGCGCCGTTGCGCGGCCGAACAACGCTTGCAGCTCCATTGGTTGCCGCAGGAACTCCGCTAACGACATTAACTTTTGCTGGACGTCCCAGCGCCGCGCTGGCTGCGGCATTCGCCAGCCGCCTGGGCTCAGCGCTCATCATCAAATCGATGACCGCGGCAGACTGAGCGATGCTCACTATCAGCTCGTTCCCTTGCAGTGTTACGCTTCCGCTTTCCAGCGTGGACGCCAGCATCTTGTGGCCGGCTTTTTCCAGCTCGGCAAGAACGTGCCCCAGGAGCGTTCCGGGATCGTCAGTAGGCTGCCGCTCTTCCACGGCGACGGCTGTCGCGGCGGCTGAAGGCTGCGCCTGCACTGTCGCGGAAGCTGCCGACATCTCGGGATCCAGGCTGCGGCCTTTGCGGGCGCGATCGGCTTCAAACGGTGAAACGGCGCTCGTGCGGGCAGAGGGCCCTCCCAGAGCTGACGGCGCTGATGGCGAAGCCGCAACCGGAGTCGGCCGTGGGGTTGTTCTTTGAACTTCAGCAACTTTCTCTGCACCGCCCACGGCCTGGCTCAGGATTTGCTCCAGCGGCAGGATACGTTGCGCGTGCACCAGCTTCAGCACGCCCAGCTCAAGATGAAATCTCTGCTCCTGGCGATAGCCAAGTTCGTCAAACGTGCGCAGCATGATCTGAAGAAATCGAGCCAGGTCTTCTTCAGAAAATTGGGCGGCGACCCGGCCGACGCGGGCGCGTTCGTCTGAAGAGATCTGCAGCAGAGAAGAATCGTCTCCAGCCACCTTGGCCACAACAGCATTCCGCAGAAAACGCACAAGCTGCCGGGCAAAGTGTGCCGGGTTGTGGCCTTCAATCATCAGGCGGTCGAGCAGCCGCAGAGCTTCTTCACTCGAACTGCGGGCCACGGTACCCATCAGGTCTTCAAACACTTCCGAACCGACGTTGCCAACCAGCCCGCGCACCAGTTCGCCACTGAGCTTTGTGCCACAGCAGGCAATGGCCTGGTCCATGATGGAGAGAGCGTCGCGCATGGAACCGTCACCCGCTTCAGCAAGGACGGCAAGGGCCTCATCATCGGTGGAAATGCTTTCTTTGCCCGCAATATCGCCCAACTGGCGGACAATCTCATCGAACTTGACGGCGTGAAAGCTGAAGTGCTGGCAGCGTGAGCGGATGGTCTGCGGAATGTCCTCGGCCTGCGTGGTCGCCATCATGAAAATGATGTGCGGCGGCGGCTCTTCCAGAGTCTTGAGCAGCGCGTTGAAGGCCGCATCGGTGATCTGGTGGGCTTCGTCCAGAATGTAAATCTTGTAGCGGTCGCGCGCCGGGCGATAGCGTGCGGCATCGCGCAGCTCGCGAATCTCATCAATGCCGCGGTTAGTGGCCGCGTCAATTTCAATTACATCCACCGAGCTGCCTGCACGCACTTCCACGCAAGACTCGCACACGCCGCAGGGCTCTGGTGTCGGTTTGTCATGAGCGCGGCAATTCAGCGCCATGGCCAGGATGCGGGCGATCGTGGTCTTGCCGATGCCACGGTGGCCGCTGAAGATATAGCCATGCGCGATCCGCTGCTGCTCAATCGCATTTTTCAGCGTACGGGTGACGTGCTCCTGCCCAATCACCTCAGAAAAACGCTGTGGCCGATATTTCCGCGCCAGGACCTGGTAGCTCATGCTGGAAACTCGATTATACCTCGTTGGCGAGCCGCGATTTTCACAGCATGTCCTCTCCGACCGAAACTTCTGCTCGGCGTTGATCGATGATCAGCTGTTCACATCTGCCAACCGCAGGCGGCAGATGCTCCTCTGCTTAGCGATTGTTCTCTCTCGCGCAACTCGATTATTGCGAGCTCCGCGAAAAACCCGGCGCCGAGCGCACCCAACAAATCGGCATCGCATCTGAACGATTATTCCCACAGGAAAGGTCGTGTTGTTATGAGCGAAGCTGCACGCATTCACTTAAGGAATGCTGAGGGCCGCCATTACCGCGTAGCTGCTGCATTCCGCTGGGGTGCGCTGATCACCGGGGGTGCGCTTGCCCTAATAGGATTGTCTAAACGTTCAAAATCCGGCATTGCGATTGCAACGGCCGGCGGGCTGCTCTCTTTTGCCGGCGCCAAAACCCGGGTTCGCCAGCAAGAGCTGATTGCCCGCAGCAGCATACTGCTGAACTGCACTCCAGAGCAGGCTTACCAGTTCTGGAGCAACATTGAGAACCTGCCATTATTCATGCGTCATCTTGAGTCAGTCACCCTCACAGGGGAAAGCCGTTCCCGGTGGACCGCAATCGGCCCCCTGGGAAAGCGGGTGCGCTGGGACGCGGAGATTGCTTTTGACCGCAAAGACGATGTGATTGCCTGGCGCTCGCTGCCCGACTCTGAAATCTATGTGGACGGCATCGTGAAATTCAGGAACGCCCCGGCCAATCGCGGAACCATTATTACTGTCGTGGTGGTCTATCAGCCGCCAGCCGGCGCCATTGGCGGAGCGCTCGCCCGGATTCTGGGAAAAGATCCCAGCTTCATGATGCGGCAAGACCTGCGCCGCATGAAAGCGCTGATCGAGGCCGGCGAAATTCCAACCGTGGAAGGCCAGACCCACGGACCGCGTTCGGCAGTGGCCGCCGTTGCGCGGGTCGTCAATCCTGACGATCCCAGCAAGGGCGAAGGAAGCTTAACCGATATCGCACAAGCCAGAAGGAGGGCCTCATGAAGGCAGTATGCTGGATGGGAACTGAAAAGATGACAGTGGAGACAGTGCCCGATCCAAAGATCCTTAATCCTCGCGATGCTATTGTCCGCATTAGCAGCACGTGTATTTGTGGTTCTGATCTGCACTTATATAACGGCCTGATGCCCACCATGGAGCAGGGTGACATCATGGGCCATGAGTTTATGGGCGAAGTGGTGGAAATTGGCCCGGGCGTGGACCGCGAGAAACTGAAGGTGGGCGACCGCGTGGTTGTGCCATTCACCATCGCTTGTGGAAGATGCTTTTTCTGCCAGCAGGAGCTATGGTCCTGCTGCGATAACTCAAACCCGAATTACTGGATTGCCGAAAAGATGATGGGCTATTCGCCTTCAGGATTGTTCGGCTACACACACATGCTGGGCGGTTACGCCGGCGGCCAGGCACAATATGCCCGCGTGCCGTTCGCCGATGTGGGCCCGCTGAGAATTCCCGCCGGAATTCCCGATGAACAAGTTGTCTTTCTCTCTGACATCTTTCCCACCGGCTATATGGGCGCGGAAAATTGCAACATTAAACCCGGCGATACGGTGGCGATCTGGGGCTGCGGGCCGGTAGGACAATTCGCTATTCGCAGCGCCTTTCTTCTTGGCGCTGAACGAGTCATCGCCATTGACAGGTTTGACTATCGCCTGCAACTCGCCCAGGAGGCGGGGGCAGAGATCATCAATTATGAACAAGTTGACGACGTCGTCCAACTGCTGAAAGACATGACCGGGAACATTGGCCCAGACGCCTGCATGGATGCCGTGGGAATGGAAGCACATTACGGCGGGCTGATGTGGGCGATCGACAGGACCAAGCAGGCGCTCAAGCTGCGACCTGATCGCCCAGGAGTGTTGCGCCAGGCGATCATGGCGTGCCGCAAGGGCGGGACCGTTTCGGTGCCGGGCGTGTATGGCGGCTTCATCGACAAGATGCCGATGGGCGCTTATGTGAATAAAGGCCTCACCATGAAGACCGGGCAGACCCACATGATGCGGTACATGAAGCCACTACTGGAGTTGATTCAGGGCGGCAAGATCGATCCCAGCTTCGTCGTAAGCCATCGAGTGCCGATTGATAAGGCACCGGAAATGTATAAGGTCTTCCGCGACAAACAGGACCACTGCACCAAGGTTGTCCTTGACCCGTGGGCAAACGGAGCCGCGGCGTAGTCGCATTTTCTATTCCTCATTGCGGACCGCGCCGGCCAAGTCCGGCGCAGGTCTTGAGATCTATTTCCATACACATTGATATCAACAACAACTATTTCTAAACGAAAGGGATTTGCAAAATGGCCAATGAAAATCTGAAAGGCAAAAGAGTAGCCATCCTGGTGACTGACGGCTTTGAGCAGGTGGAACTGTTGCGGCCGCGCGAAGCGCTGAACAAAGCCGGCGCTGAAACGAAGGTTGTGTCGCTCAAGGACGGCCCCGTAAAGGGCTGGGACATGACGAAGTGGGGCAAAGAAGTCCCTGCCGACTTAACGCTGAACAGTGCGCGGCCAGACGATTTCGACGCGCTACTGCTTCCGGGCGGTGTGATCAACCCAGACAAGCTGCGCATGGAGCCGAAGGCTGTCGCTTTCGTGAAAGCGTTCTTTGATGCCGGCAAACCCGTGGCGGCGATCTGCCATGGCCCGTGGATGGTTATTGAAGCCGGCGCGGCTCGTGGGCGGAAAATTGCTTCCTGGCCGTCGCTCAAGACTGACATTCAAAATGCCGGCGCGGAGTGGGTGGATAAAGAGGCTGTCACGGACGGCAACCTGGTGACCGCCCGCAAGCCCGACGATATCCCGGCGTTTAACCGGGCGATGATCGAGTTGATCAGCAAGGAAACTCAACAGAAACGGCCCGCTGCATAGCACCCGACTGCAAAACCCGCTGGGATTGCGCGCCCAGCGGGTTTGTTTTTTAGGGAGACGAAGATTTACAGGCGAAGTCCAGACTTTACGGCGCTTCAATCAGCTCCATTTTTCCGTCACGCTTGCGATGCAGAACCTTGACCCGGCCTTCAGGATCGCGAAAGACAAAGACCTCGCGGTCGCGAAATTCAGCTTCTTTCACCGCCTCTTCCAGCGTGAGAGGCTTGTATGAGACCGAGTCAGAGCTTCTGACCACGTGCGTCTCAGTGATCCTGACCACGCTGGGGAAGCTGTGGACCTTGACTGGAACGGCGGTTGTCAGATCGCCATTCACGGCGATGGCGACACTGGTTTCGCGTTGCGATTCGCCGGCCATTGCCAGTTTCTTGCGCGCCTGGCGCTTTTTGCTCTTCCACCTCGTCTTATATTTCACGGCCTGGCGTTCGATCTTGTCCAGCGCTGCCCCGATCGCGGTGTTCATATCCGGGGCTTCAGAGAGCCCGACAATGGGGGCGTGATTGCGCACGGTAATAGTGATCTCCGCGATATGACGACGCTTCTCCGTGGACAAAATCACGTGCGTCTCAAAATGGCTGCCTAGAATTTTTTGGATTTTTTCAAGCCCGCCTTCGACCTGCTTGCGGGTGATAGGAGTGACTTCAAACTGCCGGCCAGTATATTCGACGTTCATTGATTCCCTCCTCTATTGGTCCAGCTGAGAGTCGTCTGACAGGTGCCTGGGAGGTACAGCACGGGTTCAGGCGGCTTTCAAAAAACGTCTGCTGAGAGCGCGGGCTCGGATGTGGCCACGCTTCCCAATTTAACTCTTCGTCCTCCTTTGATGCGTACTGGGTATCTTCATGTCTTCGCGATATTTGGCCACTGTACGCCGGGTGACTTGAATGCCCTGGGACTGGAGCACACGGGTGATCTGGTCATCAGTCAGAGGATGCGCGGGATCTTCCTCTTCGATCAGCTTTTTCACGCGTCGCTTCAGGATCAGCAATGACGTGCCCGCGCCTTCCGGTCCCTGGACGCTCTCGGAAAAGAAAAAACGCAGCTCAAACACGCCCTGCGAGGTGTGCACATACTTGCTGGCAACAGCCCGGCTTACCGTGGAAGGATGCACGCCAATCTCTTCTGCCACTTCCTTGATCATCATCGGCTTGAGCTGGTCAATGCCATGGTCAAGAAAATCGCGTTGACGGCCGATGATGGCGTAGCAGACTTTCAGGATCGTCTGCCGCCGCTGCTCAATGTTCTTGATCAGTTGCACGGCGGACTTGTAGCGCTCTTTTACGTAGGACTTTACGTCCTTCTCCACGCCGCCGTTCTGGTTCAACATCTTTCGATAGGTTGGGCTGACGCGGAGCTGAGGCAGGTCTTCATCGTTCATCAGGACCAGGTATTCGTCGCCGTGCTTTACAAAAGCAACATCGGGCTCGATCAGCTTGGGTTCAACTTTGTTATAGCGAAGGCCGGGCTTGGGATCGAGCGTGCGGATGAACTCATGCGCCTGAATCACAGCCTCCAGCGGGCGTGTGATGGCCTTGGCAATTTCCTTGTACTGCTTGTTCTGCAGGAAGTGGAGCTGCTTATCCACAATCTTCAGCGCGTCCTCAACCACCTGATCGTTTTCAGGATCGTCAGAACCTTCCATATCGCGGGTCTTGAGCAGATAGTCAAGCTGGGCCATCAGGCACTCGCGCAGATCGCGCGCCGCCACGCCGACCGGATCAAAATGCTGAATCAGAGCGATGGCTTCCCGCAGATCGTCGCGAGTGAACTGGAGCACCGGAACAAAGCCATTGTTCTTCTCCGCTGCCACCGCCTCCGGCAGGGGCTCATGGGAGACGACCAGCTCAAGATGCGAAGGTTCAACTGCGCCTTCTGTCGCGGCCGCATTTTCCTGAGGCGCCGGCGCGGTTTGAGCATTTGCTTCCTCAGACACCTGCACTTGCGCCACGCCCATTAATTCATCATCGGAGGCAGTGAGATAGCCCTCTTCATTCAGGTTGCCGATGACGAGTTCCGCGGCCGCATAGACCGCTGGACGCACTGAAACCGACCCTAGCTGCCAGATAAGGTGATCGGTCAGCGTTCCGGGCTTGGAAAGGAAATTTTCAAACGATGGCCGGTCGATCTCTTCCAGATCGGCGGAGTTGCGGTAACCGGGGTCGAGATAGTCGCGGAAGAACGAACCAAAATCGATCTCATCAAAAGGATCTTTCTTCTCTGCTTCAGGACCGGTTTCGTCCTTCTCTTTAATGTCTTTCGCGTCCTGGCGCTCGTGCGCCTCTTCGCGCCCGGCCACCTCGTCCAACAGGGGAACGGTGGAATCCAGTTCCTCCAGAACAGGGTTCTCCACCATCTCAGTATTGATCATCTCCTTGAGTTCCAGCTTATTGAGCGCGAGCACGCTCACCATCTGGACCAGGCCGGGAGTGAGGATCTGCTTCTGTGAGACCCTCAGGTTCAATTTGTTCTGGAGTAAAACCATCCTTGATTCTTCTTAAATTCTACTATTACATGCGGGCCTGTGGCCCAAAAGAGTACGGTCGTAATTCAAGTAAATTTAATTCTTATACAAACGAAAAACTGGCGTTTTCTTCAAGGGCTCCGCAACGCTGTGCTGCTTCGCCCTCGCGCTTGGCTCGTGCGGAACGGCACTCGCCATTCGCTCACCCGCCCTAAACAAATGAAAAACTCTCCCCCAAATAGACTCTTTTTACTTCCGGATCGTTACCGAGCTGCTCCGGAGTTCCTGTGCGGAAAATGCGCCCTTCATTAATGATGTAAGCGCGATCAGTGACAGAGAGCGTTTCGCGCACATTGTGGTCCGTGATCAAAACGCCGATGCCGCTTCCCTTCAAATCAAAAATAATCTTCTGCAGGTCCAGCACCGCGATGGGATCGATGCCGGAAAAAGGCTCGTCCAGCAGGATAAACTTGGGTGCGATGCATAGAGCACGCGCAATTTCCACCCTGCGCCGTTCACCGCCGGAGAGGGCATAACCCATATTGTTGCGGATATGGCCCAGACCCAGCTCGTCAATCAACTGGTCACGCTTGCGGCGCCGTTCCTGCCAGGAGATGGGCTGCACTTCCAGGACGGCCATAATGTTCTCTTCCACAGTGAGCTTGCGAAAGACCGAGGGCTCCTGCGGGAGATAGCTGATGCCGTAGTTGCGGGCGCGCAGGTACATGGGAACATCGGAGATGTCTTCGCCGTCGACCAGGATGCGGCCGCTATCGGGCGGCACCAGCCCCACGGTCATATAAAAAGTTGTGGTCTTTCCAGCGCCATTGGGCCCCAGCAGCCCTACCACTTCAGCCTGATTAATGTGTAGACTGACGCCGTTAACTACCCTGCGCCCGCGGTACGATTTCGCGATTTCGTCCGTGGCCAAGGTTTGCATTACTTGTAGCTCGCGTCAGATTTCCTATTTTGGAGTCTGGGTTTGGGAGGTTTCTCCACCACCTACGAGCACCCTACCATCGTGGGTAAAAAAAGTCAACGAATTGCCCGAGATTTGCCCCCGTTCGGCATCAAAAATGCTAGGAAGATGCTCCGGCGTCCCTGTGAGCACCATTTTCTCGTCGGCGGCGGTATAGACAAGCTTGCTTCCGCTGGCTTTCCGGCTGGCCTGCTCAATCTTGATATCTCCTTGCGCTTCAATACGTTCCAGTTGGCTGGCGCTTTGTGCTTCGGCTTGTCCCTTCTTTGGCAGCAGGATCACCTGAATGGCGTCAGACGTCATGGTGGTGTCCTGTGTCCGCACAATGACATTGCCGCTGAAGACCGCTCTCCGCTCCGAATCGACGTATGAGAGCCTGTCTGAAGTCACATTTACGGGCGTCAACTTGCCATTTTTGTCCTTTTGCACAAAAACTGATGCAACATGCCCGCCCTGGCCACCCTGCGCCTGAAGGCTGCGGCGCGTCCGATCAAAGCTGATGGTTGGAGCTTCTACGATGTTCGGCCCCTGCCAGAGCCGCGCCTTTGTATATTTGCCCACGCCGGTAGAGGAGTTGAAGGTCACAGTTGATCCGGTCACGTGGATGGGATCGGCCGAAGCCAGCATGGCGCCGCTTGGCTGGGCATTGAGCTTGGCATACGTGGTCTTGACGTTGTCCTGGGCAAAGGCGTTGCGGGTTTTCCGGTTCAACTGAACGCTATCCGCAGTGAGCGTCACGCCTTGGGAAGAATCGATTACGCGCGGCGAACCTGAAAGCAGAATGGTTTCCTCGGCTGCGGCATATTTGGCGCGCTCGGCAGACGCTGTCTGCGTGCCCTCCTGATAGTGAAAATCGCCGCTCTGGTCGGCGGAAACAATTTCACCCTTCTCATTGAACTTTGCCGTGAGCTCGCGCGAGGTCAGGATGCGGTCCGACTTGCCGGGAGCTGAATCAACGATCTTTGCATCGGGTGTGCCATAGAGCGACACCGGGCGGTTCTGATCATTGAAGGTGGTCTCAAAGCGCCCCGCGCTGATAATCGTTTTTCCCGGGGCTTGCTCGCGAACAATTTCGGCGGGCCCATCGGAAGTGACGGCCTTTTCCAACCTTCGACCGTCTTTCACAGAGACGTCCAGGGCGGAAGCGTGCAGTTCCTGTGACTTCCCTGCCGTGCCCTGCTTGAGCTGAACGGAATCCTGCGCGCGCGCTTTGGTTACGTGATTGGCGGCGCCGAAGGCGAGAAGGACTTTGCCGGCTTTTCCTTCGGCAGGAGAGTCGCCCTTGCTGGAAAAAGTTACTCCGCCGGAAAGGAGGCCGCTGCGCGCTTGATTGGCGTCCGCCATTTGCAGCTCTCCTTCAGGGGCGCTTACCTCAAACGCCTTGGGACCGGCGCTTTCAGCGTGCAAGTTGCCGGAAGCCGCAATGCGATCGATAGTGTTGTCATCACGCAGGAACGCAGTCACTCTGTCAGCGGAGATGGTGCGGCCCGGTTCTTCGACTCGTGCCGCCTGCAAACTGACCTTGCTGGGATTCTTGGTGATGACTGCGCTCTGGCCGGTGATGGTGGCTTTCCGCTGGCCTGTGCTGGTGATCTTTACGGCCGACTTCAACGTAAGCACGCCGCCATGCGAGTCATACGTGGCGCCCACGGCCGAGCCTACACCTTCAGGCACGCGGAACTCAATGGCAGCTTTGGTCTGCGCGATTCCAGTATTTTCATTGAACGTGAGCCCGCTGGTCTTCACGTGGATCAGGTTTCGCGTTTCTGGCGGCGGTGTTCCGCCGGCGGAAGGAGCCGCGGCAGCGGAATTGGCTTCAAGATCGATGCGCACCTCGCCTTCCGCCGTGACTATTTTGGCGGCAGGATCATAGGAAAAATCGGCGCCGTAAATCTGGTCGGAGCGGTCCTGGTTGCGGCCGTAGACAATGATGCTGACGTCGTGCAGAGCGGCGCGCCCGCCTTCTTTGAATTGCTGCACGCTATCAGCATGAATGGTAAAAAGCTTCTTGCCGCCCTCTGACTTGGAAAGGTTGAAGCCGGTGGCGCTCTTTTCCACGTTGGAGGGAATGTTCCTGGAAGATTGCGGAAGAATCTGACGGTCCTTAAAGAACCCACGCACATAGAAGCCCAGCGCGATCACAAACACCAGCACGGCACCTGCCGCAAAAAGTTTTCGCAGGCGTTTGGGATCAAAGGGCATGCCTAATGGTAAATGAGGAAAGGCGGAAAGGCTTCCGCCGGGGCCTAATCGAACTGAAAGCTAAGAACGCATCACCACGGTGCCGGCAAGCATGTCATGCAGGCCGCGCTTGCGGTCAGTCAGGCCGACCATGATGAAGCCAATACAGAAAAACATGTTAGACAGAATCTTGGCAAAGAACCTTCCAGTGGCGCGACCAAAGCCAATCCGGTTGCCGAACTCATCAGTCACTTTGAGTTGCAGGACCCTTTTGCCCACCGTTCCCTGCCATGAAGAGCTGGTCATCAGGGCCTCATATAGCCATTGCCCAACAACCGCCAAAATTACGTAAACGAAGATGGAACTCACGATGGCGATAATCAACTCAGGCGATGGTTCCCGGTTACGCTCCGCATCGCGTATTACTCGAAGTGTGGCCGGTAAAATGAGAATGAAAATGAATGGCGCGGCGATTGCGCTCAGGATTACATGATCAATCAAGTGGGCCAGAAGACGAATCCAGAAACCGCCATAGCGAGAAGTGGGAACGGCGGCGTAGGCTACAGCAGGCGCGGCAGCATAGGCAGGCGCCGGCATGGGCGTTGCAACCGGCAGCGGCGTCAGGCCGACGGGCAGTCCGCCGCCACATTTCTGGCAAAATTGTGCTGACGCAAAATTCTGCGCTCCGCACCTGGAGCAAAAGACAAAATTTTCCTGCATAGCGGGGACTATAACGCGATTTGCATCTCAGCCGCAAACAGAAATCGCGGCGGGAACAGATTTTCTGTAGTCTTCCAGGGTCAACTCAAGGCCACCGAAGTCAGGATGTGAGTTCATGCCGACGGTAAAGGCCACATCCAGATTGTCTCCGGGCTGAAGCGCCTCAGCTTGGAGTCGCTCGGCCATCCGCCAGCCGACAGCTTCATAGTTGAAGCTGGCTTTGGCATCTGCCAGGCGCTGGTTCAGGCGCAACTTGATGTGCTTGTCTTTCAGTATTCTTGGCGGCAGCAGCAGGCTCACTCCGTGACTGGAAAATACGGGCTCTGGATTGCCCTGGCCAAACGGCTCCAACCTGCCTAAGCTTTGCAGCAGGTCAGGGGTCACGGAGCTGAGCGGAATCTCGGCATCGATGGACACTTGGGGCAGCAGATCATCTGCTGTAAGACGGGCTTTAGCATAATCATTCAACCTTTGCTTTAAGACAGAGACATCCTTGCTGGGCATGGCAAAGCCGACTGCATGAGCGTGTCCGCCAAAGCGCGTGAACAGCGTGTGGCAGGATTCCAGCGCTTCAAGAAGATGGAAGGCAGAGATGGAGCGGCCCGAACCGTGCGCCTCTTCTCCTTCTTTGGCGATCACCAGAGCGGGGCGGCCCGTTTTCTCTACGACGCGTGAGGCCACAATGCCGACAACGCCGCGGTGCCAGCCGTCGCCATCAAAAACCATGCAGTACTTCCCCGTCAGGTCGGGCTCGGCGGCAAGTTGCTCGTCAATTTCCGCTACGATGCGCTGCTCTTCCGCCTGGCGCTCAAGGTTGAGCTGGTTCAGCTTTTCCGCGATCTCCTGGCAACGCGCCGGGTCTTTGCAGGTAAAAAGCTCAATCACATCGCGAGCTATATCCATTCGCCCCGCGGCGTTTATGCGCGGTCCAAGGCGGAACCCAACATCGCCCGCAGCCACGGCGCGTTCACCGGTTAGGCCGGAAACTTCCATTAAAGCTTTAAGTCCGCCGTTCACCGGACGCCGGAGGCCTTCCAGACCCAGACGGGCGATTGTGCGGTTTTCGCCGACCAACGGCACGGCGTCCGCGATGGTGGCGATGGCGACCATCTTGAGAAACGACGGAATCAGCCGGGCCTGGTCGGTCTGGTCTTTGAATTTGGCAAACAGGGCCTGCGCAATCTTGAAAGCCACGCCCGCGCCGCACAGCTCTTTGCAGGGATAGTCGCAGCCTTGCTGGTTGGGATTCAGCACTGCCCAGGCGCTGGGCACGCCTTCATGCGCTTCAGGCAGGTGATGGTCGGTAACGATCAGATCAATGCCGACGCGCCGCGCGGTTTCAGCGGCCTGAAATGCGCGAATGCCGGTATCGACGCTGATCACAACTCTTATTCCGGCGGCGGCCGCGCGCTCGATAACATCGTCCTTTATGCCGTAACCTTCCTTGATGCGATGCGGGACGTGAAAGTCAGCAGCGCCGCCGCAGAGTTCAAGCGCGGTCTTGAGGATAACGACAGCGGTGGTGCCGTCAACGTCATAGTCGCCATAGATGAGGATGCCTTCCTTGTTGGTAATGGCCGCGCTCAGCCGCTCGACGGCGGCCGCCATCCCGAGCATAAGATAGGGTGAGTGAAGGTGGTCGAGCGAAGGCGAAAGGTAATTTGCCGCGCTGTCCGCGGTAACCCCGCGCAAAGCCAACAGTCGAGCGACAATGGGAGAAACCCTGGCTTCAGCGCGAAGAGTTTCTACCAGCGCGGGGTCTGGCTTGGCGAATGACCAGCGGGAAATCATTGTTTTCGCTCCGCCCCAGACCTCTTCACAGACCTTCCTTCCACAAAATTCTTCACATCCGCCGCACGCGCCTCGCGCTCAAAAGTTACTCTTCGTCCTGGTCGGTATCGTCAATCAGGATGCCGTCATAGTCGTCGGCCGCGGATTCCAGGCGCTGGTAGGTTTCATACCATTGCGTGGAGACTTCATACGAAAACATCACGCCCTGGCAGGGAAACCCAAGCTGTACATAGCCGACCTTGCCGACGAAGCTGCGCAGCCAGTTGGCCTCCTCCAGGTCTTCTTCATTCATGTACTCAATTTCCTGGAGACGGTTCACCAGCAGGTCAACATCTTCCTTATCGAGCGCGACGTGATTCATGGTGACGAAGCTTACATTGGACGCCTTGGCCAGCTCGACAAAATCTTTCCAGGCGTCGGGGTGGTCCTCGTCAGTCGACCACGGCACGTTGGAGACTTCGTCGCTCACATAGGCATTGAAGCGGCGCAGGCCGTGGCCTTCAATGAAGGCAACCATGTCATCTTTGAGAATTGTCAGGTCTTGTTCCATGCTGAATTAAGAAACATCATATCGCTTTCGCGCGGGAAAGACTAAGGGAAGCCGCCCGCCCCGCTGACCTCCGGGTGCCCGCCCTTATGCACGCCAAGGCCTCTTCACGGGCCTAAGTTTCTGCATCTATTTTATTAAGACCTGTTCGATGAGACCCGGCCCAACGCGCGTCGCGGCGGGTTGGTTTTTCATCTTCGGTGCTTTGGTTCAGGAGTCCATGTGCCCCAGCGAGTTGCGTTGTTCCCAGCGTTTCTAGCGGTCCTGTTCTTTTCAATCTGTGGAGTTGCCCAAAGACTGCCCGACGTTGCCAGCGTGAAAGACCTTCCGTCCACCAGCAAGCCGCAGCCCAAGTATCAGCGGCTGAAGCCGCTCTCGATCCATTCGCGGCCGGACTTCATGCCCGCCGCAGCTTCATCATCGATCACGACAGGCACATTCGGAACTCCTTCCAGCTTGGCCCACGTGATTTCAGTCCCGCATTTTCAGGGATCGTTCATCAGCCGCGGCATAACCTGGCACTTTACCATGATGGGCACGGCGCCGTGGAACGGCGCTTCGACAACAATTCCCACTCACATAGTGGCGGTGTCATTGAGGCTGCAAAACGCGAACCTGGTAACGTTTACCACAGTCCCGATTACAGCTTTTGAGACGCCAACGCTCAATTCACCGAATTTCAAAGCCGCGAACTATTCAACAGGCGCAGGCGTTCAGTTTGCTGATGCGGTGCAGCGCGCCGAGTTCTTCCACAAGATGAAAGCGGGCTGGCACACCAATCTGCATGCGTCCATTGTTCACAATCTCACCATCACGGTGCCTCGCTTTACCACTACCAGTGTGAATGGCTTCAAAACCAAGGTGCAGACCTACTACACCAGCACGGCCGCTGACGGCCGTACGACCGTTTTCCTGCTGGACCAGTTTTTCAACCAGCAGATTTTCAATGTCGTGGTAAATGAAATCAGTGCGGGACGCTTTACCACCGGCGCGCTCAACGTCGCGCTCTTTCCCAATACGTTCCTCTTCTCGCTGAACAACACGGGCGGCGTGGGCAACTGCTGCGTGCTGGGCTTCCATACGTTTTTTACCGATAACTCGCCAACGGAATCACGCTGGGTCTTTGCCTTTGCCAGTTGGGTGTCACCCGGCGTCTTCAGCGGGTTCCAGGACGTGACCGCGCTCAGCCATGAAATTTCCGAGGCGATCAATGACCCGTTCGTCAACAACCTGGTCCCGGCGTGGCAGTATCCCAATGAGCCCGGCACCTGCCAGGACAATCTTGAAACCGGCGACCCGGTAGAAGTTCTCTCCAACCCGATGTTTCCTGTGAACGTCTCCGGCAGGACGTACCATCCGCAGACAGAAGCGCTGCTGCAATGGTTTGAGCAGAAAACGACATCCACGGCGATCAACAGCGCATTCAGTTATCCGAATACCAAGGTGCTGACCAAAGGGGCGACAGCGTTTGGGCCGTTGAGCTGTCCGTAGTGCCTCCGTTCTTGCCCGCACGGATTCCTATTTCACAGCGGTCGGCGGAGAACAGCCTCTGGGTTGTTCACTCACGCATATGGTCGCGGGAATGACAACACCGGAAACCTGGACTGCGCGGTCCTTCACGATAGTGAAAACGTTACTGGCGGGGCCTTCACGCGGGGGCTCCATCCTCACGATCTTCGCATCGGAGAATGAGGAGCGCCAGTCCGCATCCGTCGTCGCGGGAGATCCGCTTGTTGTATTAACGACGCCTAGCGCGACGCTGCCACGGCTGTCATGGACATCAAGACCCATCTGGTAGGTCATCGGATAATTGCAGCACCCGAAGATGGTCTTGCGCAGCTCCGTCCCGGCTGTGCCGTCGGTGGCATTACCAATCGTCGGGGCTGCGCGGCCATCGATACGCAAAACAGCAGTGCCCGGAGAAGATCGGTCGAGCGGCGACGACGCGCCCAGGCTGTTGATCTCGGAATAGCAGACGGGAGCTTTGCCGCAATCGGGGAACTGCTGCGCTCCCTTCTTGTCGTCGAAGGTGTAGACGATTGTGAAGGGCTTGCCCGCGAGATCGGCGCCACTCCTTCCGAATATCCCCGCAACATCCCTGCCCGATGCGACGGTGCCGGTGATGGTAACGGTCACGATGCGGGACGGACGGCGAGGAACGCAATAGCCCGATTGGCTGAATGCGCCGCTGCACCAGTTATAGATGGGCATCGGGTAGGGTTGGGAATATCCCGAAGCAAGATGAACGGTGAAACCGCAGACGGCTCCGGCGATGCCGGAGGTGGATGCGGGTGTGGAAGCGATCTGGGACAGCGTATAGGAAGGGCCGCCGGGTTTTGAAATCGCTTTCAATTCCGCGTCACAGGCGGCGGCAGCGGAATCGTAGGCACCCTTTGCGTGGGAGGTTGTCCAGCTTCCCTGCGCCCGCGCGGGAATGCTGCAAAGAAAAACCGCGAATTGAAGAAAAGCGATGATGCCGTTGCTGGATGAGCGCATAGGCGTGAAGAAAATCCAGGCCACCGTTGGATTTCGCGGCCTTGCCCGCGAGAGTGGCCTTGCTGGCCCTTTAGAAAAGGTGCAAACAACTGAACGCGCCGCATCTTCAAGGCGTCAGCGCGCGGCTGCCTGCGGGTGGCGCAACTGATAATCCACGGACTCAAGCAGCCAGGCGCGCAAGGTCGTCTTTGCCTGCGCCGCGCCTTGTGGCGAACCGCCGCGCAACTGCTCCAGGTTTCCGGTCACCTCTTCCCGCGTGATGTTCCGCGCGGGGCCGTTCTCCTTGACCGTCGCATGAGAGAGTAGTCCAGCGACAATGTCTGTGAGCTTCCCCAGGTTCGGCCCCGAGAATTTCAGCGCTTCGTCGGCGATGTCCTGTGCGAGCAAGTCGTAGGCAGAAGGAAAGGGATTGCTCAGAGTTGCGGGAACCTGGTTGCGGGCTTTGCGGATCTCAAAATTGAACGAGGTAAAAAAGACAGTGAGATGGCGATGGTCGGGAGCATTGCCCGGATTGCTGTTGGCCTCGATGAGGTCAATCTTGTCCGTGACCCATTCCGCGCCGCTCCTCGCGCCCGTGTAGCTGTAGTAGAGGGGATTGGGGCCTGTCTCAAAGGTGAGAACCAGCGCGGAGCCGCCCGCGGCGCGGGAATTCTCGATGCTTTTGGCGAAGACGAATCCCCAGTGACGGAAATCCATGCCCGCAGTTTTTTCGGCGGTAAGCTCCTGTTCAAACCTCTCCACAAAGCGCGGTTGATTGAAGATTTTGTCCGCGCCCGCTTTCGCGAGAAGAGCAGTTGCGGCTTTGGCAAACTCGGTTCGGAGATTCGGATCGTTGCCGCTGGCGATGATATGGTAATCCGCCGAGGTGGCGACGGTTCCCAGCACGTCGCCCACATACTGCAGCGCCCGCTGCGAGCTTTGGCTGTCGGTTGCCTTCACCAAATTATTGAGGGACGCAATAAAGGCATCCGCATACCCTTTGGGATTGGAGGAATGCTTCAGTAAGGTTTTGACGTTCCTGCCGGTCTCGCCGTCAATGCCGACATTGCGTAACGCCGCGTCCAGTCCGTTCATTGCGTCATCGCCGGAGGATTGGCGTTTTGAGCCGTTTGGATTCTGAGCCTGAACTGCCGCAGCCGCGCTTCTCTCCTGAGCGGCGACCGAAGGTCCACCCACGGGCAGAATGGCAAGCATCCATATGGCCCAACGCGACAGGGCGCGGAGCGCCCGTCCTGCGTGCTCGCCCATAGCTTCTCCCGGCGGCATGAGAAGCGTGGCATTGGTGCGTCTTATGAGCCTGTCTAAAAGCTCATGGAAGCTGGTAACGGCGATCGTGCACCTAGCGTGATTGAAGTAGACAGGGAAAGAAAGACTATTGAGTAGCGGATCAGTAAGGCGGACGAGCAGCCTCGTTTTCATAGCGGGTGATGATGCCATAAGTTGATGATGACAATCAATGGCGGCTGGGCCATGCGATGCTTGGTCCGCCCTTCTGTTCGTCGATAGAAACGTGGTCCAACACATAATAGTGACTGAACCGGTCCCCTAAGTCCGCTCCCACGGTTTGCTCTGGTTCTGTTTCCACCCCGCTTCTCTGCTATTCTTCTTCATTGGCTGGTCTCCTTTTGCACGTCGAGTGCGTTGCGGACAGCATCTTAGCTCGTTCCGCTGAGACCATCCGTCTCATCCCATCTAAAGCCAGAGCTGGGGAGTGCGAAAACGAACAGTTTCGCAGGGGGCGTTGTCAAAATGTCCATTTGCGCCAGTCCGGCGACGAATTTTTATTGACAGATCTTCGCCCTTCGCCTATACTTCGCAAGTAAGACCGAGGAGCGGCTTCGGGGGAAGATCAGCCTTAGCCTTTGGCACTTAGCTTTCAGGCAAAGGTGGTTCCTAAAAGGCCAGCACCCCTGCAGTCTGTGGGCCACCGTTGGGTCGACAGTAACCGCAGCCTCTGGTGGGCTAAAGCACTGGGAAAAACTGAGCTTTAGAGCTGAACATCTGCCATCGCCGCCAGAGTGTGAGGGAAAGGTGTGCTTGCGGCCGAAGGCCGCGAGCAGCTAGCAATTAGCCAAACTGGCGAGCACTCAGCCGTCAGCATTCAGCACTCAGCCAAAACAATCAAGACCGGCTTTAGGCTCTTAGCTTTTGGCTCTTGGTAGTCGGCTTTGTTTTCAATCTGCCTTCGCTCTTCCCGTCAGAAGTGTGTGCAATTCACAGAAAGCAAAAGCCTCACCACTGATAGACACGGATGGCACTGATCTGGAGTCATCCGGTAAGAAGTAATTTCGAAGCACAGCATTCAGCCAGAGCAAACCCTTGTCTCAATCACCGGCAGGAGTGCCGGCGCCACCAAAAGCAAAACCATTTAGCCACCCGGACTGGGTGGCTTTTTTCATGGAGAAAACATGACTAAAGAAGAAGTGATTGCAGCCGTCTTGAAATGCGCGACGAACCTGGGGCGCGTACCGACGCGCGAGGAGTTGATGTCCCACGGCGGAGTAAGCCGCGGAGATTTGCGGAGGAACTTTGGGACGCTTAAACAAGCTTTGCGTGAATGCAAGCTGGAAAGATCGTCCGGCAACAGGAAAGTGGAGATGGAGAATTTGTTCCATGACTGGGCGCGGGTAGCAAGATCACTGAAAAAACTGCCGACGATGAAGGAATACGGGAAGCTGAGCCAGTACAGCGTGAGACCGCTCAGGACGCGGTTTGTGAGCTGGAACTATGTGCCGGTGGGACTGAAAAGATTTGCCGAGGGGAGCGAACTGGCGGAGCAGTGGAAAGACGTGCTGGACCTGGTGCATGATACGCGCGAACCACAGCCGGCCAGCACGCTGACGTTCGCGGGGCCGTTCGCGCAAACCATGCCGGGCCAGCCCACATACGGTGCGCCGATACAGTGCGGGGCACTGGTATTTGCGCCGACCAACGAGTTTGGAGTGCTCTTTCTGTTTGGAGCAATCGCGGACCGGCTCGGCTTTCTGGTATTGCGAGTGCAAGCGGAATTTCCGGACATTGAGGCCCTGCGGATGGTAGGAAGGGACAAGCTGCAACGCGTGAGAGTTGAACTGGAACAGGAGAGCAGAAATTTCCTGAAGCATGGGCACGATCCGAATGGCTGCGACTTGATTGTGTGCTGGGAGCATAACTGGGATGAGTGTCCGCTGGAGGTGATTGAGCTGAAGACGGTGATCAAAACCCTTGAAGCTCAGAAGAAAGGAGTGGAGAAGGATCGGGTGATCGCGCGTGATCGGGTGATCCGGTGATCGGTGGATAATCTCACCACTGATTGACGCGGATGACACTGATCGGAGGATTGAGATTGCCAAACGTGCCGGTGGCTAGAACATTCCACCTGTGTTGATGCTCAATTGGCCCAAGGCCAGTTCCAGTTTCGTAATGGCTTCCTGCAATTCAGGGTGTCTCTCAAGACCGAGCTTGTCGCCCAGGGCTTTGAGCAATTGGTGAGCGCCGGCAACGTGCTGGGCCGGATCGGAAGACTGCGTTGGATCATTTGGCGGCCCGGCTTTGGGTTCCGATTCCATCGTAATTCTCCTCAACTCTAAGATGGTATTGCCATCGATAACATCCTAGTGCTTTGTTCATCTTAATGCACGATCGAAACCTTACCGCGGATCAACGCGGAGGAACGCGGATCGGAAAACCAAGACCTTTAACCACTGAGGACACGAAGGATCACGGAAGGATGAGGATCGGGAGATCGGGAAAGCGCGGGATTCGGTCTACCCCATGGGAGCTTCATAGGTGATCGGCAGGGCGAGGACCGCTTCACAGCCGGTGCGGTCGGAGCGGTTGGAAAGTTGCAGGACGCCGCCGTGGGCTTCAGCGATCTGGCGGCTCAGGATGAGGCCGATGCCGCTGCCGCCGTGCTTGGTGGTGAAAAACGGGACGAAGAGATTGTCGCTATTGAGGAGGCCGGGGCCCTGGTCGCGGATGAAGACCTCAACGCTGCGCGCGTTGGTGCGCCAGCCTACCTCAACCGAGCCCGGATGCTTGAGCGCTGGATCAAGCGAGGCGTCGACGGCGTTGCGGATAAGGTTGATCAGCACTTGCTCGATCTGGTCAGGATCGGCGTCAATGGTTACGAGCGGGCCGTCCAGCGTTTTTACGGGAAGACGCCGCTCAAGCGACGCTGCGCGCTGCACCAGCGGGCCGATTTCGATACGCGCGCGCGTGGGCGCCGGCATTCGCGCAAGGCGAGTATAGGCCTGCATGAAACGGTTGAGAGATTCCACGCGGTTTTCAATCACGCGCAGGCCTTGTTGCATGTCCTGGGCAATGTCATCTGGCAGCGGGGCGCGTCCGGTGAGCGAGCCCAGAGTGCCGGCGATCGACTTGATGGGCGCGAGCGAGTTGTTCAGCTCATGGCCAAGCACGCGGATCAGCCGCTGCCAGGCCTGACGCTCTTCTTCGCGCAGGGCGCGGCTCAGGTCAGAGACGATCAGCAGTTGGTGGGGCACGCCGTTTTCACGGAACTCAGTGTGGCTGATGGCCCAGCGTCCGTGCTTGCCGGGAAAGGTGATCTGAGCGGTCTGCGGGCCGGGCGATTGCAGAAATTCCTGAAGCCCGAGCTCTTCCGCGGTGAGGCCGAGCATGCGGGGTGCGATTCGTCCCATGAGCTGCTCGCCTGCGCGATTGACGATGCGGAGACGCTGTTGCTGGTCAAAGGTGAAGACGGCAACGTCAATTTCCATCATCACTTTTTTGAGCAGCGCCGTGGCCTCAAGCGCGCTGATTTTTTGCTGTTGCAGGCGGATGGCTAGCGAGTTGATTTCGTAGATCAGGTCAGCCAGGGAATCTTCACGGCCGCCGCCGCGCAGCCGGAAAGAAAAATCTTCTTCGCGGATGGCGGCCACCATGTTGGATAGAGTCTGCATCGGGCGAATGACCTGGCCGTGAAGCATAGAGCTGCCGATCATCCAGGTAAGCACGATGAAGAGCGTGACTGTCCACTTGAGCTCCAGCGAATGGTTGCCTAGCCAGAGAAAGAGTTCGGCAACAATGGCGCCCGGCAGGCTGATGGCAAGCGTCATGAGCAGGATGCGTGTATCGAAATTCAGCTTGAAGCGATGTTCCAGCGGCTTGATGGCGGTGCGTACGGATTGAGAGTGCGGATCAGACGCCATACTTTTGCATGCGGCGATAGAGCGCGCTTCGGCTCAAGCCCAGCGCGTCCGCGGCATGGCTGATATTACCTGAATGGCGTGCCAGGGCCTTCTTGATCAGGAGGTTTTCAACTTCTTCCAGGCTCAGGTCTTCGATCTTTGCGGAAGCGGCCTTTTCGCTGTCCAGACCAAGATCCACAGCGTGAATTTGCTCGCTTGTGCTCATCAAAACGGCACGCTCGATCGCATGGTCCAATTCTCTCACGTTCCCTGGCCACGGATGGTCCAGCATCTTCTGCAATGCCGACGGATCAAAGCCCTTCACCGGCTTGCGATAGCGCTGCGCATACATCTTGAGGAAGTGCGCGGCCAGCAGAGGAATGTCTTCCTTGCGTTCGCGCAGCGGCGGAATAGGCAGCTCGACCGTGTTCAGCCGGAACAACAAATCAGAGCGAAAGCGGCCTTCCGCGCTTTCCAGTTTCAGGTCGGCGTTGGTGGCGGAGATCACGCGAACATCCACTTTGTGCGTCTTCGAGGAACCCACGCGCTCCATCTCGCCGGTTTCAAGAACGCGCAGCAGCTTGGCTTGCTGCTTGAGCGGGACATTGGCAATCTCGTCCAGAAATAGCGTGCCGCGGTCCGCCAGTTCAAAGCGTCCGACCCGGTCTGCCCTCGCGTCAGTAAATGCGCCTTTCACGTGGCCAAAGAGTTCGCTTTCAAAAGTCCCTTCGGGCAGGCCGCCGGTGTTCACGGTAATCATGGGCCGTCCGCTGCGCGAAGAAAGCGCGTGCAGCGTCTGCGCCACAACTTCTTTGCCTGTGCCGTGCTCGCCGGTGATCAAAACGTTGGCGTCGCTTGGCCCAATGCGGCTCAGCAACGTGAGCAGCGGCTCCATGGCCTTGGATTCAGCGATAAACACGGGGCGATTTTGCGCGCGCAGCAAACTGTTTTCCGCTTCCAGGCGCTCTGCCCGTCGCATGGTACGGTACAAATCCACTTGCGTGCGAATAATGCTGAGCAGCCGATGGTTGTCCCACGGCTTCTGGATAAAGTCGCGCGCACCGCGCCGCATAGCTTCCACGGCCAGCTCCACGCTGCCCCATGCGGTCATCACTACGATAGGCAATTTGCTGTCCGCCTGCTGCACTCGCGAAAGCAGATCAATGCCTTCCTGGCCTGAAGTGGTGTCCCTTTGATAGTTCAGGTCCATCAGCATGATGTCGAATTCGTTGCTCTGCACCGCTTCCAGCGCGGAAGCCGGGCTGTTGACCGTTTCCGTAGCAAAGCCTTCCGCTTTCAGCAACAGCCGCAGCGCCTCACGAACGTCCGCCTGATCGTCAGCAATCAAAATACGGACCGGCTCAGACCTGGTCGCTGTAGTACTCAC